>NZ_JAGGOO010000122.1 GCF_018614415.1 Streptomyces sp. ISL-12
GTCGGCGAGTGACGACAACGCCGCAGATGCGCGTGCCAGACCCCGCGTCTGCGGCGTGATCCAAACGACAGGCCCTAGGCGGTTCGGTTCGGCTGCGGTCCGCCTGCGGGCCGCCTGACCGACGTACTCAGGAAGCGCCCGCGCCCTCGCCCTCGCCCGCGTCCGCGCCCGCGTCCGCGTCCCCGACGAGCAGTCTCCTCGCCGACTCCCGGAAGTCCGCGACCAGTCGGTTGGTCTCGCCCCGGCGGCTCGCGACCACCACCTCGCAGGGCTCGACGCCCTCCACCGGCACGGTGGCCAGGTCGTCGCGGAGGGCGCTGCGGCGGTCGCCGGACGGGATGAGGGCGACGGCGCGGCCGTCGGCCACCGCTTCGAGCTTGTCCTCGAAGGTGTCGACGAGCAGGGGGCCGAGCGGGGCCGGGGCGCCGTCCGGGCGGGGTTCCAGGCGCCAGAAGCCGGTCCACGCCGAGGCCATGCCGGCGCAGGCGACCAGCGGTTCACCGGCGAAGTCGTCCGGGGTGACGGACTCCTTGCCGGCGAGGCGGTGCGACGCGGGTACGAGGAGGGCCCGGGGTTCCGCGTAGAGGACGGTCGTCTCCAGGCCGTCGGCCGGGATCGGCAGCGGCGTGCGGACGACGACCACGTCGACCCGGCCCTCGGGCAGGGCGCGGGCCTCGTCCCAGTCCAGGTGCAGGGTGCGGACGTGGGCGTCGGGCCGGCGGCGCCGCAGGTCCCGGACGGCCGGGGTGATGACGAGGTCCTCGACGTAGCCGACGGTGATCGTGTGCTGCGGGGCGGCGGAGTGGGCGGCCAGCGTGGCCTGCCGGGCGGCGTACAGCAGTTCCTGGGCCCGGGGGAGGAAGGCGGCGCCGGCCGCGGTGAGCGTGCTGCCCTGGGTGCTGCGCTCCAGCAGGCGTACCCCGAGGGCCTTCTCCAGCCGCTGGATCTGGCGGCTGAGGGAGGGCTGGGCGACGCGCAGGGCCTCGGCCGCGCGGGCGTAGTTCAGGTGCTCGGCGACGACGGTGAAGTACCGGACCAGCCTCAGGTCCAGGTCCGGGTCCACGGGCGGGGCGTTGTCGGCCATGCCCCCCACCTTACGTCCGTACGTCATACCGCCGGCGCATGACGGGGTGCGGAAGAGGACTTGGACGCCCGGGCGAGGGCGGAGGTTGACTCGACGGTGTCCGGCGGGCCCGCCGACCGTCCAACCCGACCCGTATTCGCAAGAGGAGTGTGTCCTGGTCATGGGCAAGTACGAGGGCAAGAAGGTCGTGATCACCGGTGGCAGCACCGGTTTCGGGCTGGTCACCGCGCGATTGCTGGTGGATGAAGGGGCGCGGGTGCTGATCACCGGCCGCGGCCAGGACGCCCTGGACGCCGCCGCCGAGCGGCTCGGCGGCAACGCGGTCGCGGTCCGCAGCGACGCGGGGGAACTGGCTGAGATCGACGCGCTGGCCGACCGGGTGAAGGCCGAGTTCGGCACGGTGGACGCGCTGTTCGCCAACGCCGGGATCAACGGCTTCGCCCCGTTCGAGGAGACCGGCGAGGAACTCTTCGACCAGCTGATGGCGATCAACGCCAAGGGGCCGTACTTCACGGTGCAGAAGCTCGCCCCGCTGCTGGCCGAGGGCAGCGGCGTGGTGTTCACCACCTCCGTCGTCAACGTCCTGGGCATTCCCGCGCTCAGTGCCTACGCGGCCGGCAAGGCGGCGGTGCGGTCGATGACCCGCAGCCTGGCCCGGGAGCTGCTCCCCCGGAAGGTCCGCGTCAACGCGGTCAGCCCCGGCCCGATCGACTCCGGGATCCTGCTGAAGTCGATGCCGAGGGAGGCCGCGGAGCAGATGAAGGCGGGGATGGCCGCGGAGAACCCGATGGGGCGGGTGGGCCGTCCCGAGGAGGTCGCCAGGGCCGTGCTGTTCCTCGCCTTCGAGGCGACCTTCACCACCGGAGCCGAACTCGCCGTGGACGGCGGTGGCTCGCAGATCTGAGCGCCTGCCCCGGCGGACCGCTGTTCCGGAGCCGATTTTCCTGCGGCATATGCGCTCCAGTCGGCAGCGCCGTGTCCAAATCGGCTCACTTGGCGTCAAAAGGCGTACCACGGACGGCTGTTGCCGGGGCCCTCATGTCCTTTCTGTGAAGATTCATGACCCGCGCGCGAGGCGTGTTGCCAAAGCGGTGATAATCGGCCACTCCGTGGCCGGATCGCGTCGCAACAATCCCGCGTGACCGACGCGTTGCCGCCTTTTTGGGCATAGAGGGCGCCGCTTTTCAAGGTGGCGCGCGGTGATAGCCTTCCGGCGTTCACGACCTTGATCCACTCGGCTTAGGTGCTGATCCGAGGTCGGCCTGCGCATCGCGCGACAGCGGTGATGCAGCTCCCAGCGGATGTCACGCGGATCCCCCGAGGCCTGTCCGCAGATGCCTGCATGCCACGCGCCGGGAAGGTTTCTATGAATCGAGACGTGCTCATATGGTGCCTGGTTGCGGTGGCGGCTGTAGCCGCCGCCACAGCCGCGGTCCTGTTCGTCCGCAGCAGAGCCCTGCAAGCGAGAAAGCGGCGGCTGGAGGCCGAACTGGCGGAATCCAAGCGACAGCTGGGTGACGTCCAGGGCAGCCTCGCCCGCAGCGAGAACGAACTGCGACAGGTCCTCAACCAGCAGGACGCCGCCATCCGCGAGGCCGAGCGGACGGCGGAGGAGAACACCAAGGTGGTGCTGAAGGGCGCCGCGCGCCTGCTGCAGAGCCTCACGGCCGAGGCCACCATGATCCTCGAAGGCATCCAGCAGAAGTACGGCGGCCACCCCGTGCTCGCCGATCTGCTGGAGGTCCACCACGCCAACGCCCAGATGGCCCGCAAGTCCCAGGGCATCGCGGTCATGTGCGGCGCTCCGCTGGGCCGCCGTACCCAGCCGGCCAGCGTCTACGACGTCGTCCGCAGCGCCCAGGGCCAGATCCGCAACTACTCGCGGGTCACCGTCATGCAGCACAACGGCATGGCGCTGAAGGCCTCCGCCGTCGCGCCCGTCGCCCTCGCGGTCGCCGAACTGCTCGACAACGCCGCCAGCTTCTCCCAGGCGGACGCGCCGATCGAGGTGACCTTCCAGCAGGTCCAGAAGAACCTGTGCATCATCATCGACGACGCCGGTGTCAGCATGAGCGACGAGGAGCGCCAGAAGGCGACCGCGCTGCTGTCCGGTGACACTCCCCCGCAGCTGTCCCAGCTCGGGACCCAGCCCAAGTTCGGTTTCCCGGTGATCGGCCTGATCGCCCGCCACTACGGATTCAAGGTGGATGTCACCGGCGTCTCCCGCTACGGCGGTGTCCGGGCCGTCGTCCTGCTGCCCGAGGAGCTGTGGACCATGGAGGAGATCACACCGCCGCCCACCGAGGAGGCGCCCGTACGCAGAATCCGGCGCGTCGAGGACACCGACGAGCCCGCCGCTCGTACGGCGCACGGCCTGCCGAAGCGGGGGGCCCGGCAGGCTCCGGTCGAGAGTGTTCAGGGCAACGAGGGCAACGGCCCGATCACTCCCATCAGGGCTCCCCGCCGCGGTCTGGGCGGGCTCCAGCGCGGCACGCTTCGCGGCCGGGACCTCGCAGCACCGACGCCCGAAGGGTCTGAAGAGGCGTGAACCAAGACATGTCGTGGATGGTCCGGGACATCGTGGACAACGTGCCGGGTGCGCGGCACGCCGTGGTGCTGTCCGCCGACGGCCTTCCCCGCGGTGCCACAGAGGGCCTGGCCGAGAAGGACGTGCGGACCATCTCCGCCGCCATGTCCGGCATGCAGGCCCTGAGCAAGGCCACCGCCCACTTCGCCGGAGCCGCCGCCGAGCGGCGGTGGAACCAGACCGTCGTCGAGTTCACCGAGGGCTGGGCCTTCCTGATCGGCGCGGGGCAGGGCGCGTACCTGGCCGCCGCCGCCGACCCGGACGTCGACCTCCAGCAGATCTCCTTCCGGATGCACCGGCTGGTCGCCCGGCTGGGCGAGAACCTGACGGCGCCGCCGAGGGTGAACGGGGAGAACGCCGCCGAGGCGGAGCAGCGCGCCGCGCGGCTGTCGGCGAGCGCCGCCCCGGCCGGCTTCGTCCTGCCGGAGCTGGACAAGGTGATCGCCGAGGTGCCGGGCGCCCGGCACGCCGTACTGCTGGGTTCGCACGGGCTGCCCCGCGGGGCGTCCTCCGGCATGGGCCAGGACCTCGCCGACACCATCTCGGCGGCCATGACCGGCATCCAGGCCTACAGCCGGGCCACGGCGCAGTTCGTGGGCGACCCGGACTTCCAGTGGCGGCAGACCGTCATCGAGTTCCAGCACGGGTGGATCTTCCTGATCGCGGCCGGGGACGGTGCCTTCCTGGCCGCCTCCGCGGCGCCCGACTGCGACATCGACCGGTTCACCGCGCGGCTGGCCGACGCCGTGCCCAGGCTGGGCGTGGGCGGCGCGAGTGGTGCGAGGAGGTCCGGCGATGCATGACGGACCCGACGAAGGACCGGAACTCACCGGGTCGTTAGTACCACTGTTCGTGATCACCGAGGGGCGTGCGCTGCCCCCGGACCACGAGTACGAGCACACCACGCTGGTGACCGCGCAGAACGCCCCGGCCACCGCGACCCGAGCGCTGTCCCCGGAGGCGCGCAGGGTCACGGACCTGGTCGCCGACGGTTTCCTGTCGCTGGCCGAGGTGTCCGCCCACACGCAGCTGCCGCTGGGGATCGTGCGCATCCTGGTGGCTCAACTGGACAACGACGGTCTCCTCCTCGTGCGAAAGCCCATCCCACGCGCCGAACGGGTCGACCGCGAACTGCTCAGCGCTGTGCTCGACGGCCTGAGAAACCAATTCGGAGCGTGACCCGTGACACTCACATCAGATGCCGCACACTCACCCGAGTACCTCAACCCGGACGTCTCCCACTCGGTGAAGGTCCTCGTGGTGGGCCACTTCGGCGTGGGCAAGACCACCTACATCGGCAGCATCTCCGAGATCGAGCCGCTGAAGACCGAGGAGACGATCACCGAGGCCAGTGAGGGCTTCGACGATCTGTCGGGCGTGCCCGACAAGACCACCACCACGGTGGCGATGGACTTCGGCAGGCGTACGCTCAGCAACACCCTCGTCCTGTATCTCTTCGGAACGCCCGGCCAGGAGCGTTTCAAGGAGATGTGGGAGGCGTTGTCCCGGGGCGCGCTGGGCGCGCTGGTCATCGTCGACCCCTCCCGGCTCGACCAGAGCTTCGCGGTCCTCGATCTGGTCGAGCGGTTCGGCCTGACGTACGCCATCGGTGTCAACCGCTTCGACGACACCGCCGCCTACCCGCTCGATGAGGTCCGCGAGGCGCTCAACCTCCCCGAGGAGACCCCTGTCGTGGAGTGCGACGTCCGCGACAGCCAGTCGTCGGCGAAGGCGCTGATCGCCCTCGTGGAACACCTCATGACCCACTTCGGCTAGGAGCCACGGCATGCAGCAGTCCAACACCCCCGAGATACCCCCCGGCTGCCCCGCACACGGCAACACCCAGCTGTTCGGCAACGACTTCGGCTCCGATCCCGAACGGCACTACGACCACCTGCGCTCGCTCGGTCCCAGCGCGCCCGTCGACATCGCGCCGGGCGTCGAGGTCGAGCTGGTCACCGGCTACGACGAGGCCCTGTACTTCCTCCAGAACCCGGCGTGGTTCGTCCGCGACGCCCGCCGCTGGAACGCGCTGAACGAGGGCCGCGTCCCCGAGGACAGCCCGGCGCTGCCGATGATGGGCTACCGGCCCAACGCGCTGTTCAGCGACGGCGCGGCGCACGCCCGGCTGCGGCGGGCGGTCACCGACAGTCTGGCCACCATCGACGAGATGCGGTTCGTACGGCAGACCCAGCAGTCCGCCGACTACCTGATCAGCCGCTTCGGTTCCACGGCGCGCGGCCAGGCCGACCTGATGGCCGACTACGCCCAGCCGCTGCCGCTGCTGGTCTTCAGCGACCTGTTCGGCTGCCCGCCCGAGATCGGCGACCGGGTCATCGTCGGCATCAGCGGCATCTTCGACGGCACGGCCGGCGCCGACGAGGTGCTGGCCGGTGCGCTCACCGAGCTGATCGCGCTCAAGCACCGGCAGCCCGGTGAGGACCTGACGACCCAGCTGATGCGGCACTCCGCCCAGCTGACCGACGAGGAGGTGCTGCACCAGCTCGTCACGCTGCTGTCCGGCGGCACCGCGCCCCTGTCGGCGGCCATCGGCACCAGCGCCGCGCTGTACCTCAGCGAGGAGTGGCGGTCCGGGCTGCCCGTCGAGGACGCGGTCGTGCAGACGCTGTGGGACTACGCGCCGATCGCCAACTACGCGGGGCACTACCCGACCCACGACGTGGAGCTGGCCGGCCGGACCCTGCGGGCCGGCGACCCGATCCTGATCTCCTTCGCGGCGGCCAACACGGACCCGAAGCTGAAACGCCACCGCGAGCAGCTCAGCAAGGCGCACCTGGCCTTCGGTGCCGGGCCGCACGCCTGCCCCGCCAAGGACCCGGCCTTCCAGATGACGGTCACCGCCGTGGAGGCCCTGCTCAACCGGCTGCCCGACGTCGAGATGCGGGTGCCCTTCGACGACCTGCCGTGGATCCCGGCGCCGTGGAGCCGCTGCCTGGTGACCCTGCCGGTGAAGTTCACGCCGCGCTCGGCGCCCTCCGACGCCGCCGCCCCGGCGGGCCCGGCGGGCGACCGTACGGAGCGCTCCTCCGCGCAGCCGCAGCGCGCCGTCGCCGCCGCCACCCGGTCCGCCGCTCCCGCCGCCCCGCAGCGCAAGGGAGGCCTCTTCAGCAACTTCGTCTCCTGGATCAAGGGCGAGTGACGCGAGCGGACGAGCGATGCGAACATGTGAGTGACGTAAGTAACCCTGTGAGAACAGAGGGTTATTGGATGTAGTGATCATCTTGAGGGTATGCATGGCGGCTGCTGCTGAGAAAGGAGCTGCCGCCATGGGGAGTGCCACCACCCCATCCACCGATCGTCGCACCGCCGTCGCTCTCTTCTCCCGCCTGCGTACCCCGCAGGGCCAGGCCGATCCCTTCCCCCTCTACGAGAAGCTCCGGTCCCTGGGCGAGGTCAGCCCGGCGCCCTGGGGCGGATTCGTCGTCACCGGCTACGACCTGTGCGCCGCGCTGCTGCGCGACGGCGACTGGCTGGAGCCGGACAAGGAGTGGCGGGCCCGGCAGGGGCCACGCACCCGCTGGAGCGCGCCCTCCTCGCGGGAGATCAGCAACACCATGCCCGCGCTCAACCCGCCGGAGCACACCCGGGTGCGCCGCGCGGCCGGGTCCTTCGACCGGACCACCATCCAGGAACTGGGCCGGACCGTGGAGGGCATCGTCGATGGACTGCTCGACTCCCTCGCGGAGCGACTGCGCGAGGGAGAGGCCGACTTCTCGGCCCTGGTGAGCGAGCAGTTGCCGATCGCCACCATAGGCAGCTGGCTGGCGCTGCCGGCCGCGGACTGGGACCGGCTGCGCGACCTGACCCACGAGCAGGTCTTCACCCAGGAACTGCTGCCCTCCGCCAGCCAGCTCGCCCGCTCCGACACCGCCCTGATGGAACTGCGCGCCTACTTCCTGGACCTGATCCGGCACCGGCGCACCCATCTGGGCGACGACCCCGTCTCCCGGTGGATACGGACCTGGGACGCGATGGAGGCGGACCGGGACAAGGCCGACGAAGGCGTCTACTTCCTGGCCCTGTTCGTCCTGCTCGCGGCCCTGGAGACCACGTCCACGCTGCTCTCGGCCATGGTGCTGCGCCTGGTGGAGCGGCCCGAGCGGTGGGACCTGCTGGCCGGCTCCCCCGACCTGGTCCCCGCCTTCGTGGAGGAGACCCTGCGCTACGACCCGCCCACCCACGTCATCAGCCGGGTCGCCGCCAAGGACGGTTTACTCGGCGGCTTCGAGGTCCGCGCCGACGACATGGTCCACCTCATGGTCGGCGCCGCCCACCACGACCCGGCCCGGTTCCCCGGCCCCGAACGGTTCGACCCCTCCCGCAACGTCACCCAGCACCTCGGCTTCAGCGGCGGCATCCACTACTGCCTCGGCGCCCCGCTGGCCCGGCTGGAAGCCCAGACCCTGCTCCGCCACCTCGTCCGCCGTCTGCCCCGCCTCACCCTCGTGCGCCGCCCGCCGATGGCGCCGCGCGTGGTCTTCCGGCGCCTACTGAGCCTGGATGTCGCCCTCGCATGAACCACATACCCGCTCTCTCCCCCGTCACCGGCTTCAAGGCCGTCGACGTCACGCAGGACGGCCCCGTCCTGCACGTCCTGCTCGATCCCCACGGCACGGACCCCACCCTCAGCACCGCCGTCGTCGACGATCTCCTCGCCCTGCTCGACGGCCTCCACGACCGCCCCGACATCCGCGCCCTCGTCCTGTCCTCCGCCGGCGACGACTTCTGCTCGGGCGCCGACCGCACCGAGTACCAGGCGGCCCTCGCCGACGACCCCACCGACGCCGGGCTGCGGCGCCTGCTCGACAAGGCGCAGCGCCTGTGCCGCGCCCTGGAGGAGTGCCACGCCGTCACCATCGCCCGGCTGCACGGCAAGGTGATCGGCGCCGGGCTGGCCCTCGCCGCCTACTGCGACCTGCGCGCCGGCGCGGACAGCTGCCGGTTCCGCATGCCGGAGGTGGGGCTCGGGCTGCCGCCGGCCTGGGGCGGGGCGATGGGCCGGCTGATCCAGGAGGTCGGCGGCTCACGCATCCGTGAACTCATGCTCACCTGCGACGTCTTCGACGCCCCGACGGCCCAGCGGATCGGCCTCCTGCACAAGGTGGCCCCCCTGGACCAGCTCGACCACGCCATCGCCGGATGGACGAGGTCCTTCGCCCGGCGCTCCCCCGAAGCGCTGGTCCTGACCAAACGCATGCTCACCGGTTACGCGCGGGCGCATCGTACGGCGGACATCGCGCTGCTCGACTCCCACCTGCTCAGCTCCCACCTCGGCCAGGCGGCGGCGCGCCGGCCGGCCGGCTGACACGGGTTCGCGGGCCCTTCCTGCCCAGGAGGGGCCCGCTGACGGCACCGCCCCTAGGAGCGGCTCCCGGCGTGCCGGTCGCTCTTCCAGAAGCCGGAGAACGTGATGCGGTCCTTCGGCAGGCCGGCGCGGTGCAGATGCCGGCGCCCCTCCGCCGCCAGCAGTTGCTCGCCGACGACGAAGGCGTAGCCGTGCGGGTCCACGTCGACGTGGGCACGGAGTGCGGCCAGCGCCGCCGTGCCGGGGACCGCGTGCGGGTCGGCGCGCGGTATCCAGTCGACGCGTGTGCCGGGCGGGGCGGTCAGGTCACGGCGGTCGGCGTCGGTCGGCACCTCCTGGAGCACCCGGACCGCGCGGGGCGCCGGGTCGCCGGCCAGCGACCGCAGGATGCCCGCGACGGCCGGCAGTCCGCTCTCGTCGGCGACCAGCAGCACGCTCCTCGCGTCGGCGGGCGCGTCGTACAGGAGGCCCTGGTCGAGCAGGGCCATCTCCTCGCCCGCCTCGACCGCGCACGCCCAGACGGCGACGCCGCCCTCGATCTGTCCGTCGGCGCCGCGGTGCACGACGACGTCGATGTCGAGTTCGCCGGGCTCGGCGCGGAAGTCGGCCACGGTGTAGTTGGCGCAGTAGGGCCGTACCTCGTCGGGCATCGCGAGGTACGGCTTCCACCAGGTCTCGGCCTGGACCTCGGGCGCGTGGAAGCGGTCCTGGTGCGGGTAGCGGAAGAACAGCCGGAACCAGTGGTCGTAGCCGCGCCACGGGAACGCGCGGAGGTCGTCGCCGCGGACCGTCACCCGCTGCATGTTCGGGGTGAGGCGCGTGCTCGATGCGACCGTGGCGCGGAACAGTCTCGGGTCACGTCGGCTGGGACGCTCGCTGGAGCTCATGAAGGTTAGGCTAAGCTAAGTTGGCGATCATCGCCATGCCGATCCCGTCCCCACACGCGCGGGCCCGGCCCGGCCGGAAGAGGCCGGACCGGGCCCGCGGGTCGCCGCCGACCGGCTCTCAGCTCAGGCCGCCCTCCCACTCCCTGGCCGGTGACCAGAGTCCGGTGCCGGTGCCGGCGCGTCCGCCGGTGTCACCGTGGGCGCCGCCCGCCGCGGCCGACCGGTGGTCGCGGTCCGTCCGCTGGAAACCGACCGTGTAGGTGCGCACCACCGCTCCGTTGGCCGACGTCACCGTGAGGGTCCGGGTGGTGAACCCGGGGGCGGACGAGGAGACGGTGGAGCTGCCGGCGGTGACCTTCACCCGCGCCCCGGACGCCGCCGTCACGGCGCCGACGGCCGGGAGCTTCCCGTTCTTGGGCCGGTCCACGACGTACGTGGAGACGTCCGGGTCGAACCCGTCGATCGCCACGCCCCCGACGGTGATCGCCGACGCGTCGGCGACACTCGCCTGCGTGGCGTCCGAGAAGTTCGTCACCGTGACCGAACCGTCGGCGTTCACGACCACGTTCGCCGCCATCGCCGCCGCCAGGTTGATCCGCTGCCAGCTCTCCCCGCCCTCGGCGGTGAGGTCGAGCGGGTAGCCGGAGTCCGTCGCCGTCTGCTCCAGGATCTGCGTGCGCTGCTCGGCGGTGAGGTCCGGGAAGGCCGTGGTGAGCAGCGCCGCCGCGTCGGACGGCGCCTGAAGGGCCTGACCGGCCTTGCCGACCTGCGAGAACCCGTACGTCAGGCGCTGCGTGTACAGGTCGATGTGCCGCGCCGTGCTCAGCCCGGCGTACGGGTCGCCCGCACAGGCCGTGAGCGTGTCGCCGTACCCCTTCGCCTCGCACCGGGCCAGCAGCACGTTCTCCATCTCGGTGTGCGCCTGCGCCAGCAGCTTCTCGAACTCGGGGTCCGCCCACCGGTGGGCCACGGTGGCCTGCGCGGTCATCCGGCCGCCCATGACGTCGAGCGGGTAGTGGAAGCCGAGGACGATGCGGTTGTCCCCGTACTCCGAGGCACGGGCGAGGATCGACGGCGCCAGCTCGGGCAGCAGCGTGGCGAGGATCGTGCCGGCCTCGTAGCCGCCGTAGGTGTGGCCGCTGGGGTACGAGCCCTGGCCGGCCAGTCCGCTGTAGCCGCTGTCCTGCGACTCGTAGACGTACCCGCCGTCCCCGACGAACCCGAGCCGCACGTACGGGCGGGGGTAGTCGTAGTGCTCCTTCGCCGCGTCGTGGGTGTCGAGGCTCTTGGCGACCCGGCCGAACAGGGCGTTCGTCTTCGGCAGGTCACCGCTCTTCAGGGCGTCCAGGTAGATCTCGCCGAGCCGGGAGCCGAGGCCGTCGGCCATCGTGACGGTGCCGCTGGACGCGGCGTCCACCTCGGCCCGGTCGACCTGGGCCTGGGTCGCCGCGTTGTTGATGCGTACGGCGATCGCGTCGTTCTCCGCGGTGAGCGCGTCGGTCGCGGTCTCGGCGCCGAGGATGCCGGTGCCGAGGTCGTCGATGCCGCTGAGGAGGTTGTTGAACCAGTCGCTCCCGTCGTCGGTGGCCGGCCAGGAGTCGGAGGGGTAGGCCGCGTCGAGGGTCTCGTCGGGGAAGGGGGACGGTTCGTAGGCCGCGGGGTCCCCCGAGGCCGCGGTGGCCGTCGCCCCGGGTTCGTCCGACGTACCGGCCAGGGTGACCGCGGTGACCGTGGCGGTGTGGGTCTTCGCCTTGCCCCCGGTGGTGAGCAGGGCCGTGTCCGCCGTGCCGGGGACGCGGGCGGTGGTGCCGTCGTCCAGGGTCACGGTGTAGCCGATGAGCGGGTGTCCGCCGTCACCGGCCGGCCGCCAGTTCACCCGGACCTGCTTGCCGTCGGTGACCACCGCCGTGACGGTCGGCGCCTGGGGCTTGCTGTCGCCGGTGACCACGGGCTGGGTCGCCGCGCTGCGCTCCGAGGCGCCGACGGCGTTCAGCGCGCGGACGCGGGCCGTGTACGACGTGCCGGACTTCAGCTGGGTGAAGGTCGTGGCCCGGGTCTCCGGGTCCTTGATCCGCACCTGGTGGCCGCCGCTGAGGGTCATCTCGTAGCCGGTGACGGCCGAGCCGCCGTCGTCCTCGGGCGCGGCCCAGGTGACCGTCACACTGGTGCCGGACGCCGTCGCGGACACCGCGTCCGGTGCGGTCGGTGCCGTCTTGCGCTTCGTCTTCAACGCGGAGACGGCCTGGTCGAGGGCCTGGTAGCGGGTGGTCAGGGTCTCGTCGGTGGCCGCGTCGTCCGCGAGGGCGGACCTGGCGGCGGTGAGGGCGGTGGTGAATGCCTCCCAGGTGGTGTCCGTGTAGCGGGCGTCGGTGAGCGCCGACGCCGTGGTGACCAGGTCCTCCAGCTTCAGTCGCGGCAGCGGGGTGAGCTGCTTGGCGGCCAGGGTCAGGCTCCGCGTCCGGGTGTCGGCCTCCAGCTGGGTCGCCTGGTCGGCGGCGGCCAGCAGGTCACGGGCGGCGGCGAGTTCGCGCTCGTACACCCCGAAGTCGACGGTGCCGTACCGGTCGGCGTCACCGGCCAGTCCCTCGTACTGCTCGATCGCCTTGCTGAGCGCGGTGGTGTCCGTCTCGGCGGGCGCCTCGACGTGGCTGAAGGTGAGCCGGCCGAGGTTGGCGACGTACGGGTGCGAGGAGTCGGCGGTCGTGGTAAGCCGCAGGTACACGGTGTGCGGGCCGGTGACCGCCTTCGGCAGGGCGAGGCTGGTCGTGCCGCCCGACGACCACGAGCTGCCGGTGACCGGGAGCGGGACGGTCGCGTACGGGGTTCCGGGGTTGTCCGCGTCGAAGGAGTCCAGGTAGAGCTGGACGGCGGAACCGGTGCCGCAGCGGGCGGAGTTGTTGACGTAGGTGAGGGTGACGGTGTTCTTGGACGAGCTGCCGAAGTCGATGTCGCCGTAGTCCAGCCAGGCGCCGTCGTAGGTGCCGCCGAGGCTGGTGGCGGAACCGGCGTCGCTCCAGGTGGCCGTCTCGCTCTTCAGCCCGCCGCCGCTGTTCGCCCGCCACGCCGTGGCGTCGAGGACGGCCGGCGCGTCGGCGCTGCGGGTGAGGGAGAGGGAGTAGACATTGGCGACGTACGGCTGGGCGTCGGTCTGGGTGCTCGACACGAACGTGGCGTACACGTCCTGGACGCCGGTGAAGACGTCCGGGTCGAGCTGTACGGAGGTGGTGGCGACGGTGCCCCAGCCGGAGCCGGTGTGGTCGAGCGGGATGTCGACGCTCCGCTCGCCGTCCTTCGCACCGAGGTGCAGTTCGATGTGCGAGTCGGAGGCCGCGCGGGACTGCGGCTTGTCGTAGCTGACGGTCACCGTGTCGGCGCCGTCACCGAGGTCGGTGTCCTTCCACTCCGCCCAGGCACCGTTGGTGACGTTCTCGAAGACGCCGCCGGTGAGCTTCAGCGGCAGCGAACCGTCGCCGGTGGCGGTGGCGTTCGGGGCGGTCAGCGTGGCGAGGGTGGTGGTCCCGCCGGAGGACGGGGTGTCGTACGGGGAGAACTGGAACCAGTCGAAGTTGGACACCCACTGCTGCCCGGCGGGCGCGTGGAACACGAACGTCACACCGGACGCGTCCAGCAGGGCGTCCGGGTCGGTGACGGCGGCCCGCACGGTGGTGTAGTACTGCCAGCCGCCGGTGCCGGGGAGGGAGACGGTGGCGACGACGGGGCCGTCGGCGTCGCCGGCGTGGATGTCGACGCTGCTCGGTTTGGCGCTGGTGGCCTGCGAGTTGGCGTACCGGACGGAGAGGCTGCGCGGGGCGACCCCGCCGAAGTCGAGGCCGATGTACCGCACCCACGACCCCTCGGTGACACCACCGAGGTCGCCGTCCGAGTAGTACGCCTCACTGACGAGACTCGGCCCCTCCTTCTGGTCCGGGTCCTCGGCCTGGAGCACGGCGTAGCCGCCCTCGTCGAGGGTGAGCGCGTCGATGGCCGACTGGAGCGTGTCATGAGCGGCCATGAGCGTGCCGGTCACGGAGTCGGTGTCGGCGAGGACGGTCCGGGCGCGTTCGAGGGCCGTCCGGAAGACGGTCCAGGAGCCGTCGGAGTAGCTGCCGCTCCGTACCAGGGCCGCCTGGTCCGTCAGGGTGCCGAGGGCCTCGCGCCGCACGGCGGCGGCGGAGACGACCAGCGGATCGGTCACCGAGACACCGGTGCCGGTCACGGAGGAGGCCGGCACCTTGCGGGCGAAGGCCGCGTCGCGGAAGGTGAGACCGACCCGGACGTCGGTGTCGGTGGAGCCGCTGAACTTCAGCGTCGCCGTGCGCGAGCCGGTGACCCGGAGGTCGGCCGTCACGCCCTCCGGCAGGCCGGTGACGCTCGCCGCGCCGGTCCTGGTGAGGCTGGTGCCCTTGCGCGCGGCGAAGGCCGCCTTGCCGGAGAGGGTGAGCCGCACGCTGTCGTCGACGGTGCCGTCGGCGGCGGTGGCGACGGTGGCGGGGCGGGCGGAGAGGACGGACTTGCCGGCGTTCGTGCCGCCGTCACCGTCGTCGGTGCTCGTGCTCAGGGAGTAGGCGGGGTCGGTCTTGGCACCCCAGGAGGACGGCTTGGCCCCCATGGTGAAGTCGAGGGTCCCACCGGCGATGATCTGCGAGTAGTCCAGCCAGGTGTTGTCGAACCGCTTGCCGTTGAGCGTGGCACGCTGCACGTAGTAGTTGCTGTCCGACACCCCGCCGGCCTTCACGGTGAACGTGCTGCCGTTGCCGTAGGTGATCGTCGTGGAGTCGAAGAACGGGCTGCCGATCTGGAACTGGCTCGACCCGGCGGTCACCGGGAACAGTCCCAGCGCGGCGGCGACGAACATGGTCGACATGGTCCCGGCGTCGTTGTCCATGGTCGGCAGGAAGCCGTCCGGGGCGAGTTCGTAGACCTTGGTCTTGACCGGCGGGGTGAACTCGCCGCCGGAGCTGGGCGCTTCGTTCGTCGACCCGGTGGCGATGTACCGGTTCCAGGTCTCCTTGGTGTAGATGGACCGCACCCACTTCTGCGTCAGGCTCGGCTCACCGACGTAGTTGAAGAGGTAGGGGGCTTGCAGGTCGATCTCGTTGGCGTTGGAGTGCAGCATGGTCGAGCCGTCGTCGGCGTCGGAGTCCTCACCGAACATGTGCAGCATCGCGGCCCGGCCGGCCTTCTCGCCGCCCATCGCCTCGATCAGGCCGTCCATGTCGTAGGCGTCGTACCAGTGGTACTGCCACAGGGTGCCCTGGTAGAGCTTGGCCGCCTCGAACTTCTCGTGGTCGACGCTCTGCCAGTCGCCGTCGGCCTCGCGCGGGGTCAGCAGCCCGACCTCGGTGCCGTCGGCGGCGGTCCAGGCGCCGGACTTGACGAGGTTGTCGATGGCCATCGTCGACTGGGTACGCAGCTTCTTCGCGTCCTCGTCCTTGCCGAGCGCGTCGGCGATGACGGCCAGCGCCCACTGGTCGTAACCGCGCTGCACGGTCGTACCGGGGTCCTCCGCGATGTACCCCTGCCGCAGCTGCGTGCCCGTGTAGTACCCGACATACGACTTCAGCGCGGGATACGCCTCGTCGAGCCGGTCGAAGTCGTCGTACCCCTTCGACAGCGCGTCGGCGATCACGACGGCCAGCCGCTCCCAGCGCACGGTCGGCACCGAGTGGGTGAGGCTGCCGAGGCTCTTGCCGGCGGTGTGCGCGTCGGCGAAGAGGATGACGGCCGACTGCACCATGTCCCGGTAGGCGGCCGGGTCGATGTACGCCTCGACGGAGAACTTGCGGAAGTCGTCCCAGGACGACCAGGAGTCGTAGTACGTGAACCCGTTCGCCTTGTGCACCGCGCCGTCGACACCCCGGTACGTACCGCTGGTGCTGGTGGCGTTCACCGGCAGTGCGTACATGCGGTACAGGTGCGTGTAGAACTGCTTGGTCAGCGTGGAGTCCGGGTCGGCCGTCCTCGACGCCTGTACGGCGACGGTGCCGAGGGTTCTGTTCCACTCCGCTTTCGTCCGCTCCCGCGCCTGGTCGAAGGTGAGGTCGCCGACCTCGTCGGCCTGGTCGGTGGCGGCCTGCTCGGCACTGACCGGCGAGAGGGTGATGCGCAGTTCGATGGCGTCACCGTCGGCCGCGTCGAAGCCGAGGACGGCGCCGGTGTCGGTGCCGTCCTGCGCGGTGGCGTCGGTGAGCTTGCCGTCGCCGCCCCAGGTCTTCAGGGACGTCACCGGCACGTTGGTGGTGGCGTGGTAGTACATGCGGTACGAGGCGCCGTTGAACGACCCGGCGATGAGGCCGCTGATGGCGGTGGTGCCGTCCGCCTGCTCCGTCGCGTCCAGGGTGGCGCGGGTGCGGCTGGTGAAGTTGTTGGCGAGGTCCAGCACCAGTTGGGGCTTCGCCCCGGCGGGGAAGCGGTACCGCTCCAGCGCGGTGCGCGTCGTCGCCGTCATCTCGGCGTCGATGGTCCCGGCGGAGGCGTCGAGGCCGACCTGGTAGTAGCCGGGCGTCGCGGTCTCGTCGTCGTGGCTGTAGGCGTGCGCGTAGCTGCTGGTGGCCGGGCGGCTGCCGTACTCCTCGGAGGTCGGCACGACCAGCAGGTCACCACCGCCGCCGGAGCCGCCGACGCCGTCGAGGTTCGTCGCGGTGAACCCGGCGATGTGGTCCTCGTTGTAGTCGTACCCCGAGTGGTTGCGGTTCGGCGTGGTCATCGGGTTGACCTTGGCGAGCCCGTGCGGGGCCTGGGCACCCGGGAGGTCGTTGCCGTCGTCACCGGCGGTGGAGACGAAGGGGTCGACGAGGGCGGTGTAGTCCTTGCCGCCGGGCGCCGCCTGCGGGGCGGCTACGGCCGTGGCGGTGGTGCCGGTCAGGGCGGCCAGGGCGAGGGCGCCGGCGAGCAGGGTGGCGGTGAACTTCGTCCTTTGCGTGGATCTTGTGGGCCTTATGGATCTTGTGGGCCTTACAGGTCTTGTGGGTCTTGTGGGTCTTATGGACACGGAACCTCTCCAGCATCGCGATGTACGCGCACGCTCGGGCCCCGTCGGGACAACGTTGTCACCACCACTGCCACCGCCGCGTGCACAACTTCCGTCATCAGATACGGAGTAGTCGTACAACGGGGAAACAGTGTTCGTACAGGGGGGTTCAGCTACTGAGCCGACCTCTCCGATGGTCGGTCCCTGGCCGACCAGGCGGCGGCGTCAGTCCAGGACCGACTGCTTCGAGTGCGGCCACGACCTCGTGGCCGATGGCTGCCGTGGTCCCGGGCGAGCCGTCGAAGCCGCCGTGGAGGAGCATCAGTCCTCGGCCGGCTGCTGCAGAGTCCGTGCACTGGGTGTGTCACCTCCTTCCCGCCGTCGTAGCCGCGTGAGGCGGCCGGGACCGTCGCGGCGGCCCGCACCGACGGTGCGTCGATGATTCCCGCCGTGGGCTCGGCCTCACGGCCCTCGCGCTCACGGGCCTTCCCGCGCAGCCGGTCGTGGAACCCGGTGATCAGCCCGCGCTCGCGCCAGCGGCGGAAGAAGGCGTGAACCCGGCCCCAGTCAGGGAAGTCCGCGGGCATCGCCCGCCAGGGGATCCCGTCCGCGACCAGGCAGCGGACCGCGTCCAGCAGCTGGCGATGGCAGTAGCCCTCGGGCTGCCCGCCCCGGCCCTTCAGCGCCCTTCAGCCAGGCCGGCACCGGCAGCAGCGGTCGGATGGCCGCCCACTCCGCGTCCGTCATGTCCGACGGATACCGGCGCACCCGGTCGGGACGATCGGCTGCGTTGCCGTACACGTGCGTGAGGCAATCACACGACGGCGCAGCCGAGTTGAACCGGACGGGCTCGGACGCGTACAACAACGTCACCAGGGCCTCCCGGTACTGCTCGGTCGGAATCGCATCCCCGAGCTACCGAGAGGCCCTGTCTTCATGCACGCACAACGGGGAGATCACCCCAGCGGGGAACCTGTTCGACCCGCACATTCCATGATCGGTTGAGATACAGCTTCGAGGTAGCCGACCATGTGTCAATGAAGTCGATCCGCCTCTGGTGGTCAGACGGGAACAAGGCCGCAGCGGCGGTCAGAGAGGCGCCGAGCACCGTTGCGGATGGCCGACGCGGTCAAGCCTGTTCCGGCCATCCCTTATACGGGTCCAGACGCCGGCGCGGCGGCCTCGGGGCGTGGTCGGTGAGGTCTTTTGGTTGGCGGCCCGGGGTCTCCTGGACGTGGATCTTCACCTCGCCGTCGACCGGCGGCCTCTCGACAACCAGTGTGCCGGTGCCGGCCTCGGGCACGTCCCGGGAGCTTCGTGACTACTTCAACCGTTGGCGGATGCGTTGCCGTGCCCAGAGCGCCGAGACCGTGGGCACGATCGCGGCGTTCATCGCGGCCGGAGGCTCAGGAACCAGCCACGTTCGTGGGCGCGGTCCAGCCGGTAGCTCGGATCCACTCAACCAGGTCCAGGGTGGCCGGCTCGATCGAGCTCACCACCGCGAGGTCCGAAGGTTCCGCCGCCTTCGCGAACTCGCGGAACATCGCCTTGTCGAGGTCGGTGGGAAGCACGCTCAACGGGAGGGCCTCGTACCGTGCCGGGAGCCCGGCGCGCGCGCCGAACGCCGCGGCGATCTGGGGGCCCGTCAGCTCGTCGCCGACGAGCTCGACGGCTCCGCCGGGCGCCTCCGCGGTGTCGAGCAGGAGCGCGGCGGCGACCCGGCCGATGTCCCTGACCGAGATCATCTTCAGGGCGACGTCCTCCGGCAGCGGCAGCCTCAGCACGATCTCCCCATGCTCCAGGCTCGGTGCCATCACGCTCGCGAAGTTCTCCATGAAGGCGGTCGCGCGAACCATCGAGGCCCTCAGGCCGGACTTCCTCAGGTGCTCCTCGATCCAGTGCTTCGAGTCGTGGTGCGGCACACCCGACTCCCGGTCCGCTCCGAAGACCGAGTTGAACACGACGTGCGGGACGTCCGCCTCGACCGCCGCGTCGACGAGCGCGGTACCGATGCGGATCTCCGCCTCGACCTCTTCGAGGCTGTTCGCCTCCGGGGTCATGAAGTAGAACCCCTCGACCGTCGCCAGCGCGGCGGCCAGCGACGCCGGGTCGTCGGTCCGGATGGCCGCCAGCTCGACGCCGCGGGCGGCCAGCGCCTGAGCCCGGTCGGACTGCGGGTTGCGGACCAAGGCCCGCACCCGCGCCTTGTGGTCCAGCAGCGCGTCGACCACCGCCCCGCCCTGTTGCCCCGTCGCGCCGAAGACTGCGATCGTGCCGGCCGTCTGTGTGCTCATCGCTGCCACCCTTCACTAGTTCATGGCATGAACGAAACTAGTTCACGCCATGAACTACGTCAAGGTGCGGGTGCAGCGGGACCTCACGGTGTGATGGGTTGGTTCGAGGTGGGCGAAGAGAGGTCCGAGGTGTCCACGATGGCGGTGGCCAAGCGCTCAAAGTCGCGCTGGTCGTCGGCGTCGAGATTCCTCGCGATCTCGGGCAGGCGCTTGGCGACCTCGGCGTAAACGGCCTCGGCGAGCACCTTCCCCGTGGGCGTCACACTGAGCATGACGACCCGTCGGTCCTGCGCCGAGCTCGCCCGCCCGACCAACTCGCGCCGCGCGGTGCGATCGACCAGCTGGCTCAATGCGTTCTTGGTCATACCCAACGACGCGGCGAGGTCAGCCATCTGCCGCGGCTCGTTCCTGACTGCGCAGAGCAGCGTGGCCTGCGAAGGGGTCAGGTCGAACTCGACGCAGATCTGCGCGTACTTGCGTTGAATCACAACCGAGAGCCAGAAGAGCTTGTCGCCATAGTCCACGCCGGCCTCCTCCGTCCGATGGCGAACGATCAGCCTACTCGTCGCGGGCCGGCAGACCACGTCGCCACTCACCAGGAGATGTACACCTGTGCGAGACCGGCCTTGCACTCCTACCCCGACCACTTCCATCGACTGACCCTGTCCCTTCACCCTCAGGTGGCGCCTCTACCGGCGCGCGACGGGTCGCGCGCCGGTGCCATGTCACTTCTGTGCCGCATCGAGGGTGGGGTAGTCGGTGTATCCGGTGTTGTTGCCGCTTGCCGCGCTTCCACCGCGCCCCTGCCGGTCACGAAGTGCTCGGTGCTCACCGACCAACCCGTAGGGCTCCCCGCGATTTCGAGGCAGCCCGACAGCCACCCCCGGACACAACCCCCGTCACGAAAAACGTGAACACTTCCTACCTCATCGCCCTCCCCTCGCTCATTTGAGCGCCTTCCTGACATTCACTCCCCACCTGCTCACGTTTTCCGGCGATGGGTGTCTCGACATGACCAGCGTGGGGATGCCCGCCTTGGGCCGGTCTTATCCGGCAAGCGCGAGGTTGTGGAGGCGGGCTATGCCAAGCATGGCGTAACGGACGCGGTCCCTCTGCAATCGGCAGTCGCGGAGGATCTTCCAGCTCTTCATGCGGGAGAAGGGTCCTCGACGCGGGCACGGACCTTGCGGTGAGAGCGGTCGTGCTCTTCTCTTCTTTCCATGCCGGGAGCCCGGCCTGACCGGGTCCGCGGCGGTGCGGGATCACCAGGACAGCGCCACGGTAGCCGCCATCGGCGATCACCGTGGCGCCGCCGACGACGGCCTTCGCCCCGGACAGCTCCCACGCCGGGCCGCCCAGCGTCTCCCCCTTCTCCATCTTGCCGAACAGGGACCAGCCCCAGCCCAGCCACTGCCCGAGCCGCCGCAGGCTCAGCCCGCTCTTGGCCCGCAGGGCCCTCAGCCCCTCCGCGAAACGCCGACGCGGTTCCTGACTGCGGCCGGTGACGAAGGCGTGGAAGGCTCGGAACGCACCCCGGGCCGCGGGGAACCAGCCCCAGCGCGACCGGGTGCCGTAACGACAGATCCCGTACGACCGGACAGACAAGGACACCGACGACCGCGACGGCCAGGCCCGCTACGCGCTCGTCCACCTCGGGGTGTGCTCCGCCCCCGTCGCCCGCATGCTCGCGGATGTGATCCTCAAGGGGATCGCGGGGACCTGAGCGTCGACCCCACGATCTGCCCAGCACCTGTGACGCACGTCTCAGGAACCCGCCAGACCGGTCGGACATCAATCCACGTGACTCACTCAACCCCCGCCCGCCTCCGCGAAGGCGACCCTGCCGCGCTCGCCGAGGCGTTCCGGGAACACGCTGACGCCGTGTACCGCCATGCCCTGTGGTCCACGGGCAACTGGGCCACGGCCGAGGACGTCGTCTCCCTCACCTACCTGGAGGCGTGGCGCTCGCGCGAGCGGCTGCGCCCGGAGGAGACCGACAGTCTGCGCCCGTGGCTCCTGGGCATCGCCACCAACGTCCTGCGCAACACGGCCCGTTCCGTCCGGCGGCACCGCAGGGCCCTGGCCCGGATGCCGCGCTCGGACACCGTCCCGGACTTCGCCGAGGAGGTGACCGGGCGGCTGGCGGACGCCGAACAACTGGCGGCGGCCAAGGCGGCGCTGGAGGGACTGCGGCGCGCCGAGCGCGAGGTGTTCACCCTGTGCGTCTGGGGCGGGCTGGACTACGCGTCCGCCGCCGAGGCCCTGGGGATACCCGTCGGCACCGTGCGCTCCCGGCTGTCCCGCGCCCGCGCCAAGCTGCGCGACTCCGTAGGGCACCCGGCCGCCCGGCGCGACGACACACAGGGCGCACCCGGCCGGGAACCCCCCGGAGGCAGCGGACAAATACAGCACGTAGACGGCATTCTGGCTCGAACCACCCAGGAGAACCTCGCATGAACGCCCTGTTCCGGAACCGTTCCGGCTCCGCCACCCCGTCCTCCCGTCCGGCGGACCCGGCCGACCAGGAGGAAGAGCGGGAGCGGCAGGAGGCCCGCGACCGCGCCGAACTCGCCGCATTGCGTGCGATGGTCCCGCAGCCCGTCGCCCCCCGGCTCTCGCCCACCCGTCGCGCGGAGCTCGAAGCACATCTGATGAACGAGGCCAACGAGACGGCCGCCACGCCACGTTCCGCCACCGGCCGCCCCTCGGCCTTCGGCTGGCTGACGCCCGTGCGGTCGATGTCCCTCGGGGCGGCTGCCGCCGTGGTCGCGGCGACCATGGCGGGGTTCGCCGTCACCGGCAGCAGCGGTCAGACGGCCGTCGCCGCGCCCGCCCCGCTCAAGGTGGAGAGTTCCCGGGCCACCGTGCCGCTCGCCACCGTCGCGGAGCGGGCCGCCGCCCTCGCCGACTCCCCCGGCGCCGCGCAGCGCGGCACCCACCGCCGGGAGTGGGCACTGGGGATGTGGGACGACGGCAAGCACAAGCCGGAGCAGATGCCGGTGATCGAGACCCGTGAGCGCTTCAACGCCGACGGCAGCGGTGAGGTGCAGGACCTGGAGGACGGCCGGGTCGTCGACCGTACGCGACTGCCGGCGGGGTCGTGGGAGAAGCTCGCCGAGTACCGGAGCACGCCCCCGACCACCGTCGGCGGCCTCGCCGACTACCTGGCGGAGGAGAACCCCGACACCCGCGGCAGCGCGTACTGGACGCTGAACTCCGTGGAGGCGCTGCTGCGCGACTGGACGCCCGGCCCCGCCCAGACGGCCGCGATCGACGGCCTGCTCGCCAAGCAGTCCGGCATCCGTGCCATCGGTCCGGTCAAGGACCGTGTGGGGCGCCAGGGCCAGGCGTACGCCGCGGACTTCAAGGGGACGGTGCGGTGGACGATCATCCTCGACGAGCACACCGGACGCATCCTGGGCACAGAGCTCTCCAGCATCAAGACCGACCCGAAGATGCAGCTCAAGCCCGGTGACGTCGAACAGTACGACGCCTACCTGGACTGAGACCGCACACCTGCGGCCCGGGGCTTCTGGCGTCGGGCCGCCGCCGGAGAATTACCGTGGCGCCATGACGCTGTCCCTGTCGTCTCACCTCCACCGCTTCAACCAGAGACACCCGTGGAGCCACAACGACCACTACGGCCCCTGGACCGCCGACCGTGTCGCCGCGTCCGGGGCCCGCGACGTCCTCGATGTCGGATGCGGCACGGGTAATCTCGTCGCACTGCTCCGCCGCCGGGGCACCACCGTCACCGGGCTCGAACCCGACCCCGCGACCGCTCGCGCGGCAGCGGAACGCTTCGCCGACGACCCCGCGGTCACCATCGTCCAGGCCGGCTTCGCGGACCGCGACCGGCGGCGCCGCTGGGACGCCGTCACCCTCGTCGCCGTCCTGCACCACCTCCCGCTGGTGCCCACGTTGCGGGAACTGCGCGGCTGTCTCACCCCGGGCGGGCGCCTGGTGATCGTCGGCTGCTACCGGGAGGCCGGCCCCGCCGACCTGCTTGCCACCCTCCCGGCCGTACTCGCGAACCCGGTCATGGGACTGGCCAAGCACCCGGCCCGCGCCGCTGCGCTGCCCCCGCACATGACAGCACCCACCACCGACCCGCAGGAGACCCTGAACGGCATCCGGGCCGCAGCCGCCCGAGAGCTGCCCGGCGCCCGGATACGCCGTCGCCTGTTCTGGCGGTACACCCTGGTCTACGACGCTCCCGCCTGACCAGCGCGGCCCCCGCGGGAACGCATGCGGAGGGGGCCGACGCCCGTGCGACCGGGTTCGGCTCCCTCCGCGACGTCGCCGGCCACGTCAGCCCTCGTCGACCGCCAGCTCACCCAGCGGCGACCAGTCGTCCTGGGCCACCTTCGCGTTGACGATCCTGGGTGTCGCGGCCAGGTGCGGCGGCAGGGTCCGCTGGGCCGCCTTGAAGTGGGCCGAGTCGACGTGGGCCGCGCCGGCCTCGTCGTCCCGGAAGGCTTCCACCAGGACGTACTCCGTCGGGTCCGCGATGCTGCGGGACCAGTCGAACCACAGGCAGCCCGGTTCGGCGCGGGTGGCCAGGGTGAACTCCCGTACCACCTCGGGCCATCGGTCGGCGTGCTCGGGCAGGACGCGGAACTTCGCGGTGATGAAAATCAAGGGTCACTTCCTTCTCAGGGGGTTCACGGAGTGAGGATCGCCCGGCCCCGGATCCGGCCCTTCCCGAGGTCGTCCAGGGCGTCCTGGAAGCGGTCGAGAGGGTACTTCGAGGTGTGCAGGCGTACGCGGCCCTGCGCCGCGAGGACCATCAGCTCGCACAGGTCGTTGTAGGAGCCGACGAGGTTGCCGATGAAGTTGATCTCGGCGGAGATGATGTCGATGGTCGGGACGTCGATGTTCTCGCCGTAGCCGACCACGTGGTAGTCGCCCGCCTGGCGCAGCATGCCGACGCCGTCCTTGGTGGCGCCGCCCTCGCCGACGAAGTCGATGACCGCCTCCGCCCCCTTCCCGCCGGTCAGTTCGCGCACCCGGTCCACCTGGTCGCCGTCGGCGACGACGCCGTGGTCGGCGCCGATGGAGACGGCCAGGGACACGGCGTCGGCGTTGCGGTCGACGACGACGATCTCGGCGGCCGTGATGGCCTTGAGCACCTGGACGCCGATGTGTCCGAGGCCGCCCGCGCCGATGACGACGCAGCGGTCGCCGGGCCGCAGTTTCCGGGCCGCCTTGGCCGCGGCGTGGTACGCCGTCAGGCCCGCGTCGGCGAGCGCGGCGACGTCGGCCGGTTCGAGGGAGTCGTCGATCCGTACGACACTGCGCGCGGAGGTCTTCAGGTACTCGGCGTACCCGCCGGCCGTGTCGATGCCGGGGAAGAGGTTGTGCTCGCAGTGCACGTCGTCGCCGGCCCGGCACGCCCGGCACAGTCCGCAGGTGATCAGCGGGTGGACGATGACTTTGTCGCCCTCACGGACGTTGGTGACGGCGCTGCCGACGGCGTGGACCCAGCCGGCGTTCTCGTGCCCGATCGTGTAGGGCAGCGTCACACCGGACTTCTCGGCCCACTGCCCCTCCAGGATGTGGATGTCGGTGCGGCACACGCCGGCCCCGCCGATCCGGACGATCACGTCGTACGGGCCGGTGACCTCGGGGGCCGGGACCTCGGCCATTTCGAGGTTCTTGCCGTAGGCGACGACCTGGACTGCCTTCACGAGACGTTCTCCTTCGGCGGAGCGGCGAGGGGGAAGAGTTGCTCCGCACACGGTTCCGCCGCATACGGTTCCGCCGCGCGCGGGGACTGGTCGGCCGCGGACTGCGGGTACCGGGTGCGGAGCAGGCCCCGGCAGAAATGGGCGTTGCCGTCGATCGACACCCGGATCGAACGGGCGAAGCGGAGGCGCAGCGGGATCTCGCCCGGCGGGTAGCGCCGCCCCTCCTCGTCCACCAGGACCGGGTCGGTCGGTGCCGTGCCGAGGCCGAGGGCCTCCCGTCGGCGCAGCAGCGCATGGGTCGTCGCCGTGTCGGGGAGGTCGCCGAGCACCACGCCGTGGAGGTCCTCCTCGGTGAGGCCCGGATCGGCACGGAGTACGAGAGTCAGTACGCGCTCCATCGCCGCGGCGTGCGCCTTGCGGCGGAACGTCAGCCGGAGCGCTTCGAGGTCCTTCTCCGCCTCCGCCCCGAACGTGCCCCGGTAGCCCGCGTCCGCGGCCAGCCCCCGGTTGATCAGGTCCGAGTCGTGGTGGTCATCGAGGAGCACCACGACCTCCCGGGTCCAGGGCAGCGCCGTCAGCGCGTCCTTGGCGTCGGAGGCCATCAGGTAGGCGAAGTTCGGCGAGCAGAAGGAGGTGGGCAGCCTGAGGTGGACGGTGAGCTTGCCGCCGGGGGCCGTCGTCACGGAGCGTACGAAGCCGAGGTCGGTGATCGGCTCGTCCAGTTCCGGGTCGTAGACCGTGTCCAGCGCCGCGCGGACGGACTGTTCCCTCGCGGCGGCGGTACGGGCGGGCATCTCAGGCCACCGCCGGTTCGGTGAGGCCGACGCCGAGGCCGGCCGGGACCTCGATGTCGTACATGGCGGCCGCGTTCAGCCCGAGGATCTTCTTCTTCTGGGCCACCGTGAGCGGCGGGTACTCGTCCTGCATGTCCTCGGGGATCTGGAAGTCGACGAACCGCTCGATCAGCCAGCGCGGCGTCCACAGCGCGTAGTCGCTGGAGAACTGGATGCGGTTCTCGTCCAGCCAGTACAGCAGCTCGCCGATGATCTGCGCGAAGTAGCGCGGGCGGGTGTGCATGAAGGGGATGGCCACCGCGAGGCCGGCGTGCACGTTGGGCTCCTGCGTGGCGATCCAGCAGAAGTCCTCCAGGCGGGGCAGGCCGCAGTGCTCGACGACGAAGTTCAGCTCCGTGTAGTCGCTCGCCACCGAGTCGACGTCGGCGACGTCGAAGGCGTCGCGGTCCAGCGGGCGGATGGTCGGGCCCTTGTGGATGTGGATGTTCTTGATGCCCAGCTCGATCGCCGTCTCCAGGTACCGGCGCGACCAGGGGTCGTCGAGCTTGTAGCCGCGCGAGTCGCCCTTCCACTCAGCCGTGTACAGCTTGACGCCCTTGAGCTGGAACCGCTCGGCGTCCCGCCGCAGTTGGTCGAGGCCCTTCTGCTCGTAGCGCGGGTCCCACGAGTGGTTGTACGTCAGCTTGTCCGGGTGCTTCCGTGCGAGCGCGGACGCCTCCTCGGTCTGCCCGAAGCCGTTGCGGTAGAAGGCACCGAGGCGGGCGGGCTGGAAGACTGCGTGGTCCACGTACCCGTCTACGAAAAGGTCCTTCATCAGGCGTTCCCCGCCCTGGTAGAGGAACTCCTCGTACGGCCAGTGCTCGGACTCGGGGCCGAGGTTGCGGTGGTAGTCGTAGAAGCAGTCGATGAACTGCTTGCCGTGGATGTTGAGCTGGTTCTCGGGGCGCGCGTCCCACAGGGCGATGTGCGCGTCCACGATGAAGTAGTTCTCGCCGTCCTTGGAATACATTTCGCTCGCTCCTTCGGTGCGCTGGGGTGGTCCGAGGTACGTCAGGAGAACTGGATGCCGCCGTCGATCATGACGGACTGGCCGGTCATGTAGTCCGAGTCCGGCGAGGCCAGGTACGAGACGAAGGACGCGACGTCCGCGGGCTCCTCGACCCGGCCGAGGGCGATCGCCTCCGCGTGCTTCTTGATGGCCTGGCCCTTCTGGATGCCGGCCTCCTCGGCCAGCCGCTCGTCGATCAGGTCCCACATGTCGGTGCCGACGATCCCCGGGCAGTACGCGTTGACGGTGATGCCGTACCGCGCCCACTCCATGGCGGCGGCCTGGGTGAGGCCGCGTACGCCCCACTTCGACGCCGAGTAGGTGCCGAGCAGCGCGAACGGGCGGTACGCGACGATCGAGGCGGCACCGATGATCTTTCCGCCGCCGCCCTGGGCGATCATCTGCCGGGCCGCGGCCTGGTAGGAGAGGAAGACGCCGCGCAGGTTCACGGCCATGATCTGCTCGAACTCGTCGAGCCCGGTCTCCAGCAGCGGGGTGACCCGGGCGATGCCGGCGTTGGCCACGTAGACGTCGACCCTGCCGAAGCGGTCCGCCACCTCCGCGACGAGCGCGTCGGTCTGCTCCTTGCTGGTCACATCGGCGTGCACGGCGAGGGCCCGGCGGCCCTTCTTCTCGATACCGGCCGCCACCTCGCTCAACTCCTCGCCCATGCCGGGGAGATCGGCGACGGCCACGTCCAGCCCGTCGTCGGCCAGTCGCTCCGCGATGCCGCGGCCGATGCCGCGGGCGGCGCCGGTGACGATGGCGGTACGGGGTGCGTTGCCGGAGGTAGTCATAGTGCTGCTCCTGTGCTCGACGTTGAGCGGCCGCACCTTCGTGCGGTGCTGTCCCTCAGCGTGGGGGCGGGGAGCGCCGTCGAGTTTTTCAATGTGGAACACACCCGGACCGCCCCGTGGTCAGGGCGCGGCGAACGCGTCGGAAAGTCGTGGCGAACCACCCGTTGACAGGTGCAAACGCGTTCGTAATATGGCGGAAACACGCTCATCGGAGGCGCCATGCTCAGCGACAGCACAGCGCGGGACCGGACCATCGCGCGAGCACGCCTGAAGTTCCTGGAGAACCAGGACCCGCCCGCGCCGATCGTGCCCGAGAGCATCCGCAACTCCTGGCAGCGCTCCAAGTACCTGGGGATCCGCCCGGACGAGGTGGTCGTCCCCTACCAGCCGGACTACGACCGGGAGAGCCGCCTGGTACGCGCCGCCACGCCGGTCCTGGACCGTCTGGAACGGGCGCTGGCCGGATCGGACGCCTGCGTGATCGTGACGGACCGGAAAGGCTGGGTACGCGACCGCCGCGTCGGCGAGAAACGGCTCTCGGCTCACCTGGACCGGGTCCACCTGGCGCCCGGTTTCAACTACGCCGAGCAGTTCGTCGGGACCAACGGCATCGGCGTCGCGCTGGAGGAACGCCGGCCCAACGTGGTGCTGGGCACCGAGCACTTCAACGAACGTCTGCAGAGCGTCTCCTGCGCCGCCGCCCCGATCCGCAACTCGGTCACCGGCCGGGTCGAGGGGGCCATGAACCTGACCTGTTGGAACGGTCCGGCGCGCACCCTCATGGCCGCCCTGGTGCAGGAGGCCGTCGGTGACATCGAGCGCGTGATGTACGAGTTCACCAGCTCCCACCAGCGTGCCCTGCTGGAGGCGTTCCAGCAAGTGACCCACTACGGGGACCGGCCGGTGCTCTGCCTCGGCCAGGACCTCGTGCTCGCCAACTCCGCCGCCTCCGCCCGGCTCACCGGCGACGACCACCGGCTGCTGCACGAGGCCGCCGCCGAGTCGGGGCACGCGCCGCGCGTCCGCACGGAGGTGCGGCTGACCGGCGGGCAGACCGTGCTGATGCGCTGCCGCCAGGTCGACAGCTCCGCGGGCGCGGCCGGGTACCTGCTGGAACTGGCCTTCCCGGAGCACCCCGGCAGCCGCGAGGACCGTCCCGGTGTCGGCTCCCGCACGGGCGCCCGCTCCCGTGGCGAGCGGAACGCCTCCCTGCCGTGGCCGCTGCCGGGCCTGGCCGGGACCGACCCGGCCTGGAACACCGTCTCCCGTACGGCCTCGCACTGCGCCCGCGAACGGACGCCGCTGCTGCTCCACGGTGAGCCGGGCACCGGCAAGACCGCCCTGGCCCGTGCCGCGCACGCGCTCACCGGGGCGACTTCGGCACCCGTCGTCGTGGACGCCCTGGCCCCGCACCCTCCGGCCCCGGACACCGCGCCCGGGACCGGCACCGACCTGCCCGCCGCCCTGCTTGCGGCGCCCGCCGGTCCGGGCCGCGCCCTGGTCCTGCGGAACATCGACGCCGTACCCGCCGAGCAGGCACCGGCCGTCGCCCGGGCCCTGGACGCCGCGGCGGCACAGGGCACCTGGATCGTGGGGATCATGGGCACGCTCCACCACGCGGCGGTCGTGCCCGAGCCGCTGAGGCGCTGTTTCACCGAAGCGGCGGCGGTCCCCGCACTGCGGCACCGCCTCGCGGACCTGCCCGCCCTGGTCGACTGCCTGCTGCGCCGCGTCGGCGCGGACCTGGAGTGCGCGCCGGAGGTCCTGCCCCTGCTGCGCCGGCACGACTGGCCCGGCAACGTCCGCCAGCTGAACCACGTCCTGAGCAGGGCCGCCGCGGGCCGCCGCACGTACCGCATCGAACCCCGCGACCTGCCCCCGTCCCTGCACAGCACGGCCGGCCGCTCCCTGAGCGCCTGGGAGGCCTCCGAACGCGACACCCTGGTGCAGGCCCTGCTGGAGGCGGACGGCAACAAACTGCTGGCCGCCCAGCGCCTCGGCATCTCCCGCACGACGATCTACCGCAAGATGCGGGCGTACGGCATCACGCTGCCGACGGCCCGCCGTTGAGGGGGCGTGCGGGCCCGATGGTCACCGCCCCCCGGAAACCCCCCGGCGAGATCACCGACATCGCGTCGAGCGACGGGTCCGGCACCGGCAGGAGGTGGGCGTCGACCCAGGTGTCGCCCGTCGCCGCGTTGGCCCAGGGGTCGTCGATCACGACGGCGCCGGGGACGGCGCCGTGGCAGAGCACCCAGTGCGGGACGTCGAAGCCTTGCATCACGGCGAGGGAGAGCAGGAGCAGCACCTGCTCGCGTCGGCCGATCGCGTCCCGGAGCGCGGTCAGGGAGAGGCGGCTCGGGTCGACCGGGACGCCGAGGCGGGCGGCCTCCGTGCGGGAGGCGGTCTGGAGCAGGGCACGCCACTCCTGGTCCTTCGCCGGGAGGTGGTCCAGGAGGACGGGGCGGTCCGTGTCGAGGTGGACGGTGACGGGGGACGTCGGCCACGCCCGGCGCAGCGCGACGCCCAGGCCGACGGGCTCGCAGGCGAGGAAGTTGGTCGCGTCGCGCCACAGCGTCAGCTCCGCCTGACGGTCGAGCGCCGCCCACGGCAGTGTGCCCGCGTGGGCCTGTGCGACGAGGGCGGTGACGGCGCCGCAGGTGAAGTGGGTGCTCTGGCCGTAGTACGGGGGTTCGCTCACCGGTTCGTCGTGCAGCCAGCGGACGTGTCCGGCGGCCGGTCCGGTCGCGCCCTCCGAGTGGGAGAGGGGAGGAGTCAGGGGGGTGAAGCCGGCGTCGGCCGCGTCCTCGGGGCTTGCCGTCCAGCCTTCCCACTTGACCTGCGCGAGCCGTCGGCGGCGGGCGTGGGCGACGACGGCCGCGACGGCCGCCGGTACGTCACCGACGGCGTCGACGATCTTCAGGTAGGCCGTGTCCGGGCGGGCCGTCACCAGCGCGGCGCCGGTCCAGTCCGCGCCGTCGCCCTCCTCGCCGGGGACGGCCACGAGGTGCGGAGCGTGGGCGGAGCGGTCGGCCGCCCGCCAGCGCTCCACCACCTCGGGGCGCGCGAGCCGCGTCAGCCGGGCCGGCGGCGTACCCGGCTCGAACGGGACCACGACGCCCTGCACGGGCGTTTCCTGCGGGGACGGCATTCCGGTGCTCCTGGCGGGACGGTGGGGACAGGGGGTGTGAGGGTGTGTCAGGCGCGGGACTGCCGGAGCACCCAGATGAAGTAGGGCGCGCCGACCAGGGCGATCATGAGGCCCGCCGGCAACTGGGCGGGGGCGATGAGCGTGCGGCCGAGGGCGTCGGCCACGCACACCAGCAGACCGCCGAGCAGCATCGCGACCGGGATCGCGCGGCCGTGCCGGGCGCCCACCAGGGACCGGGCGAGGTGCGGGGCGACGAGCCCCACGAAGCCGACGACACCGATGGCGACCACGCTGAGCGCCGCGAGCACCGCGGCGATCGCCAGGGCGGCGAAGCGGGTGCGTTCCACCCGTACGCCGACGATGCGCGGGGTGTCCTCGTCGACGGCGAGCAGGTCGAGCCGGCCGCGCATGGACAGCAGGACGGGAAGGGCCAGTGCCAGGGCCACCGCGACCGGTACGACGTCGGGGAACGTACGGCCGTAGGTGGTGCCGGAGAGCCAGGTGAAGATCTGCGGCGTGTTGTACGGGTCGGCGCGCAGCAGGAGGAAGGTGGTGATCGAGGTGAGGCCGTACCCCATGCCGATGCCGATCAGGACGAACCGGTCGGGCAGGAAGCCGCCGCGCCAGGCCAGCAGGGTGATCACCGCGAAGGTGAGGAGCCCCGCCGCGACCGCGACCACGATGAGCACCGGCCGTCCGCCGGACAGCCCGGAGGTGACGACGCTCGCCGCGCCCAGTCCGGCGCCCGCCGTGATGCCGAGCACGCCCGGCTCCGCCAGCGGGTTGCGTACGGCGCTCTGCACGACGCTTCCGGCCAGTCCGAGGGCGGCGCCGGCCAGGACCGCGGCGAGCACGCGCGGAACCCGGTCGTCGAGGGCCTGGCCGATCAGGCTCGGGGCGGTGCCCTGGAACCAGAGCGCGATGTCTCCCGTGCGCAGCCACAGGCTCCCGGCCAGGACCGCCACGACGGCCGCCCCGGCCAGCAGTACCGCCGCGCCGGCCACGACGAGGAGGAAGGCCCGGCGTGAGCGGACGGCGACCCGCGCGTGCGGGGGCCGGCGCAGGCCGCCCGTGTCCCGCAGGCGCAGCGCGAGGACCACGATCACGACGGCGCCGAGCAGCGCGGTCGGTACGCCGGTGGGGATGGCGGCGGCGCCGTCCGCGCCCTGCACCGCGCGCAGGACCGCGTCCGCGAGCAGGATGAGCAGCGCGCCGAGCAGTCCGGCCGCCGGGATCAGGAAGAGGTGCCGGCGCAGGGCGCGGACCCGCGCGGCGACCAGGCGGGCCAGCACGGGAGCGCCGAGGCCGACGAAGCCGATGGGGCCCGCGAGGGTCACCGCGGTGCCGGTCAGCAGCACGGCGCAGAGCACGGCGGTGACGCGGGTGCTGCGGATCGGCACGCCGAGGGTGGACGCGGCGTCGTCGCCGAGGTTCATCACGTCCAGCCGCCGGGACAGCGCCAGGGCGACGCACAGCACCACCGCGATGAGGGGGTAGGCGCGTACCGACGCGTCGATGTTCAGCTGGGCGAGCGAGCCGCTGCCCCAGGCGAAGAGGCCGGTCGTGTTCTGGTCGAACAGGATGAGCAGCATGCTGGTCGCCGCGTCCAGGGCCATCGCCGTCGCCGATCCGGCGAGGACGAGGCGGGTGCCCGTGGTGCCGGCGGCCCGGCCCGCGAGGAGCAGCACGAGCGCGGCGGCGACCAGGCCGCCGGCGAAGGCGACGGCGCCCGACGCCCACAGCGGGACGGTGAGGCCGAAGGCGGCGACGAGGGTGAGGCTGAAGTAGGCCCCGGCCGTGACCGCGAGGGTGTCGGGGGAGGCGAGCGTGTTGTGCGTGACGGACTGCAGGAGGGTGCCGGCGCAGCCGAGGGCGAAGCCCACCGCCACGCCCGCGAGCAGGCGCGGCAGGCGTGAGCCGGTGAAGATCTCGCCGACCGGCGCCCCGCCGGGTTCCTCCGGCTGCCCGGTGAAGTGGCGCACCAGGTCGCCGACGCCGACGCCCGACGTGCCCTGCGTCAGGTGCCACAGGCCCACCAGGACGGTCGCGGCGAGGAGGAGTGCCAGGACGGCCACCCCGGCGGGGCCGCCGCCGCGCTCGTCACGCGGCGGCGAACTCCCTTCGGGCGGCGCTGTGCGTATCGCTGTCTTCACTTGCTCTTCACTTGTTGTCGAGTACGTCGACGTAGGCGTCGATCGCCTGCTCGCAGGAGCGCGGACCGCCGGCGCCCCACACCCGCGCCGGGAACGAGTGGGCGCGGCCTTCCTTGACCGCCGGGAGCGTCTTCCAGATCTCGTTCTTCTTCAGCGCCTCGACGTACCCGCCGGCGCCTTCGTCGTTCGCGTAGAAGAGGTTGGCGTCACCGACCGCGGTGAGTCCCTCGACGTCGGTCTGGGCGAGTCCGTAGGAGGGGTCGACGCCGCCGTCCCCGTGGTCCTTGTTGATCGCGTCGGTCCACGCCGGGGTTATGCCGAGTTCCTTGCCTATCTCGGTGAACAGGGCGCCGTCGCTGTAGGGGCGGACGGTGAGGTTGCCGCCCTGCAGCCATCCGTCGAAGAACAGAAACTTCTTGGTCGGCAGATCGGCGTCGACGACCTTCTGCTTGGCCGTCGCGAGGTGCGCGTCGAACTCCTCGAGCACCTGGTCGGCGCGTTCGGTGCGGCCCGTCGCCTTGCCGATCATGCTGAACACCTCGCGCATGTTCCCGATCGGGTCGTCCGGGTCCGCCCCGCGCGTGACCATCACGGGGACGTCTCTCTTCTCCAGCTTCTTGACCATCTCGTCGTCGGCCTTGAACGCCTCCACGATGATCAGGTCGGGGTCGGCCGCGTAGAGGGTGTCGAGGTCGGGCTCCTCACGGGTGCCGATGTCCGTCACCCCGCCGGGCAGCTTCTCGGCGCTGACCCAGGTGCTGTACCCCTCGGCGTCGGAGACGGCGGTGGGGGTGACGCACAGGGTCAGCGCGTCCTCGATCTGCTGCCACTCCAGGACCGCGATCCGCTCGGCGGGCTTGTCGAGCTTCACCTGCCGGCCGACGCCGTCCTTGAAGGAGACCGGTCCCGTCGAGGTGGTCGTGGTGTCGTCGGCACAGCTCTCGGAGGCGGGGGACGCGCTGGCGCTGCCGCTGCCGCCCGTGGCCTTGTCGACGTCGGTGGTACCGCAGGCCGTCGCGGCGAGAAGGGAGATGCCGGTGACGGCCGATGCGGCCAGGCGACGGGGACGGTTCATGACTGATCCTCTTTCATGGGACGCGGATGATCGCTGCGGTGTACTGACGCGGTGTGGCGGCTGCTCATCGGAGCGGTGGACGAGCCGCCTGGGGAGGGACGGGCGTGCCGGGGTGCCGCCCGACCGGGTCGATGCGGAGCCGGCCCGTGCGGGGGTCGACGCCGACCTCGACCTGGATGTCGTAGACCTCGCCGATGTTCTCGGCGGTGAGGACGTCCACGGGTGCGCCCAGCGCGTGGACGCGTCCGGAGCGCATGAGGACGAGGGTGTCCGCGACCCGGGCCGCCTGGTCGAGGTCGTGCAGCACGATCCCGACCGCGATGCCGTGCTCCTGGACGAGGTCGCGCACCAGGTCGAGCGTCTCGATCTGGTAGCGCAGATCCAGGTGGTTGGTCGGTTCGTCCAGCAGGACGACGCCGGTGTCCTGGGCGAGGCAGGCCGCGAGCCAGACGCGCTGCATCTCCCCGCCGGACAGTTCCCCGACCGGCCGGCCGGCCATGTCCCGTACGCCGGTGACGCCCATGGCGCGGTCGACGGCGGCCCGGTCCTCGGCGGTCGGTCCGGCGAAGCCGCGCCGGTAGGGGTGACGGCCGAACGCCACGACCTCCGTGACCGTCAGCCCCTGGGGCGCGGGCCTCGACTGGGAGAACAGGGTGACCTCGCGGGCGAACTGACGCGGGCTGAGCAGCGCCGCGTCGCGCTCGGACGGTTCACCGGGGGCGCCGAGCGTCACCCGGCCGCCGTCCACCCGGTGCAGCCGGGAGAGCGCGCGCAGCAGCGTGGACTTGCCGCTGCCGTTCGGCCCCACCAGGGCGGTCGCCCGGCCGGGCTCCAGGGCGATGGAGACACCGTGGACGACCGGCTTGCCGCCGTACCGCAGCACCAGGTCGTGCCCGGCGAGCGCGCCGGCCGGGGCGGCGGGGCCGGCCGCGGGGTCACTGGCGGGCCGGAGGGGATTCGTGAACATCGAGACGGGTCCGGACGGTCGGAGGGACGAGGACGGCGGCACCCTCCGTCCGGCCTTCACCGGAAGGGCCGCGCACTCCCCCACGCACGGACAGCACCGTTCGCGTCGAGCAACAACTAAGGGTTACCTAACTCCGAGAAGGCTATAGTCCGCTCGCCATGCCGACAATCAGGAGTTCTGGTCACGCGATACGGGATTCCGGACATGCCCAGAAATCCCGTCCGTCGCGCCGAAGAACGCGCCCGGCGTGGTGCCCATGACCCGCCGGAAGGCGGCGATGAAGGAACTGGGCTGCGCGTAGCCGAGCGTCTCGGAGACCGTCGCCACCTCGCTTCCCTCGGCGAGGAGCGCCAGCGCCCGGTGTACCCGCAGCATCTGCCGCCACTGCGCGAAGGACAGGCCGGTCGTCTGGCGGAACGCTCGGGTGATGGTGCGGTCACTGGTCCCCAGCCGTCGCGCCCACTCCTCCAGCGAGCGGCAGTCGGCGGGATCGTCCAGCAGGGCCGCGGCGATCGCGTCGATCCGGGGGTCGCCGGGCAACTGCAACGCGAACTGCCGCTCCGAGGGCCGCATCACGTCGAACACGACCGACTCCGCCCGCGCCCTGGCCGCCGCGTCGAGATCCGTACGGGACAGATGGGTCAGCAGTGACTCCAGCAACGGCGTCATCGCGATCGCCTTGGGCTCCCCGTACGCGAACGGGGTGTGCTCGGGCGCGAAGAAGGCGTGGAAGAACTCCGCGCCCGCCGTCGCCCGGCCCTCGTGCACCATTGCGGCGGGCATCCACAGCCCGTGCCCGCCGAACACGGTGAAGACGCTGTTCCTCACCCGGGAGGTCAGCGTTCCCCCGCGCACCCAGACCAGTTCGTGCAGGTCGTGCGCGTGCGGCGGGTACTCCGTGGGAACCGGGACGACCCGGAAGCCGGCGACGATGGAGGACGGGGCCGCTGCCTGCTCCGGCAGCGCCAGAGCCCGGCGCACCACGGTGCCCGCCTCCCGCCGCCACATCCCGGGGGTCGACTCACCGCGGGACGATCGGACCATATCGGCGAGTCTATCCGAGCAGGTCCGGCGCCCCGGCGGCGGACGTCGGCCCACGACCGACGGCCGGGACGCACCCGCAGACGGCTCAGACCCGCGCCGCGAACCCCACGAACCGCGACCACTGCGCGCGCCCGACGGCGAAGTGCGGACGCGTCACGTCCTTGGAGTCCCGTATGTGGATGGCCTGCTCGGTGACAGCGATCTCCACACAGTCGTCACCCTGGCTGCCGCTGTAGCTGGACTTGAACCACGCCAGTTCCGTCGTGCTCATAGTTCTCCTCGGAGTCGCTCCAACAGACCCCGCGAGTCCTTGGCGTTCAGGGCCTGCGAGCGCAGTGTGTCATAGCGCTGGTAGAGCAGGCTCACCTCTTTCGCGTCGGAAATCAGGCGACCGTTCTGCTGGCCTTCGGAGTACGCGAACCGCTGCCCCTTGGGAGTCTCCAAGAGCCGAACCGGCCCATCCAGACAGGCATGCAACCCGGCCTCCATCGGCACGATCTGGAGGGTCACGTTGCGCGGTGCGGTCAGCTCCAGGACATGGTCCAGCATCTCCCGCATCTGCTCCGCGTCCCCGAACCGCCGCCGGAAGACGTGCTCCTCGGCGATGAAGCTGAACGGCGTGGTGGGCCGCTCGAACAGCATCCGCTGCCGCTCCATGCGCCGGGCCATAAAGTCCTCCAACTGCTCATCCGGCGCCACGGGCACCGTCCCCTCGAACACCGCCCGCGCGTACCCCGGCGACTGCAACAGCCCCGGCACCAGCCGGCACTCGTACGTGCACAGGCTCAGCGCCACCTGCTCCAGCCGGGCCCACCGCCGGAACCAGGCCGCCAACCCGGCCTCGCCGCGCGTCAGGTGCCGTGACGACTTCCTGAGCGCCCCCGTGTTCCCCGTTGCCTCCTCCCCCAGTTCCACGAAGGACTCGTCCGGCATCCGCCGGCCCAACTCCACCGACTCCACGGTGTGTTTGGAGAACTGGACGCGTGTCGCGAACTCGGCCCTGCTGAGCCCCGCGTGTTCCCGCAGGGCCTGGACGACGGCCCCGAAGGTCCGCAGACTGTCCGAGGGGTCGGGCTCCCGCACCTCCGTCTCACAGGCCGCCTCCGGTTCCCTGCTCTCGCTCATGTCGCCGTGCGTCATCCGCGGCCACCTCCAGGTGTGTACGTCGCGTGCTGTATCCCCGCGATCGACAGCACCCAGGGTGACGGCGAGATCGTCGTACCGTCTACTCTTTGTGCCCGTACGCTGACGCACCGTACGCACCACGCCCCGGGCCGCACGCCCGCGCGCCCGTCACGGAGTGAGCGACGTGAGGGTGCCCCCCTCGACCTTCAGCGCCGCGCCGGTGGTGGCCGACGCCCGTTCCGAGCCGGTGAAGAGGATCAGGTCGGCGACCTCGGAGGGGCGGATCAGCCGGCCCAGCAGGGAGGTGGGGCGGAAGCGGGAGATGAACTCGCGCTGGGCGGCGTCGAAGGACTCCGCCTCGGGGATGAGGGCGGTGATGTACTCCTCGATGCCCTCGGTGTGCGTGGGGCCGGGCAGGACGGAGTTGACGGTGACGCCGGTGCCCGCGGCGGCCTTGGCCAGGCCGCCGGCCACCGCCAGCAGCGCGGTCTTGGTCATGCCGTAGTGGACCATGTCCAGCGGCGTGTCGATGGCCGTCTCGCTGGAGACGAAGACGATGCGGCCGAAGCCGCGTTCCATCATGCCGGGCATGTACTGGCGGGCCAGCCGTACGCCGCTGAGGACGTTGACCTCGAAGAAGTGCCGCCACTCGGCGTCCTCGATCTCCAGGACCGGGGTCGAGGCGAAGATGCCGGTGTTGTTGACCAGGACGTCCACCCGGGGAACCGCCTCCAGCAGGACCTGGGCCCCTTCGGCGGTGGTGACGTCCGCGGCGACGGTGACCAGGTCGGCGCCGGGTACGCGCTGCCGGATGCCCTCGGCCGCCGCCTTCAGGCGCGTCTCGTCACGTCCGTTGAGGACGGTGCGGGCACCGGCACGGGCGAAGGCCTCGGCCGTGGCCAGCCCGATGCCCATGGTGGAGCCCGTGACCAGGGCGGTGCGGCCGGCGAAGTCGATCTGCATGGTGTTTCGTTTCCCTCGGGGTTTGAGACGGATCGTTCTCACTCATTTTGAGACGGAGCGTTCTCTCCTGTCAAACTTTGTTACAGAGAACGTTCTGTCTCATACTGGGATCGGCCAGGCCCCCAGGCCGAACCACCCGAACCAACCACCCGACCCACCCGACCCACCCGCCCGAGGAGGACCCGTGGCGCGACGCTCCGCCGAGGAGACACGGCGGCACATCCTGAAGGTCGCGGGCGACCTGTTCTACGCCCGCGGGGTCCGCGCGGTCGGCATGGACCTGGTGATCAGCCGCGCGGAGGTGGCCAACGCCACCCTCTACCGCCAGTTCGCCACCAAGGACGACCTGGTCACCGCCTACCTCGTCAGCCGCAACGACGACTGGTGGCGGCACCTGCGCGAGTCCGCCGCCGCCGCGCCCGACGCCCGCGCGCGCATCCGGCTCCTGTTCGACCTCACCCGCCAGGACATGACCCGGCCCGGCTACCGGGGCTGCGCCACGCTCAACATCACCAGCGAGTTCCCCGACGCCGAGCACCCGGCCCACGCCGCGGCCGTCGCGCACAAGACCGAGGTGCAGGAGTGGCTGTCCGAGCAGCTCCGGGAGGCCGGGGACACCGACCCCGAGGACACCGCCGGGAAGCTCCTCGTCATCCTCGACGGCGCACAGGTCCTGGCCGCCGCCATGGGCACCACCACTCCCGGCGACCACATGACCGAACTGGCCGAACAGCTCCTGGAAGCGCGGCTGCCCGCACCCGGGACGGGGTCCAGATGATCAATTCCAAGGGGGCGGTGGTCGTAGGCGGTCAGTGAGCGCAGGACGGGCTGTCCGGTGTGGTCGCTGCGCCAGATCGCGGCGGTTGTTGCGCGGTTGTCGCGAGGACTCGCTCCAGGAAGCGGGCGATGACACCGCCGGGGTGCGTCCTCGGTACTGTTCGAGGTGAGCTGGCCTTCGGCTCACGGAGCCTGGCTCGGGGACTCACCCACCGGGTGCGACGCGATAGGTTCCCGGCGTCTGGCCCATGGTGCGGCTGAACGTGTCGATGAACGCACTGGTGGTGGCCCATCCGCACTGGCGTCCCGTTTCACTGACGCTTGCTCCCTCCGCCAGCAGCACCATGGCGTGAAACACCCGGACGTTGGTTCTCCATTGTGGATAGGTCATGCCGAACTCACTCCTGAACAGCCGGGCCAGGGTGCGCTCGCTCACGCCGATGCTCCGCGCGAGCCAGGCGGCAGTCCGCGGCTGCCGCAGATCGCCGGCCACCAGCGCGCACGCCTGCCGCAGCAGGGGGTTGGTGGGAGTGGGCAGCGTCAATGGCTCCACGAGGGCTCGCCGCAGCCGGTCCCGCAGGACGGCGCGCAGGTGGCGTGCCTCCTGCTGCGGGAGGGACGGTTCACTGCACGCGATGATCAGTTCGCGCACCAGGGTGTCCACGGCCACGACGACCGGCACCCGGGACCTCAGCAGGACGTCGTGGGCGGCGAAGCCGAGCGTGTGCACGGAACTGTGCCCGTGCACCCGGTGCTGATGCCAGATGCCCGCCGGAATCCACACGGCGCGCGCCCTGGACGCCACCCAGGACGCCTCGCCCGTCTGCACCGCCAGCACACCGGCGCTGACGTAGAGAAGCTGGTGATAGCCATGCTGGTGGCGGCCGATGACCTCGCCCGCGAGGTGGGCATGCGAGGTGTCCCTGGGCTCCGACGCCTCCTCCGTCTGACCGTTTTCCGACATACGACGGCAGAATAACGGAAGCGGTACACAGCGCGGTCCTGCCAGCGTGGTGGTCATGCCCACGACGTCCCACACCCCGCGCGAGCTTCCTCCCGCGGCCCCGCCCGCACTGAAGGCCCGGCTGGTCTCCAGTCTGCGCGGTATCGCCCTCGACACCCGCCCGCTGGCGCACCCTGCCTTCCGTCGCCTGCTGATCGGGCAGGGCGCGGCATACATCGGGACCATGGTCACCAGCGTCACTGTCCCGGTACAGGTGTACGCGCTGACCGGGTCGTCGCTGTTCGTGGGGCTGACGGGGCTGGCCGGCCTGGTACCGCTCGTGGTCTTCGGCCTGTACGGCGGCGCCATCGCCGACCGGTGCGACCGCCGTACGCTCTACCTGGCGTCGGCCTGCCTCACCTGGGCGATCACACTCGCCCTGCTGTTCCAGGCGCTCGCCGATCTGCGCTCGGTGCCCCTCATCCTCGCCCTCGTCGCTGTCCAGGCCGGCGCCTTCGCCGTGTCGTCCGCGGCCCGGGGCGCGATCATTCCCCGCATCGTCCCCACCTCGTTGGTACCCGCCGCGAACACGCTGTACTTCACCGCCGGCAATGTCGGGCAGGTCGCCGGGCCCCTTGTGGCGGGCCTCCTGATCTCGCTGCCGAACGGTTACTGCTGGGCCTACGGCGCCGACGCCGTGCTCTTCTCCGTCCTGCTGTACTCGGCCGTTCACCTGCCCCCGATCCCGCCGACCGGCTCGGGGGCCCGCACCGGCGGGCTGCGCTCGGTCTTCGACGGGCTGCGGTTCATCGCCGCCGCCCCCGTGCTCTGGATGTCCTTCGCGGTCGACATCGCGGCGATGACGATGGCCATGCCGACCGCCCTGTTCCCGGAAGCGGCACGGCTGCGCTTCGGCGGAGGAGTGGGACTGTTGTACTCGGCCATCGCCATCGGGTCGGTCGCAGCGGGGCTGTTCAGCGGATGGATCGGACGAGTGCGCCGCCAAGGCCGGGCGCTGGCGATCGCCGTCGCCACCTGGGCGGCGGCCATCGCCCTCGCGGGCACCGTCCACCACCTCCTCGCGGCCGCGGCACTGCTGGCCGCTGCCGGAGCGGCGGACCTCGTCAGCGCGGTCTACCGCGAGACGATTCTGCAGACCTACGCACCAGACGCCATGCGCGGCCGGCTGCAAGGCGTTTTCACCGTCGTCGTCGCCGGCGGTCCGCGCCTCGGAGACCTACGTGCCGGCGCCATGGCCTCCGCCACCGGTCTCGGTCTCGCGTGGACAGGCAGTTCGCTGCTCTGCATGGTCTTCGTCATCGTCGGCGCACTGCTTGTACGACCGTTCTGGCGCTACACCGTCACCATGGCACAGCCGCCATCCCCACCGACGCGTCCCGAAGCCGCACACCAGCCGTAGAACTGGCGCATCACGGCGCCGTCTCTCGTTCGTTCACCCGGAGATCCGAACTGAATCGCTGCGGTCAGCGCGAGGATGCGCTGCATGACGTCGCAGGTGGCAGCGCGCGTGGAGTCGTCGCCGGCTCCGCGACGCGCTGTGGCGCGCTGTGCCGCCAGGAGGTGTACGGCGCCGAACCCGCGGACGCGCACACGGACGCCTGCCGATCACTCCTGAATGAGCACCGTCCGGTCGCACTGGGCAGCGAACCGGTCTGGAAAGCGGACAACGCCCGCGCCCAGCCTGGTGGCCGTCGCTCCGCCGCGGAGCGCGACCAGGAGAAGGTGTGATGGACGTAGTCGTACTGGGAGCCGGACCCGTCGGACTCATGGCCGCGATGATGCTGGCCCGTGACGGGCACCGGGTCACCGTGCTGGAGCGCGACGGCGCGCCGCCGCCCGCGGGGGACGGCGAGGAGGTGTGGCGGGGGTGGCACCGGCCGGGCGTCAGCCAGTTCCGCCACCCGCATCTGCTGCTGCCCGCGGTGCTCAGGACCCTGACGGACGAACTGCCCGACGTGGTGACGGAACTGACGGCCCGGGGCGCGGTGCCCGCGAACCTCCTCGACGGTCCGCGGCGGCTCGGCGCGGCCGGCGCGTGGCGCCCGGGCGACGACCGGTTCGCCATGATGACGGCCCGCCGTCCGCTGCTGGAGGCGGCGCTCGGCTCCGTCGCCGAGGGCTGTGACCGCCTCACGGTGCGCCGCGGCACCGCGGTCGCGGCGCTGCTGCCCGGTAACGAGCGGGCGCCGCGGCGCCCTCATGTCGCCGGGGTGCTCACCAGGAGCGGCGAAGCCCTCCTCGCCGACCTGGTGATCGACGCCTGCGGCCGCAACTCGCCCGTGGGCAGGATGCTGCGGGACCTCGGCGCGCCGGGCCCCGTCGAGGAACGGGCGGAGGACGGGTTCCTGGCGTACACCCGGTACTTCCGCTCGGCGGACGGCCGCGTACCCGAGCTGCCGGCCGCGCACAGCGCCCACTACGCGTGCGTGTCGACCGTCGCGACCCTGGGGGACGCGGGCGTCTGGTCGCTGTCGGTCGGCGTCTCCAGCCGTGACCGCGCCCTGCGGGCACTGGCCCGCCCGGCGGCGTGGCACCGGGCCGTGGCCCTGCTGCCGCCGGTCGCGCACCTGGCCGAGTACGGCGAACCCGTCACGGACATCATGGCCATGTCCGGCATGGAGCGCAGGTACCGGCGTTTCGTCGTCGACGGCGTCCCCGTGGCGACCGGGGTGCTGAGCATCGGGGACGCCTGGGCCACGACCAACCCGCTGTTCGGCCTCGGCCTGTCGCTGGGCGCGCTGCACGCCACCGCGCTCCGCGACCTGCTGCGCACCACCGCCACCGACGATCCGCAGAAGCTCGCCCTGACGTTCGCGGACACGACGGAGACGGCACTCGGGCCGGTCCACCGCGGCATCGCCGGCTGGGACCGGCACCGGCTCGCCGAGATCGACGCGGTGGGGGCGGACGTCCCCACGCCGTACGACACCGATGACCGGGAGTGGCACATCCGGAGGGCGCTGGACGCGCTCAAGTTCCGGGACCCCGACCTGCTGCGGGTGTACGCGGCCGGAGCCGCGCTGCTCACCGGCCCCGGGGCCCGGCTCCCCGAGGCCGAGACGGCCGCACGGATCGCCGCCTTCGGCCTCCGGCCGCCCTACGGCGAACCGGGACCCGGCAGGGCCGAGCTGCTCGCCGCGATCGGCGGCCCTGCGGGCCGCTGAAGCTCCCGACGCTCCTAGGGGGTGTGGGACTCCCCGGTACCCGGCCCTCCGCCCGCCGGGCCGGGGCGCCGCGCGGCCCGGCGGGCGGAGGGCCGGGCCGCGTGGGCCAGCCCCGCCAGCGCCAGCACGGCCAGTCCCGCCGGCAGGGCGAGCCCCACGCCGAGCGCCACCCGCACGATGAACAGATCACTCATGCTCCCTCGTTCCCCTCGTTCTTGTTTCTCGTTCTTGTTTCTTGTTCCGGCTCCGTTTGTCACAGCGCTGTGCCGGGGGCGTCCTGATCGGATGCGCCGACCGAACCAGCCGGCTCAGCCGGTCGTCGTGCTGACTGAGAAGGCGGAACCGTGGAACACGCCGCGGCCCGCCCACCGACCGAGAGGACCCCCGTCATGAACCGCCGCCTGCGCACCGCCCTCGTCGTCTCCGCCGCCCTGAGCGCCGGCCTGCTCATGACCGCCTGCGACGACGGCTCGACCGACGCCGCCGACACGGAGTCGGCCTCCTCCAGCACCTCAGCGGGCGCGGCGGCCGGCGCCACGGCCACCCCGACCGCCACGCAGAGCGGCGGGACCGGCGGCAGCGGCGGCGAGGCCGAGGGCCAGTCCTCGTCGTCCGAGGGCGACTCCGATGCCGCCGACAAGAGCGGGTACGGCCAGAGCTGCGGCACCAACGACCTCCAGTGGTCCGCCGAGTCCAAGACGCAGGCCGGCGGCTACTACCAGGTCAGCGTCAAGGCCAAGTCCGGCATCACCTGCGTACTGCCCGCCGGTCTGCCCGTCTTCGCCTTCGGCTCCGGCGGCACCCAGGCCGGTCCCGCCGAGCAGGTCGCGGGCGAGGAGATCACCCTCAGCGGCGGCAAGACGGTGTACGCGGGGGTCAACCCGAAGAGCGCCGACAGCGACACCGGCGTGGAGTACAGCACGATCATCGCCTCCGTCAGCGAGGGCGACCCCAACCCCGTCTCCCTCGACATCGACAGCGCCGTCGTCGACGAGCCCGTGACGACCAACTGGCACACCGACCCCGCCGACGCCGTCCCGTTCACTTCCTGAGCCGGGCATGAGCCGGCCGTGCCTCAGCCGGCCGGCCGGGAACCGGCCCGCCCCTCCGCCCGCTCCCCGGCCCGGTCCTCGCCCGGCTTGCGGAACCGGTGGTAGAGCGGGGCGAAGAGGACGGCCAGCACCATGCCGCAGGCGATCTGGAAGGCCCAGCGGAGCCAGCCGCCGGGCGCGTCGGACACCCGGTCCAGCAACGTGTGGGAGAAGGGGTACGCCACGAGCGCGCCGATCAGCACCAGCCACCAGGGACCGGACCAGCGGCCCCTGGCGACGGCGGTGGCGCCGAGGGCGATGACGATGACGACGGCCATGAGGGCGGTGAGGGTGGTGTGCATGAGAACTGCTTTCCGCCCGGTACGGGCTGCTGGTGAACGAAGCGGCCCGGGGCGGTGACTCCCCGGTGCCTCACACCTGTTGCTACGGCCCTCGTCCCCGACCGGTTCGGTGCGGCCTCCCCCCGTACCCGTGTCAATGTGCCGTCGTCAGTTCCCCGGTGAGCGGTACGTCCGGGTGCGCGCGGTTGCTGACGACGGCGAGCCGGGGGCCTTCCGCGTCGTGCTGCCACTGCCCGCCGGCCAGGGGGAGCAGGGCGATGTTGGGCGTCGGCCCCCGGGTCCAGTCGAGGCGCCCGGCGATGGTGTCGAGCCTGGTGCCGGCGAGGGCGTCGGCGACGGAGGCCCGGTCGGTGGGGTCGCTCGCGACGGTGAGGGCGTGGTGTGCGGTCTCCAGGAGGGCGTGGGCCAGGCCGAGGGGCTGGAGCCACGCCGTGCCGGTGTCCCGCTGGTAGGCGTGGGCGAGTTCGGCACACGTGGTGCCGTCCAGGCTGGAGCGGTAGGGGTGGCCGGGACTCCAGTAGACCAGGGTGGCCACGCCCGCGTCGGCGAGTTCACCGTGGACGCCGGGGGCGGGAGCGGTGTGGGTGTGCGGGTAGGTCAGCCAGCGTGAGCAGGTGATCAGCCGCGGACGGAGCCCCTCCTCGCGGGCCTGGCGGTGGAAGAGGGCGAGGTCGGTGGCCGTCGCGGCGCTGGTGATGACATCGGCGCCGTGCTCGCGCATCCGGCCGACCTGCGAGTGGAAGCCGTCGGCCGGTTCCGGGTAGGCGCCGAGGTCGACGAGGGCGTGCCCGCGCGGGGACGTCACCGGGGCGAAGCCGTACCGCTCGTGCCGCAGCAGGGCGCCCTGGAGGTCGTCGTTCCACAGGCACCCGACGGCGCCTCGTCCGTCCACGCGCTCCCACAGGTCGGCGAAGACGGCCGCGATGTCGTCCAGTCCCCACGCGAAGTGGTACGTCCACCGGAAACGGTGCCCGGGCTCGGCGCCGCGCGTGTGGACGTACGCCTGCCAGGGGAACGTGGTCGACACACAGGGCACCCCGGCCTCTTCGCAGGCCCGGGTGACGGCGGGCAGGACCCGGGTGCCGGCCATGGTGAGCACGACGTGCGCGCCGTCGGCGTCGGCCAGGTCGTGCACGGCCCGCCGGGCCGCGTCGGGATCGGAGCGGCTGTCGCGCACGGCGATGGTCACGTCGTGGTGGCGGCCACCGTTGCGCACGCGCGCGAGTCGAGGGGTGAGCCTGCGCAGCGCGTACGACAACGGTGACCCGAGGGGGGCCAGCCGACCCGTCAGGGGCGCTACTACGCCGACGCACAGGGAAGTTGGCGAAGTCGACGCCATCATGACACCTCTGTCTGCTGGACCGGTGCGGTTGCTCAGTGGCCGGAACGTTCCGTGGTGACGCAGGTGGTCCTGCTGAACACCGCCACCGTCTCGTTGCCGCAGTTGTTGCTGTGGCCGGAGGCGTTCCGGGCGAAGACCAGGTTGGACAGGATGCCGCCGCTGGGGCCCACCTGGTCGCCGCCGCCCTTCCCGCCGTCCTCGGTCACACAGGTGCGCTCCTTGAACAGCGCCACCTTGCCCGTGCCGCAGAGGTTGGCGTGGCCGGAGGAGTTCCGGCCGGTGACGTTGGACAGCACACCGCCCGGTCCCGCGTCGCCGTCACCGGCGTGGGCCGTGGCCATGCCGGCCGGAACAGCCATGAGCATCCCCACGATCGAGGTCACTGCCGCCACGCGTCGAGTGCCGTTCATCTGTACCCGTCCTTCTTCACTGTCGGATCGCTCACCGGCCGTCGCGGCCGGAGCACTACGACTAACGACACGTCGGAAAAACGGCACCACCCTGGGGAGGTGAATGCCGCGAAAGTCCGTTGACCCAGTACGCCGAGAGGAGGGAGAGTCCCAATTCCGTTGACGCGGGCGGGAGATGACATGCGGCTTTCATCGAATTCGCCGTATTCCGCGAAGGTGGCCATGCCGGCCATACGGACGGCCGCGGGCACGTACACTCGCCCTGGCGGCACGGACCGCCACGGGCCGGTAGCCCACTGGCGTGAACGCAGCACACAACAGCGCAATCAGATCATAGTGATAAGCGTCTTATTCACATCCAGTGAATCCACGACCGACTTCAGCGCCATTGTCGAACCACTGCGCCAATCCTAATTTCGAGGCACAAGGCGGCGCACTCGAACGCCGCACCACCCCCCAGGAATTCAGGGACCTGCCATGCCTCCTCCCCAGCGAACGACCATCGTCAGCAGCGACTGCATCGAGGTCACCGGAACCGGCGACCCCGCGACTCCCTACCGGCTGGAGCCGGTCGTCGAGCAGGACGAGTGCAACGCGCTCGCCTGCACGGAGAACGGACTCCGCGTCCCCCGCACGGCGCTCTCCGGAATCGACCGGGGTGCGAACATCGGCCCCGCGCGCTCCGTGGACATCGATGTCATCGACAACGGCGCGGACGACTGCCCGGACACCTGGACCATCGGCGCCCGGCTCACCCCCGTGTACGGGCGTGCCTCCGGTCAGGACCGGACGCTGCCGCTCGGCGGCGCGTGGACGTCCACCGACTGCGTGGCGACGCTGCCGGAAGCCGGTGTGTACATGGTGACCGCCATGGCGGTGGGCCAGATCTGCGCCACCGCCAGGTACAGCACCAACGTGTGGATCACGTTCGGCCTCCAGCGCGACGGCGCCGGCGTCCTGTTCGGCTCCGGCCTGGTCCAGCACCAGTACGGTTTCCCGGCCGTCGGCAACGGCTTCCAGGCGTGTCACGCCGGCCAGGGCTCCATCACGGCGCACGTGGTCGTGGGCGACCAGGCCGTCGTCCGCGTGGTGGGGCGTGCCGACGGCCGGGTGGCCGCCGAGAGCACGGTGCAGAGCATCCGGCTGAGGGCGCCTCGCATCGCGTGGCACAAGATCTCCGACTAGAAGGTCGATGAAGATCTTGGTGAGGGGCTGTCCGGCCGTCAGGCCGGACAGCCCCTGCGGTCATGCACCGGCCGGTACGATGTGCCAGGTACCACTGGTGTGGGTGAGCCCAAGGTTGATCAGTCGGCGGAGGTTAAGGGCGGCGGCTCGGGTGTGGAGCCAGGTGTCGGAAGACCGACGTCGCGCCCGCCGGCGGAGCCCGGGTGCCGGGACGCACGACAGGGTGCGCCCCGGCACCCGGCCGCGCGCGGGGGCGGCGGAGCACCTTCCCGTCTCGTCGGCCGGAGGCCGGTCGCGGGTTGCCGGTCGCCGGTTGCTACTGCCGAGCGAGCGCGCGGGTGGCGTCGGTGCGCAGGGTGTGGCGGCGTACGGGACTCAGTTCACCGAGCACGGCCAGCCGGAGCACCCCGGCCGGGAAGCGGTAGCCCTGACCGGAGTACGGCGACGCCACCTCGGTCCAGGACAGCAGCCGCACCGCGACGGCCTGGTCCGCCAGCACCAGCACCTCGCCGACCGGCATCCGGCCGAGCCGGGCCACGCGCCGCATGTCGGGCCGGTCACCGAGCACGGCCGCCCGGTCGACGACCTGCCGCGCGGCGGGCGACAGTGCGGCGAGCCTGGCCCTGACCATGCTCCGGACGGCCGGCGGCACGGGCACCCGCCCGCCGGAGACGGAATGCGCGGAATGACGGATCAACTGGTCGAGCAGGAAGGGGTTGCCGCCGCTCAGTTCACGCAGCCGGCAAGCCGCCTCCGCTGACGCTGACGCTGACGCTGACGCGACGAGCCGTACCGCGGACTCCGTCAGCGGAGCGAGCGGTATCAGGTCGGCGCCGCGGCCCGCCAGCTCGGCCAGGAAGCGTTCCGTGGCCGGGCCCGCGTCGTCCGCCACGGTGCACAGCACCGCGTACGGCGACTCGCGCAGTGTCCGCGCGCAGGTGAGCAGCAGCCCCCGTACGTCGTCCGAGGCCAGGTGGACGTCCTCGACGACGTACAGGGTGGGTCTCGGGGCGGCGCCGCCCGCGTTCTCGGTCAGCCGCTCCAGCTGCCCTCGCAGCCGCCGCAGTTGGCGGTCCGGGACCCGGGCCCCCGGGTAGCTTTCCTCGGCGCACCGCGTCCACAGGACCTCCCAGCCGGTCTCGGCGGCCCCCCGGGCCACCTCCTCGGCGATCCGGGTCTTGCCCGCCCCCGGCTCCCCGGACACCACGGCCCACCCCGCGCGACCGGCGGCGGCGCTCCGCAGTACCTCGGACAGCCGTCCGAGTTCCGCCGCCCGGCCCGGCAGGTCCGGGTCCGCGTCCCGCGCGGTGGCCGGAGCGCGCCGGCCCGGTGGCCGCAGGGCCGCCGTGTCATGACGGAGGACCGCGAGCTGCGTCTCGCGCAGCGTGGGGCCGGGGTCGAGGCCGAGGTCCCGGGCCAGGAGGGCGCGTACCTCCTCGTAGCGTCGCAGTGCCTCCGCGGGCCGGCCCGCGCAGTACAGCGCGCGCATGAGCACGGCCCAGGACGCCTCGCGCAGGGGGTCGCGCGCGATGAGCCGTTCCGCGCTGGTGACGGCCTGGAGCGTCTCTCCCTCCCGCAGCAGCAGGGTGGTACGGAGTTCCTCGGCCGACAGCCGGAGGCCTTCGAGCCTGCTGGTCTCGGCCTGCGCGAACCGGTGGTCGCGGGCGTCGAGGAGCGGAGTGCCGCGCCACATGCCCAGCGCGCGCTCGGCCTCCTGGCGGGCCTCGCCGACCCGGCCGTCGGCCGCCAGCGCGTGCGCCTGCCGCACGGACCGTTCGAACCGCGCCGAGTCCAGCAGGTCGGGCGGGACGCACAGGGCGTACCCGGTGGGGACGCTGCGCAGGAGTGCGGGCCGCTCCTCGCGCCCGCGGCCGGGTTCCAGCACCGCGCGCAGTCTGCTGATGTGCGCGTGGACCGAGGAGACGGCGCTGGGGGGAGGCCGGCCGTTCCAGAGGTCGTCGCAGAGCCGTTCCACACCGACGGTGTGGCCGTTATCCAGCAGCAGACGCAGGAGCAGGGCGCGTCGCTTGGGCGGCCCCAGAGCCAGTACCTCGGCGTCCCGCCGCGCTTCCAGCGCGCCCAGCAAACGAAACTCCACGGTGGTCACGGTGGCACCTCTCTCGCTCGGTGCCACCCTCACCCGGTCGAGTACTCACCCGACAGCCCGAACGCTGCTCACCTCCGCTCACCCGTCGGCCGCCCGTACCGGTTCCACGGGCGGCCGGCGCCGCCGGTTCACCTGACCGGCGGGAGGGTCCCCCGGACGGTTCGGCCCGGCAAGACGACGACAAGGATCGGCCAAGCGGTCTCCCCCACGCTGACGACGCCGGCGCCACCGGGCGAGGGCCGAAGTCAGCAGGAGGAAACATGGGGGCCGTCGGCGCCATGAGGCAAGCCACGAGGGCCTCGCAGGGCACTTCCGCCCCACGGACGTGCGAACGGCCGGGTGACCGGCACGGAACCCGTCCCGACGCCGGCGACCCGGACTGCGAGCGCTTCGTCCGCCTGGTCTACGACGAACACGGCAGCGAGCTGCTGCGCTACGCCGCGCGCCTGCTGGGCGGGGACTGGGTCAGGGCCGAGGACATCCTCCAGGAGGCCGCCGTCCGCGCTTGGCGGCACGTCGGCCTGCTGCGGCAGCAGGCGGCGACCGGGTTGCGGCCGTGGCTCTTCACCGTCGTGCGGAACCTGTCGATCGACGACCACCGGGCCCGGCTGATCCGGCCCGTCAGCGCCGGCCCGGTCGACGACGTCGTCCTCCCCGTCGAGGACGACGTCGAACAGATCCTGCTGCGGCACGTCGTCCACGACGCCCTGGACGACCTCACGCCCCTGCAGCGGCAGATCCTGCACCACACGTACTTCCTGGGCCACAGCGTCGCCGAGACCGCCGAGGCGCTCGGCGTGGCCCGGGGGACCGTCAAGTCCCGCACGTACTACGCGGTGCGCGCGCTGGAACTGGCGCTGCGGCGCCGCGGCGTCCACTCCTGAGCGCGCAGCATCGGCTCGGCCAGCTGCGTCTGTCCGAACGGGTACCCCGAGAAGCGGATCCGGGCCACCGACTGACGCCCCTCCCGGGGCGGTCAGAGGGCGGAGTCGGGGATCCACGAGCCGTGGATCACGGCGGGCACGCGCCGCGGCAGGTGGATCGTGGCGACCGGGGACACGGTGAGGTCGGAGGCGTCGAGGACGAGCATCCTGGACGCGTCGGCGTTCAGGTCGCTCACGACGGTCAGCAGGTATCCCTCGTCCTCACCGGTGGTGCCGTCCGCCTGGACGAAGACGGCCTCACTGGGCAGCCGGCCGGTGCCGAAGGCGGTCTGGCGATCCTGCTGGCCCACTGGCCCCCGGGGCCCGGGCGTGGCAAGGCCCTGGGCTGGTGGGGAGCGGCCTCGGCGGCCGGGGGCGCCGCGGGGGTCCTGCTCGGCGGAGTGCTCACCAGTGCCCTGGGCTGGTGGGCCGTCTTCGCCCTCAGCGCCCTCCTCGCCCTGCCGGGCATCGCGGCCACTCCGCTGCTTCTGGGCCGGGGTGAGCGTGAGCGCGCCGCCCGCCTCGATCTGCCCGGCGCGCTCGTCGTGACGGCCGGTCTCACCCTGCTCGTCCTCGGCCTGGGCGCCCAGGGCCGGTTGCCGCTGCCGGGCTTCGTCGTCCTGGCAGCCGGAGTGCTCCTGCTGCTGACGCTCATGCCGGTCGAGCGACGCGCGCGGGACCCGCTGCTGCCGCCGGTGCTGCTGCGCAACCGTTCGGCCGTGGCGGGCAATCTGCTGATGCTGCCGCTCGGAGCGGTGTGGGTCGCCACGTTCTTCTTCCTTCCGCTCTACCAGCAGCGAGTCCTCGGTTACTCCCCCCTCGAAGCCGGCCTCACCCAAGTGCCGCTCGCGGCGGCCCTGATGACGGCGTCCTGGGGCGCGGGGCGGCTGCGGGGCACGCTCCTGCCGGGCTTCGTCGTGCTCGCGGCCGGCCTTCTGTGGCTGGCCCGGCTGCCGGTCGACGGAACGTTCCTCTCCGACCTGTTCGGCCCGTCCGTCCTCATCGGCACCGGCCTGGGCCTGGCCTTCGTACCCCTGACGGGGATGGGCGTCGCGGGCTTGGGGCCCCGGCACTCCGGCATCGCGGGCGGGCTGATCAACACCTCCCGGCAGGTCGGCGGCGCTCTGGGGCTCGCGGTCCTCACGTCCCTCGCGGGCCCCGCCGCCGACCGCACGACACCCGGGCCCGCCGCCTTGGCCCACGGCTACCGCCGCGCTCTCGTCGCGGCGGCCCTCGTCGCACTGCTCGCCGCCGCCGGAGCCGGCATCCGGCGCAAGCCCGCGCGTCCGGTCACGTCGTCGTGACGGCCGATTCGATACTGCGGTGCCGGGCGGCGCCGTGTGCGAAGTCGGGTACCGCCGACGTGCCCTCGCGCAGGTCGTCCAGGAACCGGCGGTAGGCATGCGCGACCGCGTAGGCGGCCGCGTCGGCTCGCGGGTCCAGTTCCGGGACGCGGACGTACGATGCCGGGACCGTCAGGGGAGTGAGGCCGGTGGACGTGTCCCGGCCGCCTTCGAGGGTGAGCGGGCTGAGCTGGGGATGGCCGATCGGGGCGGTGAGGACGAGGTCGCCCTCGGTGCCGTTGATCTCCCAGCGGAAGTTGGTTCCCCGGGACATGCCGCCGCGGTAGTGGAAGGTGGCCACCGCGCCGCCCGGCAGCCGTCCCGAGGCCACCACCTGGTCCGCGGCGGTCATGGGTACCGGCCGTCCGCTCCCGGTGTCCACGGCCGACGTACGCCGCGACACCGGCCGGATCCGCAGTTCCTCGGGCTCGCCCAGAACGGAGGCGAGTCCGTCGAGGGTGTGGCCGAAGGGAACGGTCAGCAGTGTCGTGCCGTTGGCGGCGTCGAGCACGTAGTGGTCGCCGGGGTTCACGGTGGCGCCCCAGGTGCCGCCGGAGCCGACGACCGTCGTGGACAGCACCTCCCCCACGTAGCCGTCGGCCACGAGGTCCCGTGCGTGGGCGAGGACCGGGTGCGACCGCGCCTGGAGTCCGACGACGGTCGGCACAGCGAGGTCGCGTGCCTGTCGCGCCATGTCCTCGGCCTGGGCGAGCCCGTTGCCGAGCGGCCACTCGCACAGCACGCTCTTGCCGGCGCTCAGCGCGGTGCGCACCAGTTCCCGGTGGTGCGGCACCTTCACCGCCACGACCACCAGGTCCACCTCGTCGCAGGCGACCAGTTCGGCCGCCGTCCCGAAGGTGCGGGACACACCGTGCCGGTGCCCGGAGCGCTCCGCCGACGGTTTCGAACTCGTGCTCAGGGCCCTCAACTCGTACCCCGGGACGGCGCGCAGGGCCGGCAGGTGGGAGCGCTCGGCCCAACTCCCGTGCGCTCCTAGCCCGATGATCCCCACCCCGATCGGCTTCTCGGACCGGGCCAGCTCGGCGAGCGGTGACGCGGATGTGTTCATGGCTCACAGTCCGTTCTCTGTGTGCGCGCGGACCGGGTTCGGGGCGCGCTCGCTGTCCAGCAAGGCCATGAGGGGTGCGGCGTACCGGGTACCCGCCACCGCGTCGGCCGGGACGGCCGCGTCGATCGCGCGCAGCTCGTCGTCGGTCAGGGTGACGCCGGCCGCGGCCACGGCCTCCTCGACGCGGCGGGGCCGACGGGCGCCCAGGACGGCCACGACGGTGCCGCGCCGACGGCCCTGGGTGACGACCCAGGCGGTGGCGAGTTGGGCGACGCTGGTGCCGCGCGCGCCGGCGAGCGGCCGTAGCCGGTCGGCGAGGGCGAGGTTCGCGGCGAGGTGGTCGGGGTGGAAGCGGGGCAGCCAGTGGGCGCGCGGGTCACCTCCGGCGGGCTGCCGGTAGGTGCCGGTGAGCAGACCGTGCGCGAGGACCCCGTACGCGGTGACGCCGATCCCCAGGTCGCGGCAGGTGTCCAGGATGCCGTTGGTCTCAGGGGCGCGGCTGAACAGGGAGTACTCGATCTGTACGTCGCAGATCGGATGCACGGCGTGGGCGCGGCGGATGGTCTCCGGCCCGACCTCGGAGAGCCCGATGTGGCGCACGTATCCGGCCTGGACGAGCTCGGCGATGGCGCCGACCGTGTCCTCGATCGGGGTGCCGGGGTCGAGCCGGGAGGGGCGGTAGATGTCGACGTGGTCGGTGCCGAGGCGGCGCAGCGAGTAGGCGAGCGCGTTCTTCACATGGGCGGGACGGCCCTCGATGCCGACGAAGGCTCCGTCGGGGCCGCGCAGACCGCCGAACTTGACGCTCAACACCGCCTTTTCGCGATCTCCCTCGCGCAGGGCGCGGCGGATGAGGTCTTCGTTGTGGCCCATGCCGTAGAAGTCGGCGGTGTCGAGGAGGGTGACGCCGGCGTCGAGGGCCGTGCGGATGGTGGCGAGGGCGTCGGCCTCGTCGGCGGGGGCGTCGTGGTCGGACATGTTGGCGCAGCCCAGCGCGAGAGGGGTGACCTGTGGGCCGTCGGTTCCAAGGATTCGGGTCTGCATGGATCCTTCCGCGGGGTGAGGTGGGTGAGGTGAGGGCGCAGCCGCCTGCTAGCGTTGACATCTCAACACTAGAAAGGGGCGTGTTGATATGTCAACGCCACCAGCCGACGGAGTTTCCGAACCGGACGAACCCCTGGGCCGGACCGCACCGGATCCCGTCGACCTCTGGTCCTCCTTCAAGCGCGCCCACGAACTCGTCCGCGCCCGGGTGATCGCGGACACCGCCGAGGCGGCGGGCCTGTCCGAGCCGGACCTGACGATCCTCGTCAACCTCGGCAAGGCGGGGGGTTCCCTGCGCCAGAGCGAGCTCGCCGCGTCGCTCGGCTGGGACCGCACCCGCATCTCCCACCAGCTCACCCGCATGGGCAAGCGCGGCCTCGTCGCCCGTGAACGCGCCGGCGGCACCAGCGTCACCGTCACCCTCACCGACACCGGACGCCAGACCATCACCGCCGTACAGCCCGGCCTGTACGCCGCGGTACGCCGCCACTTCACCGACAAGCTCTCCGCGCGGGAGATCGAAACGCTGAGTTCTGTGCTGCGCCGGCTGTAGCCGCCGGTCACGTGGCCGTCGCGCGGGCCGGCGGGCGGTTGATCGGCCAGCGCCGCGACGGAGGAACCGAGCAAGCGCCTTTCTTTGGTTCGGTCCGGAGCGACCAGCAGAAACGCAGGTAAGCACATCGCATACCCGCTCGCACCCTCTCAGCGCTTGGCCACGGGGGCGGGCAGGGCAGAGTGCTCCAGGAGCCGGCCATGCGACCCGGCCGTACAGCGGACGAGACGGCCCTGGTGCGGATCGTCCGTGGAGCCGGGTGCTACGGGACGGAGACGCACCACGTGGCACACCGGACCCGGCCCCGGCGCACAGCCGGACCGTGGCAGTACCCGGGAAGAGCGGCTCGGGCCTGCGCGGCGCGCCCTCGCCTCAGGGCCGGACCGGAGACGAGGCCGGCCAGGAAGTCCTCGACCTCTTCGATCCGGGGGAACGGGCAGGAGCCGTCCGGCGGACCGGGCGTCGGCAGCAGCGGCACGTGGCTCCCGGCAACCATGGTGGGCACGAGGTCGTCCTTCCTTCCCCGCTGCGCCGACCCCCGTCTGATCCCTCAGGCATGCCGCAGACGCATCAGCAGTACGCCCGGCACGTGCGGCAACGACACCCGCAGGCCGCCCCCGTCCCCGCCCCCCTCCCGGGCCACGGAGCCGGTGGTCCGCGTCGGATGCAGGATCTCCGCGCTCACCACCGCTCCCGGGAGGTTCCGCGCCTCGACGCGCAGGTCGCCGTCCCCGCCGCGGCGCCACACCGAGAGGTAGGACGTACGGCCGCCGGGTACGCGCATGCCCAGCGCCGGCCACTCGTCCGTCCACCCCGGCAGGCCGAGCGGCCAGCAGGGCACGGCGTCGGCCAGCTCGTCGCGAACGGTCTTGTGGACGGCCACCGCGTCCCGTACGAGCGCCAGTTGGTCCGGCGTCATCCTGTCCAGGTGGCCGGACAGGTGCATCCGGCCGAGCAGGGCGCCGCCCAGGGTGAAGGCGTTGAGGACGCCGTCGTAGTCGGTCTGCGGGTAGGCCCGGACGGCGCCCTGCTCGGGCGGGACGGCGGTCGGCGCGGAGGCGGCGATGGGCGGGGAGCGCAGCGGGTCCTGCTGGTCACTGGTGGACTGCAGTTGGGTGACGGCGAGGGGGGGCGCCGTCCATGCGCATGCCGCCGGAGGCGCAGTTCTCGACGACCAGGTGCGGATGCCGGTCGAGCACCCCGGAGAGCCAGTCGAGGTAGGCCCGCGCGTGTCCCAGCAGTCCGGCGCCGGGGGCGATGTCGTCCGGCCCGCGGGTGCCGGGGTCGACGACGATGTTGTAGTCCAGTTCGAGGTAGCCCACGCCCCAGTCGCCGACGATCCGGTCCACCGTCGTGTCGAGGTGGGCCCGGGCGGCGGGGTGCCGCAGGTCGAGCTGGTGGCGGCCCTGTTCGCTCAGGCGCACGCCGTCGCGCTGGAAGAACGCCTCCGCGGGCAGCGCGGAGGCGACGGGGCTGCGCACCCCGACGACCTCGGGCTCCAGCCACGGTCCGGGCACCATGCCGCGTTCCCTGATCCGGTCGAGGACCGCTCGGATACCGCCGCCGGGGAAGCGGCGTGCCGAGGGCAGCCACTCGCCGACGCTGTCCCACCAGCCGACGGTGTCGTCGTCGTACCACCCGGAGTCGACGCAGAAGTACTCCGCGCCGGCCTCGGCGGCCGCGTCGATCAGCGGGAGCAGCTTCCGCGTGGTCGGGTCGCCCATCAGGGTGTTCATGTAGTCGTTGCAGACGACGGGCAGCCGGGCGTGGTCCGGGTGCGGGCGGCGTACGGCACGGCGGTAGGAGATCAGCGCCCCGAAGGCGTCGTCCAGCCCGGCACCGAGGGCGAGCACCCCGGGCACGGTGGTGAAGTCGGCGCCGGGCTCCAGCCGGACGCGCCACTGGTGTTCTGCGTCCGTGGGCCCGTTCAGCGCCAGGTGGGTGCCGCGGTGGTACTCGCCGAGGTCCCAGCGCCAGCCGGCCGGCGACTCGACCCGCCACACCCACGCGTGACCGCCGTCGCGTGCGGTGAGGGCGCCCATCGGCAGGTGCCCGTCGGTGGGCCGGCTGCCGCGCCCGGTGACGGTGAGCGCCGCCCGGCTGTCGTGCTGGTGTGCGTCGACGCTGATGTCCACGACGGTGTCCCGCAGCGGCTCGGCGTACCAACGGCACTCCGCCAGCAACCGTTGCGGGCGCGGTGGACGTCGAGCCGGTCCGGGGAGCGCAGGGCTCCGAGCAGGAGGCTGGTGACGGACTGGACGACGACGTCCTGGCCGCTCTCGTTGCACAGCCTGACCCGGGAACGCAGCACCGGCAGTCCGGTGGGCGAGGAGAGTTCGGCCCCGGCGGCCAGGCCGCTGAGCGGGTCGTGGAGTTCGACGGTCAGGCGGCGACCGGATCGAACTGGGACGGGTCATCGGCTAGGGCCTGTCGTTTGGATCAGGACGCAGGACACCGGCGGGACTTGTCCATGCCGGTGAGCGGGGTCTGGTGCGTGCAGCTGCAAGGCGGAGGAGGGAGTCGACGCGATGGGGGTCCCCC
>NZ_JAGGOO010000123.1 GCF_018614415.1 Streptomyces sp. ISL-12
GTCGGCGAGTGACGACAACGCCGCAGATGCGCGTGCCAGACCCCGCGTCTGCGGCGTGATCCAAACGACAGACCCTAACCCGGCAGCGCCCGCCGCAGCGCCGCGTCCAGCCGTTTCGCCAGCGTCGCGTCGTCCGGCGGATCGGTGCCGAACAGCGGCCCGAGCTGCGCGGTGAACGTCTGGGTGAACGCCCCGTACAGCGGGGTCCGCGGCCGCTGCACCGCCCGCCGCAGCGCGGGGAGCAGCACGGAGGCGGCGTAGGCGGGCCGGTCGGCGGCGTCCCGGGGCATCCGGTCGGGCCGCTCCCCGCTGGGGGCGGCCGACGGGGTCCCGGCGGTGTCCACCGGGCACCGCACGTCGTCGTCGGTGTACGCCGATACCCGCGTCGCCGCGAACCCCGCGTCCAGCAGACAGCGTTCGCTCTCCTTGCCGGTGAGGAACTCGATCAGCTCGGCCGCCTTGTCCGCCCGCCGGGAGGCGGCCGTCACCGCCAGGTTCTGGCCGCCGAGCACCGCCCGGCCCGGCAGCGCCGTCACCCCCAGCTGACCGGGGGAGAAGCTCTGGTGCAGGGTGCGGTACACCCACGGCCAGTGCCGCAGGAAGGCGGTGCGGCCGTCCGCGAAGTCGGCGAGGGAGGCCGCCTCGTCGGACTGCGCGGCGTCGGCGAGGGTGTACGGCGTGGCCGTGCGGCGGCGCAGCTCGGCGATGCCCCGGGTGAGTTCCTCGACGGTCGCCGTGTAGCGGCCCTCGTCGTCGGTGAGCGGCACGCCGCCCGGTACGGCGGCGAACGCCTCCACGGCGTTGACGGTGCGGCCCTCGTAGGCGGCGAGCTGGGTGGTCCAGCCCTTCTCGTAGCCGGGGACGTCCCGCTCGTCCAGGACGTCGATCAGCGTCTCCAGTTTCCGCCAGTCGGTCACCCCGGCCAGCTCCGTCCGCTCCAGGCCGGCCCGCGCGAGGTGGTCGCGCCGGTAGTAGAGAAGGCCGACGTCGCTGTTGAACGGGACCGCGTAGACCTTCCCGTCCCAGCGCGCGGTGCCGGCCACGGAGTCGACGACGTCGTCGTCGACCAGCGCCTCGGGCAGCGGGCGGACCAGGCCGGCGGCGGCGAACTCCGGCACCCAGGTCACGTCCAGGTTGACCACGTCGTAGGCGGAGCTGCCGGACTGGAGGGCGCCGAGCAGCTGGCCGCGCTGCTCGTCGGCGCTGCCGGGGAGCTCCACCAGGCGGGCCTGGTAGTGGCTGCCCGCCTTCTCCTGCCGTTCGTTCCAGGCGTCGATCAGCCGCCGGCGGACCCCGTTCTGCCCGGTGACGTCCCGGCCGCTGGCGACCACGATGGAGCCGGGCACGTCGTCGGAGGGGACCGGTCCGGTGCCGTCGCCGCCTCCCGTGCAGGCGGCGGAGGCGAGCAGTACGGCGGCCAGCAGCAGGCCGAGCGGACGGCGGGACGGGCGGCTCAGCGGGCGGCGGGACAGGCGGCTCAGCGGGCGGCGGGACGGGCGGCCCAGCGGGCGGCGGAACGGGCGGACGATCGGGCGGCGGGGCATCAGTCCTCCTCCCCCGTTCCGGTGCGGGCGACCTCGTCGTGCAGGGCGGCGCCCGGGTCGTCGCCGGCGTCCAGGCAGCGTCCGCCGCTCGCCTCGGCGATCCGGGCGTCGGGCCGGCCCGGGTCGCAGCCGCCGCCCGCCAGGGACACCATCGTCACCGGCACGTCGGCCGCGCGGGCCGCGTCCAGCACGGCGTCGAGCCGGTCGCCGCGCAGCCGGCCGGCGTCCTCGTCGTCGGTGACGTACACGATCAGGCCGGTCCGCTCCCGCTCGGCGTCGCGCCGCTCCATGTGGTCGAAGGCGGCCAGCAGGGCGCGGTGCGGATCGGCGTCGTCGGCCGACCGGGTGACGGCGGCCCGGTCCAGGGCCCGCTCGGCGTCCCGCCGGCGGTGCGGTCCGGTCGCCAGCAGGGTGTCGTACGGGTCGTCGCCCGTGCCGTACACCGCCCACACCCCGTACTCGTCACGCGCACCGAGGCCGCCCAGCGAACGGGCGATCAGACCGGGGCCGCCGCTGGGCCCGTCCCAGACGTCGCGCATCGAACGGGAGCTGTCGAGCAGGAACAGCACCCGGCCGGGCCCGTCGACGTCCCGGTATGCCTCCAGCGCCGCCTCCATCGCGTCCCGTCCGGCCGGTTCGATCAGCGGGGCCGGGGCCGCCAGCACCCCCGCGGCCCGGCCGTCCTCGTCCAGCAGCGCCCGCTCCCCGTCCGCCGCCCGGAACCCGGCCTCGGCGAACACCTGACGCCCGCCGGTCCGGGTGAGCCACCGGCGGAAACCGTCGGCGGCGGCGTCCCGGTCCGCCGTGTCGCGGTCGGCGCCCCGCCAGCGCACCCGGACGAAGACCGGCTCCAGGCCGGGTACGTCGCCCGGGTACTGGGCCATCCGCGGGGTGCGCCGCGCGCTGTCGCAGCCGACGCCGCTGCGCATCAGGAACTCGGGGACCAGGGCGGCGGTGCGGTCGTCCACGGCGTCGTCGTCGGGCAGCGCGCACAGCAGCTCGGCGGCGGTCGGGGCGGGCGGGCCGGACTGCGCGACCCGGCGTTCGGCACCGGCCGCGTCCCGGGCTTCGGCGCCGGAGTGGGTGCCGTACAGGCCGATGGTGGCGAGCAGCCCGGTGTCCGCGAACTCCGGGTCCGGGCGGCGCACCTCGGCGTCCGCGCGACGGCCGCGCAGGGCGTCGATCATGCGGTTGAGCGCGACGGAGACGCGTTCGTCCTGCGACTCGGCGGCCAGCTCCTGCGGGACGGCGAGGACGACGGGGGAGTACGCGAACGGCTGCCGGTCCTCCTCCAGCGCGGCGACCGCGTCGGTGTCCCGGCCCGACGCCACGCGGGCGACGTCGGCGGGGGAGGAGGGTATCCAGACGTCCGGCTGCGGGCCCACGTCCCGCTGCGGGTTGGGGTCGTCGCCGGGTTCCTGCCAGGCACCGGTCTGCCGGCGCAGCGCGGTGACCGCGTCGGCGGTGCCCGCGCTGTAGACGGTGAGGCCGGCGCGGCGGCAGCCGTCGTCCGTGGTGTTCTCGTCCGAGGTGAGGTACGCGTCGGCGGCGGCGCGCACGGTCGGCTCCAGGTCGGGGTCGGTCAGCACGCGCAGCTCCGGGGGAGGGGCGCAGCTCACGCCGGAGCCGGGCGGGGAGACGAGCCGGTAGGTGCCGACGCCGGCGGCGGCCAGGGCGAGGGCGAGCAGGGCGACGAGGACGGTCGGCAGCCGGCGCCCGAACAGGTACAGCGCGGTCACCGCGCCGGCCACGGCGCCGGCCACGGCGGAGGCCACCGTCCCGACGGCGGCGACCGTCCGGTCGAGGAGTCCGGGCCGGCGGGGCCCGTCCCCCTCCCTGACCTGCTGCTCCGGCTTCTTCCCCGGCTTTTCCGGCTCGGTCGGCCCGGGCGGCTCGTCCGGGGCGGCGGACGGCGCCCACAGCAGTACGTCCTCCCCCGGCTCGGCCCGGCTCTGCGGCTCCCACGGCGCCGACCGCACCGTACGGTGGCCGCCGGCCGCCATCCCCTCGCGCAGCGCCTCGGCGAGCCCCCCGAACCACAGCCCGCCGCCGCCCCGCCCGTCCCGCCCGTCCCGTCCGTCCTGCTCCTCCAGCACCCGCAGCAGTTCGGCGGTGAACGGCGTCGGCGTGCCCGGAGCGCCCGCGTCGGTGCGGTGGTTGGCCTGCACGCTCATCAGGAGCAGGACCCGCCGCTTGTCCCGGAAGGTCTCCCACAGCCAGGCCGCGTTGCCCGCGAAACAGCAGTCCAGCACGATCACGATCCGCCGGGCCGGACTGGCCGCGAGCACCGTCAGCACGGTGGTGAACATCTCCGCGCCCGGGAACACCGCGTGCCCGCCCGCCACCACACTGGCGTTGCGCATCTGGAGGAACAGCTCGTCGCCCGCGCTGGGGATCGCCCCGTGCCCGGCGAAGTACAGCAGCAGGACGCCCTCGGCCTCCTCGGCGGCGGTGCGCAGCGACCGGCTGAAGTCGTCCAGCGTCGGCGACCGGGACACCACGATCTCCCGCTCGCCGAAGACCCGGCCGCGCTGCAGCGCGTCCCGCAGCCGGTTGAGGTTGTGCTTGACCGCGGGCAGGTCGCAGGGCACGCCGTACGGCGGCTCCGTGACGTCGTACTCGGACACCCCGACCAGCAGCGCCCGGTTCACCTGCCCGCGCGGGTCGAAACCGGCCACCGGCCTACCTGTCGTCGGGGTGCACCGGGTCGACACGGCCCTCGGGCGGTTCGCCGTCCTCCACCTCGCGCCGATTGGTCCGCCAGGCCTCCACGGCCCCCTTGACCTGGTCCAGCAGTTCCCGGAACACCACCGAGGCGGCCCCCGACGTCACCGCCACGACGATCTCCATCCCGACGCCCATCGGGGCGCCGGACTCGTCCGTGTGCGGGCGTTCGTGGATGCGCAGCCGCCCGGCGCGGACCAGCTCGTCCAACGGCTTCTCCCGCTCCAGCCACTTGCGCAGGGCCCCGATGTCGCTCTCGGTCGCGGTGCCGTCCAGCCGAACCCGGATGTCCTGTGTGGCCACTTCGTCCCCCTTAGCCATAACTCACCATCATGGCACCGGGAATGCGCAGGGGGGAGGGGTCGGACAGGCCGGACCGGGGTTCAGCCCTGGGTCTGCAACTGGTCCAGCTGCTTGCGTACGTGGTCCAGGGCGCCCGCGCGCCGGCCGGGCACCCGGCCCCGCAGCTCGGCGAGCACCTGGCCCAGTTCACGGGCCTGGCGCGGATCGCGGATCTGCCCCCACTGGTGGTGGGCCCGGTCGACGGCGGCCTCGACGGCGGGCGCGTCCGCCGCCTGCCCGGAGTTGAGCCGCATCCGCGCCACCTCCAGCCAGCCCCGGCAGCTGCGCACCGGGTCCCCGGCGAACATCGCCAGGTCGGCGCGGACCTCCGTCCAGTGCAGCGCGTCCTCGGAGGCCGGCCCGTGCGTGTAGGCGGCGGCCCGCTCGTGGGAGGCGGCCAGCGCGTCGGCGTCGGCGTGCCGCCCGGCCTGCACGGCCGCGGTGACGGCGTCGTGCGGGTCGCCGGGGGCCGGGCCGGGCACCGTCAGCACCAGGTCGGGGACGCGGCCGCCCCCGCCCTCGGCGGCGGCCCGGGCCAGCGCCTGCTCGTGCAGCTGCTGCAACGGCGGCCGGTGCCCGCTGCGCAGGATGGTCGCGACCCCGCGCATGTACGCCGGGACCGCCGTCCCGCGCCGGGACGGGGGCGGCGCGACGCGGCCGTAGACGGCGTTGTTGCGCCCGCAGTCCAGCGGGTGCCGCTGGAGCCACTCCCAGGTCTCCTGGTCGGCGTGCAGGTCGAGGACGAGCGTCGTGGCCCCGGTCGGGCGCAGCCGCAGCTCCTCCTTGATCCAGTGCCAGGGCAGGGCGGTGTAGCGGACGGTGGCCGGGGTGGTGCGGGCCAGCGCCAGGTGCGGCAGGTGCTGGCGGCGGTCGGTCTGGAGCTGTCCGGTGACGTACACGGTCAGCGGGCCGGGCGCCGCGGCGGCGGCCCGCAGCCGGGTCAGCACGGCCTGCGGGTCGAGCGGGTCGGCCAGTTCGATGACGTTGGCGGTGTCCGTCCCGGACAGCACCGGGGGCGGCACGGCCGCGAGGACGGGGAGCACCGAGGCCGCGTCCACCAGGCGTCCCTTGCCCACGGGCGAAGCCGCCAGCAGCAGCACGGTTCCGGGCATGTCCCCTCCCCTGTCGATCACGTACGTCAGCACCGTAACCGCTGCGGCTGCGAAGAGGGGCACCCGGCGGAAAGTGTGACCCCCGCCCCGGCCGGAGCCGGGGGCTCGCGGACGTCGCGCGAACCGCCCGCCGCGCCCCTCACGCCCGGTCCCGGCGCCGGACGGCGAACACCGTCGTGTCGTCGCCCAGCCGCCCGTCGCAGTGCCGCAGCGTGCCGTCGCGCACGAGGCGCACGAGCCGGCGCGGCGCGGTGTTGCGGGCGTCGGCGGCGACGGCCCGGGCGACCTCCTCGGCGTGCCGGTAGAAGCCCCCGTCCCGGTCCCTGGCCTCCGTCACCCCGTCCGTGACCAGCAGCAGCGTCTCGTCGGCGGCCAGCTCCAGCCGGCGCACCGGCGGCGGCCCGGAGCCGAGTTCGGCCAGGCCCAGCGGCAGCCCGCCGTCGACGGGCAGCTCCCGTACGCCGCGCGGGCCGACCGCGAGCGGCGGTTCGTGACCGAAGACGACGGTGTCGACGGCGCCGGGCACCCGGGGCGGGAAGCCGACCAGCACGGCGGTGGCGAACCGGTCGCCGCCGCCCGCCCGGCCGTGCACCGCCGCGGTGTGGCCGCGGTGCCGCGTCATGCGCACCTCCAGCCGCTCGGCGACCGTCGCCAGGTCCGCCTCGTGGTAGCCGGCCTCACGGAAGGCGCTGAGCAGCGCCGCCGCCGTCTCCACCGCGCCCAGCCCCTTGCCCTGCACGTCACCGACGAGGACGCGGGTGCCGTGCGGGCCGGGCTGGATGTCGTAGAAGTCGCCGCCCACCCGGGCCTCGGCGTCGGCCGGGAGGTAGACGGCGGCGTGGTCGAGGCCGCCCCAGCCCGGCGGCAGCGGGCGCAGCACCACGCGGCGGGTGGTGTCGGCGACGTCCCGGATGTGCAGCATCCGCCGCTCCCCGCGCACCCGGACCACGCAGGCCAGGGTGGCCAGCAGCCCGCCCACGGCGACGAGGATGAAGTCGGGCAGCCCGCTCTGGTACTGGTGCGGCCAGGCGCTGTCCACGGTGAAGTACGTGGCGACGGCGAGAGCCGCGTAGACGGCGGTGCCCCACACCCCGCACAGGGCGGAGGCGATCCCGGGGACCAGCACGATCCAGGAGATCATCCGGAACTCGCCGCCGGTGTTGGCGTCGGCCGCCGCGACGCCGGTCAGCAGCAGCAGCGGCGGGACCCAGCCGACCCCGAGGCCGCCCACCCGCACCAACGGGTTCCGGTGCGCGGCACCCGGGTCCCCGGACAGCCGGCCGGCCCGTCCCGGCCGACCACGCGACGGCCGGCTCACCGGCCTCATCCGGACGCGACCGCTCACCCGCCCAGCGAAACACGCGCCCGCGGCGCCCGCATCCTGAGTTGCCCGGGCGCGGCACCGGGTGTGACCTGGTAGGCGGGGGCCAGGACAGAGAGGAGCGTCCTCATGGCGCACGCGGAAACCGGGTACGGCGGTACGACGAGCAGGCGGGGCCGCGGGACACGGGCACCGGCGCCGGACTCCGACGTCTTCGGTCCCCGGACCCACCTGGTGGCGAAGTGGGCGGTGCCGGTCCTGCTGGGGCTGGTCTACGGCTGGTGGGCCGCGGCCAACCGGCGCCACGGCACCGAGATCACCGGCTGGAACCTGCTGTTCGGCTGGCTGACCACGCTCGTCTTCGTGGTGCTGTACTCCGTCGTCCGCGCGGTCGCCGCGCGGCTGCGGCGCGAGCAGCACGCGCTGCTGTGGGCCGCGTTCACCGGCTGCGCGGTGGGCTTCCTGATCAACCAGTCCGGCCGGAGCGTGCTCCTGTCCGCGGGCATCTCGGTGGCGGTGGCGGCGGCCATGTTCGTCACGCTGTTCTACCGCTACTACACCCACGAGGACGCGACCGGCCACCGCCTGCCTTGACCGGCCCGCCCCTGGCCGGCCCGCCACCCCGTCCCCGGCGCCGCGCGCAGCACCCGTACCGGTCCCCGTCGGCGCTCCGGCCGCGGACCGCGCACACCAGCACCGTGTCGTGCGCGCCCGGCGCGGGCGGTCGTCCCCACCCGTCCGGCCCACCGCATGCCCCCACATGCAGTCGGGCCGCTCGCCCGCCACCCCCCGGCCGTCTTGCCTGGACCCGTGGCCCCACGTCTGCGTCTCCGCCCCCGCCTGCGCCTCCGGCACGCCCTGTCGGCCGTCCTGATCACCCTCGCCTGCCTCCTCACCCCCTGCGGCACCCTCGCCGCCTGGGCGGCCTACGCCCTCTCCGACACCGGCCGCTACGTCGACGCCATGGCGCCCCTCGCCGCCGACCCCCGCGTCCGGGACGCCGTCGCGGACACCGTCCGGGACGGCGTGTTCAGCCACATCGATCCCGGGCCCGCCCCCGGCGCCACCCGCCTCTTCGTGCACGACGCCGCCCGCTCCTTCACCCGCACCGAGGCGTTCCGGGCCGGCTGGGACGCCGCCAACCGGACCGTCCACGACGCCGTCGTCCGCGCCCTGCGCCGGCCGCCCCGCGCCGACGACCACCGCCCCGTCACCGTCGACCTGGCCCCCGTCACCGCCCGCGTCAGACACCAGCTCGTCCGGGACCACGTACCGTTCGCGCACCGCATCCCCGTACACCCCACCCCGGTCACCGTCCTCGGCGCCGCCGAGGCGGACCGGCTGCGCCGGGGCTACCACGCGCTGGATGTCGCCGCCGTCTGGCTCCCCTTCGCCGCCGTCGCCTGTGCCGTCACCGGCATCGCGGTCGCCGCCCGGCGCCGCCGCGCCGTCACCGCCGCCGGCCTCGGCACGGCCCTGGGCGGCGCGCTGCTCGCCCTGGCCGTCGCCGTCGGCCGCCGCCTCACCCTGGCCGAACTGCCGGGCACGGTGCACGGCCCGGCCGCCGGGGCCGTCTACGACGCCCTGACGGCCACCCTGCGCACCGCCGCCTGGCTCCTCGTCGCCCTCGGCCTGACCGTCGCGCTGGTGTCCTGGCTCACCGGCCGTGTCCGCCGCCGGACACCAGCTGTTCCCGCTCCCGGAACGCCAGGGGAACTTTCCGACCGCTCACCCCGTCTTTGATGAAGGATTTGAGGGAGAAACCGAAACGGACCACCTGTTTCACCGAGCGGAAGGCCGGGACTTGAACACGGACACCAGGGCCGCCGCATGGGCGGTCCCCCGGCACGTACGCCGCAGACGGGCCGGCCGACGGTCCGCCCTCACCTGCGCGGTCCTGCTGTTCACCGGTCTGAGCGTGGTCCTCGGCTGCCGGACCGCCGGCACCGACGGCATCACCCCGGTACCGCAGCTCCTGGCGTTCCTGCCCTGGCTGCTCATACCCCTCGGCATCGCACTCGTGATCGCCGTGTTCACCCACTGGTGGTTCGGCGCGCTCTGGGGAGTGCTGCTGCTCGGCCTGCTGGCCTGGTTCATGCAGCCCTACGGCAGGACCGGCGACCCCATCGGCCCGGCCTTCGCCGAACTGCGCGTACTGACCTCGAACGTCGAGTTCGGACAGGCCACCGACGCCCTCGTCACCGCAGTCCGCCGCGAGGAACCGGACATCGTGTTCGTCCAGGAGTGCGACCAGGCCTGCGACACCACGCTCCGCCGGGAGCTGGGCAAGACCTACCCGGACCGCCGGGCCGTCGAGGGCGACGGCTCGAAGGGTTCCGTCATCCTCAGCCGCTACCCGCTGCGCGCCGCCAAGGGCGTCGAGGGCACGATGGGCATGCCCGCCGCCGTCGCGGAGGTCAGCGGCACCGACGTACGGCTCCAGCTCGCCCACCCCATGCCCCCGCTGCCCGGCCAGACCGACGTCTGGCGCGAGGAACTGGACGCGCTGCACGACGCCGTCGCGAAGGACGACAAGACCCCCACCGTCCTGGCCGGCGACTTCAACGCCTCCCAGGACCACGCCGCGTTCCGGCCGCTGCTGGACACCGGACTGCGCGACGCGGCCCGGCTGGCCGGTTCCGGGCGGACCGCGAGCTGGCCGGCCCTGACGGCGCCCACCTTCGGGGTCCAGATCGACCACGTACTGGTCTCGGAGGACTTCACCTCACGCGAGGCCCGGTTCCTCGACCTGGCCGACACCGACCACCGGGCCCTGCTCGTCGACCTCACCCTGCACCGGGCCGGCTGACCCGGCCCGGTACGGGTGATCCCTGAGGGCCCCCCTCAGGCCCTCAGGCCCTCAGGGCGGTCAGGGCGGTCAGGACGCTCAGACGCCGATGTCGGAACCGTCCGCGCGCCACACCGCCACGACCGCCGGGCGCACGATCTTGCCCGCACCGTCGGGCCAGGTGCTGGCCGGGTTCTCCACCGAGGCGCCGTCCACCTCGCCCGGGTGCTGCACGGCGACCAGCACGCGCCGGTCCTGGATGAGCGGACCGCAGGTCTCGGCGCCGGTCGGCACGGTCAGGAACTGCTTCAGCTCACCGCGCCGCTCGCCCGACGTCGCCACGCCGAAGAGGCCGTCGTGCGTGCCGAGCGCGTTGCCGTCGGTGGAGAGCCACAGGTTGCCGTGGTCGTCGAAGGCCACGTTGTCCGGGCAGGAGATCGGGCTGACGTTCTCCTTCGGGAAGCCCGCGAAGTACGTCGCCGAGTCCTCCGGGTCACCGGCCACCAGGAACAGCGACCAGCCGAACTTCAGGCTGTCGGCGCGGTTGCGGTGCTCGGTCAGCTCCAGGACGTGCCCGTGCTTGTTGGCGTTGCGCGGGTTGGCCTCGTCCGCCTTGGCGTAGGAGCCGACGCCCCGGTTGGTGTTGTTGGTGAGGGCGACGTACACCTTGCCGGTCTTCGGCGAGGGCTCGATGTCCTCGGGCCGGTCCATCTTGGTCGCGCCGACCTTGTCACCGGCGAGGCGGGTGAAGACGCACACCTCCTCGGCGCTCATCCCCTCCACGTGCGAGACGGCGCCGTCCTCGTCGGCGGTGACCAGCGGGATCCACACGCCGCTGCCGTCGAACTCGCCGTCGCCCGGCAGCTTGCCGGTGCCGTCGATCTCGATCGCGGGGGAGTCGCCGGTGAGCTTGGCGACGTACAGCGTCCCCTCGTCGAGCAGGGAGAGGTTGTGCTCGCGCGCGGCCCGGGAGGACCCCTTCTTCATCCGCTTGCTGCCGACGAACTTGTAGAAGTAGTCGAACCGCTCGTCGTCGCCGGTGTACACGACCGGACGCCCGTCCGAGGTCAGCCGCACGGTCGCGGCCTCGTGCTTGAACCGGCCCAGCAGGGTGTGCTTGCGGGGCGTGGAGTCCGGGTCGTACGGGTCCAGCTCGACGACGTAGCCGAAGCGGTGCACCTCGTTGGGCTCCTGGGCGACGTCGAAGCGCTTGTCGAACCGCTCCCACTTGCGCTCGGTGGCACCGGTGCCGATGCCGTACCGCTTGTCGGTGGTGCGGCTGCTGTTGGCGAAGTACTGGTTGAAGTTCTCCTCGCCGTGCAGCGTGGTGCCCCACGGGGTGGTGCCGCCGGAGCAGTTGTTGAGGGTGCCGAGCACCTTCCTGCCCGTCCGGTCGGCGGAGGTCTTCAGCAGGTCGGAGCCGGCGGCCGGGCCGGTCAGCCGGAACTCGGTGGTGGCGGTGACGCGGCGGTTGAGCTGGTGCCGGGTGACGGGCGTGAGCTTGCCGGTCCTGCGGTCCTCCTCGACGACCACGGCGGACAGGCCGTGCGCGGCCCACGCGATCTCGACCTGCTCGCGGGTCGGGTTCTCCGCGTCGTAGCCGCGGAACATGAGCACCTCGTCGGTGTACTCGTGGTTGGCCACGAGCAGCTGCCGGCCGCGCTCGTCCAGCGGCAGCAGCGCGAGGAAGTCGTTGTTGTACCCGAACTGACCGGCCTGGGCCTTCGCGGTCTGGTTCTCCGGGTCGAAGGCGGGGGCGCCGCGCAGGATGGGCTCGCCCCAGCGGATCACGACGTTCTGCCGGTAGCCGTCCGGCACGGTGACGGCGTCGTTCGTGTTGGGCGCCACGGGCGTGAAGCGCAGCCCGCGCGCACCCTTCGGTTTGCTCTGGCCGTGGCCGTGGCCGTGCCCCTTGCCCTGGCCGGCGTCCGCGGCCGCCTGCGCCTCGGGAGCGGCACCGACGGTGACCGCGCCGGCGCCGGCCGCGGCGACGGTGACCACGGCGGCGGCCCGCATCATCGACCGGCGGCTGAGCGCGCCGGCGATGACGTCACCGACGTACTCGTTGTCACTGGTGTTGGGCACCTCGTGGAAGCAGGCGTCACCACACCGGAAACGACAGGTCATGGCGGAACGGCCGCCAGGGTGGGAACCGGACGGTGTTCCGATCAACGGCAGCAGCTTGCGCACTTTTGCTCTCCCCTTGGATGCCCTTGGTGTCAGCGTGACCGTAGGGGCACATATGTGCGGCAGTCGGGCGCCCGAATGAACAGGGGGTGAACTGAGGGCGATCGTCAGGAAGTTGATCGCCACCGGGACGCCATGCGCAGACGGGCCGGAAGCGGCCCTTGACGCGGACCCGGTCCGTGTGCCAGACCGTGGCCCGAAGCGGAAGCGGAGGCCGCTAACCTTACGTGTCCGTCCTGGCCAGGGATTGGCGGGCTTCAACTCATGCGAAGGGTTGCGCACATGGGCATTCTCACTCTCCTGCGGAACGCGTTCGGCCGCTCACGCAAAGCGCGGTCCGCCCAGCCGGAGGAGGCCACACAGGAGACGGCCCCGACGCCGGAACCGACGGAGGCCGCGGCTCCCACACCCCCTCCCACGGAGGAGCCCAAGGCCCCGTCCCCCTCCCCGTCCCAGCCCGAGCCCGCACCGGGGGTCCCGGAGCCGCGCACGTCCACCGAGGACGCCCCCGACGACGTACACGAGCTGGTCACCGCCGCCTTCGACAACCTCACGGTCCCCAAGCCGTCCCCGTCCCCCGACGACACCCCCACCCCCACGGCAACGGAACCGGTCCCCGAGCCCAAGCCAGAACCCACGCCCGAGCCGGAGCCCACCCCCGAGCCGGAGCCCAGGCCCACCCCTGAGCCCGAGCCTGCCCGCGAGCCCGAGCCCGAGCCCACGCCTGAGCCCGCCCCCGAGCCCAAGGCAACGAC
>NZ_JAGGOO010000124.1 GCF_018614415.1 Streptomyces sp. ISL-12
GCCGCGGAACATGGCGTCCCGCAGGCCGAAGACACCGGTGGCGCCGGCCAGTTCCCGCAGCAGGGCGAGGGTCTCGTCGGTGATCAGGTGCTTGGAGTAGTCGATGCGCAGGTCACCCACGCGTACGACGTACCGCTCGGCGCGCGAGGGGTCGGCGGCGAACAGCTCACGCAGGTCCGGACGGAGCAGCGCCTCGGCGCGGTGGTCCTCCAGGGCCGTCCACTCGGGACGGCGGGTGAGCTCGGGGGAGTCAGACATGGACAGGGGTCTCCTCGGTGCCCTCGCCGCGCAGGGCGATGGCGTACATCTCGTCCGCGTCGAGGCGCCTGAGCTCCTCGGCGATCAGTTCGGCGGTGGAGCGGACCTTCAGCGCCAGCGTGCGCGGCGGCTGGTCGGGCAGGGTCAGCGTGGCGACGGGGCCCTCGGGCCGGTCGATGACGATCTCGCCGGCCGCGGTGCCCAGGCGGACGGTCGTGACGGCCGGGCCGTCGCTGACCACCCGGTCGGCCGTGACGCCGAGGCGGGCCTCCAGCCAGCGGGCCAGCAGTTCGGCGGCCGGGTTGTCCGCCTCGGCCTCCACGACCGCGGAGGTGACCTTCATCCGCGCCTGGTCCAGGGCGGCGGCCAGCATGGAGCGCCACAGCGTCAGCCGGGTCCAGGCGAGGTCGGTGTCGCCGGGGGCGTAGGTGCGCACCCGCTTGTTCAGGGTCTCCATCGGGTTCTCGACCGCGTACAGGTCGGTGATCCGGCGCTGGGCGAGCGCGCCCAGCGGGTCCTTGGCGGGGTTGTCCGGGGCGTCCACCGGCCACCACACGACCACCGGGGCGTCCGGCAGCAGCAGCGGCAGGACGACGGAGTCGGCGTGCTGCGACACCTCGCCGTACATGCGCAGCACGACGGTCTCGCCGGTGCCCGCCTCGGAGCCGACCCGCACCTCGGCGTCGAGGTGGGACTTGGTGCGCTCGCGCGGGTTGCGGGTGTGCCGCTTGATGACGACCAGGGTGCGCGAGGGGTGCTCGTGCGAGGCCTCCTCGGCCGCCTTGATCGAGTCGTAGGCGTTCTCCTCGTCCGTGACGATGACCATCGTCAGGACCATGCCCACGGCCGGGGTGCCGATGGCCCGGCGGCCCTGGACCAGCGCCTTGTTGACCTTGCTTGCCGTGGTGTCGGTCAGGTCGATCCTCATGGCCTGCGCCAGCTCCGTCCGTCTCGTGCGAGCATCTCGTCGGCTTCCTCGGGGCCCCAGCTGCCCGAGGCGTACTGGGCGGGCTTGCCGTGGGTGGCCCAGTACTCCTCGACCGGGTCGAGGATCCGCCAGGACTCTTCCACCTCCTGGTGACGCGGGAACAGGTTGGCGTCACCCAGGAGGACGTCCAGGATCAGGCGTTCGTACGCCTCGGGGCTGGACTCGGTGAAGGACTCGCCGTAGGCGAAGTCCATGGACACGTCCCGGATCTCCATCGACGTGCCGGGCACCTTGGAGCCGAAGCGGACCGTCATGCCCTCGTCCGGCTGGACGCGGATGACGATCGCGTTGGCGCCGAGTTCCTCGGTGGCCGTCTGGTCGAAGGGGGAGTGCGGGGCGCGCTGGAAGACGACCGCGATCTCCGTGACCCGGCGGCCGAGACGCTTGCCGGTGCGCAGGTAGAAGGGGACGCCCGCCCAGCGGCGGTTGTCGATCGCCAGCTTCATCGCGGCGTAGGTGTCGGTGGTGGAGGCCGGGTCGATGCCGTCCTCCTCCAGGTAGCCGCGCACCTGCTCGCCGCCCTGCCAGCCGCCCGCGTACTGGCCGCGCACGGTGTGCTCGCCCAGGTCGTCCGGGAGCCGCACGGCCCGGAACACCTTCAGCTTCTCGGTGAGCAGCGACGCCGCGTCGAAGGAGGCGGGCTCCTCCATCGCGGTGAGCGCCATCAGCTGGAGCAGGTGGTTCTGGATGACGTCGCGGGCGGCGCCGATGCCGTCGTAGTACCCGGCACGCCCGCCGATGCCGATGTCCTCGGCCATGGTGATCTGGACGTGGTCGACGTAGGACCGGTTCCAGATCGGCTCGTACATCTGGTTGGCGAAGCGCAGCGCCAGGATGTTCTGGACCGTCTCCTTGCCCAGGTAGTGGTCGATGCGGAAGACCTGGTCCGGCTCGAACACGTCGTGCACGAGGGCGTTCAGCTCCTGCGCGCTCCGCAGGTCGTGCCCGAACGGTTTCTCGATGACGGCGCGGCGCCAGGAGCCCTCCGGGGCGTCCGCCAGGCCGTGCTTCTTCAGCTGCTGGACGACCTTGGGGAAGAACTTCGGCGGCACCGAGAGGTAGAAGGCGTAGTTGCCGCTGGTGCCGCGCGAGGCGTCCAGCTCGTCGACGGCCCTGCGCAGCTCCTCGAAGGCGTTGTCGTCGTCGAAGTCGCCGGGGATGAACCGCATGCCCTCGGAGAGCTGCTGCCAGACCTCCTCGCGGAACTCGGTCCGGGCGTGCTCCTTGACGGCCTGGTGCACGACCTCGGCGAAGTCCTGGTCCTCCCAGTCCCGGCGGGCGAAGCCCACCAGGGAGAAGCCCGGCGGCAGCAGGCCGCGGTTGGCCAGGTCGTAGACGGCCGGCATCAGCTTCTTGCGGGACAGGTCGCCGGTGACACCGAAGATGACCAGACCGGACGGGCCCGCGATACGGGGCAGCCGGCGGTCCTGCGGGTCACGCAGGGGGTTGCTCCAGTCGTGGACCGGGATCTGCGCCGAAGCCTTCCCTGCACGGGCCTGCTCCGGGCCCTGGTCCGGGTTCTGCTGCTCCCGGATCTGCTTCAGGGTCCGCTCCCGCTGCTGCGCCGGGGTCTCGGCGGGGGATTCGGCGTCCGCGACGCCCGCCGCCTCCTGGGCGTCCCGGACCTCCTTGGCCTCCTTCGTCGCCTTGGTCTCGCCCGCGTCCGGGTCGGGAAGCTTCTTGCTCATTCCCCGTCAACTCCCTTGTCGTCGACCTTGCTGTCGAGGGACTTCGTCACGGCGTCGAGCAGGTCCTGCCAGGCCGCCTCGAACTTGGTCACGCCCTCGCGCTCCAGCTGCTCCACCACCTCGTCGTACGAGATGCCGAGCCGCTCCACGGCGGCGAGGTCGGCCCTCGCCTGGGCGTAGCCGCCGGTGACCGTGTCGCCCTGGACGTCACCGTGGTCGGCGGTGGCCTCCAGAGTGGCCTCCGGCATGGTGTTCACGGTGCCGGGAGCGACCAGCTCCTCCACGTACAGGGTGTCCCGGTATGCCGGATCCTTCACCCCGGTGGACGCCCACAGGGGGCGCTGCCGGTGGGCGCCGGTCCCCGCCAGGGCGGTGAAGCGGTCGCCCGCGAAGACCTCCTCGTACGCCGCGTAGGCCAGCCGCGCGTTGGCCAGGGCCGCCTTCCCCTTCAGGGCGAGGGCCTCGTCCGTGCCGAGCACGGTCAGCCGCTTGTCGATCTCGCTGTCGACGCGGGAGACGAAGAAGGAGGCGACGGAGTGGACCGTGGCCAGGTCGTGCCCGGCGGCCCGCGCCCGCTCCAGGCCGGCGAGGTAGGCGTCCATGACCTCGCGGTAGCGCTCCAGGGAGAAGATCAGCGTGACGTTGACGCTGATGCCGGCGCCGATGACCTCGGTGATCGCCGGGAGACCGGCCTTGGTCGCCGGAATCTTGATCATGACGTTGGGGCGGTCCACCAGCCAGAACAGCTGCCGGGCCTCGGCGATCGTGGCCGCCGTGTCGTGGGCGAGGCGCGGGTCGACCTCGATGGAGACCCGGCCGTCCCGGCCGCCGCTCGCCTCGTACACCGGGCGCAGCACGTCGGCGGCGGCGCGGACGTCGGCGGTGGTCATCATCCGCACCGCCTCGTCCACGGTCACGCCGCGCACCGCGAGGTCGGCGAGCTGCTCCTCGTAGCCGGCGCCGGAGCCGATGGCCGCCTGGAAGATGGACGGGTTGGTGGTGACGCCGACGACCCCGCCGGTGGCGACCAGCCGGGCCAGGTCCCCCGACTCGATCCGGGTGCGGGACAGGTCGTCCAGCCAGACGGAGACACCCTCGTCGGCCAGGCGCCTCAGCGCCTTCGGGGTCCCGGTTGCTTCGGTCACAGTGATCATCATCTTCTTTCTGGCGTTGCGATCAAGCAGGAACGTCGCGGTCAGGCGCGGGCGGCGGCGAGGGACTCCCGGGCCGCGGCGGCGACGTTCTCGGCGGTGAAGCCGTACTCGGTGAACAGGGTCTTGGCGTCGGCGGAGGCGCCGTAGTGCTCCAGCGAGACGATGCGTCCCGCGTCGCCGACGAAGCGGTACCAGGTCAGGGCGATCCCGGCCTCCACGGCCACCCGGGCCTTCACGGCCGGCGGCAGCACGCTCTCGCGGTACGCCCGCGGCTGCTCGTCGAACCACTCCACGGACGGCATCGACACCACCCGGGTGGGGGTCCCCCCGGCCTCCAGCAGCTCCCGTGCCGCGACGGCGACCTGGACCTCGGAGCCGGTGGCGATCAGGATCACCTCCGGGGTCCCGGTGGAGGCGTCCCGCAGGACGTAGCCGCCCTTGGCCGCGTCCGGGTCCGCCTCGTAGGTCGGCAGGCCCTGGCGGCTGAGGGCGAGGCCGTGCGGGGCGGGGGCGGTGGAGTGGCGGCGCAGGATCTCCGCCCAGGCGGTGGCCGTCTCGTTGGCGTCGGCCGGGCGGACGACGTTCAGGCCGGGGATGGCGCGCAGCGAGGCGAGGTGCTCGACCGGCTGGTGGGTCGGGCCGTCCTCCCCGAGGCCGACGGAGTCGTGCGTCCACACGTACGTCACCGGCAGCTGCATCAGCGCCGACATGCGCACGGCGTTGCGCATGTAGTCGGAGAAGGTCAGGAAGGTGCCGCCGTAGATCCGGGTGTTGCCGTGCAGCGCGATGCCGTTCATCTCGGCCGCCATCGAGAACTCGCGGATGCCGAAGTGGACGGTACGGCCGTACGGGTCGGCCTCGGGCAGCGGGTTGCCCTCGGGGAGGAAGGAGGAGGTCTTGTCGATGGTGGTGTTGTTGGAGCCGGCGAGGTCGGCGGAGCCGCCCCACAGTTCCGGCAGCACCGGGCCGAGTGCCTGGAGCACCTTGCCGGACGCGGCCCGGGTGGCGACCGCCTGGCCCGGCTCGAACACCGGCAGCGCGTCCTCCCAGCCCTCGGGGAGCCGGCCGGCCACCACGCGGTCGAAGAGCGCCGCGCGTTCCGGCTGGGCGCCGCGCCACTTGTCGATCCGCTTGTCCCAGGCGGCGTGCGCCTCGGCGCCCCGGTCCAGCGCCTTCCGGGTGTGGGCGAGGACCTCGTCCGCGACCTCGAAGGACCGCTCCGGGTCGAAGCCGAGGACGCGCTTGGTGGCGGCGACCTCGTCCGCGCCGAGGGCGGAGCCGTGCGAGGCCTCGGTGTTCTGGGCGTTCGGCGCCGGCCAGGCGATGATCGTGCGCATGGCGATGATGGAGGGGCGGCCGGTCTCCGCCTTGGCGGCGGTGAGGGCCGCGTACAGGGCGTGCACGTCGACGTCGCCGTTCTCGGCGGGCTCGATGCGCTGGGTGTGCCAGCCGTACGCCTCGTACCGCTTCAGCACGTCCTCGGAGAAGGCGGTCGCGGTGTCGCCCTCGATGGAGATGTGGTTGTCGTCGTAGAGGAAGACCAGGTTGCCGAGCTTCTGGTGACCGGCGAGGGACGACGCCTCGGCGGAGACGCCCTCCTGGAGGTCGCCGTCGGAGACGATCGCCCAGATCGTGTGGTCGAAGGGGGACTCGCCGGCCGGGGCCCCGGGGTCGAACAGGCCGCGCTCGTAGCGGGCGGCCATCGCCATGCCCACCGCGTTGGCCACGCCCTGGCCCAGCGGGCCGGTGGTGGTCTCGACGCCGGCGGTGTGCCCGTACTCGGGGTGACCGGGCGTCTTCGACCCCTGCGTCCGGAACGCCTTCAGGTCGTCCAGCTCCAGCTCGTACCCGGCGAGGTAGAGCTGCGTGTAGAGGGTCAGCGAGGTGTGTCCGGGGGAGAGGACGAAGCGGTCACGGCCGGTCCACTCGGGATCGGCGGGGTCGTGACGCATCACCTTCTGAAAGATCGTGTAGGCGGCCGGGGCGAGGGCCATCGCCGTCCCCGGGTGCCCGTTCCCGACCTTCTGCACGGCATCGGCCGCGAGAACGCGGGCGGTGTCGACGGCACGCCGGTCGAGTTCGGTCCATTCGAAGCGGTCCGCTGTGTGCGTGCTCATCTTCAAGAAATCCTCGATTGGAGCGGAGTGACTGGTCTGACGTGTTCAAACTTAAAAGTCTGACTTTTTGGAGTGAAGGTCATCGTGTGCCAGCCTGTGGTGAAACTGGGACACGCCTCGGGCGCTCGCGCGCGCGAGGGGACGGTACGAGAAGGACATGGCGGACGAACAGAACAAAGACGCCGGTGGCGACGGGGGCGGAGGCGCTGTCGGCGGCAGGGACGGGGGCAGCCACGGCGGCGACGGGATCAAGACGTTCCCCTTCCCGGTCGATCTCAGCCTCCTCGGCGTCGGCATGCAGGTCGGCCCGATGGGCACCGGCCGTGCCTGGCACGCGCAGGCCCCGTTGCACCGCGTGCACCGCATCGACTTCCACGTCGTCATGCTCTTCACCGGCGGCCCGGTCCGCCACATGATCGACTTCACCGAGTACGAGGCGACCGCCGGCGACCTGCTGTGGATCCGCCCCGGACAGGTCCACCGCTTCTCGCAGACCAGCGAGTACCGCGGAACCGCGCTGACCATGCAGCCCGGCTTCCTGCCCCGCGCCACCGTCGAGGCCACCGGCCTCTACCGCTACGACCTGCCGCCCCTGCTGCACCCCGACCCGGCCCGGTACGACGCCCTGACGGCCTCCCTGGAACAGCTGCGGCGCGAGTACGAGGACGCCACCACCCTGCCGCTGAGCCTGCACACGGCGGTGCTGCGGCACACGCTCACCGCCTTCCTGCTGCGCCTCGCGCACCTCGCGGCCAGCTCGGCCGAGGCGGCGCGCACCCAGCAGGCCGACACCACGTTCACCCTGTTCCGGGACGCGGTGGAGCGCGGCTTCGCCACCAACCACAGCGTCAGCGCCTACGCCGACGCGCTCGGCTACTCCCGCCGCACCCTGGTCCGCGCGGTGCGCGCCGCGACCGGCGAGACGCCCAAGGCGTTCATCGACAAGCGCGTCGTCCTGGAGGCCAAACGGCTCCTCGCCCACACCGACATGCCGATCGGCCGCGTCGGCGCGGCGGTCGGCTTCCCCGACGCCGCGAACTTCTCCAAGTTCTTCCACCAGCACACGGAGCTGACGCCGGCGGCGTTCCGGGCGGAGCTGAGCTGAGCACGGCGAAGGGGGCCGCGCGGTGCCGCGCGGCCCCCTTCTCGCGTGGGTGCTCAGTGCCCGAAGCTGAACCAGTTCACGTTGACGAAGTCGGCCGGCTGGCCGCTGGTGAACGTCAGGTACACGTCGTGGGTGCCGGTCACCGACGAGATGTTCGCCGGGATCGTCCGCCACGACTGCCAGCCGCCCGTGCTGCCCACCGCGAAGCTGCCGACGGGCGTGGCGGTACGGCTGTCCAGACGGACCTCCACCAGCCCGCTGACGCCGCTCGCCGCCCCGCTCGCCACCCGGGCGTTGAACTGGGTGGCGGCGCTGGAGCCGAAGTTCACGCCCTTGTACTGGACCCAGTCGCCGTTGGCGAGCGAGCCGAGGTTCTGCCCGCCGCCCGAGTCGGTGGTGGTCTCGCTGATGCTGCCGGACTGGGCGTCGTAGGACTCGGCCTGGATGGCGGTGTAGGCGTCCCGGTTCGTGGGCGGCGTGGTGGAGCCCCCGCCGGACGACAGCACCTGGACGTAGTCGACCAGCATCGGGTGGCCGGGGACGGTGCCGCTGTCCGGGCCGCCGCCGAAGGCGCCCGGGAAGCCGCCGCCCATCGCCACGTTGAGGATGACGAAGAAGCCGTGGTTCGTGGCGTTGGACCAGGTGGTGGCGTCCATCTGGTCGGCGCGCACGGTGTGGTAGTTGACGCCGTCGACGTAGAAGCGGATCTGCTCGACGCTGGTCGAGCGGTCCCACTCCATGCGGTAGGTGTGGAACCCGGACTGGCAGGTGGAGCCGGGACAGGCGGTCGAACCGCCGATGCCGGTGGTCTCGTTGCAGGGGCCGCCCGGATTGGTCCCGCAGTGCATGGTCGACCAGACGGTGTTGAGACCCTGGACGTTCTCCATGATGTCCAGCTCGCCCACGCTCGGCCAGTTCCAGTAGTTGCCCCGGAACGGCGCCCCCAGCATCCAGAAGGCGGGCCAGTAGCCCTTGGCCGCGGCGCCGGTGACGTTCGGCATCTGGATGCGCGACTCGACGCTCAGCTTGCCGCCGGCCGGGGGCTGGAAGTCGGTGCGGTTGGTCTCGATGCGGCCCGAGGTCCAGTTGCCGTTCGCGTCCCGCAGCGGCGTGATGCGCAGGTTGCCGCTGCCGTCGAGGGAGACGTTGTTCGTGCTGGACGTCATCGTCTCGACCTCGCCGGTGCCCCAGTTGGCGGCGCCGCCGGGGTACGAAGTACCGGTCGCGTACTGCCAGTTGGACGTGTTCACGCCGGAGCCGGCCGCGCCGTCGAAGTCGTCCAGGAAGACCTGCGTCCAGCCGGACGGGGGCGTGGGCGCGGAGGCGTCCGCGGGCGGGGCGGCGAGGGTGGCGCCGGCCACGGCCAGCCCGAGCGCCCCCAGGGCGGCGACGAGCGCGCGCCGCAGGGGACGACGTCTGTGCGGGGTGCCGGAGGTTTCGCGCATGGGGGTGCCTCTCGGTACGGGGTGGGAGGATGCCGGGCAGTGCGACTCCGCAAGCGCGTTCTGAGAGCGCTCTCAGAGTGCGGCCAATGTGCTCCCCGGGCCCCCGGCCGTCAAGAGGTGAAGCCGATAAAGTCCTTGCCCCGTGAGGGAGTTCAGCCTCCGAAGGGCACGAAAAGCGCCCTTCGGACCGTGCCGTCCTCCCCGCACCGGCGGGCGGCTCAGCTCAGCGCGCTGCCCGCCTTCCACTTCTTCCAGGACAGGTTCCAGCCGTTGAGTCCGTTGGCCGGGTCGACGGTTTTGTCGCCCGAGTTCTTCACGATCACCACGTCCCCCAGCAGCGAACCGTCGTAGAACTCGTACCCCGCCGTGTCCTCGTCCGCCCCGCCCTTGGCGTCGTGCAGGCCGATGCAGCCGTGGGTGCCGTTGGTGTGGCCGAAGGCGGAGGCGGCGGTCCAGTAGTTGCCGTGGATGAAGGTGCCGGAGGTGGTCAGCCGCTGGGCGTGCGGCACGTCCGCGATGTCGTACTCGTCGCCGAGCCCGACCGTCGAGGACTGCATCCGGGTCTCCTTCAGCCGCTCGCTGATCACCATGATCCCGGCCCAGGTGGTGTGCTCGGAGTCGCCGCCGGTGACGGGGTAGGTGGCGGTCTTCTCGCCGTCCCGGACGACCGTCATCTTCTCGGCCTTCAGATCGACGGTGCTGATCTGGGACCGGCCGATGCGGAAGGTGAAGTTCTTCGTCTGGGTGCCGTAGAGGTCGTCGGCGGCGCGGACGCCGGCCAGCCGGAGGCCGACGGTGACGGTGGTGTCCTTCGCCCAGTACTTCTTGGGCCGGAAGTCCAGCCGGGTGTCGCTGAACCAGTGGCCGACCACCTCGACCCCGGAGTCGGCGCTCACCGTGATCGCCGACTCCACCGCCGCCTTGCGGGTCACCGCGTGCGAGAAGGTGATCGACACCGGCATGCCGACGCCGTAGGTGCCGCCCGCCTCGGGGGTCACGGTCGCGGTGAGGGAGCGGGCCTCGGCGGTGCCGCTCGCCGGGGCGGTCCCCTCGGCGGCCCGCGCGGTGCCGGTGCCCGCGCCCGCCAGCGCCGCCGCGACCGGCACGGCGCCGAGCACGGCGAGCACCCCGCGCCGCGACCACCGTCCCGGCTGGGCGTCCTGCTGGTCGGATATGGGGTGGCTGCTCACGGGACGGGCCTTTCGGGGGTTGGGCGGGGATCGGGTGCAGTCTGCACCTTATAGCTGGGTCGGAGCTGTGCGGCGCTGTTCGTCCCCTGGGGCGGCTGTGAGAAATGTGGCAGACGGGAACAGGCTCCCGGCCCGCGCGTCCGGTCCTCGTCAGGGGCGGGACGGCCCGCCCGGCCGCCACCCCAGCCCCCGTGAGATCCCGCGCGCCGCCAGCCGTACCGCCGGTGACAGCGCCGGGACGCGGACGGCGCCGTGCGGGACGACGACCGAGACGGCCGCCGTCACCGTCCCGTCCGGCCCGCGCACCGGGGCGGCCACCGAGACCGCGTCCTCGGTGACCTGCCGGTCACTGACCGCCACCCCCGTGCGCCGCACCTCCGCCAGCACCCCGCGCAGCCGGACCGGGTCGGTGACGGTGTACGGGGTGAAGGCGGCCAGCGGACCGGCGCAGTACTCCTCCTGGAACTCCGGTGCCCCGTGCGCCAGCAGGGCGAGGCCGACACCCGTGGCGTGCAGCGGCCAGCGGCCGCCCACCCGGATGTGCACGCCGACCGCCGACCGCCCCGACAGCCACTCGACGTAGACCACCTCGCCGCCGTCCCGCACCGCGAGCTGCACGTTCTCGTGCGTCGCCTCGTACAGGTCCTCCAGATGGGGCAGGGCGCTCTGCCGCAGTCCCAGGCCGCGCGGCGCGAGCGCGGCCACCTCCCACAGCCGCAGCCCCACGTGGTAACGCCCCGACCCGTCGCGCTCCAGGGCACCCCAGGCCGTGAGGGCGCCCACCAGCCGGTGCGCGGTGGTCAGGGTGAGCCCGGCCCGGCGGCTGATGTCCGTGAGGCACAGCGCGGCGTGCTCGTGGTCGAAGGCGGCGAGCACCGACAGCAGCCGGTCGGTCGCGGAACGGCCGGACGGGGGAGGAGCGGGGGCGGAAGGGCCGGGCGACAGAGAAGCGGGCGGAGGAGACGCGGACAGGGGAGCAGGGGGCAGGGAACGGTCGGACAAGGAACGGCCGGGGACGGAGGAGTCGGTGACGGAACGGACTGTCATGGCGCCGGGTCTCTTTCCGGGAGGGGGCCGGTGCCGACCCCGGTGCGGTCGCGTACCGGGCGCGGCGGTCCCCGTGAAGGTAGGCACCGGACGCGCCCCGGTCAATGCGCCGGTACCCCGTCCGCCGGACGGCCCGCGTGCCATGATCGGCGGCAGCGGGGGCCGGCGGCGGGCCGGCCGGTGCGGGAAGGACGCGGGTGTGAGGCTGACGATTCTGGGCGGCGGCGGATTCCGGGTGCCGCTGGTGTACGGGGCACTGCTCGGGGACCGCGGCGAGCGGCGGGTGAGCGAGGTGGTGCTGCACGACCTCGACGCGGACCGGCTGACCGCGGTGACCCGGGTCCTGGCCGAACAGGCCGCCGGCGTCCCCGACGCGCCCCGCGTCACGGCCACCACCGACCTCGACGAGGCGCTCACCGGCGCCGACTTCGTCTTCTCCGCGATCCGGGTCGGCGGCCTGGCGGGCCGCGCGGACGACGAACGGGTCGCGCTCGCCGAGGGCGTCCTCGGCCAGGAGACGGTCGGCGCGGGCGGCATCGCCTACGGCCTGCGGACCGTCCCCGTCGCCGTCGACATCGCCCGCCGGGTGGCCCGCCTGGCCCCCGACGCCTGGGTCATCAACTTCACCAACCCCGCCGGACTGGTCACCGAGGCGATGTCCCGGCACCTCGGCGACCGCGTCATCGGCATCTGCGACTCGCCGGTCGGCCTCGGCCGCCGTGTCGCCCGGGTGCTCGGCGCCGACCCGCGCGAGGCGTTCGTCGACTACGTCGGCCTCAACCACCTCGGCTGGGTGCGCGCGCTGCGCGTCGCCGGCCGCGACGAACTGCCCCGGCTGCTCGCCGACCCCGCCCTGCTCGGCTCCTTCGAGGAGGGCCGCCTCTTCGGCCCCGACTGGCTGCGCTCGCTCGGCGCGATCCCCAACGAGTACCTGCACTACTACTACTTCAACCGGGAAGCCGTACACGCCTATCGGCAGGCCGAGCGCACCCGTGGCGCCTTCCTGCGCGACCAGCAGGCCGGGTTCTACGCCGAGGCCCGCGACCCCGGTGTCTCCGCCCTGGAGCTGTGGCAACGCACCCGCGCCGAGCGCGAGGCCACCTACATGGCGGAGAACCGGGAGGCGGCCGGCGCCGGCGAACGCGAGGCCGAGGACCTCTCCGGCGGCTACGAGGAGGTCGCCCTCGCCCTGATGCGGGCCGTCGCCCGGGGCGAGCGCACCACCCTGATCCTCAACGTCCGCAACGGCTCCACGCTCGCCGCCCTCGACGCCGACGCCGTCATCGAGGTGCCCTGCCTGGTCGACGCGAGCGGCGCGCGTCCCCTGGCCACCGCGCCGCTGCCGGACCACGCCACCGGCCTCGTCTGCTCGGTCAAGGCCGTCGAACGCGAGATCCTCGCGGCGGCCGAGTCCGGCTCCCGCGCCCGGGCCGTGACGGCCTTCGCGCTGCACCCGCTCGTCGACTCCGTGAACGTGGCGCACCGCCTCGTCGACGGCTACACCGCCGTCCATCCCGGCCTCGCCTATCTCCGGTAGACGAGGCCGCACTCCGGCCGGAACGTTCCCATGAAGAATTAAGGAACGCGCGAAGCCCCAGCTCAGCCGTGCTGTAGGGCGAAAATCGACCCCGGCGCGTCGCCTGCCGTACACCTCCGGTTCGCCTGCCGCCCCTGGGATGCGGCCAGTACGACGAAGAGAGAGGTGGCACGGTGCGAGACCCGCGACTGTCCGCGATCGGCAAGGGACTGAAGCGCCGGGGGAGGCTGATGGCCCAGGCCGTCAGCCCGCCGCGCCGGGGCCTCGACGCGGTGCCCGCGCCCCGCAAGGCGGCGGACGACCGCGGCGGGTACACCGCCCCGCCCGCGCCGCGCCTGGTGGAGTCCCCGGTGTTCGTCCTGTCCTCGGTGCGCTCCGGGTCGACCCTGCTGCGGGTCCTGCTGAACAGCCACAGCCGCATCCGCGCCCCGCACGAGATGCATCTGCGCACCCTGCGCGTCCAGCTCTCCCGGCCGTTCACCCCCAAGGCCATGCAGGCGCTGGAACTCGACCGGGAGGAACTGGAGCACGTCCTGTGGGACCGGGTGCTCCACCTCGAACTGGTCCGCAGCAGCAAGGACGTCATCGTCGACAAGACCCCGGCCAACGTCCACGTCCTGCCCCGGCTGAGCCGATGTTGGCCCAAGGCCCGCCGGATCGTCCTGCTGCGCCACCCGGGCGCGGTCGTGGCCTCCCTCACCGCCCGCCGCAGCGACCCGGACCACACCGCCATCCGCGCCGAGGTCCTCGGTTACGCGGAGAAACTGGAGGAGGCGCGGCACGACCCCGCCGCCCACGTGATCACGTACGAGGACCTCACCGCCGAGCCGGAACGGGTCACCCGGGGCATCTGCGCGTACCTCGGCGTCCCCTGGGAGCCCGGCATGCTCGACTACGGCAGCAAGGACCACGGCGACTTCCGGCCCCAGCTGGGCGACTGGTCCGAGACCCTCAAGTCCGGCCGCATCCGCGCCGCCCGTTCCGCCGCCCCCGGCACCGACCTGCCGCCCCGGCTGCGGGACCTGGCACGGGCCTGGGGGTACCGGGACTGACCGCCCGCCGCCGGTACCCCCGCACGCGTGCGTCAGGGACGGCGCGGCCGGGTCGGGGCGGGGCGCCGGTCCGGATAGGTGACGTCCGGTATCCCGACGCCCAGGGCGGTCAGGCGGCGGGCTGTCTCGGCGGGGCTCAGGCCCAGCCTGCCGACGACGGTCAGCACCTCCTCCATCTTCAGCGGCCCGTTGGGCTTCGGCAGCGCCAGGGCCACCTCCAGGTCGTCGGCGTCGGCCGTGACCGGCAGCTCGACGGCGTGGCCGAGGCGGGTCAGCCGCTCGGCGATCGCGACGGGGGAGTCGCCCGTGGCCCGCGCCGCGCGCAGCACGTGCTCCACCGCCGGTGTCCTCCGCCACGGCAGCCAGGGCGCCCGCCCGTCGAGGCCCTGACTGAGCACGAGGATGTCCACGTCGTCGAAGCCGTCGAGTTCCGGCAGGGTGTGCTGGGCGTAGCCGTACTCCCCGAGCCGCTCGTCGATCTCGGCCGGGGTACGGCCGAGCACCCGCGCGGCGCGCAGGACATGACCGAGACCGGCGTCGCCGGAGAGCACCCAGGGGGCGTCGCCGTCCGCGTTCTGGCTGAGGATCAGGGCGTCCTCGGGCAGCGGGACGAACGGCAGGCGATGACCCAGGGCGACCAGCCGGGACGCGACCTCGTAGGCGCTGATCCCCAACCGGTGGGCGACGTCCCGGGGGTGGGCCCGGTCCACGGGCCGGCCGGGGTCGAGGAACTCCTTGCCCAGGCCGTACTGGCTGATGATCTCCAGGTCGTCGGGGTGGGACTCCTCCGGCAGTGAGCCGGGCAGGTGCCGGTACCCCAGGGCCCGCAGCCGGCGCCCGATCCCGGCCGGGCCGGTGCCTTCGGCCCGCGCCCGCCGGATGATGTGCCGGGGCGGCACGAGCGCGTCCGGGTCCAGCCAGCCGGTGTCGGTCCTGACCAGCGCGGCGGCGCCGGCACCGACCGGCCCGGCCGACGGATCGTCCGGCAGGACGACGTCGGTGTAGCCCAGCTCCCGGTACCGCTGGGCGGCCTCCAGGACGCCGGTGCCCGCCTCCTCGGCGGCCCGCACGACCCGTCCGTAGGGCACCGTGTCCGTCAGCGGGGCCGGACCGCCCTCCCTCTGATCGGTGATGAGCCGGAGGTCGTCGTCGGTGACGACCCGGTCGGGCAGCTCGGGCACCCGGTCGTGGCCCAGTTCCCGCAGCCGGGCCACCACGGCCCCCACGTTCATGCCCTCGGAGTGCGCGCGGTACAGCACGTGCCCGACCGGCACGGGCTCGGCCCAGGAGATCCAGGGCGCGGAGTCGTCTTGCACCGGCGGGCTGATGAGCCGCAGGTCGCTCTCCCGTGCCTCGGCGGGGACGCCCCGCGCGGGCAGCGCGTAGCCGAGCCGGCGCAGCCGGTCGGCGGCCTCGGCGGGGGCCCGTCCGGTGCGGACGCAGACGACGAGGAGGTGGGGCAGCAGGTCGGGGCCGTGCTGCTGGGGCCGGCTGGTGCGCCCCCGCCAGACGCCCTCGATCAGGTCGAGGTCCTCGGCGGTCACCGAGCCGGCCGGCGGGCCGTCGGGCAGCCGCCGGTGGCCCAGGTCGCGGAGCCGGGCGATGACCTTGTGCGGGTCCCGGCCGTGTGCCTGGGCGAAGCGCAGGACGTGGTGCAGCGGCACCGGCTGCCCGGCGTCGAGCCAGGGAGCCTGGCCGTCCAGCCCCTCACTGACCAGGACCAGGTCGTCGGGGCCGGTCTCCGCCAGGCCGGGTCCGACGCGGAAGCCGAGGGCGGTGAACCGCTCGCCCAGCGCGGCCACCGCGGCGGCCGACTCCCGCGGGGTCTTCGGCGCGTCCGTGCGGTGCCGCAGGCTGGGCAGCACCCGCAGGGCATGGCCGAGCGGCACGGGTTCGGTGTCGGCCAGCAGGAAGCCGGACTTCTTGAGCACCAGATGCCGGTCGTCGTCCTCGGCCCGGTCGGGGAAGGTGTCGGGGGAGGGCGCCCGGTAGCCCAGTTCAGCGAGGCGGTCGGCGAGTTCGCCGGGCGGCCGCTTCAGCTGGACGGCGGCGAGGATCGCGAGGGACCGCAGCCGAGGCGCGTCCTCCTCACACAGCCAGGGCCGGCCGCTCAGCCGTGGGCTGATCAGCTTCAGGTCGTCGTCGTCCACCGACTCCGGGAGCCGGTCGGAACCCGGCAGCGCCAGGCCGAGCGCGGCACAGCGGTCCGCCAGCTCGGCGGGCGGCCGTCCCAGTTTGCGGGCGGCACGCAGGACATGGGCCCGCAGGTACGGGAAGTCCGCCGTCGTGAGCCAGGGCGGGCGGCCGTCGAGGTCGCGGGTGAGCAGCTTGGTGTCGTCGTCGGTGAGCGAGGCGAGCAGCTCGGGCGGCGGCACCCGGTAGCCCAGTTCGGTGAGCCGGGCGGTCACGTCGGCGCGGTCCAGACGCCGTTGCCCCGCCGCGCGCAGGACATGGTGCGCCGGTACCGGCCGGTCCGGGTCCAGCCAGGGGGCCTCGCCGGTCAGGTCGGCGCTGACCAGGACACGCGCGGCGGGGTCGTCGGGGAGCGGGATCTTCGGCATGGGGGCCTTTCTGCGGTGGGTGGGCGAGGACGCGGCGGGTGTCACTCGGCGACGGCCGTGTAACGGACGGGCTCGTCGTCCCAGTCGTCCTCCTCCTGCCGGCCGGACAGGTCCACCCGCACGCCCGCCGGTTCCAGCGCGTCCCACACGCGCAGCATCATGGCGTCGCTGAGGTAGTGGTGGTGCAGGTCGAGGTAGCGCAGATGGGTGAGCGGCTGGCCGCGCAGCAGTGCCTCGGCGCCCTCGTCGCCCAGCGAGCCCATGGACAGGCGCAGCGAGTCCAGCCGCGCCACCACCGGCGCCTGGGCCACCGCGGCGGCTATCTCGTCCTGGAAGAGGCTGTTCTGCAACCCCAGGTGGCGCAGCGCGGGCAGCCGGTCGCCGTCCAGCAGCGGCCGCAGGTCGGCCACGGTCACGTCACAGCCGTAGTCCTCGACGCCCAGCCACACCTCCAGGCAGTCCAGGTTCGGCAGGCCGGAGGCGGCGACGCCGCGCACGACCTCGGCGGACAGCCCGCCGGCCTCGAAGCGCAGCGTACGCAGCCCCTCGTGGCGGAGAGCGGGGAACTCCAGGCCGTTGCTGCCGCGCACGCCCAGCTCCCGCAGACCGGGGTAGGCCCGCAGACAGGCGCTGACGTCGGACTGCTCGATCCAGGAGACCTCGCTCTCCTCCATCTCGACATCGCCGAGGAAGAGCGCCTCCAGGGAGGTCAGCCGGTCGCTCAGCGCGTCGATGTCCTCGCCCATGGGGCCCCCGTCGAAGCCGTACCACGGGCTGCCGACGAGCAGCGCGCGGATCGAGGCCAGCGGCGCGGTGGCCACGAACCGGTTCCAGTAGTCGCCGGGGTTCTCGTTCTCGGCCCGCTCGCCGCACCGCAGGCGCCATGCCACGGACCCCGGGTCGTCCGGCAGCGGGCGGTCCTCACCGGCCTCGGGGAAGTCGAACACCGGCAGCCCGTGGAAGTGGCTCAGATGGTCGGGGCTGCGCGGATGCAGGGGCACGTCGGCCGGGAGTTCCATGGTGGTCCTAGAGAGGTGACGGGTCGGTCAGGGCACGACTGTTCTAGCAGTGGCCACTGACAACCCGTCACCTCGGGCCGCACACGCCTTCTACACGGAACGCCCGGACACGCCGGTGACGTGGCCCGCGGCCGGGGCGGGCCGGGGCTCCACGGGGCGGGCCTGGACCGGCACGGCCGGCGCCGGGACCTCCGGCTGCCGCCGCGGCAGCGGCACCGGCAGCAGCGGACGCGGCCCGGACACCACCGTGTAGTCCTGGCCGAGGAACGGCGGCACCATCTCGCCCGGGTCGTCACCGAGCGCGAGCCGCACCGCGGCCCACGGGGCGTTGATCCCGCACAGCGACAGCTGGTGCAGCCCGCCCGCCGGACGGGTGTTGACGTCCATCAGCACCGGACGCTCGCCGTACATCCGGAACTGGATGTTGGACAGGTGGTGCAGCCCGAAGCCCTCCGCGACCCGCCGCGCGGGCTCCAGCCAGCGCTCGTCGAGCGTGAACCCGCGGCGGCGGCCGTTCTTGGTACGGCCCACCGCCATGCGCACCCGGTTGTCGGTGCCGGTGAGGCAGTCCACCGACACCTCCGGCTCCTCCAGGCGCGGCATCACCAGCCAGTCGACCGGCTCGTCCGCCGCCCGCACCGCCTCCACCGCCAGGTCCAGCGGCACGTACGGGGACGGGAAACCGCTCAGGTGCACCAGGGAGAAGGGGCTGCGGGTGATCACCCGGAAGCCCACCCCGCCCGCGCCGGACGCCGGCTTGAAGCACGCCCGGTGCCCCTGGTCCTCCAGTTCCTCCACCGCCGCGACCAGTTCGTCGGCCGTCCGTACCCGCCACCAGGGCGGCACCGGCACGCCGACCGCCTGGGCCGCCTCGTAGCCGATCACCTTGTCCCGGAAGACGGCCACCGCCTCGGGCGGCGGGGCGAGCAGCGCCGTACCGGCCGCCTCGAACTCGGCGCGGTGCGCCACGATCGCGCTCTGGTGCAGCCGGGGCACGAACACGTCGATGCCGCGCCGCCGGCACTGGTCCAGCGCGAACTCCACGTACGCCGCCGGGGACAGGTTCTCCGGCTCCAGTTCGGCGGTGTCGGCGGCGGCCAGGACGGGGGAGTCGGGGTCGCCGTGCGTGGCATGGATCTCGACGGCCCGGTCGCCGGGATTTCTCCGCAGCTGATCCATGAAGAACACGTTCTCCGCGTACGTGCGGTTGAGCCAGACGCGTACGCGAGAGACCATGCAGGCCGCCTTCCACGGTAAGCGGGCAGGGCACAGCCGGCCGTGCCCGGCCAAGGGAGAAAAGGGACACCGAGCCGCTCCGCGTGAAGGGGGAGTCAGGGGCGGTGGTGTTGGGGCGATCATAGGGGTTCGGGGGCGGCCCCGTGCAACGCGCGTGTTAAGGATCGACAGCGGCCGTGCCACGAGCGCGTGGCCGGACCGGTCGGTCTTGTCGCCCCGGCCCGCCGTGTGATCTCGTGGGGGCGACCGGCCGGGTCCGCGGGGGCGGGCGTGCGGCGCCGGAGCGTACGGAGGGGCGAGACGTGACGTCGACGGCCGGTGGCGCCGGACAACTGTGGGCCGTCAGCGACCTGCACATCGGATACGAGGAGAACCGGGCCCTGGTCGAGGCCATGCGCCCCGCCTCGGACGACGACTGGCTGCTGGTCGCCGGTGACGTCGCGGAGACCGTCGAGGACATCCGCTGGGCGCTCGGCATGCTCGCCGGCCGCTTCCGCCGCGTCGTCTGGGCGCCCGGCAACCACGAACTGTGGACCCACCCCAAGGACTCCGTCACCCTGCGCGGCACCGAGCGCTACGAGCACCTCGTCGAGGTCTGCCGCGGACTCGGCGTGACGACACCCGAGGATCCCTACCCGGTCTGGGACGGCCCGGGCGGCCCGGTGGCCGTCGCCCCGCTCTTCCTCCTCTACGACTACTCCTTCCTGCCGGACGGCTGCGCCACCAAGGACGAGGGGCTGGCCTACGCGCACGGCACCGGCATCGTCTGCGCCGACGAATACCTGCTGCATCCCGACCCCTACCCGAGCCGCGAGGCCTGGTGCCGGGCCCGGGTCGCCGAGACCGAGGCACGGCTCGCGGCGCTGCCGGACGGCCTGCCCGTCATCCCGGTCAACCACTATCCGCTGGACCGGCACCCCACCGAGGTCCTGTGGCACCCGGAGTTCGCCATGTGGTGCGGCACCCGGCTGACCGCCGACTGGCACCGCCGCTTCCGCGTCGACACCATGGTCTACGGCCACCTCCACATCCCCCGCACCACCTGGCACGAGGGCGTCCGCTTCGAGGAGGTGTCGGTGGGCTACCCCCGGGAGTGGCGCAGACGGTCGGGGCCGCCCGGGCAGCTGCGTCTGATCCGGCCGTACGAGAACACGGGGGAGGGCGGCGCGGACGGCGGCGACGGCACGGGCACGAAGGGCGGGTTCCGGTGATCGAGGAGGTGCTCCCCGAGACGGTGGCCGCCGAGGAGGCGCACGGCCACGACACCGCCGGGCACACGCCGCTGCACCCCGAGGAGGAGCCGCTCGTGGCCCGCGCGGTGCCCAAGCGCCGCCGGGAGTTCACCGTCGTACGCTCCTGCGCCCGCCGGGCCATGGCCCGCCTCGGCGTGCCGCCCCAGCCCATTCTGAACGGTGAACGCGGCGCGCCGCGCTGGCCGTCCGGCCTGGTCGGCAGCATGACCCACTGCGACGGCTACTGCGCCGCCGCGCTGGTCCGCGCCACCGACCTGGCATCCCTCGGCATCGACGCCGAACCGGACGGGCCGCTCCCGGAGGGGGTGCTGTCCGCCGTGGCGCTGCCCGCGGAGGCCGCGCGGCTGGACCGGCTGGCCGCCGAGCGGCCCCACGTGCACTGGGACCGGCTGCTGTTCAGCGCCAAGGAGTCCGTCTACAAGGCGTGGTTCCCGCTCACCGGCACGTGGCTGGACTTCTCCGAGGCCGACATCGAGTTCACCGAGGACCCCGGCGGCAAGGGCCGCGGCGCGTTCCGTGCGGCGCTGCTGGTGCCGGGGCCCCGGGTGGGGGAGCGGCGGCTGGACCGCTTCGACGGCCGCTGGGCGGCCCGGGACGGCCTGCTCGTCACCGCCGTCACCGTACCGCCGCCCGCCTGACGGACGTCAGGGCTCGGAACACCAGCTCGCCAGCAGCCGGAAGAACGCCTCCTCGCTCCCGGTCAGCCCCGCGTCGCGCAACGCCTGTTCGGCCTCCGCGAGGACGGCCGGCGGGACGACCGGGGGCGACGGGGCGCCGGGCGCGTCCGCGACCGAGTCGAAGGCGGCCCGTACGGTGTGCAGCAGGCGCAGATACGCCTGGACGGCGGCGCGTTCCCGGTCGGTCGGCACGGCGGTGGTCATCGGTCGGCTCTCCCCACATCGACGTCGAGCGCGCCGCCCCGTACGGCGGCCACCCCACCAGCTTGCCGCCCCCCACTGACAATCCGGGCGAGCGGCGCACGGCGGGCGGGTCGGGGCGGGCGAGTCCCGTCGGGCCGCGCGCCCTCGGCCGCCTTCTCGGCCCGTGTCGTCCTCGGTTGTCTGCTTTCTCGGCCCGTGTCGCCCTCGGATGCCCGCCGCCTCACCCCGAACTGCCCCCGGGAGCCCGCCGCCTCACCCCGAACTGCCTCCGGATGCCCGCCGCCTCACCCCGAACTGCTCCCGGATGCCCGCCCCTCACCCCGCGCAGCCCCCGGGATACCCCAACGACGCCTCGATCCGCCCCGCCAGACGGTCCCGCCGCACCGGCCCCCGCAACGACGCACCCGCCAGCCGGCTACGGCACTTGCTGGCCAGCAGCAGGCCGAAGCCCTCCGCCTCGCGTTCGTCGGCCAGGTCGAACCGGGAGCGGGCGGCGACCGCGCGGACGGTGGCCCGCAGGGTGTCGTCGTCGACGTCCCCGTCCAGCAGCCGGGCGGCGACCGCGGCGCCCTCGGCGACGTGCCCCCGGTGTCCGGCCCACATGTGCCACAGTTCGTGACCCAGGATGACCAACTGGTGTTCGGGGGCGGTGCGTTCCTCCACGACGACCAGGTCACGGTCGGCCATGTCGAGCCACAGTCCGCTGGCCGTCCCGGGCGGGAACGCGGCCGTACGGAACAGCACCGGACGCCCCCGGCGCCGGCTCATCGCCCCGCACAGTTCCGCGTACAGGTCGGCGGGCGGCGCCGGCACCGGCAGGGACAGTTCCGCCACCAGCCGGCCGCACAGGCGGCGCATCTGTCTCCCGGTGCCCCAGCTCACTCCCGGGCTCACGACTCGGGCCGCTTGACGCTCTCCAGGAGCATGTCCAGCCACTCGGCGACCTTGTCCCGGTGCTGGTCGGTGGGCAACTGCGCGGCCCGCCAGGCGATCCCGCGCACACCGTGGTCCTGTAACAGCCGCTCCAGCGGGTCGCCCGCCGCCTCGGTCGCCGCCCGCTCCCGGTCGGCGAGCTGCTGCAACAGCTCCTGCTCGGTGCGCTGCAGGGCGCCGGCCAGTGCCTCCGGGTCCTCGGCCGTCAGGAACCCGGCGTGCACCCGGAAGAAGCGCTGGAGGGCGTCGCAGTGCTCCATGGTGGGCCGCCGGTCGCCGTTGATGAGCGCGCCCGCCTGCTGGCGCGACATCCCGGCGCCGTCGGCGATCTCCTGCTGCGTGTACCTGCGGCCGTTGGGCTTGAGCCGGGTACGCCGCAGCAGGTCGAGGCGTTGCGTGAACCGGGCCTGCACATCGGGCTCCCCGGCCGCCCGGCCGCCCAGCAGGGCCTTGACCACGGACTCGGGCACCCCGGAGGCGGCGGACAGCCGGCCGGTGTCGAAGACCTCGGCGTGCGGCACGCCGAGCCGGTCGGCGAGCGCGGCGACGCGGGAGAGCACGGACGGCAGTGCTGCCGTCTGCGTGGTGCCCGGACCCTCGAAGTCACCCGCCACCGACAGATCTCCTACGTCTCTCACCGGACCCACAGGCCACGCACAAGCGGTTGCCGTGAACTTCCCGGAGAGTAGCCGTCGTTCGAACTGACATCCAGACGTCGCCACAACTGTGGCCAATTTCGGCCGTCAACGGTCATGAAATGCCACGATAGTTGACATGCCTTGCGTCCGAGCAGCAGGATCGGGGCGCCGCGTGAAGGCCGCATAGGCAAGAGGGGTGACCTCCCGATGGCATTTCAGGCAGGCGGACAGCGGCCGGCACCGCGGCCCGCCCCCGTGACTCCCGAGGCCCAGGCGTACCTGGACGACTACGCCGCGCTTCTGGACGCCGTCCCGCATCCCTCGTTCGTCGTCGACCACCGCTGGGACGTGGTCCTGGCCAACGGCGCGTTCCGGACACTTTTCCGCGAGGCCGGGCCGCACCCGACGGCGATGCCCGACGACAACTTCCTCCGTTACGTGCTCTTCCACCCGGACGCGCCCGCGGTCCTCGGCGAGGCCGAGCACGAGTCGCGCTGGTGCCTGCCGATGCTGGCCCACTTCGCCTCCGACATCGAGTGTCACGGCCACGACCACGTGCTCCAGGCGATCCGCCGCGACATCGCCCAGGACCCGATCATGGAGGCCGCCTACCGGCAGGGCCTGCCGCACTGGATCCGCGCGGTCGGCGAGGAGGCCGTGGAGCACGACGGCACGGTACGGCCGCTGCGCCACCCCGACGCCCGCCGGGCCACCGCCGAGTGCCGCGTCGTCGTCGAGACCTCTCGTTCGCTGGAGGAACTGGGCTATCGGCGGCTGACCCTGGTGCTGCGTCAGGCCCGGCGCACCCCGTCCCGCGAGCGCCGCACCCGGACCGGCAGCGCCCACCTCAGGGTGGTCCCGGCCGCGGACTGACCGCCGTCCTCGTCGGCGAGCTCCGGAGACCGCTTTACGCAAACCGCTTGCATTACTTGCGCTATTCTTGCGCGCATGACGCGACGACTTGCTGAGGTGGCGAAGAAGGTCGGGGTCAGCGAGGCCACGGTCAGCCGGGTGCTCAACGGCAAGCCCGGGGTCTCCGAGGCCACCCGGCAGGCGGTCCTGTCCGCCCTGGACGTGCTCGGCTACGAGCGGCCCACCCAGCTGCGCGGCGAGCGCGCCCGGCTCGTCGGCCTGGTCCTGCCCGAGCTGCAGAACCCGATCTTCCCGGCGTTCGCCGAGGTCATCGGCGGCGCCCTGGCGCAGCTCGGCCTCACCCCGGTGCTGTGCACGCAGACCAAGGGCGGCGTCTCCGAGGCCGACTACGTGGACCTGCTGCTGCAACAGCAGGTCTCCGGCGTCGTCTTCGCCGGCGGCCTGTACGCCCAGGCCGACGCGCCGCACGGCCACTACGAGCGGCTCGCCGACCGCAAGATCCCGGTGGTGCTGGTCAACGCGGCCATCGAACACCTCGGGTTCCCCGGTGTCTCCTGCGACGACGCCGTGGCCCTGGAACAGGCCTGGCGGCACCTGGCCTCGCTCGGCCACGAGCGGATCGGCCTCGTGCTCGGCCCCGCCGACCACCTGCCCTCGGGGCGGAAGCTGGCCGCCGCGCGGGCCGTCGGCGAGGTGCGTGACGAGTACGTGGCCCGCGCGATGTTCTCCATCGAGGGCGGCCACGCGGCGGCGTCCCGGCTGATCGACCGCGGTGTCACCGGCTTCATCTGCGCCAGCGACATCCTCGCCCTCGGTGTCGTACGGGCCGCCCGGCGCAAGGGGCTGGACGTGCCGTCACGGATCTCCGTCGTCGGCTACGACGACTCCGCGCTGATGAACTGCACCGAGCCCCCGCTGACCACCGTCCGGCAGCCCATCGAGGCGATGGGCCGGGCCGTCGTGGAACTGCTCAGCGCGCAGATCAACGGCCGGTCCGTGGCCGCCGAGGAGCTGCTGTTCGAACCGGAGCTGGTGGTGCGCGGCTCCACCGCGCAGGCTCTCCGCGTCTGACCGGCCGTCGCGAGTCCCCGAGATCCAACTACTTGTCGAATAATTGCAAATCCTGCGTGACATCTTGCGCCGTGCTGTTGCCGGTGCTTGAGTGTGCGGCGCCCACCGCTCCTGTCCTGAGGGGTCACCGATGTCACGCACCGGGTTCCGCCGTACCTTCGCCGCGCTGAGCGTCTGCTCGCTCGCCCTCACCGTCTCCGCCTGCGGGTCCGGCGACGACGAGTCCGCGAGCGGCAAGACCCGCATCACGGTCAACTGCATGCCGCCCAAGAGCGCCAAGGTCGACCGGGCCTTCTTCGAGGAGGACGTCGCCGCCTTCGAGAAGGCCAACCCGGACATCGACGTCGTCCCGCACGACGCCTTCCCCTGCCAGGACCCCAAGACGTTCGACGCCAAGCTCGCCGGCGGCCAGATGGAGGACGTCTTCTACACGTACTTCACCGACGCCCGGCACGTCGTCGACATCGGCCAGGCGGCCGATCTCACCCCGTACGTCAAGGAGCTGAAGAGTTACGACACCCTCCAGCAGCAACTGCGCGACATCTACACCGTCGACGGCAAGGTCTACGGCATCCCGCGCACCGGCTACTCGATGGGCCTGATCTACAACAAGGCGCTCTTCGAGAAGGCCGGACTCGACCCGGACCGGCCCCCGGCCACCTGGGACGAGGTACGCGCCGCCGCCAAGAAGATCGCCGCCCTCGGCGACGGCACCGTCGGCTACGCCGACTACAGCGCCCAGAACCAGGGCGGCTGGCACTTCACCGCAGAGCTGTACTCGCGCGGCGGCGACGTCGTCGGCGCCGACGGCAAGAAGGCCACCGTCGACACCCCGGAGGGGCACGCCGTCCTCCAGACGCTGCACGACATGCGCTGGAAGGACGACTCGATGGGCAGCAAGCAGCTCCTGGTCATCAACGACGTCCAGCAGATGATGGGTTCCGGCAAGCTGGGCATGTACCTCGCCGCCCCCGACAACATCCCGATCCTGGTCAAGGAGAAGGGCGGCGCCTACGAGGACCTCGCCCTCGCCCCGATGCCCGGCGGCCAGGGCACCCTCATCGGCGGCGACGGCTACATGTTCAACAAGAAGGCCAGCCCCGAGCAGATCCGGGCCGGCCTCAAGTGGCTCGACCACATGTTCCTCACCCCCGGGGAGGGCTTCCTCGGCGACTACGCCCGTGCCAAGGCGGAGGACGCCCCGGTCGGCCTGCCCGAGCCCCGGCTGTTCACGGGCGCCGCCGACGCCGAGGACCAGCAGGTCAAGAAGGCCAACGCCAACGTCCCGGTGGAGAACTACCAGTCCTTCCTCGACGGCAACCAGAAGCTGGAGATGAAGATCGAGCCGCCCAGCGCCCAGCAGATCTACTCCGTCCTCGACGGCGTCGTCTCCGCCGTCCTGACCAAGGAGGACGCCGACATCGACCAGCTGCTCGACGACGCCTCCGGGAAGATCGACAGCATCCTGGCCCGGAGCTGACCGGTGACGAAGACGGCTGAACGACCGACCGGGGCCGTGCCGGTCCGCCCGGTACCGGCGTCACCCGTGCGCACGGACCGCGGGCGGCGCCGCCTCGCCGAACAGGGCCGCGCCTACGGCTTCCTCCTCGGCGGACTGATCTGCTTCGCGCTCTTCTCCTGGTACCCGGCGATCCGCGCGGTCGTCATCGCCTTCCAGAAGTACACGCCGGGCGCCGAGGCCGAGTGGGTCGGCACCGCCAACTTCACCCGGGTCTTCCAGGACCCCGAGTTCGCCGACGCCTGGCGCAACACCCTCACCTTCACCGCGCTGGCCCTCCTCATCGGCTTCGCGGTCCCCTTCGTCCTCGCCCTGGTCCTCAACGAACTCCGGCACGCCAAGGCGTTCTTCCGGGTCGTGGTCTACCTGCCGGTGATGATCCCGCCGGTGGTCAGCGCCCTGCTGTGGAAGTGGTTCTACGACCCGGGCGCCGGCCTCGCCAACGAGGCCCTGCGCTTCCTGCACCTGCCCACCTCGAACTGGTCCAACGGCGCCGACACCGCCCTGGTCTCGCTGGTCATCGTCGCCACCTGGGCCAACCTGGGCGGGACCGTCCTGATCTACCTCGCCGCCCTCCAGTCCATCCCCGGCGAGCTGTACGAGGCCGCCGAACTGGACGGCGCGAACCTGCTGCAACGCGTCCGGCACGTCACGGTCCCGCAGACCAGGTTCGTGATCCTGATGCTGATGCTGCTCCAGATCATCGCGACGATGCAGGTCTTCACCGAACCGTTCGTGATCACGGGAGGCGGCCCGGAGAACTCCACGGTCACCGTCCTCTACCTCATCTACAAGTACGCCTTCCTCTACAACGACTTCGGCGGCGCCTGCGCGCTGAGCGTCATGCTCCTGCTGCTGCTCGGCCTGTTCTCCGCCGTCTACCTCCGGCTCACCCGCTCCGACGGGGAGGACGCATGAGCTCCGCCCGTACCCTCGTCTCCCCGGCCGTCCTGGCCCGCCCGCGCGGCAGGGCCGCCTACTGGGCCGTCTTCACCGGCACCGTCCTGCTCTTCGCGCTCGCCTTCCTCTTCCCCGTCTACTGGATGGTGACCGGCGCGCTGAAGTCCCCGGACGAGGTGGCCCGTACGCCACCCACCCTGGTGCCGGAGAAGTGGCGGACCAGCGGCTACACCGACGCCTGGGAGCTGATGCAGCTGCCGACCCACCTGTGGAACACGGTGGTCCAGGCGGCCGGCGCCTGGATCTTCCAGCTCGTCCTGTGCACGGCCGCCGCCTACGCCCTGTCCAAGCTGAAGCCCGCCTTCGGCAAGGTGATCCTCGGCGGTATCCTCGCCACCCTGATGGTGCCGACCCAGGCCCTGGTCGTCCCGAAGTACCTGACCGTCGCCGACCTCGGACTGCTCAACGACCCCCTGGCCATCTGGCTGCCGGCCGTCGCCAACGCCTTCAACCTCTACCTGCTCAAACGCTTCTTCGACCAGATACCCCGCGATGTGCTGGAGGCCGCCGAGATCGACGGCGCCGGGAAGCTGCGGGTGCTGTGGTCGATCGTGCTGCCCATGTCGCGTCCGGTCCTCGGCGTGGTGTCGATCTTCGCGCTGGTCGCCGTCTGGCAGGACTTCCTGTGGCCGCTGATGGTCTTCTCCGACACCGAGAAGCAGCCGATCAGCGTGGCGCTCGTCCAGCTCTCACAGAACATCCCGCTGACCGTGCTCATCGCCGCGATGGTGATCGCCAGCATTCCCATGGTCGCCATGTTCCTGGTCTTCCAGCGGCACATCATCGCCGGCATCAGCGCGGGCAGCACCAAGGGCTGACGCCCTCCCTCACCCTCGTAGAAAGGCACGCACCGTGGGACAGCCCACCCCTGCCCCGAACACCTCCGACTGGTGGCGCCGCGGCGTCATCTACCAGGTGTACGTCCGCAGCTTCGCCGACGGTGACGGCGACGGCACCGGCGACCTGGCCGGTGTCCGGGCCCGCCTGCCCTATCTCGCCGAACTCGGCGTGGACGCCCTGTGGTTCACCCCCTGGTACCTCTCCCCGATGAAGGACGGCGGCTACGACGTCGCCGACTACCGTGCCGTCGACCCGTCCTTCGGCACCCTCGCGGAGGCGGAGAAGCTGATCGCCGAGGCCCGTGAGCTGGGCATCCGCACCATCGTCGACATCGTGCCCAACCACGTCTCCGACCAGCACCCCTGGTTCCGGGCGGCGCTGGACGGCGGCCCCGAGCGGGAGCTGTTCCACTTCCGTCCGGGGCGGGGCGAGAGCGGTGAACTGCCGCCCAACGACTGGCAGTCGGAGTTCGGCGGGCCCGCGTGGACCCGGCTCCCCGACGGCGACTGGTACCTCCACCTCTTCGCCCCCGAACAGCCCGACCTCAACTGGGCCCACCCGGCCGTCCGCCAGGAACACGAGGACATCCTGCGGTTCTGGTTCGAACGCGGGGTCGCCGGCGTCCGCATCGACTCCGCCGCGTTGCTGGTCAAGGACCCCGGCCTGCCCGACTTCACCGAGGGCCGCGACCCGCACCCGTACGTCGACCGCGACGAACTCCACGACGTCTACCGCTCCTGGCGGGCCGTCGCCGACGAGTACGGCGGGGTCTTCGTCGGCGAGGTGTGGCTGCCGGACACCGAGCGCTTCGCGCGGTATCTGCGCCCCGACGAGCTGCACACCGCGTTCAACTTCTCCTTCCTGACCTGCCCCTGGGAGGCGGACCGGCTGCGCGCCTCCATCGACACCACGCTCGCGGAGCACGCGCCGATCGGGGCGCCCGCGACGTGGGTGCTGTGCAATCACGACGTCACGCGTACGGTCACCCGGTACGGGCGGGCCGGGGACACCGGGTTCGACTTCGCGTCCAAGGCGTTCGGCACGCCGACCGACCTCGCTCTCGGCACCCGACGGGCGCGGGCCGCCGCCCTGCTGTCGATGGCGCTGCCCGGCGCGGTCTACGTCTACCAGGGCGAGGAACTCGGGCTGCCCGAGGCCGACATCCCGCTCGACCGCATCCAGGACCCCATGCACGCTCGCTCGGGCGGGGTCGACCCGGGGCGGGACGGGTGCCGGGTGCCGTTGCCCTGGGCGGCGGACACGGCGCACTCCGGGTTCGGCGGCGACCCCTGGCTGCCGCAGCCGGCCGGGTGGGGGGCGTACGCGGCGGACCGGCAGGACGGCGATCCCGGCTCCATGCTCGCGCTGTACCGGGAGGCGATCCGGGGCCGGTCGGTTTTCGGGGACGCGGCGCTGAGCTGGCTGCCCGGACCCGAGGGAGTTCTCGCCTTCAGCCGTGGTGACGTCACCGTCGTGGTGAATCTCTCGGACTCGGCCGTCGATCTTCCCGCGCACACCAGTGTCCTGCTGCGCAGCGGGTCCCTGGACCCGGACGGGCGGTTGCCCGAGGACGTGGCCGTGTGGCTGCGCTAGAGGCTCGGCTGCGGGCCGGCTGAGGCTGGTCGCGCAGTTCCCCGCGCCCCTGACGGGGCGCTTCCCTGACCCCCACTTGAAAGGGAACCGCACATGCACCTCACCAGATCCGCTCACCTCGGTGTCGCCGTCGCCCTCGCCGCCGGCACCCTCGTCGCCCTGGCCCCCGGTGCCGCTCAGGCCGCCGCCGGGGCCACCCTCCCCTTCACCTCCGTCGAAGCCGAGGCCGCCACCTCCACCGGCACGAAGATCGGGCCGGACCACACCCAGGGCACCCTTCCCTCCGAGGCGTCCGGACGGCAGGCCGTACGCCTCACCGCCGGGCAGCGCGTCGAGTTCACCGTGCCCCGGGCCGCCAACGCCGTGAACGTCGCCTACAGCGTCCCCGACGGCCAGTCCGGCTCGATGAGCGTCTACGTCAACGGGCAGAAGCTCACCAAGACCCTCCCCGTCACCTCCAAGTACTCCTACGTCGACACCCCCTGGATCGCCGGCTCCAAGACCCACCACCTCTACGACAACGCCCGCCTGTTGCTCGGCCAGGACGTCCAGGCCGGTGACAAGGTCGCCTTCGAGGCGACGAACGTCCAGGTCACCGTGGACGTGGCCGACTTCGAGCAGGTCGCCGGGGCGGCGACGAAGCCCGCCGGTGCCGTCTCCGTCACCGACAAGGGCGCCGACCCCGCAGGCCAGGGCGACTCCACCCAGGCGTTCCGGGACGCCATCGCCGCCGCGCAGGGCGGGACGGTGTGGATACCGCCGGGGGAGTACCGGATCACCTCCTCCCTCAACGGTGTGCAGAACGTCACGATCCAGGGCGCGGGCGCCTGGCACTCCGTCGTGCGCGGCTCCCGCTTCATCGACCAGCAGAGCAGCGCGGGCCGCGTCCACCTCAAGGACTTCGCGGTCATCGGCGAGGTCACCGAACGCGTCGACTCCGCCCCGGACAACTTCGTCAACGGCTCCCTCGGCCCGGACAGCTCCGTCTCCGGCATGTGGCTCCAGCACCTCAAGGTGGGCCTCTGGCTGACCGGCACCAACGACAACCTCGTCGTCGAGAACAACCGCATCCTCGACACCACCGCCGACGGCCTCAACCTCAACGGCAACGCGCGGGGCGTCAAGGTCAGGAACAACTTCCTGCGCAACCAGGGCGACGACGCGCTCGCCATGTGGTCGCTCAACCAGCCCGACGTCGGCAGCAGCTTCACCGACAACACCATCACCCAGCCCAACCTCGCCAACGGCATCGCGATCTACGGCGGCACCGACATCACCGTCAGCGGCAACCTGATCTCCGACACCAACGCCCTCGGCAGCGGCATCGCGATCTCCAACCAGAAGTTCCTCGACCCCTTCCACCCCCTCTCCGGCACCATCACCGTCGACGGCAACACCCTCGTGCGCACCGGCGCCATGAACCCCAACTGGAACCACCCCATGGGCGCCCTGCGGGTCGACTCCTACGACAGCGCCATCGAGGCGCAGGTGAAGGTCACCGACACGACGGTCACCGACAGCCCGTACAGCGCCTTCGAGTTCGTCTCCGGCAGCGGGCGCGGCTTCGCCGCCAAGAACACCACCGTCGACGGGGCGACCGTGAACAAGGTCGGTACGGTCGTCGTCCAGGCCGAGACCCCGGGCGCCGTCACCTTCCGCGACGTCACGGCCACCGGCGTCGGTTCCGCGGGCGTCTACAACTGCCCCTACCCGGCCGGCTCGGGCACCTTCACGCTCACCGACGGCGGCGGCAACTCCGGCTGGGACAGCACCTGGGCCGACTGCTCCACCTGGCCCCAGCCCGGCCAGGGCAACCCCGACCCCGACCCGGACCGCAACCTGGCCGCGGGCCGCCCCGCCACCGCCACCGGGTCCCAGGACGTCTACACGCCCGGCAAGGCGGTCGACGGCGACCCGAACACCTACTGGGAGTCGGCGAACAACGCCTTCCCGCAGTCCCTCACCGTCGACCTCGGCTCCCGGCAGCCCGTACGGCGGCTGGTGCTGAAGCTGCCGCCGTCCGCGGCCTGGGGCGCCCGCACCCAGACCCTGTCCGTGCAGGGCAGCACCGACGGGTCCGCGTACACCACGCTGGTGGGCGCACAGGGCTACCGGTTCGACCCGGCCACCGGCAACACGGTGACCGTGCCGGTGAGCGGCGACGTCCGCTATCTGCGGCTGCACGTCACCGGCAACACCGGCTGGCCCGCCGCCCAGTTCAGCGAGGTGGAGGCGTATCTTTCGTGACCTCCGGCCGACCGGCCGCCGCCCCGCGCTTCGCCGCCTGGATCTGCTCGTACACATGGGTCCGCAGTTCGGTGAAGCGCGGGGCGGCGCGGGTGCGCACCTGGTCGCGCTCGGCCGGCAGGTCGACCGTGAGCTGCTCGCGGACCACGGTGGGGGAGGCGGAGAGGACGACGACCCGTTCGCCGAGGTACACCGCCTCGTCGATGTCGTGGGTGACGAACAGGATGGTGATCCCGCGCTCCTGCCACAGCCGCCGCACCAGGTCCTCCAGGTCGGCGCGGGTCTGCGCGTCCACCGCCGCGAACGGCTCGTCCATCAGCAGTACCTCGGGCTCGTAGGCGAGCGCCCGAGCGATGGCGGCCCGCTGCTGCATTCCGCCGGAGAGCTGCCACGGGTAGGCGCCGGCCGCGTCCGCCAGACCTACCGAGGCGAGCGCGTCCGCGACCAGTTCACGGCGCCGTGACTTGGTCATGTCCTTGTGTTTCAGGGGAAGTCCGACGTTCTCGGCGACCCGCATCCACGGGAAGAGACTGCGCCCGTACTCCTGGAAGACGAACGCCATCCCGGGCGGCGGCCCGTGCACCGGCCGCCCGGCCAGCGACACCTCGCCGCCCGTCGGCGTGAGCAGCCCGCCCACGCACTTCAGCAGCGTCGTCTTGCCGCACCCGGAGGGCCCGACCAGACACACCAGTTCACCGGCCTCGACGGTGAACGTCAGATCGCGCACCGCCTCGATCCGGCGCCCGGATCCCTCGTACACCTTCCGCAGGCCGCGTACGTCGAGCATGGACCGCCCTTTCGAGGACTGGGCTCATGGCCGCCGGGAGGCGGCGCGCGAACCGTGGTACCAGCCGAGCACCCGCCGCTCGACCAGCTGGAAGAGGACCGAGAGCACGAAACCCAGCAGACCGAGCAGCAGGATGCCGGTCCACATGTCGGGGATCGCGAACGAACGCTGGAACTGCACGACGGTGAACCCGAGCCCGTTGCTCGCCGCGAACATCTCGCTGATCACCATCAGGATGATGCCGATCGACAGGGCCTGCCGCAGCCCCGCGAAGATCTGCGGACTCGCCGACGGCAGCACGACGGTACGCAGCCGCGCCACGCCCGAGATGCCGTACGAACGGGCCGTCTCCGCCATCACCTGGTCGACCGCGCGGACGCCCTCGACCGTGTTGAGCAGGATCGGCCACACCGAACCGGCGGCGATGACGACGATCTTCATGGTGTCGCCGATCCCCGCGAACAGAATGATCACCGGCACCAGCACCGGCGGCGGCACCGCCCGCAGGAACTCCAGGACCGGCTCGCACACCGCCCGCACCCGCCGGTAGGACCCGATCAGCGTGCCCAGCGAGACACCGGCCACGGCCGCCAGGGCGTAGCCCGCCAGCAGCCGCAGCACACTGGGCAGTACGTCCCCGCGCCACCGCTCGCCCGTCCACACGTCCGGGAACGCGGTGACGATGGTCCGCAGCGGCGGCCAGTACACGTCCCGGCTGCCGTCCGACGCCACCCACCACACGGCGACCAGCACCGCGGGCAGCGCGAGCGTGAACACCAGCCGCAGCAGCACCGTCCTCACACCGCCACCTCCCCGCGTACCGACTGGTGCCAGGCCAGCGCCCGCCGCTCCACCGACCGGGCACCCACGTTGATCAGCAGCCCCAGCAGACCGGCGACGACGATCAGCGCGTACATCTCCGGCACCGCCTGCGAGGTCTGCGCCACCGCGATCCGCGCGCCCAGCCCCGGTGCGCCGATGACCAGTTCGGCGGTGACGGCGAGGATCAGCGCGACCGCCGCCGCCAGCCGCACCCCGGTCATCACGTACGGCAGCGCGGTCGGCCACAGCACGTGCCGCACCCGCGCCCACGCCCCCAGACCGTACGACCGTGCCGTCTCCTCCGCCACCGGGTCGACGTCCTGGACGCCGTACAGGGTCTGGATCAGCACCTGCCAGAAGGAGGCGTAGACGACCAGGAGCAGCACCGAGCGCAGTTCGGTGCCGTAGAGGAGGACGGCGAGCGGGATCAGCGCGACGGACGGGATCGGGCGGAGGAACTCGATCGTGGACGCGGTCGCCTCGCGCAGGTGCGGCACCACGGACAGCAGGACCCCGACGACGATCCCGGCGCCGACCGCGATCGCCAGGCCCAGCGCCCAGCCGGTGAGGGTGTCGCCGAGGGCGGTCCAGAAGGCGCCGTCGGTGACCTCGGTGACGAACGCGTCCGCGATCCGGCTGGTCGGCGGGAAGTACTCCTCCTTCACCAGGCCGAGCCGCGGCACTGCCTCACCGAGGGCGAGGAAGGCCGCGAGCCCGGCCGCGCCCAGCGCGGTGTTCACCCCCTTCACGGCAGCAGCTCGTCCAGGTCGGGCTCCTGCTTGAACAGGCCGCCCTCCCGGCCCAGTTCGGCCAGCGCCTCGATGGAGGCACGGTTCGCCTCGGCCGGCCACTTCGGCAGGGTGACCTCCGCCAGGACGTCCGCGGGGATCTTGGTGTACGTGGCGACGATCTCGCGGACCTCGTCGGGGTGGGAGTCGGCGTAGGCGAGCGACTCGGCGGTGGCCTCCTGGAACTTCTTCACCACCTCCGGGTTCTGCCGCGCGTACTGGGTGGAGGTGAAGTACATGGCGACGGTCAGGTCGGGGGCGATGTCCACCATCGAGGAGGCGATCTCCCGGCCGCCCTGGCTCTTGATGGTGGCCAGCGCCGGTTCCACCACCATCGCCGCGTCGATCTGCCCGCCGTCCAGCGCGGCCGGCATCTGGTCGAAGGCCAGCTCGACGAAGTCCACCTTGTCCGGGTCGCCGCCCGCCTTGCCGACCGAGGCCCGCACGGCGGTCTCGTTGATGTTCTTCAGCGTGTTGATGGCGACCTTCTTGCCCTCCAGCTCCTTCGCCGACTTGACCGGGCTGTCGCCCTTGACGGTGATCGCGCCGAAGTCCTTTCCCTCCTCACCGGTGGAGGCGATGCCGTTGGCCACGGCCTTCACCGGCACGTTGTTGGACTGGGCGATCAGCAGCGACGTGGTGTTGGAAAATCCGAACTGGAACTGACCGCTCGTCACGCCCGGCACGATCGCCGCGCCGCCCTGTGCGAGGGTCAGGGACAGCTTCAGGCCGTGCTTCTCGTAGAAGCCCTTCTTCTGGCCCAGATAGAGCGGGGCGACGTCGACGATGGGGATGAGGCCCACCTTGACGGAGGTGGTGGAGCCGGAGGAGCCGGAGCCGTCGGACCCCCCGGAGCCGGACGAGCCGCAGGCCGTTGCGACGACCAGGACGGAAACGGCCGTGAGGCCGACGAGCAGACGACGCATGACTCCCCCTGTGAGAGTGTGTGCGCGAACAGCACGAACGTGCTGAGCGGGAACGTAGGGCCCAGGGGAAGTGACGGTCAATGCCCGTGCACTCACTAAGCGTTGACAGCTTTGTTGACAGTGGCTGGGGGCAGATCACAGATCCAGGACGAGCCGCTTTCCCCGGCACCGGGAGACGCAGATGAGCATCGTCTCCCCGGCCGCCCGCTCCTCCTCGGTGAGCACCGAGTCCCGGTGGTCGGGGACGCCTTCGACCACCTCCGTCTCACAGGTTCCGCAGGTGCCCTCCGTGCAGGAAAACAGCACCTCGGCGCCGGCCGCGCGCACGGCGTCGAGGACGGAGACGTCCGGCGGGACGGCGACGGTGCGGCCACTGCGGGCGAGGACGACCTCGAACCCGTCGTTGTCCAAGGGGAGTCGCTCCTTGGGGCGGAACCGCTCGGTGCGCAGGACGCGCGGCGGGCACCGCTCCTCCACCGCGTCGAGCAGCGGACCGGGACCGCAGCAGTAGACGAGGGTGCCGTCCGGTACGCCGTCCAGCACGGTGGCGAGGTCCAGCAGCCCGGTCTCGTCCTCGGGGGCGAGGGTGACCCGGTCGCCGTAGCGCGCCAGTTCCCCCGTGAACGCCATGGAGCTGCGGCTGCGTCCGCCGTACAGCAACGACCAGCCGGCGCCCGCCCGTTCGGCGGCGGCCAGCATCGGCAGGAGGGGGGTGATGCCGATGCCGCCGGCGATGAACCGGTAGCGGGCGGCGGGCTCCAGCCGGAAGTGGTTGCGCGGCCCGCGCACCCGCACCGTGCCGCCCCGGCCCAGGTGCTCGTGCACATACGCCGATCCGCCCCGCCCGGCGTCCTCCCGCAGCACGGCGATCCGCCACGCCTCCCGGTCGGCCGGGTCGCCGCACAGCGAGTACTGCCGCTCCAGCCCCGGGCCGAGGAGGACGTCGATGTGCGCGCCGGGCTCCCAGGCGGGCAGCGGTCCGCCGAGCGGGTGGCGCAGGGTGAGGGCCAGCACGGCGTCGGCCGCCGGCCGGACGTCCGCGACGACGAGTTCGCTTTCGTACAGGGTCATGAACCGTTTCCTCGGGGATCGTGTCCGTCCGGGTGGGCGAGCATCCACTCCCACATCGCGACCGGGTCCTCGGCGGTGTGCTCGGCGCCGCAGTGACAGGTGCCGTGCAGGACGTCGGTGCCGGGCAGCCAGTCGACGCGGTACACCTCACCGGTGGTCACGCGTCACCCTCCTCGGCCAGCCGGGCCAGGATGCGGCGGGCGGCCAGGCCGCCGGTGTCGATGTTGATGCTCAGCTCCTGGTAGCCGGCGCGCTCGGCGCCCAGCGCGCGCTGGAGCAGGTTGAGCGCGTCGACGTCCTGCATCACGACGGTGTGGTTGTTCTTCCGCAGGAACTCGGTGACCTCGGCGTCGTCCGTCGCCCAGTCCCGGGAGACCGCCCAGAAGTCGTACACCTCGCCGTCGGCGGACGGGGTGATGGCGTACGTGATCTCGGTGTGGAAGGCGTGCGGATCGCTGCCGTCGGCCTCCGGCCGCACGCCCACCGGGGCGACGCGGCTGTGCAGCAGATACAGACTGGGCGCGTGGTACTCGATGTCCTGCCACCGGTCGATCCGGCCGCTGATGCCGGTCGACTTGGCGTAGAACGGCGGGCACTCGGCGTCGTCCATGTGCCGGCTGACCCGGACGATCCCGGCGCCCTCGTCGACCTCCGTGGTGATCGGCGTCTCGGCGACCTCGGGGGTGCCGATGTAACCGCCGTGCAGATACGTCTCGTGGGACAGGTCGAGGAGGTTGTCGACCAGCAGCCCGTAGTCGCAGTGGATCGGCTCCATGCCGCGGACCGTGACCCAGCCGGGGGAGTCCAGGTGCCGGGCACGCGGCACGGCCTCGGGGTCGGCGAGCGCCGGGTCGCCGATCCACACCCACACCAGCGAGTCGCGTTCGGCCACCGGGTAGGAGGCGACGCGGGCGGTGCGCGGCACCCGTTTCTGCCCCGGCACGTACACGCAGGTGCCGGTGGTGTCGTACGTGAACCCGTGGTAGCCGCACACGATCCGGTCGCCGTCGAGTCGGGTCGGGGCCTCGGAGAGCGGGTAGCGGCGGTGCACACAGCGGTCGTGCAGGGCGACCGGCGTGCCGTCCTCCGCGGTCCGGTACAGCACGAGCGGCTCCCCGAGCACGGTCCGGCCGAGCAACTCGCGCCCGACCTCGTGGGCGTAGGCGGCGACGTACCACTGGTTCCTGGCGAAGGCGGTGGTGTGAGGCATGGGGCGGCTCCCGTCTCTCTGTCGTGGCGACATGGTCCGGAGCGGGCTCGCACGGGCGCAACGGGGCTTCCGTCCCACGGAAGACGAGCGGGTGCGGTTCCGGTATCCGGGCGCTCCTTGACGAACAACGGGATGTGCTGCTGAATTGACCACATGACTGCCCAGCGGCGCCTGGTCTCGCGCGATCACATCGACTTCGGTCGGGTGTGGTCGGCCGCGTGTTGCGCCTGACCCGGCAGCGGGCCCTCTGACCGGCCCCTCCCACGCTCGGTGACCCCTTCGCGGGCCGGTTCCTGTCTTCGCGGGCGCTGCCGCGGCACCGCCTCCTCCGACGCCCGTCGTCGGCACCCGTAGCAGCCCGTACGCGCCGTCGCGGCGGGTGTCCGCGACGTGGTGACCCGGTCCCTCACCGCCGTGCCCGCCCCCCCCCTGCGGGGGGCCGGCGTTCTCGTCACGGACTTCCAGGAAGGCGCACACTCGTGTCCTCAACGTCCCTTTCCCCGCTGCACCTCGCCGTCGCCCTGGACGGCACCGGCTGGCACCCCGCCTCCTGGCGTGAGGCGGTGGCCCGGCCCTGGGACCTGTTCTCCGCCGCCTACTGGGCCGACCTGGTCGCGGAGGCCGAGCGCGGGCTCCTCGACTTCGTGACCATCGAGGACGGCCTCGGCCTCCAGTCGTCCCACTTCCTCGCCCCGGACCACCGCACCGACCAGGTACGCGGTCGCCTGGACGCCGTCCTCATCGCCTCCCGCGTCGCCCCGCTGACCCGGCGCATCGGCCTGGTGCCGACGGTGGTCGTCACCCACACGGAGCCCTTCCACATCTCCAAGGCGATCGCCACCCTCGACTACGTCAGCACCGGCCGGGCCGGCCTGCGTGTGCAGATCACCGCCCGTCCGAACGAGGCCGCGCACTTCGGCCGCCGTACGATCCCGCGCATCGAGTCCTACGACGCCCCGGGCACCCAGGAGCTGATCACCGACCTCTTCGACGAGGCCGCCGATCACGTGGAGGTGGTGCGCCGCCTCTGGGACAGCTGGGAGGACGACGCCGAGATCCGGGACGCCGCCACCGGCCGCTTCATCGACCGCGACAAGCTGCATCACATCGACTTCGAGGGCCGGCACTTCAGCGTCAGGGGCCCCTCCATCACGCCCCGCCCGCCGCAGGGCCAGCCGGTCGTCACCGCCCTCGCGCACGACACCGTCCCGTACCGGCTCGTGGCCCGCGCCGCCGACATCGGCTACGTCACGCCGCACGACGCCGACGAGGCCCGCGCGATCGTCGCCCGGATCCGCGCCGAGCAGAACGCGGCCGGACGGGCCGCCGAGCCGCTGCACGTCTTCGGCGACCTCGTGGTCTTCCTCGACGACGACCCGGCCGCCGCGCGGGCACGCCGGGAACGGCTCGACGCGCTCGCGGGACAGCCGTACACGAGCGACGCGCTGGTCTTCACCGGGACACCGTCCCAACTGGCGGATCTGCTCCTGGAGTTGCGCGGCGCCGGGCTGTCCGGCTTCCGGCTGCGCCCCGCCGTCGCCGGGCACGACCTCCCGGCGATCACCCGAGGGCTGGTCCCCGAACTCCAGCGACGCGGCGTCTTCCGCCGCGCCTACGAGGCCGGCACCCTGCGCGGCCTGCTGGGCCTGCCCCGCCCCGCCAACCGTTACGCGGCAGCCTGAACCGTCGGAAGGAAGACCGCAGCGCCATGACCAAGCCCCTGAAGCAGATCCACCTGGCCGCCCACTTCCCCGGCGTCAACAACACCACCGTGTGGAGCGACCCGAGGGCCGGCAGCCACATCGAGTTCAGCTCCTTCGCGCACTTCGCCCGGACCGCCGAACGCGCCAGGTTCGACTTCCTGTTCCTGGCCGAGGGACTCCGGCTCCGCGAACAGGGCGGACACATATACGACCTGGACGTCGTCGGCCGCCCCGACACCTTCACCGTCCTGGCCGCGCTCGCCGCCGTCACCGAGCACCTCGGACTGACCGGCACCATCAACTCCACCTTCAACGAGCCGTACGAGGTGGCCCGCCAGTTCGCCAGCCTCGACCACCTCTCCGGCGGGCGGTCCGCCTGGAACGTCGTCACCTCCTGGGACGCCTTCACCGGCGAGAACTTCCGCCGCGGCGGCTTCCTGCCCCAGGAGGAGCGCTACTCCCGCGCCCGGGAGTTCCTGGCCACGGCGCACGAACTCTTCGACTCCTGGCACGGCGACGAGATCCTCGCCGACCGGGCCACCGGCACCTTCCTGCGGGACGCCGACGCGGGCGCCTTCGCCCACACCGGACAGCACTTCGACATCCACGGACGGTTCAACGTCCCGCGCTCCCCGCAGGGCCGCCCGGTGATCTTCCAGGCCGGGGACTCCGAGGAGGGCCGCGAGTTCGCCGCCGCGGAGGCGGACGCCGTCTTCAGCCGGCACGGCACCCTGGAGGCGGGCCGGGCCTTCTACACGGACGTGAAGTCCCGCCTGGCCAGGTACGGCCGCCGCCCCGACCAGCTGCTCATCCTGCCCGCCGCGACCTTCGTCCTCGCCGACACCGACGCGGACGCCGAGGAACTCGCCCGCGAGGTGCGCCGGCAGCAGGTCAGCGGGGCCACCGCCATCAAACACCTGGAGTTCGTCTGGAACCGGGACCTGTCGGCGTACGACCCGGAAGGGCCCCTGCCCGACATCGACCCGGACGTCGGCGCCCGGCACATCTCCCAGGGCCGCGCCCAGGTCCGCATGTACCGGGACCCACTGGCCACCGCCCGTGAGTGGCGCGAACTGGCCGCCGCGCACGGCTGGTCCATCCGCGACCTGGTCATCAACACCGGCAACCGGCAGAACTTCGTCGGCTCCCCGGCCACCGTCGCGCACACCATCGACGAACTCGTCCAGGCCGACGCGAGCGACGGCTTCATCCTCGTCCCGCACATCACCCCGGGCGGGCTGGACGAGTTCGCCGACAAGGTGGTCCCGCTGCTCCAGGAACGGGGCGTGTTCCGCACGGAGTACGAGGGCACGACCCTGCGCGACCACCTGGGCCTGGCGCACCCGGCCGACGTCCGCGGTGAGCGGGTGGCGTCGTGAAGTTCATCGCCGTCACCCTGATCGCGCACCGCCCGGACCCGGTCACCGGCGTACGGAAATCGACCCACGAGCGTTTCCGCGAGGTCCTCGGCGACGCCGTGCTCGCCGAGGAGCTGGGCTTCGACGGCTTCGGGGTGGGGGAGCGGCACGAACGGCCGTTCATCTCCTCCTCGCCGGCCGTGGTACTGAGCCATGTGGCCGCGCTGACGAAACGCATCCGTCTCTTCACCGCGGTGACGACCCTGAGCCTGCTCGACCCGGTCCGCGCCTACGAGGACTACGCCACCCTCGACCACCTCTCCGAGGGCCGGCTCGACCTGATCATCGGCAAGGGCAACGGCACCGCCCAGCGCGAGCTGTTCCACGTCACCCCCGAGGACCAGTGGGAGCGCAACGCCGAGAGCTACGAGGTCTTCCGGCGGATCTGGCGCCAGGACAAGGTCACCGCGCGGACCCGCTTCCGCCCGCCGCTGACGGACTCCGAGGTGTGGCCCCGGCCCTTCCAGCGGCCCGTCCGCGTCTGGCACGGCAGCGCCACCAGCAAGGAGTCGGTCGACCTGGCCGCCCGCCACGGCGACCCGCTGTTCTCCGCCAACGTCACCAACCCCGTCGAGCCCTACGCCGAGCTGGTCCGCCACTACCGCGAGCGCTGGGAGCACTACGGGCACGACCCGGCCGGCATCGCGATCGGCGCCGGCACGGCGGGCGTCCACGTGGCGCCCACCTCCCAGGAGGCGCTGGCCGCCTACCGGCCGGTCTTCGAAGCCGGTCTGGCCTTCTCCAGGCAGGCGGGGCTGCCCGTCGTCTTCGAGACCCTGGAGGACTTCGCCGAACGCAGCTCCGCCCTGATCGGCAGCCCCCAGCAGGTCATCGACAAGGTGCACCGCTACCACGAGCGGCTCGGCCACACCGTGCTCCACCTGCACGCCGACGCCCACGGGCTGCCGGACGCCCGGCACCGAGCCTCCCTGGAGCTGTTCCAGTCCCTGGTCGCCCCCGTACTGCGCCGCGAGATCCCGGACCCGCCGTTCCCGTGGGAACCGGCGCTACCACTCACCCAGGAGTCCGCCCGCCTCTGACCTCCCCCACACGGCGTCCGCGGCCCCGTTCCGATCGCGGCTGGAGCGAGGGCCGCGGACGCCCCGCGCAACTCCACCGGCCTCGCCCCGCGGGCCGAGCGGCCCGGCGGCGCCCGCCACTGGTCCGAGGCCGGCTTCGGCATCCCCCACGAACGCCCCGTCCGCCTGCTGCGGGAGTTCCTCACCGCGTTGCGCCGGCTGGTGGAGACGGGGACGGCCGACTTCCACGGTGAGCTGCTGACCGCCGCCCCACCGCTGCCGGCGGCGGTGCCGGGCTCAGAGCCGCCGGTGCCGATCCTGGTCGCCGCCATGGGGCCGCAAGCGCTGCGGGTCGCCGGCCAACTCGCGGACGGGATCCTGCCCCTGCTCGCCGGACCGCGCGCCCTGGCCGAGCACATCGTCCCGGCCGTCACCGCCGCGGCACGGGCGGCGGGCCGTCCGGCACCGCGCATCGTGGCGTTCGTCCCCGGAGTGGTCACCGCCGACCCCGGAGCCGTGCGGGAGGCCGCGACCGAGACGCTCGCGTTCTACGAGCGGTTCCCCTCCTACCAGCGTGTCATCGAGCTGTCCGGCGGTACGCGGGCCGCCGACCTGGCCGTGATCGGTGACGAGGAGACCGTCGCCGCCGAGGTGCGGCGCTACCGCGAGGCCGGCGCGACCGAGGTGGTGTTCACCGCGACCGACCTGGGAGGCGAGGCGGACCGGCGCCGCACCTGGAAGCTGCTCGGGGAACTGGCGCACAGCTGAGGCGCAGGGCCTTCCTCACGAAGCGGCCCCGTGCGCGCGGGCGTTGCGCACGAACAGCTCGTGCAGATCGCGCACTGCCCGGGGGACGGAACCGGAATGCCGGCGCTGCAGGACCAGCAGTACCTCGGTTCCGTCCCCCGCGAGCGGCCGCACCGTGATCGTGCCCCGCCGTTCCAGCGGGTCGCCGACGACGCTGAAGTCCGGCAGCACCGTGGCGCCCAGTCCCTCGGCGACCATCAGCTTGCCCATCTCCGCCCCGTCGGTGGAGTACGAGAAGACCGGTGTCCGGCCGCGGAGCAGCCGGTGCAGGAAGCGGTGCATGACGTAGCCGGACCGCATGACGACGAGCGGCTCGGCGAGGAGGCTGTCCGTGTCCACCGCGTCCAGGGCCGCCAGCGGACTGTCGGGGCGCACGCACACCACGGGGCGGCCGCGCAGCAGCTCGGTGGTCTCGAAGCCGGGCGGCATGTCGTCGCCCCGGAGGTAGTTGACCAGCCCCAGGTCGAACGCGCCCTCCAGCAGCCCTCGAAGGATCTCGGCCTGCTGCGCGCCCACCAACTCGACCTGGGTGACCGGGTGCGCGGCCCGGAACTCACGCACGGTCGGGATGACCAGCGGGACGGTGGCCGTGTTGACCGTGCCGAGCCGGACCATGCGGCTGATGCGGTGCTGGTCGTCGGCCGCGCCGCGCAGCCGGTCGACCGCGTCCAGCACACTCATGATGTGCGGCAGCAGCTCCCGGCCCTCGTCGCTGATCCTGGCCCCGGACCGGTTGCGCTCCAGCAGGTCCACGCCGAGCTCGCGCTCCAGATTGCGCACGGTCTCGCTGAGCGCCGGCTGGGACAGATGCAGTTCCTCCGCGGCGCGCCTCAGCGAACGAACCGGGTGACGGCGGTGATGTATTCGAGCTGTTCGATACGCACGACAGGAGACTGGCGCCCGTCCCGCGTCGAGTTCAAGGGAATCCCTGTCACAACCTCGTGAATACCGACTCTCAGGATGTGGAATCACGGCCAGGAACTCTTGACCGGCAGGACGCTCCACTGATTCTATCGGTGACATGAAGCGACAGGATCTCACGCGTCGACGCCACGTCGACCTTGCGCGTGTCTCCAGCTCCTGCTGTCGCTGTCGGGCCTGAGCGCACCAGCTGAGCCTCCGAGGGAAACCCTCGCACTGGCCCCGATCTCCCCTCGTGAATTCCACCGCCGGCCGTTTTCCGCCGTGATTTCGGCCTTTCCGGGAACAGTGCGCCCGCACGCCTGAATCCCGGTCATCGCAACACGTTTCCCGGTCACCGCACGCGCTTTTCGCATGCGCTTTCCCGCACGCTCTCTCGCCAGGAGTTCTCCATGTCCGAACCACCCGGATCCGACCCCGTCCGCTTCGCCTACTGGGTGCCGAACGTCAGCGGCGGCCTGGTCACCAGCACCATCGAGCAGCGCACCGACTGGGGCTACGACTACAACCGCGAACTCGCCGTCCTCGCCGAGAACAACGGCTTCGACTACGCCCTCAGCCAGGTCCGCTACATGGCAAGCTACGGCGCCGAGTTCCAGCACGAGTCGACCAGCTTCAGCCTCGCCCTGCTGCTCGCCACCCAGCGGCTCAAGGTCATCGCCGCCGTCCACCCCGGCCTGTGGCACCCCGGCGTCCTCGCCAAGCTCGGCGCCACCGCCGACCACTTGTCGAACGGCCGCTTCGCCGTCAACGTCGTCAGCGGCTGGTTCAAGGGCGAGTTCACCGCCCTCGGCGAGCCCTGGCTGGAGCACGACGAGCGCTACCGTCGCTCCGAGGAGTTCATCCGCGCCCTGCGCCAGATCTGGACCGAGGACCACGCCGAACTCGCCGGTGACTTCTACCGGTTGCGTGACTTCTCCCTCAAGCCCAAGCCGCTGAACACCCCCGAGCGCCCGCACCCGGAGATCTTCCAGGGCGGCAACTCCACCGCCGCCCGCGCCATGGCGGGCCGCGTCTCCGACTGGTACTTCAGCAACGGCAAGGACTTCGACGGCGTCACCGAGCAGATCGCCGACGTCCGCGCCTCGGCCGCCCGAGCGGGCCGTACGGCACCGAAGTTCGGCCTCAACGGTTTCCTCATCGCCCGTGACACCGAGGCCGAGGCCCGCGACACGCTCCGCGAGATCGTCGCCAAGGCCGACACCGAGGCCGTCCACGGCTTCCGCGACGCCGTCCAGCAGGCCGGTCCGTCCACCGCCGACGGCAAGGGCATGTGGCAGGACTCCGGCTTCGAGGACCTGGTCCAGTACAACGACGGCTTCCGTACGGGCCTGATCGGCACGCCCGAGCAGGTCGCCGAGCGGATCGTCGCCTACAAGCGGCTCGGCGTCGACCTCTTCCTTCTCGGCTTCCTGCACTACCTGGAGGAGGTCGAGTACTTCGGCAAGCGCGTGCTCCCCCTGGTACGCGAACTGGAGGCACGGGAGGCCGAGCCGGAGCCCGTCGCCGCCGCCCACGCCTGACCTGACCGCACCCGCATCCGCACCCGAGACCAGAGGACCTCACCATGAGCACCGCCGCACCGGCCGACTGGAAGACCGCCCCCGCCCCGCTGACCGCCCAGGACTGGATCGCCCGCGCCGCCGAGGTCGCCGCCGTCCTCGCCACCGACGCCGCCGCCCGCGACAAGGCCGCGGCCACCCCGTACGCCGAGGTCCAACTGCTGAAGGACTCCGGCCTGGTCACCCTCCTCGGCCCCGTCGAGCACGGGGGCGCGGGCCAGGACTGGCCCACCGCCTACCGCGTCGTCCGCGAGGTCGCCAAGGCCGACGGCTCCATCGGCCAGTTGCTCGGCTACCACTACCTGTGGAACTGGGCCGCCCGTCTGGTCGCCACCCGCGAACAGTGGGAGCACGTGGAGGCCGAGGCCGCCCGCAACCAGTGGTTCTTCGGCGGCGCGGTCAATCCGCGCGACGAGGACGTGACGGTGAAGGACGAGGGCGACACCCTCACCTTCACCGGACGCAAGTCCTTCTCCACGGGCGGCAAGGTCTCCGACGTCACCGTCCTCGAAGGGGTCCTGGAGGGCACCGACGACCACGTCTTCGCCATCGTCCCGTCCGACAGCGAGGGACTGACCTTCCACGACGACTGGGACAACATCGGCCAGCGCCTGACCGAGAGCGGCGGCGTCACCATCGACGCCGTACGCGTCCCCTGGTCGGCCGCGGCGGGCTATGTGGACAAGCAGTTCCAGCCGCGCGTCTACAACACCCTGAACGTGCCCACCATCCAGCTCGTCTTCGTCAACTTCTACCTCGGCATCGCCGCCGGCGCCCTGGAGACCGCCGCCACCTACACCCGGACCAAGTCCCGCGCCTGGCTGCACGGCGGTCAGGAGCACGCCGTGGACGAGCCGTACGTCATCGACACCTACGGCGACCTCACCGCCAAGCTGTGGGCCGCCGAAGCGCTGGCCGACGCCGTGGCCGCCGAGGGCCAGAAACTGCACGACGCCCCGGACGCGGTCACCGAGCAGGCCCGCGGCGAGTTCGAGGTGCGAGTCGCCGCGGTGAAGGCCCGCGCCACCGACGTGGCCCTGGAGGTCACCAACCGGATCTTCGAGGTGACCGGCGCCCGGTCCACCGCCTCCGCGTACGGCTTCGACCGGTTCTGGCGCAACGTCCGCACCCACACGCTCCACGACCCGGTGGCCTACAAGCGCCGCGAGATCGGCCGCCACGTCCTCACCGGCGAACTGCCGCAGCCCACCTGGTACTCCTGAAAGGACCTCCGATGGCCACCATCCTGTCCGTCTCCGGCAGCCCCTCCGCCACCTCCCGCACCGCCCGGCTGCTGCGCCACCTGGACGAGCGGCTCAGGGCCCAGGGGCACGACGTGATCCCGTTCGACGTCCGCACCCTGCCGCCCGAGGCCCTGCTGCACGCCGACTTCCGGAACCCGGCGATCACCGAGGCCACCGCCCTGTTCGAACGCGCGGACGGCATCGTGATCGGCACGCCCGTCTACAAGGCCGCCTACTCCGGCCTGCTCAAGGCGCTGCTCGACCTGCTCCCGCAGTACGCGCTGACCGGCAAGACCGTCCTCCCGCTGGCCACCGGCGGCACCACCGCCCACGTCCTGGCCATCGACTACGCCCTGCGCCCCGTACTGAACTCCATGGGCCCCGCCCACATCACGCCGGGCTGGTTCACCCTCGACAAGGACATCACCGTGGGCGACGACGGCACCCTGACCGTCGCGCGCGGTGCTGCCGAGGCCCTGGCCCAGGTCACCGACCAGTTCTCGCTCGCCCTCGGAGGCCGGCCGACCCTGCTGGCGGCCACCGGATGAGCGCGGTGACCGTGATCGGCGGCGACGACGAGGCCCTCGCCGTCGCCGCCGGGCTGGCCGCCGGCTTCCGCGAGGGGGCCACCGAGCGGGACGCGCTGCGCAGGCTCCCGCACGCGGAGGTGGAGCGGCTGTCCGCCTCCGGGCTGCTCGGTGTGACGGTGCCCGAGGAGTTCGGCGGCGCGGACGTCCGTACGGAGACTCTCGCCGAGATCTTCCGGCTGCTGGCCACCGCCGACGCCAGCCTCGCCCAGATCCCGCAGAGCCACTTCGTGTACGTCGGCGTGCTGCGCCGGCAAGGGACGCGGGAGCAGCTGAAGTTCTTCTTCGGCGAGGTGCTGGACGGCAGGAGGTTCGGCAACGCGCAGTCCGAGGCGGGCACCAAGCACGTCCAGGACATCAGGACCCGGCTCGTGCGGCGCCCGGACGGGACGTACGTCCTCGACGGGGTCAAGCACTACTCCACCGGCGCGCTGTTCGCCCACTGGATCCCGGTCCTCGCCCGCGCCGGTGACGACACCCTGCACGTGGCGTACGTACCGCGCGACGCGCCCGGCCTCACGGTCGTGGACGACTGGGACGGCATGGGACAGCGCACGACCGCCAGCGGAACCGTCCGCCTGGAGTCGGTGCCCGTCCCCGCCGACCGGGTCCTGCCGCACCACCTCACTTTCCAGGGCCCTCAGCTTCATGGCGCCGTGGCCCAGTTGCTGCACGCCGCCATCGACGCCGGGATCGCCTCCGGAGCACTCGCCGAGGCCGTGGAGTTCGTCCGCACGAAGAGCCGGCCCTGGTTCGAGAGCGGGTTCGACACCGCAGCCGAGGACCCGCTGCTGATCCAGCGTTTCGGTGAGCTGGCGATCCAGGTACGTGCCGCCGACGCGCTGCTCGCCGCCGCGGCGAGGTCCGTGGACACCGCCCGCGCCGACCTCACCGACGACTCGGCCGCCGAGGCGTCGATCGCGGTCGCCGCCGCCAAGGTGACGGCGGCGAAGGCGGCCGTGGAGGTCGGCAGCGCCCTGTTCGAAGTCTCCGGGACCCGGGCGGCGCTCGACTCCCTGGGCCTGCACCGCCACTGGCGTGACGCCCGTACCCACACCCTGCACGATCCGGCCCGCTGGAAGGTCCAGCACATCGGCCGCCACGTCCTGAACGGGACCAGGCCGCCCCGGCACGGCCTCCTGTGACGAACACCCTGATCGCACCCCTGATCGGAGCCCCACGTGTCCCTCACCTTCCACTGGTTCCTCCCCACCAACGGCGACAGCCGCCACGTCGTCGGCGGCGGCCACGGCACCCCCGCCACGGCCTCGGGCCGCGACCGGCCGCCGACGGTGGCCTACCTGAGCCAGATCGCCCGCGCCGCCGAGGACCTGGGCTTCACCGGCGCGCTCACCCCCACCGGCGCCTGGTGCGAGGACGCCTGGCTGACCACCGCCATGGTCAGCCAGCACACCGAGCGCCTGAAGTTCCTCGTCGCCTTCCGGCCCGGCTTCGTCTCGCCCACGCTCGCCGCGCAGATGGCGTCCACCTTCCAGCGCCAGACCGGCGGACGGCTGCTGCTCAACGTCGTCACCGGTGGCGAGAGCCACGAGCAGCGCGCCTACGGCGACTTCCTCGACAAGGACGACCGGTACCGGCGTACCGGCGAGTTCCTCCAGGTCGTCCGTGGACTGTGGGAGGGCAGGAGCGTCGACCTGGACGGTGCGCACCTGCGGATCGAGGACGCGCGGCTGGCCCGGGTGCCCGACCCGGTGCCCGAGGTGTACTTCGGCGGCTCCTCGCCCGTGGCGGGTGAGGTCGCCGCCCGGTACGTCGACACGTACCTCACCTGGGGCGAACCGCCGGCGGCCGTCGCCGGGAAGATCGCCTGGATCCGGTCGCTGGTGGCCAAGGAGGGCCGCACCCTCCGCTTCGGCATCCGGCTGCACGTCATCACCCGGGACACCTCCGAGCAGGCCTGGGCGGAGGCGGACCGGCTCCTCGACGGCTTCGACCCCGACACCGTGGCGTCCGTGCAGGCCGGGCTCGCCCGCAGCGAGTCCGAGGGACAGCGGCGCATGCTCGCCCTGCACGGCGGCGGCCGCGACGGGCTGGAGATCCACCCCAACCTGTGGGCCGGCATCGGGCTGGTGCGCGGCGGAGCGGGCACGGCCCTGGTCGGCAGCCACGACGAGGTCGCCGAACGGATCGAGGAGTACGCCGGCCTGGGCATCGACGAGTTCGTCCTGTCGGGCTATCCGCACCTGGAGGAGGCGTACTGGTTCGGCGAGGGCGTCCTGCCGAAGCTCCGGGCGCGGGGCCTGTGGCAGCACCCGTCCGGCGAGCGGCCGGCCCCTTCCGCGCAGGTCCCCTTCGCCGGCGCCGGCGGCCCGCGATGACCCAGGTGCTCACCGGCGACGCCGAGGCGGTCGCCGGCGCGGCCGGGCCGGCCGCCGGGTCAGCCCGCGCGGCCCGGCCCGGTACGTCCCGCGGCATGCGGGACGTCTCCTGGCGGCACGGCAGGACCGGCGGCACGGCGGGACGCGGTCACAGCGCCCGCGCCGCATAGGCCCGGACGTCCGGGTCCGGGTCCGTCGTCGCGGCGGCCAGGGCCGCTCGGGCGTCCTCGGCCGCGCGGTGGCGGGTCAGGGCCAGTACGGCGGCCTTGCGGACGTCGGCGTTGGCGTCGGCGACGGCCTTGGCCAGTGCGGGGACGGCGAGGCCGGGAGCCGCGGCGGACAGGGCGCCGGCGGCACCGGCCCGCACCTGCCAGGCCGGGTCGGTCAGGGCCTCCTCGGCGCGGGCGGCCAGGACGGCCGGGCAGCCGGCCGTGCCCAGGGCCTCGTAGGCGGCCGCGCGTACCAGGTCGTTCACGAAGCGGCGGAGCTTGTACTCGACCTGGGGCTGCGGTGGGCCGTCGGGGCTGCGCAGCGGACGGTAGATCAGCTCGTGCGCCTGCGACAACTGGTCCAGGGGCGACTCTCCCTCGTAGCGCCCGTACTGGGACGCGTCCGCGCCCGCCAGGTCGCCGTAGACGAACGCGCCGATCATGTAGTTGTGGGGGACGCAGGCCAGGTCGTCGGCGGCGTACAGCCGGGGGACGGTCGTACGGGCGTGGTCGTCGACCCGCACCCCCGACGCCGAATGGCCGCCGCACAGGCCGATCTCGGAGATGTGCATCTCCACGTCGTGGGTGCGGTAGTCGTGGCCGCGGCCCGCGTGGAAGGTGCCGCGCGTCGGGCGCTCGGTGGAGTGCAGGATCGACTCCAGGGCCGAGACCGACTCCTCCGGGAGGTGGCTGAGCTTCAGGTACACCGGTCCGCGGTCGCTGGCCACCTCCGCGGCGAACTCGGCCATCGTCTGCCCCGACCAGTAGTCGGAGTCGACGAAGCGTTCGCCGTGCCGGTCGACCTGATAACCGCCGAAGGGATTGGCGACGTACGCGCGGGCCGGGCCGTTGTAGTCCTTGATCAGCGGGTTGATCTGGAAACACTCGATGCCGGTCAGCTCGGCACCCGCGTGGTACGCCATCGCGTAGCCGTCGCCCGCGTTCGTCGGGTTCTCGTAGGTGCCGTAGAGACAGCCCGGCGCGGGCAGGCCGAGACGGCCGCAGGCGCCGGTCGCCAGGATCACCGCGCCCGCGCGGACGGTGACGAAGGCGCCGGTGCGGGTGTTGAGGCCGGCCGCGCCCACGGCGCGCCCGTCCTCGGGAGACGTCAGCACACGCACCGGCATCACCCGGTTCTCGATCCGGACCCGCTCGCGCATCTCGCGCCGCCGCAGCTGCCGGTACAGGACCTTCTTGACGTCCTTGCCCTCCGGCATCGGCAGCACGTATGAGCCTGAGCGGTGGACCTGGCGGACCGCGTAGTCGCCGTGCTCGTCCTTCTCGAACTTCACGCCGTACGACTCCAGGCGCCGCACCATGGCGAAGCCGCGGGTGGCGGTCTGGCGGACGGTGGACTGGTCGACGATGCCGTCGTCGGCGCGGGTGATCTCGGCCACGTAGTCGTCGGGTTCGGCGCGGCCGGGGATGACCGCGATGTTGACGCCGTCCATGCCCATGGCGAGCGCGCCGGAGTGGCGGACGTGCGCCTTCTCCAGCAGCAGGACGTCCGAGCCGTGCTCGGCGGCGGTCAGCGCGGCCATGGTGCCGGCGGTGCCGCCGCCGATGACGAGGACGTCGCAGGCCAGTTCCTCGGCGTCGCCGAGGGCGGGGACGCGGAGGGTCTCCGAGGGGGTGTGCGCGGGGGTGGTCACCGGGGGGCCTTTCAGATACCGAGCGAGGTGAGGATGTCGCGACGCTGGGCTGCGCGCGCCGGGTCGTCATGGGCGGCGCCCTCGCGCGGTCGCGGCACGTCCCGTACGGCGATCAGCCGGCCCGCGCCAGCGAGGCGGCTGCCCCTTGCCGGTCCCTGTGCGGCGAGTGGGAGCCGTACGACCCGCGCCACCTTCGCTCACGCCGCCGCCCGCAGGGGCCGGCGACGGCTGAGGGCGGCGGAGAACTGGTCGGTGACCTGGTCGAGCGCCTCCTGTGTGCCCGGTTCGACGAGGACGCCGCCGTCCTGCCGTACCTCGATGTGCTGGTCCAGGACGAAGCAGCCGGGGGTGATGTGGGCGGGGCCCATGGAGTTCAGTACGGGGCGCAGGGCGTAGTCGATGGCCAGGACGTGGGCGGTGGTGCCGCCGGTGGCCAGTGGCAGGACGGTCTTGCCGGTCAGCGCGTACTGCGGCAGCAGGTCGAGCAGTGACTTCAGCAGCCCGGAGTAGGCGGCCTTGTAGACGGGGGTGCCGATCACGACGCCGTCCGCCTGTTCGAACAGGGCGGTGGCCTCGGTGATCGCCGGGTGGCCGAAGTCGGCGTGCAGCAGGGCCTCGGCGGGGAGCGTACGCACGTCCAGCGGGATCACGTCGTGCCCCTGGGCCCTGAGCCGGCCGTCGAGGTGACGCAGCAGCCGGGCGGTGCGGGAGGCGGCGGAAGGGCTGCCGGAAACGGAGAGAACAGTCGCCACGAGGAGCTCCTTCACAGGGCTTTGCCCGGGTTGAGGATGTGGTGCGGATCGAAGGCCGCCTTGACGCGCTGCTGCAACGCGTGCTGCTCCGGACCGAGTTCGTCGGCCAGCCACCGCCGCTTGAGGGTGCCCACGCCGTGCTCCCCGGTGAGGGTGCCGCCCAGGCGCAGCGCGGCGGTGAAGATGTCGCCCGCCGCCCGCCAGGCCGCGTCCGGGACGCCGGGCACATCGGGGTCCAGGACGAGGATGGGATGCAGGTTGCCGTCCGCGGCGTGCGCGAAGGTGAAGATCTGTACGTCGTGACGCCCGGCGGCCGCGTCGATCTCGCGGACGGCGTCGGCCAGGCGGCTCCTGGGCACGGCGATGTCCTCGATCAGCACCCGGCCCAGCCGCTCCAGGGCGGGCAGGGCGAGCCTGCGGGCCGCGAGCAGCCGGTCCGCCTGTGCCGGGTCCGCGGTGGTCTCCACCGAAGCCGCGCGCCCGCGCAGCAGCCGTACCGCGAGCTCCGCCTCGGCGGCCGCCGCACGTCCGTCGCACTGCACGAGCAGCAGCGCTCCGCCCCGGGACCGCAGGTCCGTGCCCCGCGCGGCGTCCACGGCACCGAGCACCGGCCCGTCGAGCAGCTCCGCCATGGCGGGCTCCAGCCGGGCGGCGGTCAGCGCCGACACGGCCTCGGCGCCCTCGGCGAAGGAGTCGAAGTACGCGGCCACGGTGGCCGTCGACTCCGGCACCGGGCGCAGCCGCACCGTCGCGGCGGTGATCACGCCCAGGGTGCCCTCGGAGCCGGTGAGCAGGGCGGTCAGGTCGTAGCCGGTGACTCCCTTGACCGTGCCCCGGCCGGTCCGGATCGGCGTGCCGTCCGCGAGGACCACGTCGAGGCCCAGTACGGCGTCCCGGGTCACCCCGTACTTGGCGCAGCGCAGCCCGCCCGCGTTGGTGGCGATGTTGCCGCCCACGGTGGAGATCGCCGCGCTGGCCGGGTCGGGGGCGTAGCGCAGTCCGAACCCGCCCGCCGCGCGGTCCAGTTCGGCGGTGACGACGCCCGGTTCGACGACGGCGACCTGGTCGTGCGGGTCGAGGTCGAGGATCCGGTTCATCCGGGACAGGTCCAGCACGAGCGTGCCGGTGCCGGCGTTCGCGCCGCCGGACAGTCCGGTCCCGGCCCCGCGCGGCACCACCGGTACCCGCAGCGCGTGCGCGTGCCGCAGTGCCGTCCGCACGTGCTCGGCGTGCGCCGCGTGCACGACGGCCAGGGGCTCGCCGTCCGGGCGGCTGCCGGAGCGGTCGGCGGCGTACGGGGCGGTGGCCCCGGGGCCGGTGGTGAGCGCGTCCGCCGGCAGGTCGCGGCCCAGGGCGGATAGCAGGGCCTCGGCCCGGTCGAGTCGGGTGACGGTCATCGGGTGTCCTCCAGGGCACGGCTGCCGACGGCGAGCAGGGCCACGTCCTCCTGCGGGGCGTGCACCGGGGCGCACTGGACGTCACGGAAGTGGCGCTCCAGCGGGTTGTCGCGGCTCAGCCCCGGATTGCCCAGCAGCCGTACCGCGAGCCCGACCCCCTCCACCGCGTGCCGGTCGGCCAGGGTCCGGGCGCCCAGGGCCAGTTCGGGCGTGTACGTGGCGTCGGCCGCGTCCACCCGCTCGGCGCCCCCGAACACCAGCTGCTCCGCGGAGTCCAGCCGCAGGGCGATCTCACCGGCGGCCCGGCGGAAGCGTTCCGTACGGGCCACCGGGTGGCCGAGGTTGGCGGGTACCCGCTCGTGCGCGAAGCGGTGGAAGTACCGCTGGGCCGCGCGGGCCACGCCCAGGTACAGGGCTGCGAGCGGGAGGTGGAGGGCGGCGCCCGCGCGGTTGTCCTGTTCGGCGCCCGGACCGTGGGCGGCCATGTCGACCACGTGGCCGGCGGGGACCTCGACTTCGCGCAGGGCGATGTCGTGGCTGCCGCTGGCCCGCAGCCCCAGGTGGTCCCAGCGGTGGGTGATCTCGATGCCGGGGGAGGTGCCGGGGACGGCGAACGTGCCGACCCTCGGCGCGGTCTCGTCCGTGGTGGCCCACACCAGCAGCCAGTCGAGCCCCTCGACGCCGGTGGCGAACCGCTTGCGGCCGGTGAGGGACCAGCCGGTCGCCGTGCGCCGGGCCACCGTCGCGGGCAGCCCGCCGCGCGCGGGGGAGCCCAGCTCGGGTTCCACCCGCACGTGGTTGAGCAGCACCGGCCGCTCGGCCGCCGCCGCCAGGACCTGCCCGTACACCTCCTCGGGCCAGTGCGGCCGTACGGCCTGACGGTGGTGGACGGCCAGGTTCATCGCCGCGATGAGCGCGACCGAAGGGTCTCCCTCGCCCAGCGCGTGCAGGATGCGCGCGGTGGCCGCGACCCCGAGGCCCGGACCGCCGTAGCGCTCGGCGACGGTGGCGGTCAGCAGGCCGGCCTCGTGCGCGGCGCGGACACCCTCCGCCGGAAAGGCGCCCGTACGGTCGTGCGCGGCGGCGGTGGCGGCGAGCCGGCCGGTGACCGGGGCGAGGCCGGCCAGGTCGGGCGCCCGGAAGCGGAGTGCGGTGGTCATGAGGACAGGGCCTTCCGCAGGGGAGCGTCGAGGCGGTGGGTCCAGAACGCGGCGACCTCCAACGGCTGTCTGAGCGCGCCGAGTTCCACGAAGGCGTCGGCGACCTGCTGCTGGGACGCGGTGGCCTTCGCGGTCACGAGCCCCACTTCTGTCCTGCGCTGGGCCTCGCCCCGCGACAACTCCTCCAGTGCCTCGTCCACCGGCTGGTGGGTGGCGGCGGCGACCACCTTCGCGTACTCCTCCTGGCGCCCGTCACGGACGTACGCGTACGCCTGGTCGATCCGGGCGAGCAGATCGGCCAGCGCCTCGCGTCCGTCCGCGCTGCCGAGCGTGTCGTCGGAGGCGGACCACAGGAAGTTGCCGGACAGGACGTCCGCGCCGTCGCCGATGGTGCGGGCGCCCCGCTGGTGGGCGGTGATGACCGCGTTGCCGTATCCGGCGAAGGCGTCGAGGGAGCCTCCGTTCAGCGCGGCCAGCGCCTTGTCGGGCTCCAGCGGGGCGGCGGTGATGTCGTCCCAGCCGAGCCCGGCCCGCTGGAGCAGGGCGTAGAGGAAATAGTGGGCCGTGGTGTTCTTGACGTAGCCGACCTTCTTGCCCTTCAGCTTCGCGACCGAGGTGACGTCCGAGTCCTCGGGGACGACGACCTCCTGGTTGAGGGTGTTGCCGTGCTGCACGGCGACGACCTTGAAGCCGGGCCTGCCGTCGGCGGCGGCGAACACCGGCGGGATCTCACTGGAGCTCGCCACGTCCAGTGCCCCGGCGCGTACCGCCTCCAGTTGCTTGTCGCCGCCCTGGAACAGGCTCCAGCGCACCCGGTACGGCGTGTCGTCGAGGCGGGCGAACTTCAGCAGGGCCTCCTCCCGCTTCCAGCCGGTCGCCCCCACGCGCAGCGTGACGGTGTCGCCGCCGTCCTCGGCGCCCGCGGGGCCGCCGCACGCGCCGAGGGCGCCGATGAGCAGTCCGGCGAGGGCGAGAGCGGGACCGGCCCGCCTCACGCGGCCGCTCCCGACGCGGCGCGGTGGGCCAGTTCCTGGCGGACCAGCGGGAGGACGTGCCGGGCGTAGTCGATGGCGTCGTTGAGCGGGTCGTAGCCGCGGATGGACAGCAGCTCGCAGCCGATGTCGACGTAGTCGAGCAGCGCCTTGGCGACCGTCTCCGGCGAGCCGACCAGTGCCGTGGACGCGCCGGCGGCGTCGGTGGCCGCCGCGGGGGCGGTCCACAGGCAGCGGTCGTGCACCTCGCCGCGCTCGGCGACGGCCAGCAGCCGTTGCGAGCCGACGTTGGCCGGGGTTCCCTGGCCGAGCGCCGGGTAGTGGTGCTGCCGGGCGCGCTGCTCGTGGTGGGTCTTGAGGGAGCCGAGGACGCGGTGTGCCTTCTCCCAGGCCAGTTCGTCGGTGGGCGCGATGATCGGGCGGAAGGAGACCCAGATGCGGGGGCGGGGCCGGCCGGCGGCGTCCGCGTGGGCGTGGACCGCGGCGATCTGCTCGGCCGTCTCCTTCAGCGGCTCGCCCCACAGCCCGAAGATGTCGCCCTGCTGTCCGCCCACCCGGTAGGCGTCCTGCGAGGAGCCGCCCACGGAGATGGGGATGGTGCCGTTGTGGGGCGTGACATCAGAACGGAAGCCCTCGAAGCGGTAGTACGGCCCCTCGTGCGAGACCGGCCCGTCGGCCGCCCACACCTCGCGCAGAATCCGGATGTACTCGTCGGAGCGGGCGTACCGCTCGCTCTTGCTCAGGTAGTCGCCCTCGCGCCGCTGCTCCTCGTCACTGCCGCCGGAGATGATGTGCACCACCAGGCGCCCCTTGCTGATCCGGTCCAGCGTGGCCAGGGCGCGGGCCGCGTGGGTCGGGAAGATCACGCCGGGCCGGTGGGCGAGGACGGGTTTGATGCGCTCGGTGTGGTGCGCCACGAACTGTGCCAGCTGGAGCGCGTCGGGCGAGGCGGAATGGTAGGTGACGAGGGTGTAGTCGAAGCCGCCGTCGTCCAGGGCGCGGGCGTAGCGGCGGGCGTGGTCGACGTCGATGCCGCTGCCCGCGGTGGGGTCGCCCTCGGTGGCGGGGTTGGGGTGGACGGCGCTGATGAACTCGACCGGCATGGCGGGGCTCACTCCTTGACGAGGCTGGTGTCGACGTGGTCGGCGAGGGTCGGATCGGGGGTGAGGACGCCGATGCCGTGCATGGTGTCGCCGACGTCCTGCACGGCCCGGACGACTTCCGAACTCACCGGCAGCAGCTTGCTGTTGGCCTGGCTCACCAGCGCCTTGGCGACCTCGGCGGAGGCGCCGTTGGTGCGCTGGATGGCCTCGGCGTAGTCGTCCGGGTGCTCCCGCGACCAGGCCAGGGCCGCGTCGAGGCGGCGCAGGTAGTCGGCGACGGCGGCCTTCCTGCCCGGGTCGGCCAGCGCTTCCTCGGAGGCGCCGATGAAGCCGTAGCCGCTCACGCGCCCGTCGGCGCCGTTGACCAGGAGCCGGCCGCCCTGCTGCTCGGCGACCGCCTTGTAGACCCCGAAGGTGGCCCAGGCGTCGATCTTCCCGGAGGTGAACGCGGCCTGGGCGTCGGTCGGCAGCAGGTACTGCACCCGCACGTCGTCGTAGCTCAGTCCCGCCTGCCGCAGCACGTGCGCGAGCAGGTACTCGGCGACGGACCCCTTGGCCGAGGAGACCACGACCTTCCTGCCCTTGAGATCCTCGACGCTGCGCACCGAGGAGTCCTCGCGGACCACGATCCCGGTGTGCGTACCGTCGTTGCGCAGCGCCCCCACCACCTTGACCGGCACACCGCCGGAGAGGGCCTGGAGCGTGGGCAGGTCGGCGGCGTACGAGGTGTCCGCGGCGCCCGCCTGGACGGCCTGGAAGAGCGGCGCCGCACCCTCGAACTCGGCCCGCTTCACCGCGTACGAGGTTCCCTTGAGCGCGCCGGAGGCGTTGAACAGCGTCTGCAGGTTCTTCGCCTGGTCGCCGATGGTCAGCGTCACCCGCGAGGCGGAGCCACCGGACGCGGCCTCGCTGTTCCCGCCGCAGGCGGCGGTGGCGAGCAGCGCGGTGAGGAGGAGCGCGGAGCGCAGCGCGCGGCTGACGCGGTGGACGGGGGTGACGGGGTTCATGCGGGTGCCTCTTCCTGGGGATGCGCCGAGGCTTCGTGGACACCCAGGCGCCGCAGCAGTTCGCCGCGGAGTCGTACGAAGTCGGGGGAGCCGAGGTCGCGCGGCCGCTCCAGGCCCACTTCGGCCTCGTGGGCGATCCGGCCGCCGTCCATCACCAGGACCCGGTCGGCCAGCAGCAGCGCTTCCTCCACGTCGTGCGTGACCAGCAGGACCGAGCAGCCGTGCCGCCGCCACAGGTCCCCGACCAGGCGCTGCGCCCTGCCCCGGGTCAGGGCGTCGAGGGCGCCGAACGGCTCGTCGAGCAGCAGCAGCTCGGGCTCGCGCCCCAGGGCGCGGGCCAGCGAGACCCGCTGGGCCTGGCCCCCGGAGAGGGTCTTGGGCCAGCTGCCCGCGTACTCCTCGATGCCCACCTCGGCCAGATAGCGCTCGGCGAGCGCCCGGTCCGGGGAGCCGGGCAGACCGAGCACGACGTTGCGCCACACGCGCAGCCAGGGCATCAGCCGCGGCGACTGGAAGGCCACCGAGCGGCGCTCCGGTACGGTCACCTCCCCCTCGTTCTCGCTGTCCAGCCCGGCGAGGATCTTCAGCAGCGTCGACTTGCCGCAGCCGCTGTGCCCGAGCAGGGCGACGAACTCGCCCCGGCGAAGGGTGAGGTCCAGCCCGTCGATGACGGTCCTGCCGTCGAAGGCGCGGGTCAGTCCACGCACCTCCACACGCGTGTCCACGCTCGTGCCCACTCCGGTCACGTCCCCTCCCCCTCGAACGAGGCCCGCCAGGCCAGCAGCCGCCGCGACAGCAGCCGTACGGCGAAGTCGCACAGCAGCCCCAGCACCGCGTACACGGCGAGGCACAGCACGATGACGTCGGTCTGGAAGTACTGCTGGGCGTTGCTCATCAGGTAGCCGATGCCGGCGTCCGCGTTGACCTGCTCGGCGAAGACCAGTGCCAGCCAGGCGGTGGACAGCGCGTACCGCAGCCCCACCAGTGCCCCGGGCAGCGCGGACGGCAGGATCACGTACCGGATCAGACCGAGGCGGCCGAGCCCCGCCATCCGGCCCGCCTCGATGAGCTGGGCGTCGGCGGAGCGGATGCCGCCGTAGATGTTGAAGTACAGCGGGTACGTCACCCCGAGCGCGACCAGCGCGATCTTCGGGGTCTCGTCGATGCCGAACCAGACGATGAACAGCGGGATCAGCCCCACCCAGGGGATGGCCCGGAACATGCCCATCGACGCGTCGATCACGTCCTCGCCCAGCCGGAACAGTCCGGCGGTGAGCGACAGCGCGAGGGCGACGACCGCGCCGATGAGGAAGCCGGTCGCGGCCCGGCGGCCGGACGCGGCGACGGCCTGCGGCAGTTCACCGGTCCGCGTCAGTTCGACGGCCCGGCGGGCGACGTCGACGGGGGAGGCGAGGACGGACTCGGGGAGCACACCGGTGGTGCTCGTGAGGAACCACACCGCCAGCAGCGCGACCGGCCCGGCGGCCCGGCGGACGCCGCGCGGCACGCGGAGGGCGGTACGCCGGCGGGGGCCGGAGGAGACGGTCTTCACCGGGGACGGGGATGAGGACGGGGCCGGGGTGGCGCGGGTCGGCGGGGAGGTGCCGGGGACGGTCGTGTTCGGGGAGGACATCGGGGGGCCTCTCGTCGGGGAGGGGGCGGTGGCGGGGATCAGTACGGCCGTTCGCCCAGCACGGCCGGGCGGTGCGGGTCGGCCGACCAGGCGGACCAGGAGCCGGGGTACAGCGCGGCGGGGATGCCGGCGTGGGCGAGGGCCGCGATCTGGTGGGCGGCCGTGACGCCGGACCCGCAGTAGACCCCCACCTCGGTCGCGTCGTCCGCGCCCAGCGCGGTGAACCGCAGGGCGAGTTCCTCCACGTCGCGGAAGGTCCCGTCGGGGGCGAGGTTGTCGCCGGTCGGGGCGGAGCGCGCACCGGGGATGTGCCCGGCACGCGGGTCGACCGGCTCGCTCTCGCCCCGGTACCGCTCGGCGGCCCGGGCGTCCAACAGCACCCCGTCACGGGCGACTTCGGCCACCGCGTCGGCGTCCAGCACCGGCAGCCGTCCGGGGGTGAGCACGATGTCGCCCGGCGCGGGGGCCTCGGGCTCCCCGCTCTCCGTCGGCAGTCCGGCCGCGCGCCAGGCGCCCAGCGCTCCGTCGAGCAGGGTGACCTGTTCGACTCCGGCCCAGCGCAACAGCCACCAGGCGCGGGCGGCGGCGGTGTCGCCGTTGTCGTCGTACACGACCACCGGGCGGCCGGCGGTGAGGCCCCAGCGGCGTGCCGACGCTTGCAGGTCCGCGAGGTCGGGGAGGGGGTGGCGACCGCCCGCGGGTGTGGGCGGGCCGGCGAGTTCGGTGTCGAGGTCGACGTAGACGGCCCCGGGGATGTGCTCTTCGCGGTAGTGCTCGCGGCCGTGCGGGTCACCGAGCCGCCACCGTACGTCGAGGACGAGGGGGCCCGGTGCGCCGCCGCGCAGCAGGGCGTGCAACTCGGCCACGCCGGTGAGTACCCGGGCGGTCATGCGAGCGCCTCCCGTACGGCGATGGGCGCGAGGTCCGGGGAGAGCCGCAGCCGCTCCAGGAACAGCACGATCGTGGCGGCGGCCGTGCGGTGGGTGACGTCGTTGAGCGCGTCGTGCCGGGTCCCGGCCAGGCTCACCAGCTCCACGCCGGGCACGGCACGGTAGGCGCGGCCGGCCTCGGGGAGCGGGCTGACCGTGTCGTCGGCGCCGTGCAGGGCGAGGACGGGGACGGAGACGCCCGCCAGGGCGAGCGGTTGGTCCGGGGCCGGGGCGGTGAGGGCGCCGCGCCGGAACGCGGCGTCGGCGGTGAGCCTGGAGCGGTGCGTGGGGCAGGCGGTGCGCTGGTCGAGTTCGGCCTCCCAGTCGGACGGCGACCCGAGCGTGTCCGGCGCGGTGGGCAGTCCCGCCAGGATCAGCGCGTCCAGGCCCGGGACGCCCCGCGCGGCGAGACGCGCGGCGTACAGGGCGCCGGTGTCGGACCCGACCAGCACCCGGGGGCCCGGCAGGGTCTCGTCGCGCAGCAACTCGGCGGCGGCGTCGGTGACCGCCGCCGGGTCGGGGGAGGGATCCGCCAACGCCCGTACGCGGTAACCGTCGGCGGCGACGCGACGGCCGAACCGCTCGTACACGCCGCCGTGTTCGCCGCGGCCGGGGAGGACGACGAGGGTGCCGCGCGGGGCGATCCCCTCCGGTTCGTCCCAGGCGTGGGCAGGCTGAGGAGAGCTCATGGT
>NZ_JAGGOO010000125.1 GCF_018614415.1 Streptomyces sp. ISL-12
CCGTCCTCGCCGCCGCCCCGCCCGCCTCCGCCGACGCGTCGACCGCCGCCGACACCTGGACCGAGGTGGGCTCCGACCGCGCCGACCCGCTGACCGAGAGCCAGGGGCTGGCCTCCGTGGAGGTCCCGGCGAACAGCCCCAACCGCTACACGGGCATCGGCACCATCCCGCTCGGCCTCTCCACCCGGGGCTGGAACCACGTGGGCGACCCCGACGCCTCCTACGACGGCCATTACGTCGAGCCGTACCAGCGCGACGACGGGGCCGCGAAGATGTTCCGGGTGCAGGCGCCCGACGGGACCTGGGCGGAGTACACCCACGCGCTCGGCTCAGGCGAGGCGCTGAACAACTCCTGGGCCGCGATCTCCCCCGACGGCCAGTGGATGCTGTCCGGCGAGTGGGGCACCATGAGCCGGCTGCTGGTCTTCCCGACCCCGGGCGTCAATCCCGCCACCTCGCCCTCAGCGAACCTCCCGCAGGCCGCCACCGTGCGCCTCGACCGCCCCGTGCGCGACGTCCAGGGCTGCGACTTCGTCACCGCGACCCGGCTGCTGTGCTCCTCCGACGATCCGGAAGGCGCCCTCTTCGGCATCACCAAGCCGCTCCTCCAGATCGACCTGTCGGCCGCACCGAGCGGCACCGCCGACGTGACCGGCCAGGTCACCGCCCTGAGGCAGCTGCCGCTGCGCAGTGCCTGCTCGGGCACCTTCGAGGCGGAGGGCATCGACTACGACCGCCGCACCGGCACCCTGCGCGTGATCGTCGTCTCCCCGGGCTTCTGCGTGCTGACCGACAGCAAGACGTACCGCTTCACCCGCGGCTGAGCCGCACCGCCCGCCACCCCGGACGGCGCGCGGTAGTGCTCCGCCCGGGGTGGTGCTTTTCTTGGTGAGTGGGGGGAGCGCGGCCCGAGAGGAGCGATCACCATGGACGCCGAGCGAACCCACCCGGAATCCGTCTCGGTGGAGCTGAGCGGATGCAGCAAGGAAGACGCCCGGACCGTCTTCGACACCCTGTGCGCGTGCTTCACGTCCGACCGGTGCGCGGACGACGTCCCCCGGGACTGCCACGAGGTGCGGCCCACCGTGTGGCTCGGGACCTTCGAGGTCTCCGAGGACCGGCACGGCACCTACGGCCCGTCCCGGCTGGCCGCCCCGGTCGACGCCGACGTGCAGGGCGGCTACTGGGCGATCGACCGGTTCCGCACCACCCTGGACTCCCTGTTCACCGTGCGGGACCTGTGCACGGCCTCCGGGGACCAGGAGCGGGAGCTGCACGTCCGGTTGGAGAACCGCCGCTGACCGGCGGACCCCCTGTGCGCGACACCACTTTATGCAACTAGTTGCAAAAGGTGGTGGTCGTCCTCTACAACAGAGGCACGACACCGCGCACGGAGGGCCCGATGAGCCGCTACCCCCACCTGCTGAGCCCGCTCGACCTGGGCTTCACCACGCTGCCCAACCGGGTCCTGATGGGTTCCATGCACGTCGGCCTGGAGGAGGCCGAGCGCGGCTTCGAGCGGATGGCCGCGTTCTACGCCGCCCGGGCGCGCGGGGGAGTGGGCCTGATCGTCACCGGCGGCATCGCCCCCAACGACGAGGGCCGCCCCTACGAGGGCGGGGTCAAGCTCACCACCGAGGCGGAGGCGGAGCGGCACCGCGTCGTCACCGACGCCGTGCACCGCGAGGGCGGCCGGATCGCCCTGCAGATCCTGCACTTCGGCCGGTACGCCTACCACCGCGACCTGGTCGCCCCCAGCCCGCTCCAGGCCCCGATCAGCGCCCACGTCCCCCGCGAGCTGACCGACGCCGAGGTCGAGCGGACGATCGACGACTACGTCCGCACCGCCCGCCTCGCCCGCGAGGCCGGTTACGACGGCGTCGAGATCATGGGCTCCGAGGGCTATCTGATCAACGAGTTCACCGCCGCGCGCACCAACCACCGCACCGACCGCTGGGGCGGCTCCTACGAGAACCGGACCCGCTTCCCCGTGGAGATCGTCCGCCGGGTGCGCGAGGCGGTCGGCGAGGACTTCATCCTCGTGTACCGCCTGTCCATGCTGGACCTGGTCCCCGGCGGCTCCACGCTCGACGAGGTGATCACCCTCGCCCGGGCCGTCGAGGCCGCCGGAGCCACCATCATCAACACCGGCATCGGCTGGCACGAGGCGCGGGTCCCCACCATCGCCACCTCCGTGCCGCGCGGCGCCTACACCTGGGTGACCAGGCGGCTGATGGGCGAGGTGTCCGTGCCGCTCGTCACCACCAACCGGATCAACACCGCGGAGCTGGCCGAGCAGCTGCTCGCCGACGGGACCGCCGACCTGGTCTCCATGGCCCGCCCGATGCTCGCCGACCCCGACTTCGTCGCCAAGGCGGCGGCCGGCCGCCCCGAGGCGATCAACACCTGCATCGGCTGCAACCAGGCCTGCCTGGACCACACCTTCAGCGGCAAGATCACCTCCTGTCTGGTCAACCCGCGCGCCTGCCACGAGACGGAACTCGTCCTCGCCCCCACCCGGCTGCGCAAGCGCGTCGCCGTCGTCGGCGCCGGACCGGCCGGGCTGGCCTGCGCGGTGACCGCGGCCGAACGCGGCCACCGGGTCACCCTGTTCGACGCCGCGGACGAGATCGGCGGCCAGCTGAACGTGGCCCTCCGGGTCCCCGGCAAGCAGGAGTTCGACGAGACGCTGCGCTACTTCCGCACCCGGCTCGACGACGAGGGCGTGGACGTCCGCCTGAACACCACCGTCACCGCCGCCGGCCTCGACGGCTACGACGAGATCGTCGTCGCCACCGGCGTCACCCCGCGCGTCCCCGGCATCCCCGGCGTCGACCACCCGAGCGTCCTCGGCTACCTGGACGTCCTGTACGGCGGCGCCCCGGTCGGCGAGCGCGTCGCGGTCCTCGGCGCCGGCGGCATCGGCTTCGACGTCGCCGCGTACCTGACCGACGCCGGCGACCAGGCCCACGAGGACCCGGAGACGTACTTCCGTCACTGGGGCGTCGACACGGAGTACCGCGCCCCCGGCGGCCTGGCCGCACCCGAGCGCCCCGCCCCCCGCCGCACCGTCCACCTGCTCCAGCGCCGGACGACCAAGGTGGGCGCCGGGCTCGGGAAGACCACCGGCTGGATCCACCGCGCCGAACTGAAGCACCGCGGCGTCACCATGATCCCGGGCGCCCGCTACGACCGGATCGACGACGCCGGACTGCACGTCACCGTCGGCGGCGAGAGCACGGTCCTCGACGTCGACACCGTCGTCCTGTGCACGGGCCAGGAACCGCGCCGGGACCTCTACGACGAGCTGGTCGCCGCCGGCCGCCGCGCGCACCTGATCGGCGGCGCCGAGGTGGCCGCCGAACTGGACGCCAAGCGCGCGATCGCGCGGGGCACGGAGCTGGCGGCGAGCCTGTAGGACGGCCCGCGGCCGTCCCTAGGATGAGCCCATGTCACTCCCGCACGCGATCCTCACCGCCCTGCTCGAAAAGCCGTCGTCGGGACTGGAACTGACCCGCCGGTTCGACCGGTCGATCGGCTACTTCTGGTCGGCGACGCACCAGCAGATCTACCGTGAGCTGGGAAAGCTGGAGGACGCGGGACTGATCCGGGCCCTGCCCGCCGAGCAGCCGGCCCGCGGCCAGAAGAAGGCGTACGAGGTGCTGCCCGCGGGCCGCGCCGAACTGGCCCGCTGGACCGCCGCCGCACAGGACCCCAAACCGCTGCGGGACGCGATGCTGCTGCGGCTGCGGGCCGCGGCGGTGGTCGGCACCGAGGGGATCGAAGCGGATCTGCGCCGCCATCTGGAGCTGCACGAGGCCCAGTTGGCCGAGTACCGGGAGATCGAGCGGCGCGACTTCCCGCCGGGCGGGGACGGCGCCGAGGACCGGCTGCGGCACCTGGTGCTGCGGGCCGGGATCGACCTGGAGACCTTCTGGACGCGGTGGCTGCGGCACGCGCTCACCGACTTCCCCGAGCTGCCGGGTCCGGCCGGGGAAACCGGGTGATCAGAACCGGTACGGCTTGGAGCGGCGGCGCAGGAACCAGGCCGTGGCGATGACACCGGAACCCACCAGGGCGCCGCCCGCCACCAGCGTGGCCGTGCCGTAGTCCTTCACCGCCCCGCCGACGCCGCCCATGACGCCCCGGGACGGCGAGGCCGTCGCGGAGATCGTCGGCCTGCTGGACGGCGAGGGGGAGGCGGTGCGGGACACGATGACGGTCTGGGTGCCGGCGGTGCTGTTGTTCGAGCACATGACGATGACGGTGTAGGTGCCGGGGCTGACGCCCGACCACGCGGCCGTCTGACTGGCGCTGGTGCCCGACAGCGCCACCTGGCGGCCCTGGGCGAAGCTGGACTGGCCGCTGTTCAGCAGCGAGGCCGTGCCCCAGCTGCCGTTGAGCTGGGCGCAGGCGGCGGTGGTGACCGAGACGGTGCTCCCGGTGGTGCTCACCGAGATACCGGGGCCGGCGGCGGCCGGGCCGGCGGTCAGGGCGAGGGGCAGCGCGGCGGCTGCCACGAGCGGGCCGGAGCGGAGGAGCGGCTGGGAGATGCGCATGTGGACTGCCCTTTCGACAGCACGGCCGGCGGCACATCCCTTACACCGCCGAATCGGCAACGGCCCGTGCCGTCCCACGGGCAGCCAACAGGGCGGCGGCCCGCGCCGCATGCCCAGCGCATCCGGGCAGGTGACGTGCGGCGGTACGGCACCGGCGCCCGCGTGCGGGCCCGGGCGCCGGCGCATCCCCTCCCGCGCGTCCCCGTACAGCCCGTCTCACCAGGGGAAGTACGCCGGAGCCCGCACCCGGCCGGGTGTTAGATTGCCGATCATGCGTTCCGGGAGTCCGCGGCTGTCCACCCGCCTGTCCGCCGCCCGTGAACGGGCCTTCATCGGGCGCTCCCACGAACTCGCCCGCTTCCGGGCCGCGTTGACCGCGGACCCCGCCGCCCCGTCCGTGCTCTACGTCCACGGCCCCGGCGGAGTCGGCAAGTCCGCCCTGCTCGGACGGTACGCCGACGAGGCGCTGGCCGGCGGCCGGCGGGTGACCCGGGTGGACGGCCGCCGTATCGACCCCTCACCGACCGGGTTCGCGCGGGAAGCCGGCATGCCCGAGACATCGGCGGAGGCGGACCGGCCGGCGGTCCTGCTGGTCGACGCCTTCGAGCACTGCCAGGGACTGGAGGACTGGCTGCGGGAGACCTTCCTCCCGGACCTCCCCGCGGGCTCGGCCGCCGTGGTGGCCAGCCGGCTCGCCCCGGCCCCGCACTGGGTGCACGACGCCGCCTGGCAGGGCATCCTGGAGGTCCTGCCGCTCGCCGCCCTCGACCGGGACGACGCCAGGACCCTGCTGGAGCGGCGCGGCGTCCGGGAGGACCTGCGGGACGCCGTGTTCGCCTTCGCCGGCGGACACCCCCTGGCGCTCAGCCTCGCCGCGAGCGTCGCCGTCTCCGAGTCCTCGACGGCCGACGACTGGTCCCCCACCCCCGACGTCGTCACCGACCTGCTCACCTCACTGGTCGGCGAACTGCCCGCCGGACACGAGCGGCTGGCCCTGGAGACGGCGGCCCACACCCTCGTCACCACCGAGGGCCTGCTGCGCGCGGTCGTCGGCGAGGAACACGCCCCCCGCATGTTCGCGTGGCTGCGCGGCCTGCCGTACGCCGAACTCGGCCGGCAGGGCCTCTTCCTGCACGAGACCGCGGCCGAGGTGATCGACCGGGACCTGCGCTGGCGCGACGCCCAGGGGTACGAGCGGATGCACCGCGTGGTGGGCCACCACCTCCTGCAGCGCGCGCAGAACGCGCCGGAGGACGAGGCGATGGCCGCCATCCGGGCGCTGACCCATCTCAAGCGCTACGGTCCCATGGGGCCGTACTTCACCGGCATCACCCGCGAAGGCGACGTGTACGAGGGCCCGTTGCGGCCCGAGGACCACGACACCGCCGTCCGGATGACCGCGGACACGGAGGGCGAACGCTCCGCCCGTCTCGTGCGCTACTGGCTCGGGCGGCACCCCGAGGGCTTCTGGGCCTACCGTTCCGCGCGTACCGGCGAACTCGTCGCCTTCATGGCCTGGCTCCGGCTGACCACGCCCGGGGAGGGAGCCGGCCAGGACCCCGTCGCGGCGGCGGCCTGGCAGCACGTGGACGCCGTCGCCCCGCTGCGCCCCGGCCAGCACCTGCTGATGTCCCGGTTCATGGTCTACCCGGCCGACTACGGCGGCATCTCGACGGTGGGCCACCTGATGCAGCTGCGGATCTGCCGCGACTGGATACGCTCCCGGAACCTGGCGTGGTCCTTCATCGTCTCCCCGGACGCCGCCCTGTGGAGCGGCCTGATGCACCACCTCGGACACCAGCAGGTGGCCGAGACCCCCTGGGACAACGACCGGGTCTTCACCACCTTCGGCTGCGACTGGCGGGTCACGCCCCTGGAGATCTGGTTCGACCGCACCCAGCCGGGCGCCCTGCACCCGAGCCCGCCGGCCGGCCGGGCGGACGCCCCCGCCGTCGCCCTGGGCGGCGAGGAGTTCCGGGCGGCGGTCCGCGACGCGCTGCGCTCCGTCCTGAAGCCGAGCGCGCTGGAGAGCAGCCCGCTGCTGCACACCCGTCTCCTCGACGACCGCGCCCGCCACAGCGAGGCCGACCCCACGGACCTGCTGCGCTCGCTGCTGGCCGAGACCGTGGAGCGGCTCAAGGGGACAGCGGGCCACCCCAAGGCGTACCAGGCCCTGTACACCACCTACTTCCAGCGCGTGCGGACCCAGCAGGGCGCCGCGCAGCGGCTCGGCCTGGCGTTCAGCACCTACCGCCGCCATCTGACGCTCGGCGTCGGCCTGGTGTGCGACGCGCTGTGGGAGCGGGAGCGCGCCCTGCGCGCGCTGAGCTGACGACCGGAGCCCTACGGGAAGTACCGAGCCGGTGCCGCTCGCGGACGGCGTGTGCGGCGCGTCCGTACGGTGCCGGAGCCCGGACGGCCGTCCGCGAACCGCCCGGCAGGGCGGCGGACGCGCCCGGAAGGGCGGTTCCCGCGGGACCGACCACCGCCGCCGCGCCCACCCGGTGTGCCGCGTCCGCCTGCGGCCGGGCTCCGGCGCCCCCTGCCCCATCGCGCGGCCGGCGCCCGTGGCCGACGTCACGGACGGCACCGGACGGCCGCGAACCGGACCCGCCCGGGCGCGGAACCCGGTGCCGTACAGACGGGCGACAACCCCGCCCCCATGGACGCTGACACCGCTCAGGGCCGCTTCCTACTGTCGGCCCGTGAGCCTTTGGACCTCCCTCGAACCCGCTTCCACCACCGTCGACCCCGGTACCGACGTGACGGTACGGATCCGGCTGCGCAACACCGGTGACATCGTCGACGAGTACCGTTTCGAAGCGGTCGGCGACCTCGCGCCGTGGACGGCCGTGGAGCCGCGGGCGCTGCGGCTCTACCCCGGTACCACCGGGACCGCGCGGCTGACCTTCGCCCTGCCCCGTACCCCCGACGCGACCGCGGGCCCGCACCCGTACGCGATCCGGATCACCCCCACGGAGCAGACCGGAGCGGCGACCGTCGTCGAGGGCAGCCTCACCGTCACGCCCTTCACCGAACTGCGTGCCGAACTCGTACCGCACACGGTCAAGGGCCGGTTCAGCGGCCGGCCGCGGCTGGCCGTCGACAACCTCGGCAACACCCCGCTGACCGCGTCGCTCACCGGCTCCGACAACGGCGACCAGCTGGACTACGAGCTGAGCCCCGCCAACGTGCGGATCGAACCCGGCCGCGCGGCCTTCGTGAAGGTGAGGCTGAAGCCCCGGGGGATCACGTGGTTCGGGGCGAGCGAGGAGCGGCCGTACACCCTGCGCGTCCACCGCTCCGGCGCGGAACCGCACGGCGTCGACGGGATGTTCGCGCAGCGCGGTGTGCTGGCCCGCTGGCTCGCCACCTGCCTCAGCGTGACCGCCGCGCTCGCCCTCGTCATCGCCGTCCTGTGGTTCGGTTACCAGCCGCAGGTGCGCAGCCTGGCGACGGAGCGGACCGACGAGGTCGCCGCGGACCTCGCGCCCGCCCCCGAGTCCTCGCCGGACGCGCCCGGTTCGCAAGCGCCCCTGGTCAGCCCGGAGGAAGCGCCCGGTACCTCCGGGGGCGACGCCGAGGACAGCGGCTCCGGCGCGGGATCCGGCGGCTCGGCGTCCGGTGGCTCCGGGGGGTCCGGCGCGTCGGACGCCGAGCAGCGGGAGACCGCAGCCGGACCGCTGCCGTTCCGCCCGGGGGACGGTCCCAATCTGTTCGTGCAGTTCGCCCAGGTACGGCTGAGCACCCTGAACGCGTCGGACCCCTGCCGGCTGACGAGCACGGTCCGTACCGGTGTCATGGACGAGGCGACCACAGCGGCGGTCACGTGCTTCCAGGAGGCCAATGACGCCCGGTACGGCGGGGTCACGGCCACCACGGACGGCCCGGGCAACCTGGGCCGGTCCACGATGACGGCGCTGATGATGGCCCACTTCGGCGGCAGTACGTCGTCCGTCCAGCCGGGGGACGAGAACCCGGACGTCGTCTGGATGAACGGCGTCCTCGTGTGGGCGGACAACTCGCAGTACGACGCCGGTGACGTGGAAGCGCTGCGGGGCTACGTCGAGGCCGACATCCACTACCTCCGGAGCGCCGACGGCCGGGCGAGCAACGTCGCCGAGGACCTCTTCGCCCAGCGCGTCGCCTCCTGCCAGCGGTCCCTGGGCCTGGCAGCGACCGGCACGGTCGACGAGGCGCTCTTCGCGGCCCTGCACGCGGGCCGGGTCAAGGACCAGGACCAGCCCGGGACGTCGTCCGCGGAGGGCTTCCCGCCCGCACCGGTCGAGCAGTAGGGCCCCGCCGGGCGGGCGGCGGGCTTCTCCCCGAGGTCCCCGCCGGCCGTCCGCCGCCGGGGCACCCGGACAGTGAACATCCGAGTCTTCAGGAGGACATGCCGTGCGCGTGCGCGGACAACGGGCGGGTACGGCCGACGACGGCCGGGCAGCCGCGCCGCGGCGGGCGGACCTGCCGGGGCGGGCCGCCGGCCTGCTGGCGCTGCAGCGGCTGGCGGGCAACGCCGCCGTGACCCGGGCCGTGGGGGAGCGGCGGCACGGCGACGGTGCCCACGCACCGTCCGTACAGCGGGCCGCGCGCTCCGCCGGCGTTCCGCCCCGCGCGTCCGGCACCCCCGCCCCCGCCGTTCAGCGCATCGTGACGGACGAGCACCCCACCGTCCCCGACCAGCTCGGCATCATGCCCGACGCACTGCCGGCCCTCGCCACCTCCGACCCCTTGATCACGGTCGGCCTCGACCCCGCCACCGGCATGCCGGAGGTCGGGGTGCGGACGAACACGCCGCTGTCCGAGGCGTACCTGCACTGGTCGGGGGACGGATCCCTCGCGGCGAACGGGGACCACCACGCCAAGGAGTTCTACGCCCGGACGGAGGTCATCCAGCGGGCCGATCGCGAACTGGCCGCGAGCGGCAGCAGGCTCCGGCTGATCATGGGCGACCACGCGGTGGCCAACGCGCAGGGGGAGATGCTCGTCGTCGTCCGTCCCGTGCTGGAGGGGCAGAAAGGCGCCGACCCGCGGAACGAGTACATGAAGCTGACCGAGCACCAGTGCGTCGAAGTCGCGGAACGCGTGCTCGGCGGCGCACTGAACCACGCGGTGTTCCGCAACCGCGCGGGCGACTCGGTCGCCGCCTACATGGGGCCGCGCGGCAAGGTCGGCACCCCCCGGCTGGCGCACGCGATGACCCGGGAGAACGGCCCGCGCACCCCGCGGGCGGCGGCCGAGACGGCGCAGGGCGACGTGATCGCGGCCCCGGGCAGGGAGTACGGCGACGCGCTGTACCAGGGGGCCGCCCACACCCGGGAGATCGCCGAGGAGATCGGCGTGAACGAGTACGCCCGGCCCCGGGTCGGCGAGGGACTGACCACCCAGACCGTCCCCAACCCCGATCTCCCCGACGGGCAGGGCGACCGGACGGACTACTCGCGCAGGCTGCCGAAGGAGGAGAACAACCGGGTCTGGGACTACCACTTCGGCGCGGTGGTGGCGAGCAGCCTCGACGGCACGCACTACATCACCCTGGAGAACTTCAACCGCAACCTGTGGGCCAAGGAGTTCGCCCCCGAGGACCTGGCCTACACCCTGGCCGACCGGTTCGGGGACCGGATCCGGGGACTCATCGCCTACCTCGACGCCCAGGAGGACCTCACCGCGGAGCGCGCCTCCATCACCATCCTGGCCGAACTGCGCAGACGGGCCGGGCAGCTCCAGGAGGAGGTCGTCGCCGCCGCCAGGCAGCAGTACCGGGAGTTCAAGAACGAGACCAAGAACGCCCTGGGCGGGATGTGGTACTTCAAGATGTACGGTCCCGGCCCGGGGGAGACGTTCCACGACAAGCACAAGGAGACCGCGCTCAACCCGATGACGCTCGCCGTCGCGCACATCCCGGAACTCTTCTTCGACGGGCCCACCGCGGAGCTGATGCCGTTCTCCCGGGACCACCTGGTGAAGATCGCCGCCACCGCGAAGCAGAGCGGCACCCCCGTGACGGTGGACGCCTACGCCAAGGGCGGTGTGGTGCCCCTGGCGATGCTGGCGGCGCGACGGGCCCGGGCCGTCGGCGACTTCCTCGCCGCGCAGGGCGTCGACCGCAAGGCCATCACCCTGAAGACGCACGCCAGGAGCAACGCCCGGCACGTCACGGTCTCCCCGACCGGCCGCCCCACCGTGTACGAGCCGCCCAAGGCGTACACCGAGGACGGTGTGCCGGAGCAGCGGGCGAGGCGGAAACAGTGAGGTGGCCGGCGGACGGGACCCGGGACGCGGGGGCGGGGGCGCCCCGCCCGGTGTCAGATGAGGCCCTCGCGCAGGGCGTACGCCACCGCGTGCGTCCGGTTGCGCAGGTGCAGCCGCATGGTGAGACCTTGCAGGACGCTCTTGACGGTGCGCTCCGAGTACGCCAGCTTCGCCGCGACCTCCCGCGTCTCCAGCCCGTCCGCGATCAGCCGCAGCACGTCGGTCTCCCGCAGCGTGAGCCCGGCGGGGACGGCCGGGTGGGAGGTGGTGCCGCGGTGCAGGGTGCCGACCTGGTTCATGAGCCTGCCCAGCAGGTCGGCGGGGAGGTGACCGTCGCCGCGCGAGGCCGCGAGGACCGCCTGCAGCAGACGGCTCGCCGTCGCCTCGTGCCGCCACACCACCGCGCCGACGCCGCACTCGATGACGTCGAGGAGCTCATGGCCGCGCAGTCTGCTCACCACCAGGACGGAACGGGAGCGGTCGGTGCGCAGGATCTTGCGCAGCCCGGCGTACGCCTCCTCGTCCAGCGCCTCGACGACCAGCACGGCCACCGCGCCGGAGGCGGGCCGGGCGGCCTCGACGACGTCGAGGTCCGGGAGCTCACGCAGCTGACTGCGCATCCCCGCCCGCGAGACGGGGTCCTCGGCGTGGATCGTCACCGGGATCCGCGGCCGGTCGGCCTGGAGCGCCGCGTCGGCCTGGCCGGCCTGGTGAGCGTACGAACTGTGCACGTGTCTTCCTCTGTTCTCATGCCCGGTCGGCGCCACCGCGTCCGCCCTGCCGGAGGGCGGGGGCCGGTGCGTTCCGGGAGTACGTCGGCATGCGGGCGCGGGCCGAGGGGACGGCCGGTGCCCGGGTGCGCGAGGGCACGGTCGTGCGGGCGGACGAGGTGACCGCGCCGCTCCCGTCCGGACTGTGCCGTCGCGGCGTCCACACTGCCGTCGGCGACTGCTCACCGGGAAGCTCACCGAGATGTCCAGAAGTGCTCATCGGCGGACGGCGCCGGTAGCGTACGGTCAGTTCCGGGCGGCCGTGGTGACGGTCAGTCCTGGGCGCCCGTGGTGACGGTCCGCTCCGCCGACCAGCCGCCCCAGGTGCCGTCGGGCAGTTTCGCCCGGACCCGCACCCGGTGCGTGACGCCGGCCTCGCGGCCCGCGTAGAAGCTGTGCTCCGCCCGGTCGCGCGGGGCGTCACCCCCGTAGACGAGCGAGGTGGCCGGCTCCCCGTCGAGCTGGATCCGGTACTCCGTCACCACGCCGTCCGTGACCGGCGGCACCCAGCTGAGGTCGATGTGGTACGCCCCGTCGGCGCGGCGGCTGCTCGCGCGCAGCCCGGTGGGCGCGGTGGCCCGCCCGTCGTCGGCGCCCGGCGTGCTGATCCGGACGGGCCCGCCGGCCGCCGAGACGTTGCCGGCCGCGTCCCGGGCCCGGACCGTGAAGGCGTAGCGGTGACCGGGCCGCAGCCCCGTCACCACGGCCGCCGTCTGCTCCCCGCCCACGCTGTGGATCTTGGTGTCGCCCTGATGGATGTCGTAGGAGACCACGTCCCGGCCGTCCGTCGCCGCGCTCCAGGAGAGCTGGACCGCACGGCCGCCGGCGGCCCGCCCCCGGACGTCCGAGGGCGGGGCGGGCGGCGCGTGGTCCTCCGCGACGGTCGCGGGCGTGGTCGCCCGCACCTCCCCGCTGGGCGGCCCCGTGCGCCCGTCCTCGTCGCGCGCCCGCACGGTGAAGGCGTACGCGGTCGACGGCCGGAGCCGGGTGACGTCCACCATGCGCTCCGAGCCGGACACCTCCCGCACCTTCGTCCGCCCGCGGTAGACCTCGTAGCCGTCGGCCCCGGCGACCGCGTTCCACATCACGTGCACGCTGGTCGCGGTCCCGGCCTCGGCGGTGACCCCCGTCGGCGCCCCCGGCGGCGGTTCGTCCCCCTCCCCGGCCGCGCCTCCCCAGCCGCAGGAGGCGGCCAGCGCCGACGCGGCGCAGAGCAGGGCGACGCGGGGAAAGGGGCGCGGGTGCCGGGGACCGGCGGGGGCGGACACGGCTGGCACGGCGCTGCCTCCCGGACGGGCCGACGGAAATGGTCCGGACCAATATGGCCCTGCTGACGCGGTCACATCAAGTGGGTGGGAGTTCGCGGTCACTCGTAAGAGTTACGTATGCTGAAGTCCACGGCGGCCCAACTTCCCGACTCGACGGGACAGTTGGGTCGAGGGCGCGAACCGCTGTCGTCGCTGTGCCGCGCCGTGCGGGCGGCCGGAGCCGATCAGGCGCCGGCCGCCCGTCTCCCGTCGGCGTACCCGGCGTGCACCGTCTGGCCCTCCTCCGGTGGCCGCGCGGTGGCCGCGGCCGGACATTGGGCCTGAGTACCCGTCAGTTCCCGCCGACGTCCCAGGAGAGACCCATGACGCGCGCCCAGTCGCTGACGCTCGTCGCGGCCAGTGCCGCCCTGCTCGCCCCGACGACGCTTCCGGACGCGTCCCCGCCCCGCCCCGGCGCCGAGGTCCATGCCCGCACCGCCTTCGAGGAGGTCCGGGAGAAACCGGGCGACGACGCCGTCACCGCCGCCGGCCTGCTGGCGAAGGCGCGCGACTGCGCCCCCGTCGCACCCGGCCGCTACCGGGGCGACGCCGGCAGACCGGCCGACATCCCGGTGTGCGGGACGCCCGACGCGGTGTTCTGGAAGGCCGACCTGGACGTCGACTGCGACGGACGGCCCGGCGCCCGCTGCAACCGCGCCACCGACCCGGCCTTCACCGCCTCCACGGCCTTCACGCAGTCGGACGGCCGGCCGCTGGACGCCGAACGCCTGCCGTACATCGTCGTGCCCGGCGCCGACGCCGCCTGGAACCACCGCGACCACGGCATCACCGGCGGCTCGGTCGCGGCCGTGGTGTACCGGGACCGGGTGCGGTACGCGGTCGTCGGCGACGTCGGTCCCCGGGGCGTGGTCGGCGAGGGGTCCTACGCCCTGGCCGAGGAACTCGGCATCCGGCCCGACCCGCGCGCCGGCGGAGTGCCCTCCGGCGTCACGTACATCGTCTTCAAGGGCAGCCGGGTCGACACTGTCGAGGACCGGTCGGCCGCCGAGCGGACGGGGGAGCGGCTGGCCCGCCGGTTCCTGACGGCGTCGTAGTGGCTGACGCGACGCCACGGCCGTACAGAAGCTGCCCCCGCCTCAGACCGCCGACCAGCCGTCGTCGACGGGCAGTACCGCGCCGTTGATGTTGCTCGCCGCGTCCGAGGCGAGGAACAGGATCGCCGCCGCCTGCTCCTCGGGCCGCGACACCCGGCCGAGGTTCACGAAGTGCGGGGCTATCGTCGCCGGGCCGTGGGCGCTCCGGTCGGCGTCCATGGAGATGGCGGTCGCCGTGCCGCCGGGGCAGATCGCGTTGGCGCGGATGCCCTGTCCCCGGTACATCACGGCGAGGGACTTGGTCAGCCCCACCACGCCGTGCTTGGAGGCGGTGTACGCGGCGCCGGCGGCACTGCCGCGCAGGGCGGCCTCGGAGGCCGTGTTCACGATCGCGCCCCTGCCCGCCGCCAGCATGTGCGGCAGGACGGCGCGGGTCAGCAGGAACGGGGCGGTGAGGTTGACCCGGATCACCCGCTCCCACTCGGCGTCGCTCACGTCCGCCGGCGCCGACATGCGGTCCATGATCCCGGCGTTGTTCACCAGCACGTCCACCCCGCCGAACCGCTCCACCGCGGTGGCCGCCACCCGGTCGACCACCGCCTGCTCGCTCAGGTCGCCGGTGACGGCCACCGCCGTGCCGCCCGCCCGCTCCACCTCCCGCACCACCGCCGCGGCGCCCTCGGCGTCGAGGTCGGCCACCACCACGCGGTCGCCCTCCGCGGCGAAGGCCAGCGCGGCGGCCCGCCCGATACCCGATGCCGCCCCCGTCACGATCACACTGCGTCCGCCGGCCATGTGCTGCTCCTCTGTTCCGTGCGTGGCAGGGGACGTCGCCCCCCTCGCCCGCACCCTACGACTTAATGTCGCCAAGTGACAAAAAGTAGTGGGGGAGAATTCCCGAGCAGCGACCACCGGCGCCACAGGAAGACGGAGGAGAACGTGACCGCAGGCCGCGGACGGACGGGACGGCCGCCCCTGACCGAGGAACGCAAGGCCGAGATCCGGCTGGAGATCGCCCACGCCGCCGTGCGCCTCTTCGTGACCCAGGGCGTCGCCGCCACCACCGGCGAGCAGATCGGACAGGCGGTCGGCGTCTCCGCGCGGACCGTCTGGCGCTACTTCCCCAGCAAGGAGAGCTGTGTACGGCCGCTGCTCATGGCCGGCGTCGAGCTGATCGCGGACGCGCTGCGCCGCTGGCGCCCCGGCCGGCCGCTCGACGAGGCCTTCGACTTCGACTCCGACGTCGACTCCGACTACGGCCTCGGTGGGGAGACAGGCACCGGCGGCCGTCTCCTCGCCGGGCCGGACCGGGCCACCGTCGGCGCGCTGGTACGGCTCACCCGCACCGAGCCGGGGCTGCGCGCCGTCTGGCTCCAGACGCACGACGAGGCCGAACCGGCGTTCGCCCGCGCCCTCGCCGAACGGGCCGGGCTGCCCGCCGGTGACCTGCGGCCGGCGATCCAGGCGGCGATGTTCAACGGGGCGCTGCGCGCGGCGGTCGAACACCACGCCTGGCACACCGCCGCCGCCCCCGCCGACCCGGCGACGGCCCGGGCCGAACTGGCCGCGACCCTGCGCTCGGCGCTGGCGGTGGTGGCGGAGGGCGTCGGCTGAGCGCGGCGGAGCCGGGTCCGTGTGCCTGTGGGGGCAGCACCGGAACCGCCGCCGCCCTCACGTCTTCCGGCAGAAGTACGCCTCGGTGGCCGCCGCCACCCCGCGCCCCGGTCGACGGAGGCGGCGGCAGCCACCACCCCTTCGGCACTGGTGCCGAACCCGCCGTCGCCGACCTCGGTGCCGCCCGCCGCCGCGACGGGCACTTCCACGCCGCCGCCGGCCAGTGACCTCGCCAACTCGGCCGCCGCCACGGCCACCTCCGCGCTGTGCGGCACCAGCACGGTGCCGACGTGCCCGCCGTCACTCACCGGCGGCCCTCGCGAGGGCGGCGACCAGCACCTTCGCCACCTGGATGCCCTCGTCCCCGGCCGGCTCGGGATGAGCGGCCGCCATGCCGCGCAGCGCGTCCGCCACGACGGTCTCCGGGACGTTGACGAGCACCCTCATGGGTACCTCCTGTGACCAGCGGATCGCTGCCGGCCAGGCGTGTCGCCGGCCGGACGCGGGTGGGTCGGTGGCCCGCTGCCGGAGGTATCCGTGTCCACCGGCCGGGAAGGCAGCTGCGCGGACGCCGATGGCCGGGTCCGGGCTGGTGCCGTCGCGGCGACGGGCGGGAGGCATACGTCCGAGGCCGCCGCGGCACCCGGCAGCCGGCGTACGGCCGTTTCCTGACCGCCGGACCGGAATGAATGTCTTTCAATAGCCCACTCGACCGGCTGAACTCGATGCGTCGGCCTACGGATCTTCCTCCGGCGCACTTCCGTCCGTCCTCCGAACGCCCTTGGCCCGTGCCGGGTCCCGTGCCGCAATGGATGGACCTCGCCCGATCGGTCTGCGGGCGTGGCGGAGGGCGTGCCGGACCGGCCGTCTCCCGGTTCTCTCATGGCGAAGGACGGACTGCCCATGTACGCAAGAGCCCGTGCCGAGGAGCCCGGGGCCGGCGGGGACGAGCCGGTCGCGGTCGTCGGGGCCGCCTGCCGGTTCCCCGGTGAGGTCCGCTCCCTCGCCTCGCTGTGGCGGTTGCTGACGGCACGGCGGGAGACGGTGCGGGAGGTGCCGGCGGAGCGGTGGGAACGGGCGGAGCTGGCCGGGCTGCCCGCCCCGGTCGCGGACCGGCTGCGCCACGGCTGCTTCCTGGACGACGACGTCTACGCCTACGAGCCGGAGTTCTTCGGCATCAACGCCCAGGAAGCGCCCTGGGTGGACCCCGAGCACCGGCTGCTGTCGGAGGTGGCCTGGGAGGCGATCGAGCACGCCGGGATCCCGGCCCGGGGGCTGGCCGGTACGCCGACGGGAATGTTCTTCGGGCTCTATCAGAAGGACTACATGCTGCGGGTGCAGCGGCCGTTGGAGGAGGTCGACGCCTACGCGATGTACACCGGCTTCGACAGCATCGGACCCGGCCGGGTGGGGTTCATGCTGGACCTGCGCGGGCCCCAGGTCGTCGTCGAGGCCGCCTGCGCGTCCGGGCTGGTCGCCGTGCACACCGCCTGCCAGAGCCTGCGGACCGGCGAGTCGGACGTCGCCCTCGCCGGGGCCGCGATGCTCACCCTGGGACCCGAGGGGGTCGTCGCGCCCGCGCTGTGGGGGGTGTTCTCCCCGACCGGCCGCTGCCACGCCTTCGACGCGGCGGCCGACGGGTACGTCCGGGGAGAGGGCGCCGGGGTCGTCGTACTCAAGCGGCTGTCGGACGCGCGGCGGGCCGGGGACCGGGTGCTGGCGGTGCTGCGGGGCACGGCGGTCAACCAGAACGGGCGGGGCACGCGGCTGAGCGCGCCCTCGGAGCCCGCGCAGATCGATCTGTACCGGCTGGCGCTGGAGCGGGCCGGGGCCGAGGCCGGGGACGTCGGCATGGTGGAGGCGCACGGGCCGGGCACGGCGGTGGGCGATCCGATCGAGTTCGCCGCGGTGGCCGCCGTGTACGGCAAGGGCCGGGACCGGTGCGCACTGGGTTCGGTGAAGACCAACATCGGGCACACCGAGCCCGTCTCGGGCGTGGCCGGGCTGCTGAAGACCATCGCGTCACTGCGGCACGGCACGGTGCCGGCCAGTCTCCACTTCACCGACTGGAACCCGCAGATCGACCCCTCCGGGACCCGGCTGTTCGTGCCGACCGACGCCGTGGAGTGGCCGGTCCGGTCGGGAGCGCGGCTGGCGGCGGTCTCCTCGTTCGGCATCAGCGGGACCAACGCCCACGTGGTGGTGGAAGCGCCGCCGACGGTCCCCGCCGCTCGGGGCACGGCCCGTCGTCCGGCACCGGACGGCGTGACCGGCACGGTCCCTTCCGGCGCTGCCTCGCGGGTGTTCCCGCTCTCCGCCGGCACGCCCGTCGCGCTGCGGGCCGCGGCCGGGCGGCTGGCCCGGTGGCTGCGCGGTGAGGGGGCGCGGGTGCCGTTGGGCGACGTCGCGCACACCCTGGCGGTGCGCCGCTCGCCCGCCCGGGAGCGCGCCGCCGTCGTCGCCGCCGACCGGGCGGAACTCGTGGCGCGGCTGGAGGAACTGGCCCAGGGGGCGGTGTCCCCCGTCGGCACGGCGACCGGGCGGGCCGTGCCGGAGGCCGGGAAGGGCGTGGTGTGGGTCTTCTCCGGGCACGGCTCGCAGTGGGCGGGCATGTGCCGCGGTCTCCTCGGCCACGACCCCGAGTTCACCCGGGTCGTCGACCTGCTCGAACCGCTCGTGGCCGCGGAGTCCGGTTTCTCCCTGCGCGAGATCCTGGCCCGGCCCGAGGTGGTCACCGGGTTCGACCGGGTGCAGCCGGTCATCTTCGCCGTGCAGTTGGGACTGGCCGCGATGTGGCGGGCCCACGGCGTCGAACCGGCGGCCGTGATCGGCCACTCCATGGGCGAGGTCGCCGCCGCGGTCGCCGCGGGCGCGCTGAGCCCCGAGGACGGCGTACGGGTCATCTGCCGCCGCTCGCGGCTGATCCTGCGGACCGCCGGACAGGGACTGATGGCCTCGGTCGCCCTGGGCCGCGCCGAGGTCGAACGGCTGCTGGCCGAGGACGGCGTACGGGGCGTGAGCGTCGCCGTCGTCGCGTCGCCGGAGAACACGGTCGTCGGCGGGGACGCCGACCGCATCCGCCGGCTCGCCGAGGAGTGGGAGGCGCGCGGGGTGGGCGTGCGCGTCATCGAGGTGGACGTCGCCTCGCACACCGCCCACATGGACCCCATCCTGCCCGACCTCGCCGGCGCGCTCGCCGGGGTCACCGGCCGGACGCCGGCGATCGCCTTCTACAGCACCGTCACCGACGACCCGCGCGGGCCCGCCCTCTTCGACGCCGCCTACTGGTCGGACAACCTGCGGCGGGTGGTGCGCTTCGGCGACGCCGTGCGGGCGGCGGCCGAGGACGGGCACCGGGTGTTCGTCGAGATCGGCCCGCACCCGGTGCTGGTGCACCCGGTGCAGGCCACGCTCACCGCGCACGGTCACGCCGGCACCGCGGTCGTGCCGTCCCTGCTGCGCGACACCGACGACGCGCTGGCGTTCCGCACCCAGGTGGCGGCGCTGCACTGCGCCGGGCACCCGCTGGACTGGGCCGAGCGGTACGCCGACGGGGCCCTGGCCGACGTACCGCCGACCACCTGGGAGCGGACGCGGTACGTCGTCGAGCCCTCGCCGCTGCGCCGGTCGGCCGGGGCGCACGCGGCCCTCGCCGCGCATCCGCTGACCGGACCGCACACCGTGGACCCCGACGGCGAGGGCCGCCACCTGTGGCAGACCCGGCTCACCGCGACGACGCTGCCGTGGCTGGACGCGCACCGGGTGAACGACGTCGCCGTGGTGCCGGGTGCCGCGCTGTGCGAGATGGCCGTCGCCGCCGCCGCGGATCTGTTCGGCACCGGTCCGGGGCGGCTGAGCCTGACCGGCGTGGACCTCCAGCGGCTGCTGCTGCCGACGGCCGACGGCACGTCCGTCACGGCGACCGCCGAGACGGCCGGCCCGGACACGGCCCGCTGGCGGGTGGTCGCCACGGCGTCCGACGGCACCGCCGTCCAGCACGCCCGGGCGGACCTGCGCCGCACCCCCGAGGGGGAACCCGTGCCGCCGGGCCGCGACCCGCGGGACCTGTCGGCGCGGTTCCCGCACGCCGTGGACGTGGCGGACGTCTACCGGCAGATGCGCGAGGAGCGGGGCGTGCACCACGGCCCGGCGTTCCTCGGCCTCCAGGCCCTGTTCACCGACGGGTCGCCGGCCGACCGGACGGGCGCCCGGCTGCTGGCCCGCCTCCGGGTCCCGGACGGCGGCCGGGCCGGCGCGCAGGCCCTGCACTGCCACCCCGTCGCGCTGGACACCTGCCTCCAGGCCGTCGCGGCCGTCGTCCTGCGCACCGGCGCCGTACCCGCCGGAGGGGTCCTGCCCCGGCGCATCGAGACGCTGCGGCTGTACGCGGCGGTGCCGTTGAGCGGGTACTGCCTGGTCACCCTCACGGGAAGGGACGGCGACCGGTTCACGGCCGACTTCCGGCTGTGGGACGACGACGGGGCGAGGGCCGCCGACGCCACCGGTGTGGAGTTCCGTCACGTGCCCGCCGAGAGCGCCGAGGAGCGCTTCGCCGGCCGGCTGCTGCGGACGGTCTGGGAACCGGGCGAGCGTCCCGCGCCGGACACGTCGGGCGGCGACTGGGTGCTGCTGGCGGAGAACGGGCGTGCGGAGTACGCGGCCCGTCTCGGCCGGGCCCTCCGGGAGCGGGGCGCCGCGGTGGACGTGCGGACAGCCGGCGCCGCGCCGGTCCTGCCGTCGGGGGCCGCGCCGCGGGCCGTGGTGTACCTGCCCGGGCCGGCGTCCGGCGGGGCGTCGCCCGACCACCACGCCCGGCAGCAGGTGGCCCGGCTGGCGGAGACGGCCCGCAGCTGCGCGGACGGGGCCGCGGCGCCCCGGCTGTGGACGGTCACCGGCGCCGCACAGCACGTCGCCCCGCAGGACCGGCCGGATCTGGCCCAGGCCGGCCTGCGGGGGCTGGTGCGCGTCCTGAGCTACGAGCGCCCCGAACTGCGCCCCGCCGTCCTGGACGTCGACGAGCACACGCCCGTCGAGGACGTGGCCGCCGAACTGCTGTCCTGCCCCGACGAGCACGACGAGGTCGCCTACCGCCGGGGCACGCGTCACCTGGCGCGGCTGCGCAACGTTCCGTTGGACGACCGGGACCGCCGCCGCACCGCCGTGGACCGCGGACGCGACCGGATCGCCCTGCACCTCACACGCCCCGGCGACCTCGGCTCCTTCGAACTGGTCGCCCGCTCCCGTCGCCGGCCCGCACCCGGCGAGGTGGAGGTACGGCTCGACGCCACCAGCGTCAACTTCATCAACGTCCTCCAGGCCATGGGCGTCTACCAGCAGTTCAACGCGGGGGAGGAGCCCGCGCGGGACGTCTGCGCGTTCGACGGCGCGGGCGTCGTCACCGCCGTCGGGGACGGCGTACGGGAGGTGCGCGCGGGCGACCGGGTGGCCGCCATGTTCGTGGACGCGGACGAGTCCGCCGTCATGTCGTCCTTCGCGACCGTCCGCGCCGACTGCCTGCTGCCGGTGCCGGACGCGATGAGCACACGGGACGCCGCCGCCCTGCCCTGCGCCTACCTGACCGCCTGGTACGCCCTGCGGTACCTGGCGCGGCTCCGCCGCGGCGAGACGGTGCTCGTCCACTCCGCGAGCGGGGGCACCGGCCTGGCCGCGCTGAACCTGGCGCGCGTCCACGGCGCCGACGTGCTGGCCACGGCGGGCAGCGAGGCCAAGCGGGCCTGGCTGCGCGGCCTGGGCGTCGCGCACGTCATGGACTCCCGCAGCCTGGACTTCGCCGGCCAGGTGCGCGACCTCACCGGGGGCCGCGGCGTCGACGTCGTGCTCAACTCCCTCACCGGACCCGCGCAGGCCGCGAGCCTCGAACTGCTCGCGCACCGGGGCCGCTTCGTCGAACTGGGCAAGCGGGACGTCTACGCGGGCACCCGGCTGAGCCTGCTGCCCTTCCGCGACAACGTGACCTTCACCTGCGTCGACGTACTGCTGATGATGCGCCGGGAACCGGACCTGCTCGCCGAGGGGTACCGCGAACTGGCCGGCCTGCTCGCGGACGGCACCCTGCCGCCGCTGCCCGTCACCGACCACCCCGTCACCGAGGCGGCGTCGGCCTTCCACGCCATGGCCTCCGCCCGCCACACCGGCAAACTCGTCCTGACCTGGCCCACCGAGGGCACCGACACCCTTCCCGTGCGGCCCGAGGACGTCCCCGTGGTCCGGCCCGACGCGAGCTATCTGGTCACGGGCGGGCTCGGCGGGCTGGGACTGCTGGTCGCCCGCTGGCTGGCCGAGCGCGGCGCCGGTGCCGTGGTGCTGACGTCCCGCGGCGCGCCCACCGCGGCCGTCCGGGCGGAACTCGACGCGCTGGCACAGGAGTCCGGCGTCCGTGTCGAGGTCGTGAGCGGGGACCTCGCCGAACCGGGCGTGGCCGACCGCCTCGTACGGGCCGCCCTGGCGACGGGCCACGCGCTGCGCGGCGTCGTCCACGCGGCGGCCGTCGTCGAGGACGCCACCGTCGCCAACCTCTCCGCGGACCTGCTGGAGAGGGTCTGGCGGCCCAAGGCGACCGGGGCCTGGCTGCTGCACCACGCCACCACCGGACAGGAACTGGACTGGTGGGTCACCTTCTCCTCGGCCGCGTCCCTCCTCGGCAACCCCGGACAGGGCGCCTACGCCGCCGCCAACGCCTGGCTGGACGAGTTCACCTCCTGGCGCCGGGCCCAGGGCCTGCCGGCCACCTGCGTCAACTGGGGACCCTGGGCGGAGGTCGGCCGCGGCACCGGCATGGCGGACCGCGGGTACGCCATGATCACGCCCGCGGAGGGCATCGCCGCCCTGGAACGCCTCCTCGCCCACGACCGCGACCGCACCGCCTGCACGCCCGTGGACCTGTCCCGGTGGCTGGACTCCTACCCCGCCACCGGCCGCACCGCCTTCTTCACCGCGCTGGCCGCCGCGACGGCGGGCACGGACGCGGCGGACGGGCGCGGCGACCTGCTGGACGCCCTGTGCGCGGCGGACGGCGCCGAGGGGCGCGAGCGGGTCCTGCTGCCCCGGGTGGTGGAGCACATCGCCGCGGTGCTGCGGCTGCCGGCCGACCGGTTCGACGCCGACACGTCCCTGGTCACGCTGGGCCTGGACTCGCTCATGGCGATCGCCCTGCGCAACCGCCTCCAGCGCGAACTGTCCCTGGACATCCCCACCACGGTGATGTGGACCCACCCGACCGCGTCGGCCCTCACCCACTACCTCCTGGCCCGCCTCCACCCCGAGCGGGCCACCGGCCCCGAAGCCGAGCCGGCCGGCAGTCACTGACCGTCCGCGGTGCTGTCCACTCACCGTCCACGGCCCCGAGGCCGAGCCGGCCGGCAGTCACTGACCGTCCGCTACGCCACCCACCCACCGTCCACGGCACCGCCCGCCCGACACCCCGTGACCGTCCACCGCACCACCCGCCGCCCCAGCCCGACCGGACGCACCGACGAACGCGTCATCGCCGCCTCGAGGAAGCGCTGCGCCGCCAGCGCGGCCGCTCCAAGGGCACCGTCAAAGGCCTGACGCCCCTGGTCGCGCAGATCCTGGAGGACCGGTACGGCCGCCGCGCCGTGCCGATGCCCTCCCAGGCCACCTTCTACCGGCTCGTCCACCAGCTCGCCGACCCCGCCGAACACCCCCACCGCCCCACCCGCGCCCTCAACACCCCGACCGGCAGGCGGGCGTTCACCCCGACCGTGGCGCTGCGGCCGGGCGAGCAAGTGCAGGTCGACACCACCCGCCTCGACGTCCTGGCCGTCTTCGACGACGGCACCACCGGCCGGCCCGAACTCACGATCGCCATCGACGTCGCCACCCGCGCCATCCTCGCCGCCGT
>NZ_JAGGOO010000126.1 GCF_018614415.1 Streptomyces sp. ISL-12
GTGCCGCCGCAGTCGGTCCCTCCGGCCTCTGGCGTCTCGCCGCAGTCGGTCCCTCCGGCCCCCGTGGCGGTGTCGCCGACCGTACCCCCGGCCGCCCCCGCTGTGCCGTCTCCCGCCCACGGCCCGGTCCCCGCCCCCGACCCCTGGGCCCGCTACGACCCCTGGGCCGTGGCGCGGGCCGGCGGGGCGGCGCGGCAGGACGGCGCGACGGGTGCCGTGGGCTGCGTGGGCACCGCGGGAGAGACCCGGCGGCGGAGCCGGGCGCGGAAGGCGCTGGTCGGGCCGGCCGTGCTGCTGGCGGTCGTCTCCGGCCTGGCCGGCGGTGTCGTCGGGACATACCTGGAGCGGAACGGCGGCCTCGGCGCCGTAGAACTCCCGCAGGCCGGGAAGGAACCCGCCGGGCGGGACCCGGACAGCGTGGCCGGGATCGCGGCGAAGGCGCTCCCCGGCGTGGTCACGCTGCACGTGAGCGGCGCCGAGGAGGGAGGCACCGGCACCGGCTTCGTCCTCGACACCCGCGGCCACATCCTCACCAACAACCACGTCGTGGCGCCCGCCGGCGCCGACGGCGTCATCACGGTGACCTTCCACAGCGGCGACACCGCCGAGGCCACCGTCGTCGGCCGGGACAGCGGATACGACCTCGCCGTGGTCAAGGTGCGAGGCGTGCGCGGACTCAGCCCGGTGCCGCTCGGCAACTCCGACAACGTCCGGGTCGGCGACCCCGTCGTCGCCATCGGCGCCCCCTTCGACCTGGCGGGCACGGTCACCTCCGGCATCATCAGCGCCACCGAGCGGCCCATCACGGCGGGCGGCGAGGAAGCCGACGGCAGCGACGTGTCCTACGTCGACGCACTCCAGACCGACGCCCCCATCAACCCCGGCAACTCCGGCGGCCCCCTCCTGGACGCCACCGGCCGCGTCGTCGGCATCAACTCCGCCATCCGCTCCGCCGACGGCTCCACCACCCCGGACGGCGGCCAGGCCGGCTCCATAGGGCTCGGCTTCGCCATCCCGGTCAACCAGGGCAAGCGCGTCGCCGAGGAACTGATCGACACCGGCCACGCCACCCACCCGGTCATCGGCGTCACCCTCGACATGAACTACGCCGGGGACGGCGCCCGCGTCGGCACCCGGGGCGGCGACGGCGGCCCCGCGGTCGCCGAGGGCGGCCCCGGGGACAAGGCCGGCCTCAAGGCGGGCGACGTGATCACCGCCGTGGACGGCCGCCGCATCCACTCCGGTGAGGAACTGATCGTCCGCACCCGCGCCCACCGCCCCGGCGACCGCCTCGCCCTCACCCTGGAACGGGACGGCGAGGTGAGGAAGGTCTCGCTGACGCTCGGTTCCTCGGACGGAGACTGAACCGGATGGCAAACAACGCGGAAAGCGACCGGAACCGACGCACGGGGAGCGGACGGGACTGTACCGGTCTCATGGGATGGGCGGGTACCGTGGAGGCGGCCCGGACATCCCAAGGAGCTTCAGGTGTTCAATGACATAGGACCACTCGAGCTGGTCACGCTCGTCGTCCTCGCCGTGCTCGTCTTCGGTCCGGACAAGCTCCCCAAGGTCATCCAGGACGTGACGCGCACGATCCGGAAGATCCGTGAGTTCTCGGAGAGCGCCAAGCAGGACATCCGGCAGGAGCTCGGCCCCGAGTTCAAGGACTTCGAGTTCGAGGACCTCAACCCCAAGACGTTCATCCGCAAGCAGCTGGACAACGACGACCTGGGGCTCAAGGAGATCCGCAACGGCTTCGACCTGAAGAAGGAGATGGCCGAGGTCGCCGACGCGGTCCAGGGCCGGGAGTCCGAGACGTCCTCGTCCTCGTCTGCGTCGTCCGGTCGGATCGACATGACCAAGAAGCCGGAGAGCACGGTGCGCGAGGAGCGCCCGCCCTACGACGCGGACGCCACCTGACGCTCTGACGCCTGTCGCTCGTCCTACTCCGTTGCGGTGGCGCACGGCCTGAACCCGCCGTCCGCGCGCCCCACGCGCCGGGCGCTTTCCCGGCCGCCCCGACCGGTGTGGCTATGCTGCCGACTTGTTGTACGGATCGTACGAGTACGCCCGATGGGGGGTGGGCCGTGCCGGTCCGACTAGAGCGAGGAGGCGTCCGGGCACATGGAGACGACGAGTCGGGCAGTCGCGCAGACGCCGGCCGCGGAGGGCGGAGAAGAGTCCCCTTCCGCCCGGAGTGCGGTCGACGGCTACCTGCGTGCGCCCTTTCCTTGGTACGGCCTCGACGAGGCGTTCACCGGGCCGCGCTGGCTGATGCAGGTCGGCACGGCCGCCGACGGGGCGGTGGAGCACGGTTCGCTCGGACACGGGGACGAGCCGTCGGTACGCAACGAGCACGTGGCGGGTGACGAGAAGGACGCCACGGAGAAGTTCGCGGTCGTCGTGACGGTCGCGGCCAACCCGGTGCGGCGCAGTGCGGACGGCACGGGGATGCTGGAGGCCACGTCGGTGTCCTCGGCGGCCTGGCTGGCCGGGGTGGGGCTGCTGTCCTTCACCTGGCCGGGGCAGATGGACCACTCGCTGCGGGACGACTGGCTGGACCAGCAGACCGAGACGGCGTGGGTCCTCGCGGACGATCTCGACGGTGAGGACTGGTCGACGCTGTCGCTCCCGGTGGACGGCGTACCCACGCCGTTCCACTACCGGGAGTCCGAGTTCGGGTGGGTGCTGGCCGGTTCCACCGAGCAGGGGGTGCTCCTGGGGGCGTACGGCAGGGGGATGAGCGCGTACGGGCTGGCCTTCGCCGCGGTGCAGGACATCGCCGCGTACGTGTGAAGGGTGGGGCGCCGGTTGTCTTCGGCGCCCCTTCGCCGCGGGGGGTTCCGCTGCGGGGCGACTGCGGGTCGGTCGTGGTTGCTCGCGCAGGTCCCCGGGCCCCTGGGGCATGCCCCTCAGGGCATTTCCGACGTACTCAGAACTTGTTCTTCGGAGTGATCCCCAGTGACAGGCCGGACAGACCCCGCTGCCGTCCCCCCAGCTTCCCCGCGATCGAGCGCAGGGCCGCGCCCGCCGGGGAGTCCGGGTCGGTGAGGACCACCGGCTTGCCCTCGTCGCCGCCCTCGCGCAGGCGGACGTCGATCGGGATGGAGCCGAGGACCGGGACCGAGGCACCGGTGGTGCGGGTCAGGCCGTCGGCGACCATCTGACCGCCGCCGGTGCCGAAGACGTCGACCATCTCGCCGCAGTGCGGGCAGGGCAGCCCGGACATGTTCTCGACCACGCCGACGATCTTCTGGTGGGTCTGTACGGCGATGGCACCCGCCCGCTCGGCCACCTCGGCCGCCGCCTGCTGAGGCGTCGTCACGACCAGGATCTCGGCGTTCGGCACCAGCTGGGCGACGGAGATCGCGATGTCGCCCGTACCCGGCGGCAGGTCGAGCAGCAGGACGTCCAGGTCACCCCAGTACACGTCGGCCAGGAACTGCTGGAGCGCGCGGTGCAGCATCGGGCCGCGCCACACCACCGGGGCGTTGCCCGGGGTGAACATGCCGATGGAGATGACCTTCACCCCGTTGGCCATCGGCGGCATGATCATGTTCTCGACCTGGGTGGGGCGCCCGTCGGCGCCCAGCATGCGCGGCACGGAGTGGCCGTAGATGTCCGCGTCCACCACGCCGACCTTCAGGCCGTCCGCCGCCATCGACGCCGCCAGGTTGACCGTCACCGACGACTTGCCGACGCCGCCCTTGCCGGAGGCGACCGCGTAGACCCGGGTGAGGCTGCCGGGTTTGGCGAAGGGGACCTCGCGCTCGGTCTGGCCGCCGCGCAGCGCGCTGGCCAGCTCCTTGCGCTGTTCGTCGCTCATCACGTCCAGCGTGACGTCGACCCGCGTGACGCCGTCGACGCGCGAGACGGCGTCGGTCACGCGCTGGGTGATGGTGTCGCGCATCGGGCAGCCGGAGACCGTCAGGTACACGGTGACCGCGACCGCCCCGTCCGCGCCGATCTCCACCGACTTGACCATCCCGAGTTCCGTGATGGGCCGGTTGATCTCGGGGTCGTTCACCGTCGCCAGTGCTTCGCGCACCGCGTCTTCCGTAGCCATGGCACCGATGGTACGGCGCCCGGCGCGGGCGACGGAAAGCCCGTCAGCGGTCGTCTGCGTCACGTCCCCGCGGCGGTTCCGCCGGGAGTGCCAGGTTTACGTCGGTCCCGGGGTGGTGGCCGTCGCGCCGGGACTCCAGTTCCTTGATCATTTCCTGGAGTTCGTCGCGGATCCAGTCCCGGGTGGCGACCTCGCCCAGGCCGATCCGCAGGGCGGCGATCTCGCGGGTCAGGTACTCGGTGTCGGCGATCGACCGCTCGTTCTGCTTGCGGTCCTGCTCCAGGTTGACCCGGTCCCGGTCGTCCTGCCGGTTCTGCGCGAGCAGGATCAGCGGGGCGGCGTAGGACGCCTGGAGGGACAGCATCAGCGTCAGGAAGATGAACGGGTACTCGTCGAACCGCAGGGCGGCCGGGGCGGAGATGTTCCACACCACCCACACGATGATGACGACCGTCATCCAGACGATGAACCGCCCGGTGCCCAGGAAGCGGGCGATCCGCTCCGACAGCCGCCCGAACGCCTCCGGGTCGTACTCGGGCAGCAGCCGGCGGCGCGGCGCGCGCGGCTGGTCGAGGCGGGGCCCGCGGTGCCGGGAGGCGGCCGTCGCGCCCGAGACGGCGCGCTCCCGCACGGGCGTCTCACGCTCCGGCGCCATCGGCGCGCACCCCCTCGGCGTCCGCTTCTTCCAGGTGGTACTCGGTCTCCCGCCAGTCGTCGGGCAGCATGTGGTCCAGTACGTCGTCCACGGTGACCGCGCCCAGCAGCGCCCCGGAGTCGTCGACCACGGGCGCCGCCACCATGTCGTACGTCGCGAAGAACCCGGCGACGACCGGCAGCGCGGCGTCCGGCTCCAGCGGTTGCAGATCGTCGTCGATGATCGAGCCGACCAGCGTGTACGGGGGGTCCCGCAGCAGCCGCTGGAAGTGGACCGTGCCGAGGTACTTGCCGGTCGGCGTCTCGTCGGGCGGGCGGCAGACGTAGACCTGCGCGGCGTGCGCCGGGGACAGGTCGGGGTTGCGGATGCGGGCCAGGGCGTCGGCGACGGTGGCGTCGGGCCGCAGCACGATCGGCTCGGTCGTCATCAGACCGCCGGCCGTGTGCTCCTCGTACGCCATCAGCCGGCGCATGTCGGCGGCGTCGTCGGGCTTCATCAGGCTCAGCAGCCGCTCCTTGTCCTGCTCGGGCAGTTCGCCCAGCAGGTCGGCGGCGTCGTCGGGGTCCATCGCCTCCAGGACGTCGGCGGCCCGCTCCTCCGCCAGCTTGCCGAGGATCTCGATCTGGTCGTCCTCCGGCAGCTCCTCCAGTACGTCGGCCAGGCGGTCGTCGTCGAGGGCGGCGGCGACCTCGGCGCGGCGCTTGGCGGACAGGTGGTGCAGGACGTTGGCGAGGTCGGCGGGGCGGAGCTGTTCGAAGGTGGCGAGGAGGTTCTCCGCGCCCTGGCCCTGCTCCTCCGCGGAGAACCCGGTGACCGCCGACCACTCCACCGTCAGCGCCTCGCCCTTGCTGCGCCGGAACGCGCCGCCCCGGCGGCCCCGGCGGACGAAGATCTTGTCGATCTCCCAGTCCCGGCGGGCGGGCAGCTGGTGCACCGACAGGTCCAGGACGGTGACCTCCTCGCCGGTCTCGGCGAGGGTGACGCGCCGGTCGAGCAGTTCGCCGAAGACGAGGCGCTCGGTGGGCCGCTGTTCGAAGCGGCGGACGTTGAGCACGCCGGTGGTGAGCACCTGGCCGGACTGGACGCCGGTGACCCGGGTCATCGGCAGGAAGATCCGGCGGCGGGTGGCGACCTCGACCACCAGGCCGAGCAGACGCGGGGGTTTCTGTCCGACGCGGAGCATGACGACCAGATCGCGCACCCGCCCCACCTGGTCGCCGTTGGGGTCGAAGACGGCGACACCGGAGAGGTGCGATACGAAGATCCGGGGGGCGCCGGCTGCCATGGCCGCGGCTCCTTTTCCTCACGCCGGCGTGTGCAGGCGTGCTGCGTCGTCGTGCTCTGTCCCTTTTCCGAATTGCCCGCTCGGACGCCCTTCAGGCTAGCCCGTCCGGAACCCGTCCGCCCTGGTGGCCGGTCCGGACGGACTGGCTCCGCCGCCCGCGTCCGGCCCCGGTACGCTGCCGTACGCCGCACCGGTCTCCCGCGAGAAAGGCAGCCCCACCCGTGACTGTGACTCCCCGGCGCAGAAATCCCCGGGCCGCTCTCGCCGGCGCCGCGTGTGTCCTGGCCGTGGGGACGGGGCTGACGGGATGCGGCGGCGAGGACCCCGACGCGGGCACCAACGGGGTCGGCAAGCTGTCCGCCGCGCAGATCCAGCGCAAGACCCGCACCGTCGCCGAGGCCGCCCAGACCGTGCGGCTGCACGGGACCGTCGTCACCAGCGGCAGTACGTACGCGCTCGACATGCGCCTGAAGTCCGACGGGGGCACCGGGTCGGTCACCGCCGAGGGCGCGACGTTCGGGCTGCTGCGGGTCGGTGAGCAGCTCTTCCTGAAGGCCGACGCCGACTTCTGGAGCCATGACACCGGCGACGCGGACGCCGCCGCGGCCGAGAAGCTGGCCGGCAAGTACGTGAAGGTGCCGCAGGGCGACCCCTCGTACAAGAAGTTCAGCGGGTTCACGGACAAGGACGTGCTCCTCGACGGTCTGCTGGCGCTGCACGGCACCGTGGAGACCGAGGGCCGGCACGAGCAGAACGGCACCCGCACCGTGCGCATCAGCGGGGACGGGGGGGACGGCGGTTCGCTGGACGTCTCCCTGGAGGGCAAGCCGTATCCGCTGCGCCTGGTCCGGGCGGGCAGCGCGGGCACGCTGACCTTCTCGGACTGGAACAAGGACTTCGCCCTGACCGAACCGGACAAGGACGACACCCTGGACTACGGCAAGCAACTGCCGACGTCCTGACCCCGCCGACGCTCCTACCGCTTGCGCCGCTTCCACAGCAGCCGGGGCAGCCCCGCCGGGACCGGCTCCCGCGTCGTCGCCGGTGTGGGCAGCGGCGCCTCGGCCAGTGAGCCGTCGGGCAGCGGCGCCGTCGCCCCCGTCGGCTCCAGCCGCAGCACCCGGCACTCGCGCGCCCAGCGCTCCGGCATCGTCTCGGCGTCGGGGGCGTTGAGCCGCTTGCCCTTCAGCTCGTCGACGGCCGCCTGCCACGCCTCGGAGCCGGCCGCCAGCTCCACGACCCGGGCCGTCCAGGCGACCAGCCGGCCGCCCTTGTCCTTGCTGCGGACCGTCACCTCGGCCGTGGCCCCGTCGGCCAGGGACGGCAGCGGCTGCTCGCCGGGTCCGTCGCCGACGACGCAGGCCGCGCCCTCGTGCCAGACGTGCCACAGCGCGCGGGCCGGGCTCCCGGGGCCCGCGACCCAGACGAGGCCGGACTTCTTGGTGGCCTCCTCGACGAGGGCCTGGTCGAGCAGCTCGCTTGTCATGCCGACCAGCCTAACGAGACGGGCTACAGCCAGCCGTTGCGCTTCAGCGTGCGGTGGATGCCGAAACAGATGGCGACGGTGACGCCGAGCACCATCGGGTAGCCGAACCGCCAGTGCAGTTCCGGCATGTGGTCGAAGTTCATGCCGTACACGCCGCACACCATCGTCGGTACGGCGACGATCGCGGCCCACGAGGTGATCTTCCGCATGTCCTCGTTCTGCGCGACGGACGCCTGGGCGAGGTTGGCCTGGAGGATGGAGTTCAGCAGCTCGTCGAAGCCGATGACCTGCTCCTGCACCCGGGCGAGGTGGTCGGCGACGTCCCGGAAGTACTTCTGGATGTCGGGGTCGACCAGCCGCATCGGCCGCTCGCTGAGCAGCTGCATGGGCCGCAGCAGCGGGGAGACCGCCCGCTTGAACTCCAGGACCTCGCGCTTGAGTTGGTAGATCCGGCCGGCGTCGGTGCCGCGCGGGGAGCCCTTGCGGCCCGGCGAGAACACCTCGGTCTCGACCTCGTCGATGTCGTCCTGCACGGCGTCGGCGACCGCGATGTAGCCGTCGACGACGTGGTCGGCGATGGCGTGCAGGACGGCCGAGGGGCCCTTGAGCAGCAGCTCGGGGTCGTCCTGGAGGCGGTGGCGCAGCGCGCGCAGCGAGCCCTTGCCGCCGTGCCGGACGGTGATGACGAAGTCCCGCCCGGTGAAGCACATGACCTCGCCGGACTCGACGACCTCGCTGTTGGCGGTGAGTTCGTCGTGGTCGACGTAGTGGACGGTCTTGAAGACGGTGAACAGGGAGTCGTCGTACCGCTCCAGCTTGGGCCGCTGGTGGGCGACGACGGCGTCCTCCACGGCCAGCGGATGCAGCCCGAACTCACTGGCGATACCGGCGAACTCGTCCTCGGTGGGCTCGTGCAGCCCCATCCACACGAACCCGCCGTCGCGGCGCACCTGGCGCATCGCCTCGTGCGGGCTGAGCGGGGCGTCCGTCTGGACGCGGCGGCCGTCGCGGTAGACGGCGCAGTCGATCACGGCCGAGGCGGAGGCCGGGTCGCGGGTGGTGTCGTAGGCGCCGCTGTCCTTGCGCGGCGGCACGCGGGAGGGGCGGACCGCGGCTCGCAGGTCACGGATCATCGACATGGCAGGCTCCTTCGCTACGGGCAGCGAACGGCGCCGGCGACGGGTGGAACCACCCGGAATGAGGACGTCCTGTACTTACGCGAGCCCGGTACGTACGCGTGCCCGGCGCGTCCACAAAGCGGGGAGCACCCCACCGTCGCGGTGGCGTGGCATCACTGCTGGTTCACATGAGTTCTCATGAGTTCTCATGAGTGAGACGAAGTGCTCTTCCGCAGGAAAGCGCGCGGCTGACGGAAGGCGGCGACCGGTGGGATTCCGGAAGCGGCGGTGTCAGCGGCCGGAAGAGCGGGTGGTACTGCACGGTCGACTTCGGTCCATGCCAGCCCCACCTCCTCCGGCCGGTCCCTCGTAAGGGACGTCCATTCCCTCGTTTAGAGGGGTTCCCCGTAGGGGAGTCTTCAATGCAGCGACGGGGCTTGCGCTCCGCGCTTCTGCGGGCTGCCCGACGACCGGCCCAGAGTACCAGCCGCCGCTTGTGTCAAGGTGCCGCTTTGCCTCGTACTGAAGAGTTCTATGCTCGCGGCATGGCTGATGTTCTTCCTTTGGTCGAGGCCCGGTTGCGCAGCGCGCTCGGCGAACCGGACGCCCGCGCGGGGGTCACCTTCCTCGGTACGGACCGTATCGAGGTGCTCCGCTTCCATGCCTCGGGCCAGGACGGGAACGTCGTCCGCTACGCCACCCTGGGCATGTCCGCGCAGCCGATGGCGGACCCCACGGCGGTGCTCGCCGACCCGGTCGAGGGGCCCCGCGCCGAGCTGGTCCTCTCCGTCCGCGCCGGCCTCGCCGACACCGACAAGGTGCTCCGTCCGCTGGCCGTGCTCGCCGCGTCCCCGCAGGTCGAGGGCGTGGTCCTGGCTCCCGGCGCCTCGCTGGACCTGGGGAAGCCACTGTGGCCCGGGGCGCCGTTCACCTCGGTGCTGATCGCCGAGCCGGGCGGCCTGGTGGAGGACCTGGAGCTGGACGCGCCGCTGGACCCCGTGCGCTTCCTGCCGCTGCTGCCGATGACGCCCAACGAGGCCGCCTGGAAGCGGGTGCACGGCGGACAGGCGCTCCAGGAACGCTGGCTGACGCACGGTACGGACCTGCGGGACCCGGCCCGCGGGTCCGTACCGCTGGCGTGACCCGGCTCACCCCGGGGGCACGTCAGTCGGCGAACGCCGAGACGCCGTCCTCGGTGGCGTGCCTCGGCTCCAGTTCCCCGGCCTCGTGCGTCAGGGCCCGGCGGCGTACGGCGACCACGGCCGCGCCGAGCACCGCGGTGACCGCCGCCACCACGAACGGGACGTGGATGTCGGTCCACTCCTCGATCTTCGGTGCGAAGTACGGGGCCGCGGCGGCGGCGAACCAGCGCACGAAGTTGTAGCCGGCGCTGGCCACCGGGCGCGGGGCGTCGGAGACGCCGAGGGCCAGTTCGGTGTAGACGGTGTTGTTCACGCCGATGAAGGCACCGGACAGGACCGTGCAGACGACCGCCGCGGTGTGGTTGCCGTAGCCGAGGACGAGCACGTCCACCGCCAGCAGCACCAGCGAGCCGCCGAGCACCTTCAGGGAGCCGAACCGCTGCTGCATGCGCGGCGCCACGAGCACCGAGAAGACGGCCAGCAGCACGCCCCACGCGAAGAACACGGCACCCGACTTGTACGGCGTCATGTTCAGCACGAACGGGGTGAAGGCCAGCACGGTGAAGAACGTGTAGTTGTAGAAGAACGCCGAGATCGCGGCCGAGGCGAGACCGCCGTGGCCGAGCGCCCTGACCGGGTCGAGCAGCGAGGTCTTGCGGGCGGGCTTCGGCTGTTCCCGCAGGAACGCCGCGATGCACAGGAAGCCGACCGCCATCAGGAACGCGGTGCCGAAGAACGGGTAGCGCCAGCTCGCGTCACCGAGCACCGCGCCCAGCAGCGGGCCGCAGGCCATGCCGAGGCCGAGGGCGGACTCGTAGAGCAGGATCGCCGCGGCGCTGCCGCCGGCCGCGGCGCCGACGATGACCGCGAGGGCGGTGGAGACGAAGAGCGCGTTGCCCAGGCCCCAGCCGGCCCGGTAGCCGACGAGCTGGCCGACCGTGTCCGAGGTGCCGGCCAGGCCCGCGAAGACCACCACGAAGGCCAGGCCGAGCAGCAGGGTCTTCTTGCCGCCGATGCGACTGGAGACGAAGCCGGTGACCAGCATCGCGATCGCGGTGATCAGGAAGTACGAGGTGAAGAGCAGGGAGACCTGGCTGGCGCTCGCGTGCAGTCCGGTCGCGATGGACGGCAGGATCGGGTCGACCAGGCCGATGCCCATGAAGGCGACGACGGACGCGCCGGCGGTCGCCCAGACGGCCTTGGGCTGCCTGAGGATACTGCCGGCCCCCGCTTCGAAGGGGTCCATGCTGGCTCCAATGCGCAGAGATGGTTGGTGTTTACATACAATAAGTTAGGTCGGCTAAATGATGCAAATTACATCTAATTTTGGCTGGTCGGTGCGGTCTCTCACTGGCGCCTCCGGACGGGTGATCGTCCTTGACGCGGCGGGGCCGGGGTAGGACCGTGGGGCTCTATGAGGGGCGAACCCAGTTGCCCGAAGTGCGGTGGCCGGGTCAGGGCGCCCGGTCTCTTCGCCGATTCCTGGCAGTGCGATGTGCACGGCGCGGTCCACCCGGTCCAGCCCGTGATACCGCCGAGCGTCGAGGCCCTGGAGGTCGTGGTCCACCGCACCCAGGTGCCGGTGTGGATGCCGTGGCCGCTGCCGGTCGGCTGGCTGTTCACGGGCGTGGCCTGCGCGGGCGACGACCGCAGCGGCGGGCGCGCGACGGCGGTGGCCTGCTCCGGGCCCGGACCGCTCGGGGGTGTCGGGGAGCTGATCCTGGTGGCCGAGGAACTGGGGGTCGGACTCGGCGCGTACTACGCCGGTCTCGACGGGCCGGACCCGGGACCGTCCCTGGACGTCGAGAAACCGCCGCAGGCCAAGGTGCTCGCCGCCGGCCGCCCGACCCCGCTCTGGCACGTCTCCGGCGCGCCCGTCGACCGGGCCGTCTTCGCGGGCGAGGCGCTCGGCATGTGGCTGTGGGCCGTGGTCTGGCCCGAGCAGTCCGGGCTGCTGATGTACGACGAACTGGTGCTGGCGGATCTGCGGGAGGCGGGGGCGGAGGTGGAGCTGGTGCCGTGCGGGGCGCTGTCACCGCGGCTGCTCCAGCCGTAGCCCCCCGGTGGCGGGGAGGTCACGCCTGCTCCAGCCGCCCGCCCCCGGCGGCGGGGAGCGCACAGGGGGCTTGTAGGGGGCTCTCAGTATCAGCGGGTGTGACGGGGGACGGCGGAAATCCGGTTATCCTTTCCCCGTCCGCTTCCCTTCCGTCGCCGTCTGGAGCCCGCCGTGCGCATCGATCTGCACTGCCACTCCACCGCGTCCGACGGGACGGACACCCCGGCCGAGCTGGTGCGCAACGCCGCCGCGGCCGGGCTGGACGTGGTCGCGCTGACCGACCACGACACCACCCGGGGCCACGCCGAGGCCGTCGAGGCGCTGCCCGAGGGGCTCACGCTGGTCACCGGCGCCGAGCTGTCCTGCCGTATCGACGGCATCAGCATGCACATGCTCGCCTACCTCTTCGATCCCGAGGAGCCGGCCCTGCTCGCCGAGCGGGAGCTGGTCCGGGACGACCGGGTGCCGCGGGCCAAGGGCATGATCGCCAAGCTCAACGAACTGGGCGTGCCCGTCACCTGGGAGCAGGTCGCGCGGATCGCCGGCGACGGCTCGGTCGGGCGTCCGCACGTGGCCTCCGCCCTCGTCGAGCTGGGTGTCGTACCGACCGTGGGCGACGCCTTCACCCAGGACTGGCTGGCCGACGGCGGCCGGGCCTTCGTGGACAAGCACGAGACCGACCCCTTCGAGGCCATCCGGCTGATCAAGGCCGCGGGCGGCGTCGCGGTGTTCGCCCACCCGGCCGCAGCCAAGCGCGGGCGTACGGTGCCGGAGTCGGCGATCGCGAAGATGGCCGCCGCCGGGCTCGACGGCATCGAGGTCGACCACATGGACCACGACGCCGGGACCCGGGTCCGGCTGCGCGGTCTCGCCGATGAGCTGGGGCTGCTGGTGACCGGGTCGAGCGACTACCACGGCAGCCGGAAGACCTGTGTGCTCGGGGAGTACACGACCGATCCCGAGGTCTACGGGGAGATCACGCGGCGCGCGTTCGGGGCGTTCCCGGTGCCGGGGGCCGGCGGGGCCTGAGGTCCGCGTCCGCGCCTCCGTCCCGAAACCCGTACCTCCGCGCACCCGTGCGCGTACCTCCGCAAGGCCAGTAACTCACCCATGTTCGACATCGCCGTCTTCGGTTCTCTCTTCCTGACCCTTTTTGTCATCATGGATCCCCCTGGGATCACCCCGATCTTCCTCGCCCTGACCGCCGGGCGGCCCGGCAAGGTGCAGAAGCGGATGGCGTTCCAGGCCGTCTGTGTCGCCGGTGGCGTGATCACCGTGTTCGGGCTGCTCGGGCACCAGATCCTGGACTATCTGCACGTGTCGGTGCCCGCACTGATGATCGCGGGCGGACTGCTGCTGCTCCTGATCGCGCTGGACCTGCTCACCGGCAAGACGGACGAGCCCAAGCAGACCAAGGACGTCAACGTCGCCCTCGTACCGCTCGGCATGCCGCTGCTCGCCGGGCCGGGCGCGATCGTGTCCGTGATCCTCGCGGTGCAGAAGGCCGACGGGGTGAGCGGTCAGCTGTCGGTGTGGTCGGCGATCCTCGCCATCCATGTCGTGCTGTGGCTGGTGATGCGGTACTCGCTGCTGATCATCAGGGTCATCAAGGACGGCGGTGTGGTCCTGGTGACCCGGCTCGCGGGCATGATGCTCTCCGCGATCGCCGTACAGCAGATCATCAACGGCGTCACACAGGTGATCCAGGGGGCCTGAGGGCCGCAGGGGCACGGGGGGGGGGCAGGGGACGCGACCGGGCCCCCGTATACGACGTGCGTACGGGGGCCCGGACGGAGCGGTGTGAACGATCCGCCGCTACGAGGCCGTGGTCTCGGCCGGGCGGATCCACAGGCGCTGCCCGATGGCGGCGGCCTGCTGGACTATCCGGTTGACGGAGGCGGCGTCCACGACCGTGCTGTCCACGGGCGTGCCGTCGATGTCGTCGAGTCGCATGACTTCAAAGCGCATGGCCTCTCCCTTCGTCTGGTCATCCTCCTGAGGAGAACTACTGAGGGGATCCCCAAGGGTCATCGGTGCCCGGGGTTCCACAGCTAGTCAACGGGTCGGATGTTACAAACATTCCCTACGCTAAAGAAATTTTTCGAAAGACTAATTACCCGCCGGTACAAGACTGATCGGGACCGGTTGTGTTCGCTGCGTGACCGCCGGGACAATGGAGGTGATGAACGACGACCTCGCATCCCTGCCCGACCGCATCGAACGCACCAACGAGCTGCTCCAGCGCATGCTCGCCGAGGTGGCGAAGACGCCCTCCACCCACGCGATCTTCGTGGACGCGGGATACCTGTACGCGGCGGCGGGACGACTGGTCGCCGGCACCGAGGACCGCCGGGCCTTCGACCTGGACGCCGAGGGGCTGATCGAGGCGCTCATCGACCGGGCCCGCACCATCTTCGCGGACAGCCGGCTGCTGCGGGTCTACTGGTACGACGGCGCCCGGCGCCGCATCCACACCGCCGAGCAGCAGTCCATCGCCGAGCTGCCCGACGTGAAGGTACGGCTGGGCAACCTGAACGCCAACAACCAGCAGAAGGGCGTCGACTCCCTGATCCGCAGCGACCTGGAGTCCCTCGCCCGGCACCGCGCGATCAGCGACGCGGCCCTGCTCGGCGGCGACGAGGACCTGGTCTCCGCGGTCGAGGCCGCCCAGGGGTACGGCGCCCGCGTCCACCTCTGGGGCGTCGAGGCCCCCGAGGGGCGCAACCAGGCCGACCCGCTGCTCTGGGAGGTCGACAGCCAGCGCACCTTCGACCTGGACTTCTTCAAGCCGTACGTCTCCAGACGCACCCTCCCCGTCTACGAGGCGACGGGCACAGGCCGGCCGACCCGGGAGAACGTCCGCTTCGTCGGTTCGCAGATCGCGGCGAAGTGGCTGGCGTCCCGGGGCCGGGAGGCGCTGGTGGAACTCCTCGACGGCCACCCGTACCTGCCCGGCCCGGTCGACCAGGACCTGCTGGTCGAGGCCGAGGGGCTGCTCCAGTACTCCCTGCGCGGCCAGCCCGATCTGCGGCGGGCGCTGCGGGACGGGTTCTGGGAGTACGTGCAGACGCAGTACTAGTCGGTCGGACGCAGTACTGGTCGGTCGGACGCAGTACTGGTCGGTCAGAGGCAGTACTGGTCGGCTTCGGCGGTCGGTGGGCCGACCCGCACGACGAACTTTCCGCGTACGCCGCCGGCCTCCAGGGCGCGGTGGGCCGCCGCGGTCTCCTCCAGCGGGAAGACGGTGTCCACCACCGGGCGCAGCGTGCCGTCCGTGACATGGCGGGCGACGTCGTCGAGGAGGGCGCGCTTCGGGTTGCCGCTGAAGGCCCGCACCCGGCCGCGGCCGTGCAGGACGGCACTGGCCGCGAGGTAGCCCACCGTCGCGGCGATGCGCGCAGGGTCGACGGTGATCGTGACCATGCGTCCGCCGGGCCGTAGCAGGGCCCGGTAGGCGGGCAGGTCGGTGCCCACGGTGTCGAGTACGACGTCGAACCGGTCCAGGTCCGCGGGCTTCACGGTCCGGTGGTCGACGGCTTCCAGGGCGCCCAGTTCGCGGACGAAGTCGAGGTTGGCGGCGCGGGCCAGGCCGGTCACCTCGGCGCCGCGCGCCCGGCCG
>NZ_JAGGOO010000127.1 GCF_018614415.1 Streptomyces sp. ISL-12
GCCGTACGGCACCAAGGCCCCGAAGGAACTGCAACACCATCTGCCGGCCCTAGTGCTGCGCCGGCCTTCTGTTTCCGCACAGCCGTCCGATACGACGGGGGTGCGGGGATCGCGGATGCGTGACCGGAGACCACCTGCCTATCGATGTCCTGCGGTACCCGGGCTCAGTCTTCCGCCCGGGCGATCCTGATGGCGCTCGACTCCTCCGTTCTTCCCTCTCAACTGATCACTTACAAACGGGGAATGCGTACTGCTTGTACCGCGAACTGCTGGTGGCCTGGCACAGCGCCACTCCCCGGCACGCGCGTCCGCAGCCCGACGCCTTCACCGAGGGCACCGCTCAATACAGCACTGCTGGTACTGCAACCGCGTCAACTGCGGTCCTGCTCACGGCGGCCCCTCACCACTGCGGGCCACCCGGTCCGGTGGTCAGTCCCGTCGCCGTTGTGCAACAGATCTGGCTTCGAAACTCCACCACCGGACCGTCATGCGGGTACTACTGCCCGGCAGTTCGTGTCTGCCGGGCCCTTCTCGATTTCGACTACGAGAGAAACCATAAGCACGCGAGCAACGAATGTCTACTCCAGCAAGAGCAGATTTGGTGCGGCCCGGCGATGAGGTCTCTCCCTGGGCCGGTCTGCGAATGCTCGGGACCGTCCGCAGCGCAGGTCCGGCGCTCGGGTGAGACCAGAGCCGCCCGCCGGGCTTCCCGTGACGCCGCCGACGGCCGGCGCGTGGTGGCGGGCGGAGCCCAGGCACGGGGTAGGCGAGGGCAGGGCATGGACGATCCAGCGACCAGGGTGACCCTGATGAGCACGATGGCGAGCAACGCCACGAGTTCCCCTCCACCGCCGCCGTTGCCGACGCACGCCGTACCGCGCGAGCCCTCCTTGAAGACCTGGGGCAGCCGGCCATTGCCCGGGCAGCCGAGGACACCGCAGTCCTGATCGTGTCTGGGCTCGTCACCAATGCGCCTGTCCTGCGCGGTAGTGCCACCGGCCAATCCGCCCGGGCGGGCCGGTGCATAGAATCCGATCTCATGCCGAAGCCTGACGAGCTGATCGTTGACATCGCCGCCCTTGTGGAGTCCGGGCAGAGCAATCGGATGTCCCTGACCGTCGTGGCCGGTGGTGCTGTCATCACCGGTCGGCTGGCTCCGGAAGCCATGTGGAGGCAGAGGGTGTCGGAGGTTCTGACTGATTCCTCCGACCTGGGCGAGTTCTCCGCTGTCTTCGGCACCCCTGCGAAGAAGGACGGGCCGCCCACGCATCTGCACTTTCATGTGGCCCGGATCCTTCAGGGCACGGTGGGGATCCCGGAGACGGGCGGGATGTACCGCGTCGCGATCGAGGACGTCAGCGCCTGGACCGTTGGCGACTTCAGCTACTCCGACCACTGACCCGCTGACCCGCCGCCGCGTCGAGACCGGCACGGCACGCAGTGAGGGCCCTACCGGCGCGCGCCGGTAGGGCCCTCACTGCTCTGCTCTGCTCGTGCCTGCCGTCGGTCAGGCGGACAGGGGGGTGCCAAGCATTACGGAAGCCCGCTGCAACGGGCTTTCGATGCGCGCGGGTGCGACCTCGGGGAGGGCGCGACAGGTGAAGCCGAGCCGGGACATGGCCCGGAGGACTTCGGCGGCGCTGAAATCGCGGCGGTCCTGGCGGGTGATGACCTGGCCGACCTGCTTGACGGGATAGTGGCGTCGTCCGATGATCACAAACTCGCCGGTGACCGGTTCGGGCTTGACGCCCTTCATCGATTCCAGCACGCCGCTCTTGGTCAGGTCGAACGGGAAGCGGGCGATGACACAGCGCATGATGCCTCACAGGGAGAAGGAGAGACGGAGCCAGCCGTCGTGAAGCGGTTCAGCGGGAGAGGGCGAGGACGCCCAGAGCGTTGCCGTGTTCGTCGACCACGGGCAGGACCCCGAGCTGGCGGCAGCGCATCCCACGCTCGGCTTCGGCCCTCGTGGTCAGCGGCGAGGCGAAGGGCCCGATGACGTCGGCGATGTCACGCAGGCGGATCCGGTCCGTGTATCCGGAGCTGCCACGAACGGCCGTGAGCCTGGCCCGGGTGACCAGGCCGGTGCACAGACCGTCCTCGTCGCAGACGACCAGATGACCCGTACGGGCGGCGGCCATCACGGACAGTGCCACCTCCGCGGTCATGTCCTCCCAGACCTGCGGTCCGGCCGCGTCCATGGCGTCGGCCACCGTGCCGTGCACGGGGTGGGCGCTCGCCGGGCGGCTCTGCATCTGGACCAGCGTCAAAGGGTGCCTCCTGCGGAGTTGGGCCGGCTTCCTGATCACGAAGGTTCTATGCGGCTGCCCCGGCCGTGGACTGCAGTGCGGATGCGCGACGAGCTGCCGAAGCGGAGCTGCGCCGGCCGCGTGAAGTGGCGCTGCGCTTCTTGGGGCGTTCGGCCACCGGCGCCGTGATGACGACCGGGATGCCGGAGGGGGCCTGGGCGCCGGTGATGCGGTGCAGGGCCTCCTCGCCGGCGCGGACCTGGGTGGTCTGCGGGACGATGCCGGCCGCTGCCATGAGGCGGGTCATGTCGCGGCGCTGGTTCGGGGTGACGAGGGTGACGACACTGCCGGACTCGCCGGCGCGGGCGGTCCTGCCGCCGCGGTGGAGGTAGTCCTTGTGGTCGGTCGGCGGGTCGACGTTGACGACGAGGTCGAGGTTGTCGACGTGGATGCCGCGCGCCGCGACATTGGTCGCCACCAGCACGTTGACGTGCCCGGTCTTGAACTGCGCCAGCGTGCGGGTGCGCTGCGGCTGCGACTTCCCGCCATGCAGGGCGGCGGCCCGTACTCCGCTGGTCAGGAGATGCTCGGTGAGGCGGTCGACGGCGTGCTTGGTGTCGAGGAACATGATCACGCGGCCGTCGCGTGCGGCGATCTCGGTGGTGGCCGTGTGCTTGTCGGCGCCGTGGACATGCAGCACGTGGTGCTCCATCGTCGTGACCGCGCCGGCCGAGGGGTCGACGGAGTGCACGACGGGGTCGCTGAGGTAGCGCCGCACCAGCAGGTCGACGTTGCGGTCGAGGGTCGCCGAGAACAGCATGCGCTGGCCCCCGGGGCGGACCTGGTCGAGAAGGGCGGTGACCTGCGGCATGAAGCCCATGTCGGCCATCTGGTCGGCCTCGTCGAGGACGGTGATGGAGACCTGGTCCAACCGGCAGTCGCCGCGGTCGATGAGGTCCTTGAGCCGCCCCGGCGTCGCGACGACGACCTCCGCTCCGGTCCGCAGCACACTCGCCTGCCTGCCGATCGACATCCCGCCCACCACCGTGGCCAGCCGCAGCTTCACGGAGCGGGCGTACGGGGCGAGCGCGTCGGTGACCTGCTGCGCCAGCTCACGCGTCGGTACGAGGATCAGCCCCAGCGGCTGCCTGGCCTCGGCGCGCTGCCCGGCCGTACGGGCCAGCAGCGCCAGACCGAAGGCGAGGGTCTTGCCGGAGCCGGTGCGCCCGCGGCCGAGGACGTCCCGGCCGACGAGGGAGTTCGGCAGGGTCGCGGCCTGGATCGGGAAGGGCACGGTCACGCCTTGCGAACCGAGCGCGGCCAGCAGCTCCCGGGGCATGTCGAGATCGGCGAAGCCCTCCACGGCGGGAAGCGCGGGGGTGATCGTCTTGGGGAGGGCGAACTCCCCTTGGACCGAGGCGGGCCGGCGGCCGTAGTCACCGGAGCGGCTCGGCCCGCCGGACCGGCGCGGGGCCGACGAGCCGTATCGGCTGCCACCCCTTCCGGAGTCGGCACTGCCGTTACGGGTGCGGGCGAAGCGGTCGTTCGTGCGTGTGCGGTTCATGCGGAACCTTCCTCGATGCGGCACATATCAAGGAATTCCCGCAGCAATGAGCAGCACGGAGAATTGCAAGAAAGGGCCGGTGGTACGCGAAAGCGGATCTGGCCGACGTAAATATGTGCGGGCGCAGGCGCTGAAATGAGTGGCATGATGCGGGACGCAATATTCGGGGCGTCCACTGCGATGTAGCTCTGTGAAGGGATGCGTCGGCACCCCTGACGGAGGATCCGTGCATTGAGCCAACGGATTCCTGGTTGTCGTCCACAGGTGAAACCACTGCGAAAATACGAGCAGCTGGGGCCCGCACCCCGAAGGATGCGGGCCCCAGCTACAAAGTGCGCGTCAGTGTCAGGCGAGAACGATGTTCTCGGCCGTCGGGCCCTTCTGGCCCTGCGCGATGTCGAAGGTCACCTTCTGGCCCTCCAGCAGCTCGCGGAAGCCCTGGGCGGCGATGTTCGAGTAGTGGGCGAACACGTCAGCGCCGCCACCGTCCTGCTCGATGAAGCCGAAGCCCTTTTCCGCATTGAACCACTTCACGGTACCAGCAGCCATGTCATATCTCCTTTGGGGCAGTGCATCGGGATCCGCACAGCGCGGACACCATGTCGCCGCGATGATCACCCCGCCCGGAAAAGACCGGAAATACAAAAGTGCTTCCAGCGGCATAGAAGCCGACCGGAGAGCACTTGAAGTTTCGGGAACCACAACTGCAACTGAGATCGACAGTAGCACGCCGCAGCGGCCTGTGTGCGGTAAAGAGTCCCACTCCACTTATTGCGGCAGAGAATCTGTCTACGTGTCCCGTTGAAATCTCAGCTCGCGAGCACAGCTATTGATTCACCCGGAGCACAACGTTTCGGGAAGAGCATGGTGCACGCCCAGCGCCCCGGCGTACGACCACATCACCTCCGGCATCGGTGTCAAAGGCTGCGCTCATCACTGGATGGTCGGGCACCCTTATGGGCGAGCCTGTCCGGTCTGCGGCAGGGCAGGCGCATCCGATGGGATTCCTCGAGAGCAGCGAACGCGTCATGGAGCGATGGACGACCAACCTGTGGGGCTTCTTACTTCCCGCCAAGCACGAGCAGGGCGAGGCCGTGGCCATGCTGCTGCGGCAGTGTGACGACAACGCCCTGATCGTCGGCCGACAGCGCGTCGTGGCGCCCAACGCCTTCATCATCGAACTGCTCCCGGAGATCCACCAGCAGTTGTCGGCCAGCGCTTGGCCGGTGGCACCCGTCCTCGCCAACCAGGTGCGCCGCCACGCCGCCGAACGGCGCTACACCTTCGCCGGCCCGGTCGCCGTCGACCTGCGCCCCGCGCCGAACGACACAACCCGGCGGTTCCGCATTCACAGCCGCATCACTCCAGCCGAAGTGCAGCCGCTGCCCATGGGTTCTCGCACCACGCGATGACCAGCGGTCCTGCCACCGGCACCTCCAGACGGGACATTTCCCGGATGATCCGATCTTTCCGGGGCAGGCGGTAGGGACCTGAGTGCCGAACAACCGGAGACGGTGATGGTGCATGTGCCCGAGGAGGATCGCGGACCCCTCGATGACGGCAACCTGAGAACGGCGGCGCAGGCCAGGGAGGTGACCCGGGCGTTCTTGCCCGCAGCCGCGTCGGAGCGCGGGAGCGCGGTGGATGCGCTACTGCTGGTGGTATCGGAGCTGTTCACCAATGCGGCACGACACGCCGGCGGGGTGACCCGGTTTCGTCTGGAGACAGGACCGGACACGGTGACGGTGGCAGTGCAGGACGCCAGTTCTGTTCCACCGCGGCCCCTGCCGTTGGACGCCACCAGGCCGGGCGGGTTCGGCTGGCACCTGGTGCACGAGTTGTCGGCGGAGGTGCGGGTCGAGGTCCATGCGGCGGGTAAGAGACCGTTCTCTTTCCGAACCTCGTGTGACGTCTTCGCTGGTCAGGCATGAAGTAGCAGCTGCCGCGGGAGCCTGGGCTTGTTGCCGGGCGAGATGTCGTGGAGGTAGCGGATGCCGTCGATGCGGGCGGTTCTGGAGACGCGGCAGAAGGCCGCAGCCGCGCAGGTGAATGACCTCGAAGCCGAGCTGGAACGGGTGCGGGCGGCTCTGGCGGAGGCGGAAGAGGTGCACCGGCGCCGGGTGATCGGCCTGGAGCAGTATTTGGAAGCGTTGGCCGAGGAGAACGCACCCGCCGACGGGGCCGGCGAGGTGCCGCGGAGAAAGGCGGTCGGGCCTCGCCGGGCGGTGCCGCACCGGCGACACGCGAGTGAGGTGGCGGAGTTGGCCGGACTACCAGACGTTGATGGCCGCCGCGGTCGATGCGGGAGGCGACGGGCTGGGTGCCCGGCGGGCGGCGGTGGTGCTGGGCTGGGACAGCGCGTCCGCCTCCCGCGTCGAAGGGGCGAGGGCCCGGCTGAAGCGGCTGGTGGAACGGGGCTGGCTGGTCGAGGCGAAACCGGGCAGGTTCATGCTGCCCGCGCCAGAACAGGCTCCTGACCGCGGGCGGCCAGGCGGCGGCTCATGAGCATGGTCATCGACCACAGGATGACCGCTTCGCTGGTGTCGGTGCGGCGTTCGTAGTCCCGGACCAGGCGCCGGCTGGGCGGAGGCCGAGAGGGACCGGGCGAGGATCACGGCGCAGGACTTCGCGCTGCGGTACATCGCCGGATGGGCCAGGTCGCTGGTCGCCTACATGCGTGCCCAGCAGTTGGAGCCCCCGCCCCCGCCTCAGCCGGGTGCCCGAAGAGGTCCTCCCGTACCTGCACGACATCAGCTCATGACCGCGGCCCCGCTCTCCTTCGGGAGAGCGGGGCCGCTGTCGTGCGTTCGGGGTCAGCCGGTGGCCAGCACCGGCCGGGCCTCGGTCCACAGCGCCTCGACGTGCTCCGCGAACCGGTCGAACAGCCCTCCATCACCCCGGCGCCGCAGGTGCAGCAATGGCGAGTCGTGCCCCAGCAGGTTGGCCAGGTGCGGCGTCACCAGCATCTCGTCGTCGAACCGGAACACCGACAGGGCGATGTGCCCGTCAGACAGGCGTGCCCCGACGCCGTCCCCCTCGATCCTGCTCAGGGCGTCCAGCGTGATCTGGATTCGCGTGGACACGGTGAGCGGGACTGCTTCGATCTTCTCCCGCCGGCGCGTCACCTCGGACTCGGGATCGCCGACGAGGAACCGCACCGCACAGCCCGCAGCGGCCTTGGCCGCGAGCCGCTCGCCGACGCGCGGCTGTTCCTGCCAGATGAAGTAGTTGGTGTACCCCGCATAGGTGATCTCTCGCGTCGCGTCATCGAGGAGCCGCGACCACACGGCGGCCGGGCAGGCGTTGCGATACGGGTATGTCGCCACGATCTCCCGGTCGGGGCCCGTCTTCACTGCGCTTCGGATCTTCGGCCATAACACGTCTGCGTCCACTCCTAACGCCTCAGCCACGTCCTGCGGGTGGGGGACGCGGACAGGGTCCGTGATCCAGCGGTCCACCGTCTTGCTGCTCACTCCGACTCTACGGGCGAGACGGGACCGGCTGATTCCGGCGGCGTCAATAGCGCGCTGAAGCTCCAGATTCAAGGCTTCCCCCCCCCAGGACACTCAGGCCATTCAGGACGGTAGCGCGCGGCGCCCCAAATCGACCCCGTCTGGCAGCTTCGACGAGGCCAAGGACATCCGCTCCGACGTCCAGGACCACGAGATCCGCATCCGTACCCTGGAACGCGCTCGCTGGCCCATGCCCACGATCGGCGTCCTCGCCGGCGTCGCCGGGGCAGCCACCGGCGCGCTCGCCCTCTTCGCCCGATGACCGCGGCCCCGCTCTCCTCCGGGAGAGCGGGGCCGCTTTCGTCATGCCCGGAGTGCGGCGAGTACCTGCGCTGTGTCGGCAAGACCGTCCAGCACCATCTCTGCACCTGCGGACTCCAGCTCGGCCGCCGATGTCTTGCCGCTGGCGACTGCGACCACCCGGACACCCGCCTCGTGCCCACCCGCGACGTCGGCCGGGGTGTCCCCGAGGAACACGGCCCCTGTCGCTTTGACACCCGCCCGCCCAAGGGCAAGCCGCAGCAACTTGGGCCGGCGCTCCCCGTCCTCACCGTAGGCGCCTTCCTCCAGGTTCAGGTAGGAGTCGAGGCCGAAGCTCGCCAGCTTGACCTCGGCGGCCTGGCGCACGTTGCCGGTGACCACCGACTGCCGCACGCCCCGATCCCTCAGAGCAGCGAGAGCGGCGGCGGCCCCGGGCAACGCGTGCCCGCGCTCGCGCAGCTCAGCTGCCCGCCGAACGTGCACGGCGCCGAGCGCGTCAGCGAACCGGGTGAACAGCGTCTCGTCGTGCTCCACGCCGTGCAGGCGCGCGGTCTCTCGCAGGATCACCTGCTCCGTTGACCCCGTCACCGACGCCTGTTCTCGCAGCGCCACCCCGGTCACCTGCTCGAACGCTGCGGCCCACAGCTCACGGCCGAGGCCGCGCGTCGCCATCAGCGTATGGTCGATGTCCCACAGCACCAGCTCCGGCACCGGCGTCTCCTCTCTCCAGAACACGGGGTCCCCACGCATCGGGCACCCTACGCTCAGAGGACGGAGCGAGGAGTGGCGCATGGTTGCATGCAGATCTCCCCATCGGGGACCGCATCAAGCACTACCGCGGCGGACGTCGGCAGGATGCCGTCGCTGGCCTGGTCGGCATCTCGCCGGACTACCTGTCGCAGATCGAACGCGGCGTCAAGGTGCCGTCGGTGCCGATGTTGTATGCCCTCGCACAGGAGCTGGGCGTGCCGGTCGCTGCCCTGCTGTCCGATCAGGCCCCCGAGACCGCCGAGTCAGCTGACACCGCTGAGGCCGCCGTGGGCCGCGCGCTCCTCGGCTACGGCCCGGCCCGCAGCGCTCCCGCCGTAGCATCAGCCGTGCTGAGAGAACGGGTCGAGGCCGCGTGGACGAGCTGGCAGACGAGCGGCACCCGCTTCACGGAGGCCGCCGAGGTGCTGCCTGTCCTCGTCGCCGATGTTGAGCACGCGGTGCGTGCCGCCCGCGCTGGCGCTGATCCGGCCGAGCGGCGGGCCGTACTGCGGGCGGCGGCCGACCTGTACTGCCTGCTCCGCTCGTACCTTCGTCGAACCGGCCGCCTCGACCTTGCCACCCTCGCAGCCGACCGGGCCATGCGCGCGGCCGAGGACGCCGACGACCCGCTGCGTATCGCCGCTGCGCAGTGGAACTTGGGCCACGTCCTGCTCGCCGCCGGCCAGCCGGGAGAGGCCGAGGAACTGGCTCTCCGCGCGGCCGAGCAGGTCGAAGGGGCCACGATGCCGCAGGTCGAGCGGACAGCGATGGGCGGTGCACTCCAGCTCGTCGCTGTTGTGGGGGCCGCGCGCCGCCGCCGGTGGTGGGAGGCCCGGGACCGGCTGACCCAGCACGCAGCGCCTGCGTCTCGACAGGTACCCGAGAGCAGCAATGTCGCCTGGACTGTGTTCGGGCCGACCAACGTGGCACTGCACGCCCTGTCCATCGACATGGAGGCCGGCGAGACCGGCGAGGCCCTGCACACCGCGGACGCCATCGACACCGGCCCGCTGCCGTCGCTGGAGCGGGAGTTCACGTTCGGGCTGGAGGTGGCCGCCTGCCACAGCCAGCGCCGGGACGATGCCGCGGCGCTGCTCGCCCTCCTCGGCTTGGAGGCGACCGCCCCGGAGGATCTGGCCCGGACGCCACTCGCCCGCCAGCTCGTGCTGACGGTCATCCGCCGAGCGCGGGCGATGCACGCGCGACAGGCGGAGCAGTTGGCAGCACGGATCGGCCTCGTCTGAACGAGCCGCTGGCTCACCCGAACTGTCAGCTCGGGTGAAATTGCAGGACCAAACCTACGGTCAGGTGTGTGAGACGGAGCACACCCACCGTGGAGGCCCTGGCCATGTCGAGCGACCCAGCACAGCCTGTCCCGCGACCGGTCGAGGTACAGCGTGGCGTCCCCGTGCACTGCGCTGCCGACCGCCGGTTGGCCACTGAACAGTGGCTGCTCTCCGCGCACCCGTCCCGCGCGCAGGCCCGGGCGGAGTGGCAGGCGCTGGGCGTGGCCACACTGCGCCTTGGGGCCCTCTTCTCAGCCGTGCGCATCCCCGGCCGTCTCGTCCAGACCGTCGCCGCCAGCACCGACCCGCTCATCATCGACAGAGCCCTGGCGGACGTCCTCGACGGCGGGCCGGTCATCTGTGACGTCTACGGCCCCCGCTACTACGCACTCGTTCCCGCGAGCGTCCCCAGGACATGGCAGCAGGCCGCAGAGGACTGGCAGAGCCAGGGGGTGGAGTGTCTCGGCCGCGGCACCTACCTGGGGGTGCCGCGGCTCGACGCCGTGTCCTTCCCGCCTGTGGGCGCCAGGTCCTACTGGTCGGTGCCGATGGCGTCGATGGCCAGTCTCTGCGAGCCCCTCGCCGTCGCCCGTCTGATCGCCGCCGGCCTTCACGGGCTGGACGAAGATCGGGCCCCGTGGCCGACGGATGCCCCACTCACTCCGCGTCACTGACAGGCCGCCTGCTCCGGTGAGGCGGGGCGCTACGGCGACCGCGGGGACAGGAGTCGCACGTCAGATCTCCCGCACCAGGGAACTGCCAACTACGGAGGACGAATGAGTACAGCCATCCCTCAGACCGCAGTGTCGCCGGTAGCCGGTATCCGCTCGGTAGAGCTGGAGATCACCGGCCGCTGCCAACTGTCGTGCAGCCACTGCTGCACCAGTTCCGGGCCGAAGGCATCCCCTGGGTCCATGTCCCCGCAGAACTGGCTTGACGTCATCACCGACGTCGCCGCCCTCGGCATCCCGGCGGTCCAGTTCATCGGCGGTGAACCGACGCTCGCCCCCTACCTGCCCCAGTACGTCGACCACGCCCTGGCCGCCGGGCTGAAGGTCGAGGTGTACTCCAACCTCGCTCACATCCGGCCCGGCCTGTGGAAGTGCTTCGAGCGCCCCGGCGTCTCGCTGGCCACCAGCTACTACAGCGACCAGGCCGACCAGCACGAGCAGATCACCAACGGGCCCGGCAGCCACCGCCGCACCCGGGACAACATCGCCGAGGCCGTCCGTCGCGGCATCCCTCTGCGCGCCGGCATTGTCAAGGTCCTCGAAGGGCAGCGCGTCGCCCAGGCGCAGGAGGACCTGCGCCGCCTGGGTGTCACCCGTATCCAGGTCGACCGCGTCCGCCGGGTCGGGCGAGCTGCCGACCCGGCCGTCGTCATCCCGTCGACGGGCGAGCTGTGCGGGCACTGCTTCCGGCACCGCGTCTCGGTCGACCCGGACGGCGCGGTCTCTGGCTGCATCCTGTCCCGCTTCCTGGTCGCCGGGAACGTTCGCGAGCAGCGCCTGGCAGAGATCCTGCGCAGCGACCGGTGGCAGCAGCTCACCGACGCCGTACCGGCCCCGCGCGCGGCCTGCCCTCCGGACGACAGCGGAGACTGCGACCCGGCCAACACCGAGGCGTGCGACCCTGCCTACGACTTCGCACCGGGGCCTGCCCCCAGCCTGGAGGTGACCGCGTGATCTGGGAGAAGCACGCCACAGAACTCGCCGGCCGTGTCACGCACCGCGCCTCGTGCTGGCGTCAGGCGGTAGCGCGTATGCCCCGGCACCTGTTCGTCCCGCAGTGGTGGGACCGCCTGGACGGGCAGTGGACGCTGCGCGAGCCGGGCACCGAGGCCGAGTGGTTCGCCGCCGCCTACGATGACCGCTCGCTGATCACCCGTGTCGGTGCGCTGCACGCCGACTTCGCCAAGCCGGACGACCACCCGACCGGGCGTCCCACCTCGTCCGCGACGCTGCCCAGCCTGACCGTCCGGATGCTCCAGCACGCCCGGATCGGCGACGGCGACGAGCTGCTGGACGTCGGCACGGGCAGCGGCTACGGGACAGCCCTCGCGTGCTGGCGCCTCGGCGACGAGGCGGTCACGAGCGTGGACGTGGACCCGCACCTCGTGGACTCCGCCCAGGAAAGACTGCGATCGATCGGTCTCACTCCCCGTGTGGCCGCGGTCGACGCGACCGGGCCGCTGCCCGCTACGGAAGGCCAGTTCGACCGGATCGTGGCCACCGTCTCCGTCCGGAGCGTCCCGGAAAGCTGGCTCACCGCCCTGTGCGTTGGCGGCCGGCTGGTTACCACCATCGCCGGTACGTCGCTGATCCTCACCGCCGAGAAGGAAGAGGACGGCTCGGCCCGCGGCCGGGTGGAGTGGGACCGGGCCGGGTTCATGCAGGCCCGCCACGGCGACGACTACCCGCCCGAGGTCGCCGAGGTCCTGGCCGCCGCTCATCACGCGGAGGGCGACGAGGTCTCGACCTCTCCCTACCCGGTGCTCGATGTGGCCCAGGCGTGGGACGTCGACTCGATGCTCGGCATCATCGCGCCGGGCATCGAGCACTCCTACGAGGAACGGGGAGAGCAGCGGACCGCGATCATGGCGCATGCGGACGGCTCGTGGGCCCGAGCTACCGGCAGCGGCACCGAGCCGCCCACCGTCCACCAGTCAGGCCCGCGGCGCCTGTGGGACATCCTCGACGAGATCCGCGCCTACTGGCTCCAGCACGGCGAGCTACCGGTACGCGGCGCCCGCGTCCGCATCTTGCCCGACGGCCGCACCCGACTGTCCCGCGGCGGCTGGCACAAGCAGCTGTAGAGCACGCGACGGCGTGCGTCCGTGTGCGCTCACGCTGCGCCGACGGAACGGCCGCCCCTGCACCCCGTCAGGGGCGGCCGTCACCGCACCAGGTCGGCGAGGGGCACGTCGAGAGCACGGGCGATACGCAGCAGCGTCCGCAGAGTCGGGTTGGCGCGGCCGGCCTCGATGTCCTGGTAGTAGGCGCGGTTCATCGACACAGCCAGGAGCAGCTGCTCCTGGGTGAGGTTCTTGTGCTCGCGAACCTCACGGATACGCCTGCCGATGCGTTGCGCATCGCGGCTGTAGTCGTCGAGGTCTGGTGGCACTCGACAAACCTCTGACCTGCGTGATCGCCTGTCAGCCTGGTGTCACCAGGCTTTTTGTGATCTTGATTCATCCCACATACCTGCTGATGGCGTTGCAGACGCCCGGGAGGGCGCCTCAGGACAGGACGCCGGACGCAGGGAAGGGCGGCCACCCCACTGAGGTGACCGCCCTTTCTCGTGCGCCGAGTTGGCCCGGCCCGGATCACGCTTACTCACGCACCCGCCGACCACTCGGGCCAGCAGCGAGCCAGCAAACGATCAAGGGACCACCCCGAAACGGACAGGACCCCAACTCAGTAAGTCTCTGAGCTGGGGTCCTTCTGGTAGGCCCTGTGGGACTCGAACCCACAACCAATGGATTAAAAGTCCACTGCTCTGCCAATTGAGCTAAGGGCCCAGGCGATGTCGCCTCCCCGAGCATAGCCCCACGTGGCCGCCGAGCCGATCGGGTATCGGGGACACGGCCACGTCGGGGGCGCGCCGAGGGGGGAGTTGTCAGGGATCGACCGGCTCGGGGGCGTTCGCGCGGGCGGCCGGGCGGGAGCGGGTGCGTTCGTGGTCCGGGTTGAGGAACCAGTGCCGGGCCGAGGCGAACCACCAGGTCGCCGAGGAGCCCAGGACGACCAGGACGGCGACCGGGGCGTAGTTGAAGGTCTCCCAGGTGACCGGGGAGACCTGGGGCAGCATGAAGAGGACCGTGATGACGGCGACCCAGGCCACCGCCGCCATGCCGACCGCCTGCGACCAGCGGCCCAGGTGCCACGGGCCGCGTTCGAAGGCGGCGCCCTTGCGGACGCGCAGCAGGGTCGGGACGACGTAGGCGATGTAGAGGCCGATGACGGCGATGGAGGTCACCGCGGCGTACGCGGTGACGTTGATCAGGTACGGCAGGCCCAGCGCCAGCGCGGCCAGGGCGGCGAGCCACACCGCCGCCACCGGGGTGCGGGTGCGGGGGCTGACGGTGTGCCAGACGTGGGAGAAGGGCAGCGCGCCGTCGCGGGAGAAGGCGTAGATCATGCGGCTGTTGGCGGTCACGGACGCCATGCCGCAGAAGAGCTGCGCGCCGATCACGACGAGGAGCAGCAGCTTGCCGGCTGTCGCGCCGAGCGCGTCCAGGAGGATCTGGGCGGGCGGGGCGCCGGTCGGGGAGGTCAGGGCACCCTCGTAGGACTGGATGGCGAAGGTGAAGCCGAGGAGGAGGACGAAGCCGGCGATCCAGGAGGTCCAGATGGAGCGGACGATGCCCTTCGGACCGGCCGTCGCGGCGTCCCGGGTCTCCTCCGTCATGTGGGCGGAGGCGTCGTAGCCGGTGAAGGTGTACTGGGCCATCAGGAGGCCCAGGAGGACGACGTACGGGCCGCTGCCCCAGCCCGTGTTGTTGACGAACTCGCCGAAGACGAAGGACGCCGGCTGGTGGTGGTCGGGGGCAAAGGTGAGCGCGCCGACGATCACCGCCACGCCGACCACGTGCCACCACACGCTGACGCTGTTGAGCAGGCCGACGATGCGGACGCCGAAGGTGTTCAGCAGGCCGTGCAGGATCAGGATGGCGGCGAAGAGGAGGATCGTGCGGCCCGGGGTGACCTCGAAGCCGAACTGCAGGTTCAGGTAGGCGCCCAGGAAGGACGCCGCGCCGAAGTCGATGCCGGCCGTCACCGCCACCTGACCGAGCACGTTGAACCAGCCCGTGAACCACGCCCAGGCCGCGGCCGTACGCGGTGGCGCGAGGCGGTGGGCCCAGAAGTACAGGCCCGCCGAGGTCGGGTACGCCGAGCAGATCTCGGCCATCGCCAGGCCCACCAGGAGGGTCATCAGGCCTACGGCGACCCAGCCCCAGGTGATGACGGCGGGGCCGCCGGTGTTCATGCCGAAGAGGTAGAGGGTCAGGCAGCCGGACAGGACCGAGATGATCGTGAAGGAGACCGCGTAGTTGGAGAACGCCGACATGCGGCGGGCCAGGACCTGGGTGTAGCCGAGCTGGGCCAGCCGTTCCTCGTCCGACGGACCGTTCGCCCGGGCGTCATCTGTCATGACCCCAGCGATTCCCAGCCGACGAGGGTGACATGCGCCACAGGGGCGTACGAAAACGCCGTGGCCCCCACCGGTGTCGGTGGGGGCCGCGGCGCTCAGTGCGGGTGTGCGTCAGCCGTTGCGCTTCCAGCGCGGCTTGTCGTCACGGCGGCCGAAGGACGAACCCCGGTGGTCGTCGCGGCGGCCGAAGGGACGGTCGTTGCCGCCCGAGCGGAAGCCGGGGCGGTCGCCCTGGCGGTCACGGTTGAACGGACGGTCGCTGCCGCGGTGGCCGCCACGGTCGTCGCGGCGGAAACCGCCTCGGTCATCGCGACGCTCGAACGAACGCCCACCGCGGTCGCCGTCACGGCGGTCGGTGCGGTCGGTGCGGTCGTCACGGCGGAAGCCGCCGCGGTCGTCACGACGCTCGAACGAACGCCCACCACGGTCGTCGCGACGGTCGTCACGGCGGTCGTCACGACGGTCACCACGGTCGTCGCGGCGGAAGCCGCCACGGTCGCCGTCACGACGGTCGTCACGGCGGAAACCACCACGGTCGTCACGACGCTCGAACGAACGCCCACCACGGTCGTCACGGCGGTCGTCACGACGGTCACCACGGTCGTCGCGGCGGAAGCCGCCACGGTCGCCGTCACGACGGTCATCGCGGCGGAAGCCGCCGCGGTCGTCACGACGCTCGAACGAACGCCCACCACGGTCGTCACGGCGGTCGTCACGACGGTCACCACGGTCGTCGCGACGGAAGCCGCCACGGTCGCCGCGCCGCTCACGCCGCTCGTACGGCGCCGGGCCGGACTCGGCCCGGTCGATCCGCTCGACGTCACGCGCCACCGGCTGCTCCGGCAGCGAGATCCCGGCGTTCCCGGCGTTCTCGGCGGACTCGCCGGTCCCGGCCGTGGCCGCCGCCTCGGCGACCGCCGCCGCGGGGTCCTCGCCGCGCTCGCGCGCGACCCGGGCGACGAGGCGGTCGGCCTCCTCGCGCAGCTCGTTCGCGCGCCGCTGCGCCCGCTCCAGCTCCTTGGTGAGCTGGGCGACCTCGCGCTCGGCCTGCTGAGCGGCGTTGCCCGCCGACTCCGCCTGCACCTCGGTCATCGAACGGGCGCCGGTGATCTCGGCGACCTCGGGGTCGAAGGCGGCGCCGCCCTGGATGATGTGACGCCCGGCGTCGACGCCCGCGTCCTCCATCAGCCGGAAGATCTGACGGCGCTGGTGCGGCAGGGAGAGGGAGACGACCGTGCCGGTGCGGCCCGCGCGGGCGGTACGGCCGGCCCGGTGCAGGTAGTCCTTGTGGTCGCCGGCCGGGTCCACGTTGAGGACCAGGTCGATGCCGTCGACGTGGATGCCGCGCGCGGCGACGTCGGTGGCGACGAGGACGTTGACGTAGCCGTCCTTGAAGTCGGCCAGCGTCCGGGTGCGGGCGCCCTGGGTCATGCCGCCGTGCAGCGCGTCGGCCTTCACCCCGGCGTCCCGCAGCTGCTCGGCGACGCGGTCGGCGCCGAGCTGGGTGCGGACGAAGATGATGGTGCGGCCCTTGCGGGAGGCGATGGCCGCGGTGACCGGCGCCTTGTCCTTGGGCTTCACGACCAGGATGTGGTGCGACATGGTCGTCACCGCGCCCTGCGCCGCGTCGACCTCGTGGGTCGCCGGGTTCTTCAGGTACCGGTCGACGAGGGTCTTGATCTCGTTCTCCATGGTCGCGGAGAAGAGCATGCGCTGACCGCCGGCCGGGACCTGGTCGAGCAGTTCGGTGACCTCGGGCAGGAAGCCCAGGTCGGACATCTGGTCGGCCTCGTCGAGGACGGTGATCTGAACGTTCTCCAGGGAGCAGGCGCCGCGGTTGATGATGTCCCGCAGGCGGCCCGGGGTGGCGACGAGGACGTCGACGCCGCGTTCCAGGGCGTAGATCTGGTTGCCCATGGAGGTGCCGCCGCAGACGACCTTCATCTTCAGGCCGAGGACGTCGCCGTACGGCTGGAGCGCGTCGGCGACCTGCATGGCCAGCTCGCGGGTGGGCGTCAGGATGACGGCCCGCGGCTTGTGCTTCTCGGTGCGGCCGCCGGCCAGCGTGGCCAGGGTCGGCAGACCGAAGGAGAGGGTCTTGCCGGAGCCGGTGCGGCCGCGGCCGAGGATGTCCTTGCCGGCCAGGGCGTCCGGGATGGTCGCGGCCTGGATCGGGAAGGGGCTCGTCACGCCGTTCTGCGCGAGCTTGCGCACGACGCCCTCCGGCAGACCGAGGTTTGCGAAGGTGGGCCCGGAGGACTCGGGGGCCTTGGCGGCCGCCTCGGGAGCCTCCGTGACCTCGACGGCCTCGGCGGCCTCGACGGTCTCCACGGCGGGGTTGGTGTCCTCGGTGCCCTCGATGTTCTCGGGCACGACGACGTGATCAGTACTGGTGATGGACATGCGAATGCGAAACCTTCCGGAGTCTCGTCGGCACGCGCCCGTCAACTCCGTGATTCGCGATTCGCAATACGACCGCCTCAATGCGGTCCACCACGGCAAGGGAGAGAGTACGCGCCACACGGCGCGCTCTGCGTTGGCGCCGGGCAAATGGGATCAAACGATCTACCACCATACGCACCCCACCCCCCTGAAGGCAAACCGATCCCCGCACACTGCCCTGACCAGCACATTCGCGCCGGTCCTCGCGCCCGGTCAGGCCGGCGCCCCGGCCTGGGGCGCCGGTTCCCGCTGCTCCAGCTGCGGCCCCGGCGGCTCGTGCGCCGACGACGACGGCTCGGCCACCGTCGGCTCCGGCGTCGGGGAGGCGGGCGGTTCGCCGGGCGGCGTCGGCTCGGGCTCGGCGCTGCGGGTGGGCTCCGGGTCGGCGGGCCGGGGCGGCGTCGGCCCGTCCGGCTCGTCGCGCGCCGGGGCGGACCCGTCGGCCGGCTCCCGCGGCTCGGCGGAGGCGCCTTCGTCCTCGCCCTTCTCGCCCTTCTTGCCGTCCTTCTTCCCGCCCTTGCCCTTCTCCTTGCCGTGCCCGGGCCGGTCGTCGCCCGCCGCGGCACCGGCGCCGGCGCCACCGCCCAGCGCCGGCGAGCCGCCGTCGGGAGCCTCGGCGCCCCGTTCTCCCACGGAGCGCGAGGGCCTGCCGCTCCCGTCCGGCTCGTCCCCGCCCACGCTCATGCAGCCTGCGGCGGCGACGACGGCCACGGCCGTGGCCGCCAGACGGACGGGTACGTACAAGGGGCGCACGGGCAGCCACCTCCGGGGTGTCAGGGGGTCTCCGTGCCCAACTCCCGCCGCGCGCAAGAAGACACGCGCCCCGCGCGCCCGGCCCGGACGACACACCCGAACATCCGCCCGCCCGCACCTCCCGTACGCCCGTACCCGTCCGGGACCGTCACCGCATCCGCCGGGGGACCACCACCCGCACCCGCATCCACCAGGGGACCGTCACCCGCACCCGCCGGGGAACGTCACCCGTACCCCAGCGCGTGCAGCCGCGCGTCGTCGATGCCGAAGTGGTGCGCGATCTCGTGCACGACGGTCACCTCGGTCTCCGCGACCACGTCCTCCCGCGTCTCGCACATCCGCAGCGTCGGCCCCCGGTAGATCGTGATCCGGTCCGGCAGCACCCCCGCGTACCACTCCCCCCGCTCGGTCAGCGGCGTCCCCTCGTAGAGCCCGAGCAGCTCGGGATCGTCCGCCGGCGGCTCGTCCTCCACGAACACCGCGACGTTGTCCATCAGCCGCGTCAGCTCCGGCGGGATCCGGTCCAGCGCCTCGGCGACCAGTTCCTCGAACTCCTCGCGCGTCATCTCCAGCACAGCCCCATTGTCCGGCACGGCTGTCGCGTACGACACAGCCGCGCGGGAGCCGCACGGTGCCCGCATATCCCCCGGGGGACGCGGGCATACGCGACCAATGGCCCGCGTCCCCGCCGCTGTCCTGCACGTCGTCCACCGCGCCCGCGCCCGCCCGGAAACCACCGCCACCGGGCTGACGCCCCGCCCGCGTCCCTGGACCCGCGCCCTGGGCCTGGTCGCGGTCGTGCTGCTCGGCGCCTGGCTCGGTCTGCTGGTCGTCGGCGACGTCCGCACCCCCGTCGGCCCCATGAACACGACGATGACCCTGCGCCCCTCCCTCACCGGCGGCACGAAGATCAACGTCTCGCCGCTGGGCGCCCTGGAGCTCGACAGCCACATCGCCCCCGTCCGCCTGGACGTCAACGTCGACCAGCTCGACCCGGAGCGCGCCCAGGCCCTGGTCGACCACCCGGAACGCCTCTCCGGCCTCCAGGACGAGGTGGCCGCCGACGTCGCGCACGGCACCCTCGACCTGGCCGTACGTTCCGGCGTCGCCGTCGTCACGGGCGCCACGGCGCTCGGCCTCGCCGTCTACCGCCGCCCCCGCCGCGCCCTGACCGCCGGCGGCCTGGCCCTCGCCCTGCTGCTCGCCTCCGGCGGGACGGCGTACGCGACCTGGAAGCCCGACTCGGTCCTGGAACCGAAGTTCTCCGGCCTGCTCTCCTCCGCGCCGTCCCTCGTCGGCGACGCCCGCTCGATCGTCACCGAGTTCGACGTCTACCAGAAAGAACTGGCCCGCCTGGTGACGAACGTGACCAAGCTCTACGACGTCACCTCCACGCTCCCCGCCTACCGGCCGGACCCGACCACGCTCCGCGTGCTGCACGTGTCGGACATCCACCTCAACCCGGCGAGCTGGAAGATCATCGCCTCGCTGGTGGAGCAGTACCAGGTGAACGTGATCGTCGACTCGGGCGACACGATGGACCACGGCACGGCCGCGGAGAACGGTTTCCTGGACCCGATCGAGGACCTCGGCGCCCCCTACGTCTGGGTCCGCGGCAACCACGACTCGATGGAGACCCAGCGCTATCTGGAGGGCCTGGAGAACGTCCACGTCCTGGACGACGGCCGGGCCCGGACCGTGGCCGGGCTGCGCTTCGCGGGCATCGGCGACCCCCAGTTCACCCCGGACCGCTCGACGCGGCCCGGCGCACAGGCGTCCCAGGAACTGGCCGGCGCCCGGCTGGCCTCGGCCCTGCGCGACCAGAGCGCGGCGGGCACCCCGGTGGACATCGCCGTCGCCCACGAACCGTCCGCCGCCCGCGAGGTGGACGGCGAGGTGCCGCTGGTCCTGGCGGGGCACGTACACCACGAGGAGATGGAGGTCATGAAGTACGGCACCCGGTTGCGGATCGAGGGCTCGACCGGCGGCAGCGGCCTGCGCGCGGTCGAGGGCGAGCACCCCGACCCGATCCAGGCGTCGATCCTCTACTTCGACCGGGACAGCCGCCGCCTCCAGGCGTGGGACGAGATCAAGCTCGGCGGGCTGGGCCTCACCACGGCCGAGGTCAGCCGCCACCTCCCGAAGGAGAACCAGCCGGGCGCCTCCCCCTCCCCCACCGGCTCACCCGCGCACCCACCCACGGGCGCGACCCCCTCCCCGTAAACCGTTTTGGCGATACCTCCCGCCATCCCATATGCTTCTCACGTCCCCGACGCGCTGAGAAGCGCCCAGGCGGGCCGATAGCCCTCATCGTCTAGCGGCCTAGGACGCCGCCCTTTCAAGGCGGTAGCACGGGTTCGAATCCCGTTGGGGGCACGCAAGATCGTGTGCGACACTGTCGTACACACGCTTGGTCCTGTGGAGCAGTTTGGAGTGCTCGCCACCCTGTCAAGGTGGAGGCCGCGGGTTCAAATCCCGTCAGGACCGCCGAGGTACATGTGGATGTTTCACGTGAAACCTCGTGGCTGGGTAGCTCAGTTGGTACGAGCGTCCGCCTGAAAAGCGGAAGGTCGCCGGTTCGACCCCGGCCCCAGCCACCGCCGCCCCGACCAGGGCATGAGCCCCTCTCCTCGCACTACGGGAGAGGGGCTCTTTCGTGTGCGTGTGCCCTCGGGTCCGAACGGGCGGCCCCGGTTCCCCGTTCGCCAGCATTCGCCACCCTCGAACCCGAGCGTGCGCCACTGCGCTACCGGTTACCTTGCGAGAGGTCCGGCACATCTCTCTCCCGCGCGCCCGCCCGCACCGGGCGGGTCCCAACCCGGTTGGGGTCGTTGAGAGATGGGAGGTCGGACCGGATGCAGAGATCGACACGACGAGGACGGCGCCGCAGGGCGAGCCAGTTACCGGACTGGGTGCAGTTCGCTGCGCTGATCCTCACGGCGGTCACTGCCATCGCGGGGTGCGTCGAGCGCTTTGTGTGACGCACCGGGGGAAGTCCGGACGAACGGTTGGGCGGCAAGCGAGCCCGGCCGGTGTCTACTCGGCCGGACCCGCCTGTGATCCCGCGTGTGCGCCTGGCTCCGGGAGGTCGCCCGGAGCCAGGTCCCACGCGTCGGGCGGGAGCCTCGCGGCTCCTCGGCTCCACGACGAGGAAACCTCAAGTCACCAGGAGCATCAAGATCCCGCGCTGTTTCCATGATCACTACAGGTGGCGGACCACGTGGCGAACGATGGCGGTGGAGGGTGGCGCGCGCGCGTTCTCGCGTAGATCATCTGAAACGGGCTGGTCAGCGCCGTGAGGGGGGTGGCGAAACCTGGCGAACGGGGTCGGTGGCGTTCAGCGCGGCACGTCCATCCGCTGAGTCCCGATCACCGACAGGAGCCGCAGCGCCTCCTCCGCCGAGGAGCCGGGCTCGGCCGTGTAGAGGACGAGGTGCTGGTCCCGGTCGGTGATGTCGAGGACGTCGCAGTTGACGGTGACGGGGCCGACCATCGGATGGTTGATGATCTTGCGCAGGGTGGGCACGGCACGTACGTCGTGGTCGGCCCAGAGACGCGCGAACTCCGGGCTGCCGGAGACCAGGTCGTCCACCAGCGCGGCCACCTCGGGATCGTCCGGGTAGCGGGCGGCCACGGCGCGCAGCCGGCGGGCGGCGGCGTGGGAGAACGCCTCCGGATCGGCCAGGCCGTAGCGCTCCCGGCCCGTCGCCGGGGGACCGAGGAAGGCCCGGCGGACGAGGTTGCGCTGCTGCCGGGGCACGGCCGAGAAGTCCTCCAGGAGGGCGGCCGCCAGGTCGTTCCAGGCGATCACCTCGTAGGTCGCGGACAGCACCAGCGCCGCCGTCCGCGGCAGCCGCCGGATGAGGTCGAGGATGCTCCGCGGCACCTCGCGCGAGGGTCCGGGCGGAGGGCCGGGCGGGGCGCCGGCGAGGTGGTGCAGGTGCTCGCGCTCGGCGTCCGACAGCCGCAGGGCCCGGGCCAGACCGGCCAGCACCTCGTGCGACGGGCGCGGACCGCGGGCCTGTTCCAGCCGGGTGTAGTACTCGGTCGAGATGTACGCCAGCTGCGCCACCTCCTCGCGGCGCAGCCCCGGGGTGCGGCGACGCGGCCCGGCGGGCAGCCCCACGTCGGCGGGGGTGATCCGCTCGCGTCGGCCGCGCAGGAAGTCGGCCAGCTCTCGTCGGTCCATGCCGTCAGTGTGCGCGGGTGCGGACGGCCCAGCCAGGTACCGCCGGTGCCTGGATGGGCTCCGCCGGCCCGCGCAGGCTCGTCCTCATGGACAACTCACCCAGCCATGTGATCACCGACCGGGGCCTGCTGGCCGGCAAGGTCGCCTTCGTCAGCGGTGCCGGACGCGGCATCGGGGCCGCCGCGGCGCGGCTGTTCGCCCGGGAGGGCGCCCGCGTCCTGCTCGCGGCCCGCACGGAGCGGCAGCTCAAGGAGGTGACCGAGGAGATACGGGCGGCCGGCGGCATCGCCGGGTACGCGGTGTGCGACCTGGCCGACCCGGCCTCCGTACGGGCCGCCGTCGACCGGGCCGTGGAGCTGTACGGCCGCCTCGACGTGGCCTTCAACAACGGCGCGACCGGCGTGCCGCCCGGCCCGCTGGACCAGACCACCGAAGCCGACTTCGACCAGGTCTACGCCGTGAACCTCAAGGGCGTCTGGCTCGCCATGGCCGCCCAGGTCGCCGCCGTCCGGGCCACCGCCGGCAGCGGCGCCATCGTCAACACCTCCTCCGTCGGCAGTCTGCGCGGCAACCCCGCGCTGCCCTCCTACGGCGCGATGAAGCGGGCGGTCAACAGCCTCACCGAGTCCGCCGCCGTCACGTACGGCCCGGAGGGCATCCGCGTCAACGCCATCGCCCCCGGCACCACGCTGACCGAGATGATGCGGGAGTGGGACGAGCGCAGCCCCGGCGTCATCGACCGCCTCAACGCCCGCACCCCGCTGGGCCGCGCGGCCGCCCCCGAAGAGGTCGCCCAGGCCGCCGCCTGGCTGCTCAGCGACCGCGCCTCCTACGTCACCGGCACGGTCCTCCCGGTGGACGGCGGCATGCAGGCGGCCTGACGCGGGGGCGGCCGGCCCGCTCCGGGTAGGGACCCGGCATGACGAAAGCCCTGCGGAGCATCGACCCGGCCCTGCCGCGCGACCGGCGCCCCGAGCTGGTCCGGTACACGTCGTACGGGTCCAACACCCACCTCGGCCGGCTCTCCGCCTACCTCGGGGGCGGGCGCCCGCCCGGCGCCGGCCGGACCTACCCGGGCTGCCGCGACCCCTCACCGCCCGTCCGCTCCCTCCCCGTCGAACTCGACGGCGCGATGTACTTCGCCACCCGCTCCCCCGTCTGGCAGGGCGGCCGGGCCTTCTACGACCCCGGCGCGGACGGCCGGGTCCTGGCCCGGGCGCATCTCGTGTCGGTCGAGCAGTTCTCCGACATCGCCGCCCAGGAGATGTACCGGGAGCCCGGCGCGGACGGCGGCCTACCTGACCGGCGTACTGACCCGGGGGCGGGCCGTGCTCGGGGACGGGCGGTACGAGACGCTGGTCTGCGCCGGCCAGATCGACGGCCTGCCCGCCCTCACCTTCACCGCCCCGTGGGGCATGCACGACGTCCCCTGGCTCGCGCCCTCCCTCCCCTACGTACGGTTCCTCGCCTCCGGCCTGCTCTCCGCCGGGGCGTGGGACCTCCCGGCGGTCGCCGAGTACGTCGCCGCCTGCCCGGGCGCGGAAGGCCGCTGGTCGGCGGCGGAACTCACCGCGCTGCTGGCCCCGGAACGGTGAGACGGGAAAAGCGTTCGCCACTCTTTTCGCCGGGATGAGATCCTGGATCCCGTATGTCTACGCACCCTGCCCCCGCCCTCGGCGACCTCGCCCCCCGTCTGACCGAGCTGTCGCTGCGCGACGCGCACCGGCTCGGCCGCAGGCTCGAAGGCGCACGGAAGATCCGCAAGCCGGAGGCCCGCGCCGCCGTCCTCGCCGAGATCGAGGCGGAGGTCGACCGGGCCGAGGAACGCATCGCCACGCGCCGTTCCCGCATGCCCGCCGTCACCTATCCCGAGCAGCTGCCCGTCAGCCAGAAGCGGGACGCGATCGCGGACGCCATCCGGGACCACCAGGTCGTCATCGTCGCCGGTGAGACCGGGTCCGGAAAGACCACCCAGATCCCGAAGATCTGCCTCGACCTCGGGCGCGGGGTCAAGGGCATGATCGGGCATACCCAGCCCCGCCGGATCGCCGCCCGCACGGTCGCCGAGCGGGTCGCCGACGAGCTGGACACGCCGCTCGGCGAGGCCGTCGGCTGGAAGGTCCGCTTCACCGACCAGGTGAACCCGGACGCCACCTTCGTGAAGCTGATGACGGACGGCATCCTGCTCGCCGAGATCCAGACCGACCGCGAGCTGCGCGCCTACGACACGATCATCATCGACGAGGCCCACGAACGGTCCCTGAACATCGACTTCCTGCTGGGGTACCTGGCGCAGCTCCTGCCCCGGCGCCCCGACCTCAAGGTCGTCATCACCTCGGCGACCATCGACCCCGAGCGCTTCTCCCGGCACTTCGGCGACGCCCCGATCATCGAGGTCAGCGGGCGGACGTATCCGGTGGAGGTGCGCTACCGGCCGCTCCTGGAGGAGGACTCCGAGGACGCCGACCGGGACCAGATCACCGCGATCACCGACGCCGTCGAGGAGCTGATGGGCGAGGGGAAGGGCGACATCCTCGTCTTCCTCTCCGGGGAGCGGGAGATCCGGGACACGGCCGACGCCCTGGAAAAGAAGAAGTACCGGTTCACCGAGGTACTCCCCCTCTACGCCCGCCTCTCGCACGCCGAGCAGCACCGCGTCTTCCAGCCGCACACCGGCCGCCGCATCGTGCTGGCCACCAACGTCGCCGAGACGTCGCTGACCGTCCCCGGCATCAAGTACGTCATCGACCCCGGCTTCGCCCGCATCTCCCGCTACAGCCACCGCACCAAGGTCCAGCGGCTGCCGATCGAGGCGATCTCGCAGGCCAGCGCCAACCAGCGCAAGGGCCGCTGCGGGCGGACCAGCGACGGCATCTGCATTCGCCTCTACTCCGAGGACGACTTCCTCGCCCGGCCGGAGTTCACCGACGCGGAGATCCTCCGTACCAACCTCGCCTCCGTCATCCTCCAGATGACCGCCGCGGGCCTCGGCGACATCGAGAAGTTCCCCTTCATCGACCCGCCGGACCACCGCAACATCCGCGACGGTGTGCAGCTCCTCCAGGAGCTGGGCGCCCTCGACCCGGCGCAGAAGGACCCGCGCAAGCGGCTCACCGACACCGGCCGCAAGCTGGCGCAGCTCCCCGTCGACCCGCGGCTGGCCCGCATGGTGCTGGAGGCCGACAAGAACGGCTGTGCCCGCGAGGTCATGGTCATAGCCGCCGCGCTCTCCATCCAGGACCCGCGCGAACGCCCGTCCGACAAGCAGGCCCAGGCCGACCAGCAGCACGCCCGCTTCAAGGACGAGACCAGCGACTTCCTCGCCTTCCTCAACCTCTGGCGCTATCTGCGCGAGCAGCAGAAGGAGCGCGGTTCGTCGTCCTTCCGCCGGATGTGCAAGCAGGAGTTCCTCAACTTCCTGCGCATCCGCGAGTGGCAGGACATCTACACGCAGCTGCGCACGGTCGCCAAGCAGATGGGCATCCAGCTGAACGAGGACGACGCCCCCGGCGACCGCGTCCACCAGTCGCTCCTCGCGGGCCTCCTCTCCCACGTCGGCATGAAGGACGTGAAGGAGGGCGCCAAGAACGAGTACGTCGGTGCCCGCAACGCCAAGTTCGCGATCTTCCCGGGGTCGGCGCTGTTCAAGAAGCCGCCCCGCTTCGTGATGTCGGCGGAGCTGGTGGAGACCAGCCGCCTCTGGGCCCGCGTCAACGCCAGGATCGAGCCCGAGTGGGTCGAGCCGCTCGCCGGCCACCTGCTCAAGCGGACGTACAGCGAGCCGCACTGGGAGAAGGACCAGGCGGCCGTGATGGCGTACGAGAAGGTCACGCTGTACGGCGTACCGATCGTCGCCCAGCGGAAGGTCAACTACGGCCGGATCGACCCCGAGGTCAGCCGCGAGCTGTTCATCCGCAACGCGCTGGTCGAGGGCGACTGGCGCACGCACCACAAGTTCTTCGCCGACAACCGCAAGCTGCTGACCGAGGTCGAGGAGCTGGAGCACCGCGCCCGGCGCCGGGACATCCTGGTCGACGACGAGACCCTCTTCGACTTCTACGACCAGCGGGTGCCCGAACACGTCGTGTCCGGCGCGCACTTCGACTCCTGGTGGAAGCGCAAGCACCGCGAGCAGCCCGACTTCCTCGACTTCGAGCGCGAGATGCTCATCAACGAGAAGGCGGGCGCGGTCACCAAGGACGACTATCCGGACGCCTGGCGGCAGGGGCCGCTGAAGTTCCGGGTGACGTACCAGTTCGAGCCGGGCGCGGACGCGGACGGCGTGACCGTGCACATCCCGCTCCAGGTGCTCAACCAGGTCACCGACGAGGGCTTCGACTGGCAGATCCCGGGCCTCAGGGACCAGGTCGTGACCGAGCTGATCCGGTCCCTGCCGAAGCCGATCCGCCGCAACTACGTGCCCGCCCCCGACTACGCCCGCAAGTTCCTGGAGCGGGCGGTGCCGTTGCAGGAGCCGCTGACCACGACCATGGCGCGGGAGCTGAAGCGGATGGTCGGAGTGCCCTTCGAACCGGAGGACTTCGACTGGTCCAAGGTCCCCGACCACTTGAAGATCACCTTCCGGATCGTCGACGAACGGCGCCGGAAGCTGGCCGAGGACAAGGACCTGGAGGCGCTGAAGCTCCAGCTCCGGCCCAAGGCGCGCAAGGCCCTCTCGCAGGCCGCCGCCGCCACGGCCGAGCGGCAGGGCGGCGAGTCCCTGGAGCGCGCCGGCCTGACCGACTGGAGCATCGGCACGCTCACCCGCGTCTTCGAGACCCGCCGGGCCGGTCAGCCGGTGAAGGCGTACCCCGCGCTGGTCGACGACGGGGACACCGTCTCCGTCCGCCTCTTCGACACCGAGGCCGAGCAGGCGCAGGCGATGTGGAAGGGCACGCGCCGGCTGATCCTGCGCAACATTCCGGTCAACCCCGCGAAGTTCGCATCCGAAAAGCTCACCAACCAGCAGAAGCTGGCGCTGTCGGCGAACCCGCACGGTTCGATCCAGGCTCTGTTCGACGACTGCGCGATGGCCGCCGCCGACAAGCTGATGGCCGACTTCGGCGGACCGGCCTGGGACGAGGAGTCCTACCGGAAGCTGTACGACAAGGTCCGCGCCGAGATCGTCGACACCACCGTCCGCACGGTCGGGCAGGTGCGGCAGGTCCTCGCCGCCTGGCAGGCCGCCGAGCGCCGGCTGAAGGCCGTACGCAGTCCCGCGCTGCTGGCCAACCTCCAGGACGTGCGGGGGCAGCTGGACGCCCTGGTGAAGCCCGGCTTCGTGACGGAGGCGGGGATCCGGCGGCTGCCGGACCTGATGCGGTACCTGATCGCCGCGGACCGGCGGCTCCAGCAGATGCCGGCGGGCGCCCAGCGGGACACGGCGCGGATGGAGAAGGTCCACGAGATGCGGGACGAGTACGCGTGGCTGCTGGAGCAGTTGCCGCGGGGGCGGCCCGTTCCGCAGGCGGTGCTGGAGATCCGGTGGATGATCGAGGAGCTGCGGGTCAGCTACTTCGCGCACGCGCTGGGCACGGCCTACCCGGTCTCCGACAAGCGGATCGTGAAGGCGATCGACGCGGCGGCACCGTGACGGACCGCTGACGGAGGGTGAGTTCGACCAGGACGCTCACCCTCCTGTACAGTCCTTCTCGCAGCGCAACGCAGAGCGAGAACGAGTGAGGCGCCGCAAAGCCTGGTCCTGTGGAGCAGTTTGGAGTGCTCGCCACCCTGTCAAGGTGGAGGCCGCGGGTTCAAATCCCGTCAGGACCGCATATGAAGAGGCCCGCACCAGTTGGTGCGGGCCTCTTGGCGTTCCTCGGCGCACGGCCGGGCGCCCGCCCTTGACGCCGTCACATTCACTGGGTACCCCGGAAGCAGGGCCGCCTTCCCCGCGTGGCCCGCCGGAGGTGGCGTATGGCGGCATCGGTGAGGCACGAGACCCGGGCGTTGCTCCGGGCGCACCTGGCGGCCGCGTCGTCCTACGGCCATCGGACCCGTCACTGCCCGGTCTGCCACCGTCTGCTGCGGCTGGCGATGGATTCCGCCCCGCAGTCCCCGACAGGCCGTCAGAAAGGCGTGGAGGGCGGCGAGCACGCTCCCGGCGCATGACCGGCCGCCGGCGTCAACACCCGTGCGCCCGGGGGCCGATGGGAATCAGCCCTTCCTCTAGCGCACATATGCCACCGCCAACAACCCACCTGGCATGTGACGGGTGTCACCGTACTCATTTTTGAAACGGCGACGCTTACACCTCTCCTACAACTGGTCAATTTAATATGTGCAATTGTACTGACCTGAGGAGACCTTCACAGACGATCCGACAGCCCCGCCCAGACTCCGACAAGGCCGCTCACAGAACCCCCCGGCGGCCTCCGCCCCGCCCGTCATCAGGCACAAAAAAGATCGCGCTGGACCCGGCGGAGTCCAGCGCGATCGATGAAGCAGGTGGCGTGGGGCCTGTTGGGGCAGATCCCGCGTCGTGTGGAGCTGTTGGTTCCGGACGCCGCGGCCGGTTGGGGGACCAGCCGTTTCGTCCGTTTATGCGGTTGTTCAGGCCTCGCTGCGCTGCTGCGGGATGCCCGCGAGCAGTGCGCGCACCTCGGCCTCGCGGTAACGGCGGTGCCCGCCGAGCGTGCGGATCGACGTGAGCTTGCCGGCCTTGGCCCAGCGCGTGACCGTCTTCGGGTCGACGCGGAACATGGTGGCGACCTCGGCGGGGGTCAGCAGCGGCTCGGCATCAGGGGTGCGAGCGGCCATGAGCGGCCTCCTCGGGAGAACCGAACCTTCTCGGTTCTTTCCTCTAAATTCTGCACCTTGACCCGCGTTGCCCGAAATGGCGGACGCGAGTCGAGTCGGTTATAGGACGAACGGCTTGTCCTCGGCACTACAACTACACCATCTGTCCAGCCGCGTCGGCCAAACCGATGGAATTGCCCTCCCAGGTGTTCATCAGCGACGGATGCCGATGGACCATGCCATAGCGGACAGTCACGCCGGTGTGACGATCAGTCACACCGGCGATCAGGAGTCACCAGACCCCCTAAAGCACGCATTGCCGAGAATCCGCCCACAGTGCACCACAGCAGGACGGAAGGAGCCCTCCCCGGACTCCTTGTCCTATTTTGGCACGAGGAGGGGCAAGCGACGCAAGGGCGGGGATACGTGCGGTCCGTCACGCTTGAGTCATACGCCCGGATCGGGAATTACGTCCCACGCCGAGGTGACATCAGGAAGAACCGGGGATCACCCGGAGTGAGTGACGAAACCCCAAAACGGGCGTCACGTCAAACGTCAGTTCGCCGACCGCCGGTCACGGACCGCCCGCCAGCGCTCCACCAGCCGCCCGTACGCCGCCCCCGCGGCCGCCCCGTCCCCGTGCCGCAGGGCGTCGATGCCCTCGGCCACGTCCGCCGCGGAGTGGTCGTCCGCCAACGCGTCGGCCGGGACGGCGTGCACCAGGCCCCCGTAGTCCAGCTCCACCACGGAGCGCGGGTGGAACTCCTCCAGCCAGCGCCCCACGTCCATCAGACCGTCGATCAGCGGCCCCTCGTCCATGGCCTCCCGCAGGGCCCGCAGCCCCCGGGCCACCCGGCGCCGGGCCTGCGCCATCGGCGTGCGGTAGCGCAGCACCGGCGCCGCCTCGTGCGGGTCGCCGCCGCCCTTGTCGTACTCCCGCTCCTCGTCGGCGACGAGGACGAACCAGTTGATCGGCACCTGCCAGGTCGCCGTGCGGATCCAGGGGCGGGCGTCGGGGTTGCCCTCCAGCCAGCGGTCGTAGTCCTGGGCCGCCTGGCGGCGCAGGACCGGGGGGAGCAGGGCGTCCAGGACCGGCTCCGGGAAGTCCTCGGGCAGTTCCTCCAGCGCCTGCCAGCCGCGCAGCCGGGTGCGCCAGGGGCAGACGCAGACCACGCCGTCGGACTCCAGCACGAACGCGTCGGCGCTCTCGTGCACCGCCACCGGCACCGGCGGGGTGGGCAGCAGGTCGGCCAGGGAGCGGCGCAGTTCGTCCTGGTACGAGGGCAGGTCGGTGCGGCGGGCGTAACGCGTCCAGTGGCCGCGCTCCGGCTCGGGGAAGGCCGCCAGCGGCTCGTACACGCGCAGATACGCGGCGTACGGGACGATCAGCGAGGACACCTTGGGCACGCCTGCTCCCTCCCCCGCGCACCGCCGGGAAAACCTGCCGGGCCCGGGCAGGTGGGCGCGGAACCCCCGGCGCATCGTCCCACGGCGGTACTCCGTGCGGAGGTGATCCTCGGCACTGTGCGGCGGGCGGGCCGCGGCAGGGCCTAATCTCGTGCCACAGTCCCGCCACCCGTACGGGACCGCCTCCACCAGCCGCTACTTACTCAGGAGTCACCACCGTGACCGATGTGACCGGCGCGCCTGCTGATGTACTGCACACCCTGTTCCACTCGGACCAGGGGGGTCATGAGCAAGTCGTGCTCTGCCAGGACCGCGCCACCGGTCTCAAGGCCGTCATCGCCATCCACTCCACCGCCCTGGGCCCCGCGCTCGGCGGCACCCGCTTCCATCCGTACGCGACCGAGGCGGAGGCGGTCGCCGACGCGCTGAACCTCGCCCGCGGGATGTCGTACAAGAACGCCATGGCCGGGCTCGACCACGGCGGCGGCAAGGCCGTGATCATCGGGGACCCGGAGCGGGTCAAGAGCGAGGAACTGCTGCTCGCCTACGGCCGGTTCGTGGCCTCGCTCGGCGGGCGCTACGTCACCGCCTGCGACGTCGGTACGTACGTGGCGGACATGGACGTCGTCGCGCGCGAGTGCCGCTGGACGACCGGGCGCTCCCCGGAGCACGGCGGCGCCGGCGACTCCTCGGTCCTCACCGCCTTCGGCGTCTACCAGGGCATGCGGGCCTCGGCCCAGCACCTGTGGGGCGACCCCTCGCTGCGCGACCGGACGGTCGGCATCGCGGGCGTGGGCAAGGTGGGCCGCCACTTGGTGGGCCACCTGCTGGCCGAGGGCGCCCGGGTCGTGATCACGGACGTGCGGCGGGAGGCCGTGGCGCGGGTCACCGACGAGCACCCCTCGGTCCGTGTGGTCGCCGACACCGACGCGCTGATCCGGGTCGAGGGCCTGGACGTCTACGCCCCCTGCGCGCTCGGCGGCGCGCTGAGCGACACGTCCGTGCCGGTGCTCACCGCCAAGGTGGTCTGCGGGGCAGCCAACAACCAGCTCGCCCACCCGGGCGTGGAGAAGGACCTCGCGGACCGCGGCATCCTCTACGCGCCGGACTACGTGGTGAACGCCGGCGGGGTCATCCAGGTCGCCGACGAGCTGCACGGCTTCGACTTCGACCGGTGCAAGGCGAAGGCCGCGGGGATCTACGAGACCACGCTCGCCATATTCGCACGTGCGAAGGAGGACGGGATTCCGCCGGCCGCCGCGGCCGACCGGATCGCCGAGCAGCGGATGGCCCTGGCCCGCGGCCGGGACTGACCGGGCCGGGCCGGGAAGGCCGGTCGGGAGAGCCGCGCGGTACCGCCGGAGGGCCGGTTGGAGAGAACTCTCACTTCTTCCGGCGGGTCGACCGTGCGGAAGTGGTTAAAATCGCCGTTGACCAGCGAGGACGGGGCGCCTCGACGGTGGCGGACATGGGCACGTCCTCCGGGCGACGTACCGTATGGGCGTGGGCTCAGGTACCGTGGAAGCCCTACGGACCGGTCTCTCTGCGGAGAGCCCGTTCCGGACCATGAACGCGTGTCAAGACTCTGGGGCCGTCGAGCCCCGTCGTTGAGGGGGTCGAGCCATGGGGCGCGGCCGGGCCAAGGCCAAGCAGACGAAGGTCGCCCGCCAGCTGAAGTACAACAGCGGTGGGACTGATCTCTCCCGCCTGGCCGAGGAGCTGGGCGCATCGACGTCGAGTCCGCAACCGCCTAACGGCGAGCGGTTCGAGGACGATGAGCAGGACGACGACGATCTGTACTCCAAGTACGCCGACCTCTATGAGGACGACGACGAGGGAGACGAGGACGGACAGTCCTCACCGCAGCGTCGCGGCGCTTGACCTTGTACTGAACATTTGCCCGGTCGGTGACCTGTGTCACCGACCGGCTTCTGTGCTGTCCGTACGGTTCTCGCGGTCCCGGGGACGCGGAGTCACCGGGACCGCGGGCCGTCTCAGACGGCGTAGTCGCCCACCAGGGCGGCGCCGCTGTCGTGGTCGCCGCGCTCGGTGATCTCGCCGGCCACCCAGGCCTCCACGCCGCGGTCGGCCAGGGTCGCCAGGGCCACGTCCACGGACTCCTGGGGCACGATCGCCATCATGCCGACGCCCATGTTCAGCGTCTTCTCCAGCTCCAGGCGCTCGACCCGGCCGGTCCGGCCGACCAGGTCGAAGATCGGGGCCGGGGTCCAGGTGGCGCGGTCGACGGTGGCGTGCAGGCCGTCGGGGATCACGCGGGCCAGGTTGGCGGCGAGTCCGCCGCCGGTGATGTGGCTGAAGGCGTGCACCTCGGTGGTGCGGGTGAGGGCCAGGCAGTCCAGCGAGTAGATCTTGGTCGGCTCCAGGAGTTCCTCGCCGAGGGTGCGGCCGAGGTCGTCGTGGTGCGCGTCGAGCGCGAGACCGGCCTCGTTCAGCAGGACGTGCCGGACGAGGGAGTACCCGTTCGAGTGAAGCCCGGAGGCCGCGAGGGCGACGACCGCGTCACCCGTGCGGATACGGTCCGGACCGAGCAGCCGGTCGGCCTCCACGACGCCCGTACCGGCGCCGGCGACGTCGAAGTCGTCCGCGCCCAGCAGGCCGGGGTGCTCGGCGGTCTCGCCGCCGACCAGGGCGCAGCCGGCCAGCACACAGCCCTCGGCGATGCCCTTGACGATCGCGGCGACCCGCTCGGGGTGGACCTTGCCGACGCAGATGTAGTCGGTCATGAACAGCGGCTCGGCGCCGCAGACCACGATGTCGTCCATGACCATGGCGACCAGGTCGTGGCCGATGGTGTCGTAGACGCCCAGCCGGCGGGCGATGTCGACCTTGGTGCCGACGCCGTCGGTGGCGGAGGCGAGCAGGGGGCGCTCGTACTTCTTGAGGGCGGAGGCGTCGAAGAGGCCGGCGAAACCGCCGAGGCCGCCGAGGACCTCGGGGCGCCGCGTCTTCTTCACCCACTCCTTCATGAGTTCGACGGCGCGGTCGCCCGCCTCGATGTCTACGCCCGCGGCCGCGTAGCTGGCACCGGTTGTGTCAGACATGACGATGAGAACCTCTGACCTTTGTGTCGTACGGCAGGTAGTGCGGACGGACGGCTACGGGCGACGGATGGCGTCGGTGGCGGCCGTACCGGCGGGCCCGGCGGCCAGCTCGGTCTCCAGGAGCTGCTTGCCGAGCAGCTCGGGGTCGGGAAGCTCCATCGGGTACTCGCCGTCGAAGCAGGCGCGGCACAGGTTCGGCTTGGCGATGGTGGTCGCCTCGATCATGCCGTCGATGGAGATGTACGCCAGGGAGTCGGCGCCCATGGAGGTGCCGATCTCCTCGATGGTCATGCCGTTGGCGATCAGCTCGGCGCGGGTGGCGAAGTCGATGCCGAAGAAGCAGGGCCACTTCACCGGCGGGGAGGAGATCCGGACGTGGACCTCGGCGGCGCCGGCCTCGCGGAGCATGCGGACCAGGGCCCGCTGGGTGTTGCCGCGGACGATGGAGTCGTCGACGACGACCAGCCGCTTGCCCTTGATGACTTCCTTCAGGGGGTTCAGCTTCAGGCGGATGCCGAGCTGGCGGATGGTCTGGGACGGCTGGATGAACGTACGGCCGACGTAGGCGTTCTTGACCAGACCGGCGCCGAAGGGGATGCCGGAGGCCTCGGCGTAGCCGATCGCGGCCGGGGTGCCGGATTCCGGGGTCGCTATGACCAGGTCGGCGTCGGCCGGGGCTTCCTTCGCCAGCTTGCGGCCCATCTCCACGCGGGAGAGGTACACGTTCCGGCCGGCGATGTCGGTGTCCGGGCGGGCCAGGTAGACGTACTCGAAGACACAGCCCTTGGGCTTCGCTTCCGCGAATCGCGACGAGCGCAGGCCCTTCTCGTCGATGGCGACGAACTCGCCGGGCTCGATCTCGCGGACGTAGGAGGCGCCGCAGATGTCCAGGGCGGCGGACTCGGAGGCGACGACCCAGCCGCGCTCCAGGCGGCCGAGGACCAGCGGGCGGATGCCCTGCGGGTCGCGGGCGGCGTAGAGGGTGTGCTCGTCCATGAAGACGAGGGAGAAGGCGCCGCGGACCTGGGGGAGGACCGCGTGGGCGGCCTCCTCGATGGTCAGGGGCTTGCCGTCCTCGTCGGCCTGGGCCGCGAGGAGCGCGGTGAGCAGGTCGGTGTCGTTGGTCGCCGCGACGCGCGGGGTGCGGCCCTCCTGCTTGGGCAGGTCGGCGACCATCTCGGCGAGCTGGGCGGTGTTGACGAGGTTGCCGTTGTGGCCGAGCGCGATCGAGCCGTGGGCCGTGGCCCGGAACGTCGGCTGGGCGTTCTCCCACACGGAGGCGCCGGTGGTCGAGTAGCGGGCGTGTCCGACCGCGATGTGACCCTGGAGCGAACCGAGCGAGGTCTCGTCGAAGACCTGGGAGACCAGGCCCATGTCCTTGAAGACGAGGATCTGGGAGCCGTTGCTGACCGCGATTCCCGCGGATTCCTGGCCCCGATGCTGGAGGGCGTAGAGCCCGAAGTACGTGAGCTTTGCGACCTCTTCGCCCGGAGCCCAGACACCGAAGACGCCGCATGCGTCCTGGGGGCCCTTCTCGCCGGGAAGCAGATCGTGATTGAGTCGACCGTCACCACGTGGCACGTCTCCGAGTGTAGGCGAGGTCGGCGGCTGATCCGAATGGGGGATGGTGCGGGCTCACCGGTTCACCGGTCGGCGACGGCCCGGACGGTCGTGCCGTTTGCGCTGGTCAGCGTGAGGGTCTGCTGATCGATTCGATAGTCGATCCGCTGGTCGAGGAAGCGCGTCAGGCGCTTTTCGGTGTCCATGAGTGAGTCTTCGCACATCATTCGGGTGGTCGTGGGCGCGCCCACGGTGATATGCCCGTCGCGGACCGTGGCCCGCGCCTGGACGCGGTTGCAGCCGAGGCTGCCGGCGACGGTGAGGGTGTCGCCGGCGGACCGGTCGAAGGTGAGGTGCGCGCGGCCGTCCGTGCCGGGGTCGGTGACCTTCCACTGGGTGCCGTACAGCGCGGCGTCCTGCTGTTCGCTGAGCCGGACGGTGTCGCCGTCGGCGGTGGTGAGGGTCAGCCGGTCGCCGTCCACCTCGGTGGTGAGGGGGCCGGCGGTGAGGGCGCGGGCGAGGGACTTCTCCACGTCCACGGGCCGGTCCACGCAGGCGATCTCGGTCGACCGGGCGTCGCTGAGCCGGACCCGGTCGCCGTCGACGGACGCCTTGGCGTGGAAGTCGTTGCAGCCGTAGCTGCCCTCCGCCGTGCCGTCGGCGGTGATGGTCAGGTGGGCGCCGTCCGGGACGGTGTGTTTCTCGCCGTCGGCGGTGACGCTGTCGACGCTCCAGTGGACGCCGGTCACGGGCCGGGCGTCGCCGCCCGCCGAGCCGCTGCCGCCGCCGTCGCCGTCCGTCCGTTCGGTGCCGCAGGCCGCCGCGAGCGGGACGAGCGCGGCGACGGCCACCGTCATGATCGTGCGCTTCTGCCTGTACATGCCGATTCGACGGGCGTGCGGAGGAACCGGTTCCCGTCAGCTGAGGATCGGCAGCAGACCGCCTAGGTCGGCCCGCTCCCCGCTGGCGCTGACCTTGGCACCGGCGACCGCGTCCGCCCAGGTCAGCCGCCCGGTGGCGAGCCGGAGCCAGGTGAGCGGGTCGGTCTCGACGACGTTGGGCGGGGTGCCCCGGGTGTGCCGGGGACCCTCGACGCACTGCACGACGGCGTACGGCGGGATCCGCACCTCGGTGGCCCCGCCGGGCGCCTTCACGGCGAGCGCGTCGACCAGCAGCCGGGTGGCGGCGGCCAGCGCCTGCCGGTCGCAGGGGACGTCGAGGCCGGGCACGGCGGCGTTGAGGTCGTCGGTGTGGACGACCAGTTCGACGGTACGGGTGACCATGTAGTCGTCGAGCGGCAGGGCGCCTGCGTTGGTCTCCAGCAGCCGGGCGCCGGGGTGCTCCCCGAGCAGGGTGCGCAGGCTGCCCTCGACGCCGGCGAGGTAGGCGTCGAGGTCGGGGTGGTCGGCGGCGAGCTTCCGGGTGAAGTCGGCGATCGCCGCCGCCTTGCCGCCGGTGGCGAACGCCCACTCGGTCACCTGGACGTCCTGCCGGGGCGGGGCCGGCCGGTCCAGGGCGCGGTGCACGGCGGTGACCGCCATGCCGATGTGCGCCACCAGCTCCCGTACGGTCCAGTCCCCGAGCCGGGTCGGCAGGGCGAGCTGCTCGGGGGTGAGGGCGTGGACGGCTTCCCGTACGTTGCCCAGCTGGGCGAGGACGGCGTCGCGGGTCTTGACGGGGTCGTAGGCGCGGGGGCGTTTCCTGGGGGGCGTCGGCATGGGGGTGAGCCTATGCGCGTCCGTACGGGGTGGCCTATGCGCGCCCGTACGGGGTGGCCTATGCGCGCCCGTAAGGGGTGGCCTATGCGCGCCCGTACGGGGTGGCCTATGGCTTCAGGCGCAGGGCGAGCGAGTAGAGGCGGGTGATCTGGTCGCCGCTGCCGTTGTCGTCGGAGATCAGGTACAGCGGGCGCCAGCCCTTGTACTCGCCGCTGGTCCACTCCTTGCCGACGGTCATGCCCTCGACGTTGTCGACCAGCGGGTTGGCGGGGTTGGAGCCGGGGGTGGCGACCGCGCCGGGGCCGCCGGCCGGGCAGGCGGCCAGGGAGAGGACCGGGGTCTCCTCGGCGAAGACGTCCGCGGGGACGTCGTAGAGGGAGTCCGTCTCGCTGACGTCGCGGGCGCCGTCGAGGGAGACCTGGACGACGCGGATGGAGGTGCCGAGGCCGGAGGTGTACTCGCGCTCCAGGGCGAGGAGCCCGCCCTCGTTGTCGAGGGCCACCAGCTCCACCAGGTTCATGCCGTCGCCGGCGAGGTAGACGTACTGCTCGTCCGGCTCGTAGCTGCCGCCGGGTTCGCCCGTGTAGCGCTGGATGCGGATCAGGGGCCGGCCGCGCTGGTCGCCGTCGGCGGCCAGGGGGGCCTCCCAGCCGGCGTAGAGGTGGCGGCCGTCCGGGGAGAGGGCGAGGGACTCGATGCTGCGGCCGGTCTGGGCGCTGCCCTTGGGCCAGTACCGCAGGTGCCCGGGGATGGGGAAGTCCTCGCCGAGCTGTCGTCCGGTGGCGATGTCGAAGCGGCGGATCGCCGGGCCGGTCTCGGCGGCGACCAGGACCGTCCGGCCGCCCTCTTCGATGACGAGGCCCTCGCCGTCGTACCAGCCGGGGAACTCCGTGCCGTCCGCGTGGCGCAGGGTGCGCGCGGTGTCGGCGACGGGGTTCAGGTCGAAGGGGGTGCCGAGGCGGAGCGGGAAGAGCAGGCCGGGCATGTTGTCGGCGAGCGCGAGCGCCTCGACGCCGTTCTCCCCTTCGGAGACGAGGGAGAGGGCGGAGAGGCCCTTGATCTCCTCGTAGTCGACGTTCTTCTTGTCCAGTGCGTCGGAGTGGTCCAGGAGGACCGCGCGGGGCGCCTCGGCGTCGGCGGGGTGGCCGCCGCAGACGCCGGTCGCGGGCGCGGGGTGCGCGGCGTGCCACCAGTCGACGGCGCCGGGCAGGACCAGGCCCGCGACCAGACCGGCCGCCGCGGCGGCCAGCGCCAGGACGGTGATGCCGGTGCGGCTGCGGGGCGGCGCGGCGGCGGGGCCGGGCGGCGGGGTCAGGGGCGGCAGCACCGCCACGTTGCGGACGAAGGCCAGCCCGCCGACGCCGTTGCGGTCCTCGTCCTGCGGTTCCTGCGGGACCACGGGCTTCATGTCCGCGATGCGCTGCCTGACCGCCTCGAAGAGCGCGTGCAGGCCCAGCATCTCGGGGCCGTCCGGCAGTCCCTTCCGCAGGACGTCCACGAGCGCGCCGGTGAAGACCGTGCAGCGCTCGGGGTCGGGGGCGTGCGAGGGGCGGTCCTTGGCGGCGGAGGTCATGACGTACGAGCCCTCGACGCCGCGCAGCGTCCGCAGCGCCATCTCGCCGCCCTGTTCGCCGCGGTCGGTGCCGGCCATCTCGGTGAGCACCCGGCCGCTGAAGCAGCAGTCGAGGATCAGTACGCGGCGCCGCGCGGGCCCGGTGCCGTGGATGGCCCGGCGTACGTCGCCGGAGCGCACGCAGGTGTCCGGCCAGTCCTCCAGCGACCCGGGCAGGGTGAGCAGGAGCTGCTGCCCGTCGTGGCGGTCGAGCAGGCCGTGGCCCGCGTAGTACACGATCAGCGTGTCCTCGGTGAGGTCCGCCGCCTCGCGGATCGGGCCGACCAGGCCGGCCGGCGTCGTCGGGTTGGCGACCGTGAAGATCCGCTCCTCGGGGATGCCCCAGATCTCGGGATCGGCGAGCGCGGCCCGCAGCTCGACGAGGTTGTGGCGGACGCTGCGCAGGGGGTCGAGGTGCGTGTAGTCGTCCACGCCGATCAGCACGCAGGCGGAACGGGCGGGGTCGATCCGGGCCGGGGAGGCGACGGTGGCCTCCGTGCCGCCGTGCACGGTCATGCCGGTGTCTCCCCCGCGTCGTCCGGGGTCTCGCCGCGCAGCCTGCGCAGCAGCTCCTCGGCCTCGGCGGGGTCCGCGCCGACGACCTGGACCGTGACCTGGGGCGTCCGGCCGCGCCGGCTCTGCCGCCAGGCCAGGTACGACAGGGGCAGTTGCAGTACGCCGGCCGCGGTGGAGATCGCCGCGAGGATCACCTCGAGTTCCGGGCTCATCCGTCCGGGGCGGTCGGCGACGACCGGTTCCAGTTCGACGTGCCCGCGCAGTGCCCTGTCGTCCGTGAGCCAGCCGAGCAGCGAACGGAGTTCCTCTTCCCGCCCCGGCCCGTCCGCCTCGAACCTGATCCGCAACTGCTCACCCATCGGTCCCCACCCAGGTGTCCCCGTCGCACGTACGCCTTCAGGTTGGCACAACCACCGTGCCCGTCAGGACGGTTCAGGAAACCCGGGCGGCACAGATGACACCGGGCCGCCGCCCGGACACACGTGGGTGCCCGCGGCGACGGCCCGGACGGCCGGGGCCGTTACGCCAGCAGGGCCGGAATCGTGCCCTCGTGCGCCTCGCGCAGCTCGGTCAGGGTGAGCGTGAACTCGCCCTGCACCTCGACCGTCTCCCCGTCCACGACACCGATACGGGTGGCGGGCAGGCCGCGCGCGCCGCACATGTCGGTGAAGCGGATCTCCTCCGAGCGCGGGACGGCGACGACCGCGCGGCCCGCCGACTCCGAGAACAGGAAGGTGAAGGCGTCCAGCCCGTCCGGTACGACCAGCCGCGCGCCCTTCTGGCCGAGCAGCGCCGACTCGACGACCGCCTGGACCAGACCGCCGTCGGACAGGTCGTGCGCCGAGTCGATCATGCCGTCGCGGGAGGCGGAGATGAGGATCTCGGCGAGCAGCCGCTCACGCTCCAGGTCGACCTTCGGGGGCAGGCCGCCGAGGTGGTCGTGGATGACCTGGGACCAGGCCGAGCCGCCGAACTCCTCCGCCGTGTCGCCGAGGAGGTAGAGCAGCTGGCCCTCCTCCTGGAAGGCGACCGGGGTGCGGCGGGCGACGTCGTCGATGACGCCGAGGACGGCCACCACGGGCGTGGGGTGGATGGCGGCCTCGCCGGTCTGGTTGTAGAGCGAGACGTTGCCGCCGGTCACCGGGGTGCCGAGCTGGAGGCAGCCGTCCGCGAGCCCGCGGACGGCCTCCGCGAACTGCCACATCACCGCCGGGTCCTCGGGCGAGCCGAAGTTCAGGCAGTCGGAGACGGCGAGCGGCTTGGCGCCGGTCGTCGCCACGTTCCGGTACGCCTCGGCGAGGGCGAGCTGGGCGCCGTGGTACGGGTCCAGCTTGGCGTACCGGCCGTTGCCGTCGGTGGCGATGGCGACGCCGAGACCGGTCTCCTCGTCGACGCGGATCATGCCGGAGTCCTCGGGCTGGGCGAGGACGGTGTTGCCCTGCACGAAGTGGTCGTACTGCTGGGTGATCCACTTCTTGCTGGCCTGGTTCGGGGAGGAGACCAGCTTCAGGACCTGGTCCTTCAGCTCCTCGGACGTCGCCGGCCGGGGCAGCTTGCCCGCGTCGTCGGCCTGGAGGGCGTCCTGCCAGTCGGGGCGGGCGTAGGGGCGCTCGTAGACGGGGCCCTCGTGGGCGACCGTGCGCGGGTCGACGTCGACGATCTTGCCGCCGTGCCAGTAGATCTCCAGGCGGTCGCCGTCGGTCACCTCACCGATGACGGTGGCGATGACGTCCCACTTCTCGCAGATCTCCAGGAAGCGGTCGACCTTGCCGGGCTCGACGACCGCGCACATGCGTTCCTGCGACTCGCTCATGAGGATTTCCTCGGGCGAGAGCGTGGAGTCGCGCAGCGGTACGTCGTCCAGGGTGACGCGCATGCCGCCGGAGCCGTTGGAGGCCAGCTCGGAGGTGGCGCAGGACAGGCCCGCGGCGCCCAGGTCCTGGATGCCGACGACCAGCTTCTCCTTGAATGCCTCCAGGGTGCACTCGATGAGGAGCTTCTCCTGGAAGGGGTCGCCGACCTGGACGGCGGGGCGCTTGGAGGGCTTGGCGTCGTCGAAGGTCTCGGAGGCCAGGATCGAGGCGCCACCGATGCCGTCGCCGCCGGTGCGGGCCCCGTAGAGGATGACCTTGTTGCCCGCGCCGGACGCCTTGGCGAGGTGGATGTCCTCGTGCCGCATGACGCCGATGGCACCGGCGTTGACCAGCGGGTTGCCCTGGTAGCAGGCGTCGAAGACGACCTCGCCGCCGATGTTGGGCAGGCCCAGGCAGTTGCCGTAGCCGCCGATGCCGGCGACGACGCCGGGCAGGACGCGCTTGGTGTCGGGGTGGTCGGCGGCGCCGAAGCGCAGGGGGTCGACGACGGCGACCGGGCGGGCGCCCATCGCGATGATGTCGCGGACGATGCCGCCGACGCCGGTGGCCGCGCCCTGGTAGGGCTCGACGTAGGAGGGGTGGTTGTGCGACTCGACCTTGAAGGTGACCGCGTAGCCCTGGCCGACGTCGACGACGCCCGCGTTCTCGCCGATGCCGACGAGCATGGCGTCGGACTCGGGGGCCTTCTCGCCGAACTGGCGCAGGTGGACCTTGCTGCTCTTGTACGAGCAGTGCTCGGACCACATCACGGAGTACATGGCCAGCTCGGCCCCGGTGGGGCGGCGGCCGAGGATCTCGACGACCCTCTCGTACTCGTCCTTCTTCAGGCCCAGTTCGGCCCAGGGCAGCTCGACGTCGGGGGTCGCGGCCGCGTGCTCGACCGTGTCCAGAGGCGTCCGGCTCATGCGTTGACCAGCTTCTTGAGGATCGAGGTGAAGAACGGGAGGCCGTCGGTGCGGCCGGTGCCGATCAGCGGCTCGACGGCGTGCTCGGGGTGCGGCATGAGGCCGACGACGTTGCCCGCCGCGTTGGTGATGCCGGCGATGTCGTTGAGCGAGCCGTTGGGGTTGCCGCATCCATCAGCGGCTTCGCCGCGGACCACGTAACGGAACGCGACGCGGCCCTCGGCCTCCAGCTCGTCCAGCGTGCGCTGGTCGGCGACGTAGCGGCCGTCCATGTTCTTCAGCGGGATGTGGATCTCCTGGCCGGCGGTGTAGTCGCTGGTCCAGGAGGTCGCGGCGTTCTCCACCCGCAGCTTCTGGTCACGGCAGATGAAGTGCAGGTGGTCGTTGCCGAGCATGCCGCCGGGCAGCAGGTGGGCCTCGGTGAGGATCTGGAAGCCGTTGCAGATGCCGAGCACCGGCAGACCCGCCTTGGCCTGGTCGATGACCGTGTCCATCACCGGCGAGAAACGGGCGATGGCCCCGGCGCGCAGGTAGTCGCCGTAGGAGAAACCGCCGCACAGCACCACGGCGTCGACCTGCTTGAGGTCCTTGTCCTTGTGCCAGAGCGCCACCGGCTCGGCGCCCGCGACCCGGATCGCACGCTGCGTGTCCCGGTCGTCGAGGCTGCCGGGGAAAGTGACGACGCCGATCCGAGCGGTCACTTCGCGACTCCCGCCGCTTCCGCCGCTTCCTCGACCCGGACGGTGAAGTCCTCGATCACGGTGTTGGCGAGGAAGGATTCCGCAAGATCGTGGATGCGGGCGAGGGCGGCCTCGTCGAGGGGCCCGTCAACTTCCAGTTCGAAACGCTTTCCCTGACGGACGTCCGAGATCCCTTCGAAACCCAGCCGCGGCAGTGCGCGCTGCACCGCCTGGCCCTGGGGGTCGAGGATCTCCGGCTTGAGCATGACGTCGACTACGACGCGTGCCACTGGCACTCCCGGTGTGTGGTGCTGAGCAGGTTCCTTCAGACTACCTGGTCAAAGCCGCCGAAATTTCTACGCGGGTAGAGTTGTAGGAAACTACGTGAGCCCTGTCACGATTGCGTATCTGGGGAGGGTCACATGAAAAGCTTCGGGAAAGATCGCGCGGTACGTCCGGATGTCTATTGCGCGACGGACACGCGGAGAGATTTAGTCGGGCTTCACAATGCAATGCGGGCACTGTACAAATGAAATGTCATTAGCCGATACTTTGCCCAATTACTGGCGAACAGTCGGCATCTCCGCGACGTCCTGGCACGTCGGTGCAGAGATGCCGCACGAAGGGACCGATATTCGTGGCGCAGCGTGTCGTGGTCACTTACTTCGACGACATCGACGGCTCGGAAGCGGCGGAGACGATCGCCTTCGGACTCGACGGCAAGATGTACGAGATCGACCTGAACGAAGCCAATGCCAGGAAACTCCGCGAGGCCCTGGAGCCGTACGTGGAAGCCGGCCGCAAGCGGTCGAGGTCCGGCAAGGCCTACCGGCAGACGGAGGTCGCCCCCGACCCGGCGGCCGTGCGGGCCTGGGCGCAGGCCAACAAGATGGAGGTCCCGGCCCGGGGCCGCATCCCCAAGAAGGTCTACGAGGCGTTCGCCGCCGCCCGGTGAGCCGCCGGCCGGTGAGCCGCCGCCCGGCCGGGACGGTCCGACGGGCGCTCAGCGGGCCCCCGCGTCAACCGACTTGCGCGACACCCCCGCCGATCAGCTAAAGTCTGGAGCACGCCGAGGGGGCCGGGCCGAAAAAGCCCAGCTCACGAGGGCTTGCGGGTGTAGTTTAGTAGTAGAACATCCCCCTTCCAGGGGGAAGACGCAGTGTGCGATCCCTGTCACCCGCTCCGCACCGCCATACCGGTCACGTACGTCGATCGGGTAGGCTGGTGCCCGCGCCGGTCGGTGAGAGCCGATCGGAGGCAATGCGGACGTAGCTCAGTTGGTAGAGCGCAACCTTGCCAAGGTTGAGGTCGCGAGTTCGAGCCTCGTCGTCCGCTCGGGAATAAGACCCCGGTCCTGAGGGACCGGGGTCTTTTCGTGCGCCGTGGACCATGGTCTTTTTGTGTGCCTCGGCCAAGTGGCCGGTGCCGTCTGACATTTGTCATGGCGAGTGATGACGCCCCGCACTGCCGTCGGGCCCGTTCCGCGGGGAGCCTTGGGGCATGGATGCGAACGAACACGAACACGTGATTGAGGTCACCGACCTGCGGCGTGTGTACGGGGGCGGGTTCGAGGCGGTGCGCGGCATCGGCTTCAGCGTGCGCCGCGGCGAGATCTTCGCGCTGCTCGGCACCAACGGCGCCGGCAAGACGTCCACGGTCGAACTGCTGGAGGGTCTCGCCGCGCCGACCGGCGGGCGGATCCGGGTGCTCGGGCACGACCCGTACACCGAGCGGGCCGCCGTACGGCCCCGTACCGGGGTGATGCTCCAGGAGGGCGGCTTCCCGTCCGAGCTGACCGTCGCCGAGACCGCGCGGATGTGGGCGGGGTGCGTGAGCGGGGCCCGGCCGGAGGCGGAGGTGCTGGAACTGGTCGGCCTCCAGGCCAAGGCCCGTACCCGGGTCAAGCAGCTCTCCGGCGGCCAGCGGCGCCGCCTCGACCTGGCGCTGGCCCTGCTCGGCTCCCCCGAGGTGCTCTTCCTCGACGAACCGACCACCGGCCTGGACGCCGAAGGACGGCGGGACACCTGGGAGTTGGTGAGCGCGCTGCGCGACAGCGGTACGACGGTGCTGCTGACGACGCACTACCTGGAGGAGGCCGATAACCTCGCCGACCGCCTCGCGATCATGCACGAGGGCCGGATCGCCGCCACCGGCACCCCCGACGAGGTGACCGCCTCCCGGCCGTCCCGGATCTCCTTCGAGCTGCCGGAGGGGTACTTCCCCGGCGACCTGCCGCCGCTCGGCGAACTCGGCGTCAGCGGACACGAGGTCGACGGCCGGCTCGTCCGGCTGCGCACCCACGACCTCCAGCGCGCGGCCACCGGACTGCTGCTGTGGGCCGAACGCGCCGGGGTGCGGCTGCGCCGCCTGGACGTGCGGTCGGCCTCCCTGGAGGAGGCGTTCCTCGGGATAGCGAAGGAAGCGGCGGCGGACCCGGCCGCGGGCACGACGACGAAGGAGTACGCGGCATGAGCGCCACCGGCACCGCCCAGACCCGGGCGCACGCCCCCGTCACCACGCCCGCGCGGCGCATGACCGCCCTCGCCCGCGCCGAACTGACCCTGCTCGGGCGGAGCAAGGGCACCCTCTTCGCCGCGGTGTTCGTGCCGCTGGTGCTGCCGTTCAGCGTGCGGGAGGCGGCGAAGGAGATGGACCTCGCCGAGGCCGGGCTGACCATCGGCACCGTCGTGCTGCCCGCCGCGATCGGCTTCTCCCTGGTCTTCGCCGTGTACTCGGCCCTGGTCGGCGTCTTCGTCGTACGGCGCGAGGAACTCGTCCTCAAGCGGCTGCGCACCGGCGAACCGCGGGACGCCGAGATCCTGGCCGGCTCCGCGCTGCCGTCCGTCCTCACCGGCCTGGTGCAGTCCCTGCTGCTGACGGCGGGCTGCTCGGCGCTCCTGGACCTGTCCGCGCCGTCCGCGCCCCACCTGGCCGTGCTCGGGCTGCTGCTCGGGCTGGTGATGTGCGCGGCGCTCGCCGCCGTCACCGCCAGTTTCACCCGCACCGGCGAGAGCGCCCAGGTCACGCCGCTGCCGCTGACGTTCGTCTCGATGATGGCCTCGGGCATGTTCGTCCCGCTGGAGCTGCTCCCCGACAAGGTGGCCGCCGTGTGCGAACTGCTGCCGCTGACCCCGGTCGTCACCCTGGTCCGCGGCGGCTGGACCGGGGACCTGTCGGCCGGCGAGGCGCTGGGCGCCGCGGCGACGGCGGTGGCCTGGACCGTGCTCGCGGTGTTTGCTGTACGCCGGTGGTTCCGGTGGGAACCGCGGCGCTGAGACCGAGGCCGGGACCGAGACGGAACCAAGACAGGACCGAGACGGGACCGAGACAGGGCGGGGAGACGAAGGATGCGCGGGCCGGGTGGCTGGTGGCGGCGGAAGACCACGCCGGCGAAGGTGGAGACGTACACCCGGTGGTCGTTCCACTTCTTCGGGCTGATCGAGGTCACCGTGGCCGGGCTGACGGGATTCGCCCAGGTCGACGTCGGGCTCGCGGGGGTGCTGTGCCTGGCGGTCGTCGCGCACACCGCGCTCTGCCTGGTGACCGCCTCGCAGGCGCTGGACTGGACCCGCGGTCGGCGGGCCCGGCCGGTGCGGCTGCTGTGGGCCCTCGGCGGCCTCACCGCCGCGCTGGCCGCCGGCGCGCTCGCGTTCGCGGAGTTCCGGCCCGGCGAGAAGGCCGCCACCGCGGTGGGCAGCACCTTCGGCGTCATCGTCACCTTCGGCGTCGGCATCATGACGCTGGGCATGGACCGCCGGCGGCAGGTGGCCGTGCTGGTCTGCGGCTTCGCGCTGGGCTCGGGCACCGGGGCGCTGCTGCTGGGCGCGCCCCTGGCCGCCGCCGTGGTCACCGTGGGCACTGTGCTGTGCGGCGCGGGGTTCCTGGCCTTCACCTCGGTCTTCTCGGTCTGGCTGCTCAACGCGGTCTTCGAACTCGACGAGGCCCGCGAGACCCGGGCCCGGCTGGCGGTCGCCGAGGAACGGCTGCGGTTCGGCCGGGACCTGCACGACGTGATCGGGCGGAACCTGGCCGTGATCGCGCTCAAGAGCGAACTGGCCGTCCAGCTGACCCGGCGCGAGCGGCCCGAGGGCGTGGAGCAGATGATCGAGGTGCAGCGCATCGCCCGGGAGTCGCAGCGGGAGGTGCGGGACGTCGTACGGGGGTACCGGGAGGCCGACCTGGAGGCCGAACTCACCGGTGCGCGGGGGGTGCTGGACGCCGCGGGCATCGTCTGCGAGGTGAGCGGCGAGACGGCCGGGCTGCCCGCCCGGGTGCAGTCGGCGCTCGGCTGGGTGGTGCGCGAGGCCACCACCAACGTACTGCGGCACGGGGCGGCGGAGCGGTGCGCCGTGACGGTTCGGACGACCGGAGAGCGAGTGGTACTGACCGTGGAGAACGACGGCGCGGCGGAGGCGTCCGGGACGGGCGGCGAGGCGTCCGGCGGAGCGGCCGGCGGGCGCGGTGGCTCGGGGCTGGCGGGGCTGCGGGAGCGGCTGAGCGCGGTGGACGGGACGCTGGAGGCGGGGCGTGCCGACGGCGGCGTGTTCCGGGTGGTGGCGCGGGTGCCGCTGGGGGCGGGCGCCGGAGCGGAGGTCACGCCGTGAGCGACGCCGTACGGGTCCTGCTCGCCGACGACGAGCACCTCATCCGCGGGGCGCTGGCCGCGCTGCTCTCCCTGGAGGACGACCTCCTGGTGATCGCCGAGGCGGCCACCGGCCCGGAGGCGCTGGCGATGGCCCGGGCGCACGAGCCCGACGTGGCGGTCCTGGACCTCCAGATGCCCGGCGCGGACGGTGTGAGGGTGGCCACATCGCTGCGGTCCGAGCTGCCCGGCTGCAAGGTGCTGATCGTGACCAGTCACGGACGGCCCGGACATCTGAAGCGGGCCCTGGCGGCCGGGGTGCGCGGGTTCGTGCCGAAGACCGTGAGCGCCCAGCGGCTCGCCGAGATCATCCGCACGGTGCACGCCGGAAACCGCTACGTCGACCCGGAGTTGGCCGCCGACGCGATCTCCGCCGGGGACTCGCCGCTGACCGCCCGCGAGGCCGAGGTGCTGGAGCTGGCGGCCGACGGGGCGCCGGTCGCGGAGATCGCCGAGCGGGCCGCGCTCGCGGAGGGGACGGTACGGAACTACCTGTCGTCGGCGGCGACGAAGCTCGGGGCGGAGAACCGTCATGCCGCGGTGCGTCTCGCGCGCGAGCGGGGTTGGGTATAGTGGTGCTCGCACCGCACGGAGCGGAGCACCTGCGAACGTAGCTCAGTTGGTAGAGCGCAACCTTGCCAAGGTTGAGGTCGCGAGTTCGAACCTCGTCGTTCGCTCCAGTTCGATCAGTCCGATCAGCCCCCGGTTTCGGCCGGGGGCTTTTCGTTGTCTCTCGGGAGCTGGGGATCTAGCTCCAGCCGAGGCCCGTCAGGCGCTCGTACGCCTCGATGTACTTGGCGCGGGTCGCGTCCACGACCTGCTGCGGCAGCGGCGGCGGGGGCTGCTCGCTCCTGCGGTCCCAGCCGGACTCCGCCGAGGTCAGCCAGTCACGGACGTACTGCTTGTCGTACGACGGCTGCGCGCGTCCCGGCTCCCACTGGTCGGCCGGCCAGAAGCGGGAGGAGTCCGGGGTGAGGACCTCGTCGGCCAGGATCAGCTCCTCGCCTTCGAAGCCGAACTCGAACTTGGTGTCGGCCAGGATGATCCCCCGGTCGCGGGCGATGTCCCGGGCGCGGGAGTACACGGCGAGGGTCGCCTGGCGCAGCCGGGCGGCGGTGTCGGCGCCGACCTGGCGGGCGACCTCCTCGTAGGAGACGTTCTCGTCGTGCTCGCCGACCTCGGCCTTGGTGGCCGGGGTGAAGATCGGGGCGGGCAGCTCCGAGCCGTCGACCAGGCCCTCGGGGAGGGCGAGTCCGCAGACGGTACGGGACTCGTTGTACTCCGCGAGGCCCGAGCCGGTGAGGTAGCCGCGGGCCACGCACTCCACCGGGACCATGTCCAGGGACTTGCAGACCAGGGCGCGGCCCGCCCAGTCGGCGGGGGCGCCGGGCGGGAGTTCGGTGCTCAGGACGTGGCTCGGGACCAGGTCGGCGAGCTGGTCGAACCACCACAGGGAGAGCTGGGTGAGGACGCGGCCCTTGTCGGGGATCTCGGTGGGCAGCACCCAGTCGTAGGCGGAGATGCGGTCGCTGGCGACCATCACGAGGTCGCCCGCCTCGTTGCGGTACAGCTCGCGCACCTTGCCGGTGTGCAGATGCACCAGGCCCGGGACCTCAAGCGGCTCGGGCTTTTCGACGAATCCGGACACGGTTCCTCCCCGTGGTTCTGTCCAATGCCTCCGCATTCTCCCGTACGGCGGGGCCAGGGCGGACAGGGGGGCGGTGGTGGGCGGTGGTGGTCACTCGCGTTTGCAGATGCGGTCCATCAGGTTGGCGGTGGCGCGCTGCACACGGGGGTCGACGTGGCCGGGGCGGTCCAGGGCCGGGGACCAGGCGAACGTTCCGGACGCGAATATCCAGGCGCCGGACGACGCCCGGTACAGGGAGGTCTCCTGGTGGCGCCGGGCGCCGTCGGCGTCCTCGTACGGGGAGTGCGCGAGCAGCACCCGTTCGTCGTACGGGGGGAGCGGGGCGCGCGGGAAGTAGCGATCGGCCTCGCCCGCGACCAGGTTCTCGATCGGGTCGCCCTCGTGGGCGCCGGTGGCCTCCCACAGCCAGTGGTCGGCGTTGCGGACGATCAGCGGATGCGGCTCGGGGACGCGGCCCGCGTACTGGATGCCGAGTATCTCCTGCTCGGGGCGGTCGATCTCCCGCCACAGCACCGGTTTGCCGGGGCCCTTGCGTTTGCGGCAGGTGAGCAGGCGGTCGGGGACGCCGGACGGGGAGGGGGACAGCTCCACCTGCCAGTACATGGTGTTGGCGGAGAGGAAGACCAGGGAGGTGCCCTGCTCGCGGGCGAGTTCGGTGGTGCGGCGCATGGCGGTGGACCAGTACTCGTCGTGGCCGGGGAAGACCAGGCCCCGGTAGCGGGTCGGGTCGACGCGGCCCGCGTGCAGGTCGCTGGCGTCGGCGTAGGCGAGGTCGTAGCCGTAGCGCTCGGCGAAGCGGATGAAGTCGTAGGCGTGGCCGACGTGGAGGGGGAGGCCGGCGCCCGCGTACGGGCGGTCGAAGGAGACCGTCGTGGCGGCGTCGGCCTCGCCGAGCAGCCGGCCGTCCTTGTCCCAGGCGTGGTAGAGGCTGGCGCCGGTGCGGCCGTCCTCCGGATAGAGGTTGTACGCCTGCCAGGTGATGTCCGGCAGGAGCAGCAGGAGGTCGGCGGGGTGGTTGTCGCGCACGGTGAAGGGGACGTGGGAGCGGTAGCCGTCGGCGGTGGTGAGGACGGCGACGTACGCGCCGATGTTCCAGTACGTCGGGACCTGGAGCCGCCAGGACAGCCACCAGTGGTGGCAGGAGACGGTGCGGTCGGCGGCGAGCGGCGGGGGCTGGACGATGCCGGAGAGGCGGGGGCTGCTGGTGATCTTGGCGGCGCCGTCGCCGCCGTAGTGGCCGATGCGGTAGACGTCCACGGAGAACTGCTGGGGCGGGTCGACGGTGATGTGGAAGTCGATGGCGTCGCCGGGCGCGACCGCGCCGGTGGAGGTGAACCCCTTGATCTGCAGGTGGACGTCGTCGGCGGCGCGGGGGCCGCCGCCGGAGCGGTGGGGGGCCTTCCGGGGGGACTTCCGGCGCGTTCCGTCGCCGCCCGGTTCCCGGGCGGGGTGCTGGTCCTGGTCCTGGTCCTGGTCCACGTACCAGGGGACGATCTGGCCGCTGTCGCCGAAGTACGTCTCACCGCCGCGCAGCCACGGCACCGGCCCCTGACCGAAGGGGTCGGTGACGGCGTGGGCGAGTGCTCCGGATTCCCATCGGCGGATCTGCTCGGACCCCATGGGTCATTCCCCTCCCTCGAGCCCCCGTGGTCGTGCGTATGACGTACGCGATTGCCATGTGCGCGATCGGTCCCAGCACATCACATATCGCACGCAGGCTGTCACGGTTCGTCGCGAACTGAGCCAAAGTGGAATCAGAGGGTCCGCAATGGCGGGAGGGGTTGTGGTGAGTTGTGGGGACGGAGGGGATGGAGGGGAGTGAGGGAAGGGAGGGAGTGGTGGGCGGGCCGGGGGCTGCTACGGGGGCTGCTGCCGGGGGGGGCGTGGTGGTGTTCGTGGTGGTGTTCGGGGCGGTCAGACCAGGCGTACCGGTTTTTCCGGGCGTATGCCCAGGTCGGCCAGCCAGGCGCGCAGGGGGGCCGGGTCGCCGGTCTCGACGAGGGCGAGGATGCGGGGGGCCAGGTCGGCGGCGCGTTCGCCGTGGATCAGCAGGGACGGGCCGTCGAGCCAGTCGAGGCCGGGGGCCGCGCCCGCGGTGTCCATCGCCGCGCAGCACACCATCGCCGTGACGTGATCGGTGAGGATCTCGCGGCCGGTGCGCGGGGGGCGCAGCGGGAGGAGGGGGAGGGGGCGGTCGTCCCACAGGGCCGTTGCGGCAGGGGCGAGTGAGGGGTCGGTGGGGCGGGGCCCTGCCGTGGCCGCCTCCTCGCGGGCCAGCTCGGCGGTGAGGCCGGCGGCGAGGGCGGCGCCCCGGGGGGTGGTGCCGGCGAGGTCGTCGTCGTCCTCGGCCTCGTACTCACGGAGGGCGGCGTACTCGTACTCCTGGGGGGCGGCGTCGGGTGGGGTGGTCGTGGTGGGCGTGGTGGTCGTGGTGGGTGGGGT
>NZ_JAGGOO010000128.1 GCF_018614415.1 Streptomyces sp. ISL-12
ACCGCACCCCCAGCGCGACGACCCCCACCAGCACCAGCCAGTACCGCCCGGCCAGGTCCTCGTACAACGGCCGGTGCACCGCCTCCAGCCCGCCCCCCGCCCCGAACAACGCGAAGAAGTCGTAGTACGGCCACACCCACAGCACCCCGGCCCCCAGCGCCACCCCGCCCACGATCCGCACCCCGGCCACCGGCCACGCCCGCCGCCCCGCGACCAGCACGGCGACGGCCCCCAGCGAGGCCACCACCCCCGTGAACTGATGGCACAGCAGGACCACCGCCCACAGCACTCCGAGCCCCAGCCACTCCCCCCACCCGCCCCCGGTGCTGACCGCCGACGCCAGCCCGGCCCACAGATGAAAGGCGAGCCCCAGGGCGAGCACACTCGGGTACGCCACCGCCAGTGCCAGCGAGTTGAGCCCGAGGAACCCGCTCCACGCGAACATCTCGGTACCCCACAGCAGCAGCAGACACAGCAACGCCAGTGCCGGCGCCGCCCGGTGCCCGGTGAGCGTGCGGACGTACCGCCACACGCCCGTCACCAGCAGCCCCAGCCCGACCAGCGCGCCCAGCCGCAGCACCACGAAGACCGAGGCCCCGCCGACCTTGGCGACGGCCCCGAGGACGACCGTCCACGGCGAGTAGTACGGGCTCGGCGTGTCCGCGTCGACCAGCGGGTTGCCGGGGTGGGTCAGGCTGTGCCGCAGCCGTTCGACGGTGGCGGCGTGCAGCCCGAGGTCACCGGCCCACGGCAGCCGGACCACGACCAGCAGCAGCAGAAAAAGCACGAGCACGGCGACCGTCCAAGGGACGACCACCGTGCTCGGCCTGGAACCCGACGCGGACCCGGACCACCCAGCCATCCGGCCACTTTATCCGGGATGCCCCGAATGTCCGGCCAGCTGGGGGTCACCGGTCATGAATGCGTGCGCAGCAACGTCCGCATCGTCCGCATCGCCACCGACAGATTGGCCAGATCGAACGCGTCCGAACTCCGGATCTCCTCCAGCGTGGCCCGCGCCCGCCCGAGGATCGCCGCGTTCTTCTGCTCCCACTCCTTGAACCGCTGCTCCGGCGTCGACGTCCCGTTGCCCGCCGCCAGTACGTCGGCGGTGAGGGCCGCGTGCGCGGCGTACAGGTCCTCGCGGATCGACGCGCGGGCCATGGACTGCCAGCGGTCGGCGCGCGGCAGCTCACTGATGCGGTCCATCAGCTGGGTGATGCCCAGCCGGTCGGCGAGGTCGTAGTAGACCTCGGCGACGTCCAGCGGCTCCTTGCCCGTGCGGTCGGCCACCGAGACGATGTCCAGCGTCGGGAAGGCCGAGGAGAACCCGGCCACCCGGGTCGCCACCTCGTCCGGGACGCCCGCGCCGGTCAGCTCGTCGTGGATGCGCTGGTACCAGTCGGCGTCCGCGCCGCGCAGCAGCTTCGGCAGCTGCGACCAGACCTGCTCGACCCGCTCGGCGAAGAAGTCGACCGTCTCGGCGAGCTGGAGCGGCTGCGGCCGGTTGTTCAGCAGCCAGCGGGTGCCGCGCTCGACCAGGCGGCGCGAGTGCAGCCGGATCCGGGTCAGGACGGCGGCCTCGACCGTGTTGTCCAGACCCTCCACCGCGTCCCACACCGGGTACGAGCGGAAGATGGCGCGGGCCGCGGTCTGCGCCCGCACGATCTCCTCCAGCGAGGCACCCGTCTCCTCGCGCAGCCGGTGCAGATACGTCGTACCGCCCGTGTTGACCGTGTCGTTGACCAGCACGGTCGTGGTGATCTCGCGGCGCAGCGGGTGGCTGTCGATCCGGTCGGCGAACTGTTCGCGCAGCGCGGTCGGGAAGTACGCGTGCAGCAGCGTCTTCAGGTACGGGTCGTCGGGCAGCGAGGTGTGCAGCAGCTCCTCGGCGACCGTGATCTTCGTGTACGCCAGCAGCACCGCCGTCTCCGGGCCGGTCAGCCCGCGCCCGTTGCTGAGCCGCTCGCGGATCTGGCGGTCGGTGGGCAGGAACTCCAGCGCCCGGTCCAGGTGGCCCGCGCGCACCAGGTGCTTCATGAACCGCTGCTGCGCGTGGAGCATGTCCTTGGACTGGGCCAGCGCGTTGGCGATCGCCGTGTTCTGCGCGTAGTTGTTGCGCAGGACCAGGCGGCCGACCTCGTCGGTCATCCCGGCGAGCACCTTGTTGCGCTGCTTCACCGTCATGTCGCCGTCCGCGACCAGGCCGTTGAGCAGGATCTTGATGTTCACCTCGTGGTCGGAGGTGTCGACGCCCGCGCTGTTGTCGATGGCGTCGGTGTTGACCCGGCCGCCTCCCGCGGCGAACTCGATCCGGCCGAGCTGGGTCAGGCCCAGGTTGCCGCCCTCGCCGACGACCTGGACGCGCAGGTCCTTGCCGTCGACGCGGATGGCGTCGTTGGCCTTGTCGCCGACGTCGGCGTTGGACTCGGTGGACGCCTTGACGTACGTACCGATGCCGCCGTTCCACAGCAGGTCGACCGGTGCCTGGAGGATGGCCTTCAACAGGTCGGCCGGGGTCATCTTGGAGACCTTGCCCTCGATGCCCAGGGCCTCCCGGATGTGCGCGTTGACCGGGATCGCCTTGGCGCTGCGGGGGAAGACGCCGCCGCCCGCCGACAGCAGCTCCTTGTTGTAGTCCTCCCAGGACGAGCGGGGCAGCTCGAACAGGCGGCGGCGCTCGGCGTAGGAGACGGCGGCGTCGGGCTTCGGGTCGACGAAGATGTGCCGGTGGTCGAAGGCGGCGACCAGGCGGATGTGCTCGCTGAGCAGCATGCCGTTGCCGAACACGTCGCCGGACATGTCGCCGATGCCGACGACCGTGAAGTCCTCGCTCTGGGTGTCCGTGCCCAGCTCCCGGAAGTGCCGCTTGACGGACTCCCAGGCGCCGCGCGCGGTGATGCCCATGCCCTTGTGGTCGTAACCGGCCGAACCGCCGGAGGCGAAGGCGTCACCGAGCCAGAAGTCGTAGGACTCGGCGACCTCGTTGGCGATGTCGGAGAAGGTGGCGGTGCCCTTGTCGGCGGCGACGACCAGGTAGGTGTCGTCCCCGTCGTGCCGGACCACGTCGGCGGGCGGGACGACCTCGCCGGCCACCATGTTGTCGGTGATGTCGAGCAGGGCGGAGATGAAGCACTTGTAGCTGGCGATGCCCTCCGCCATCCACGCGTCCCGGTCCACGCTCGGGTCGGGGAGCTGCTTGGCGACGAAGCCGCCCTTGGCGCCGACCGGCACGATGACGGTGTTCTTCACCATCTGCGCCTTGACCAGGCCGAGGATCTCGGTACGGAAGTCCTCCCTGCGGTCCGACCAGCGCAGGCCGCCGCGCGCGACCTTGCCGAACCGCAGGTGCACGCCCTCGACACGCGGCGAGTACACCCAGATCTCGAACGCCGGCCGGGGCGCGGGGAGGTCGGGGATGGCCTGCGGGTCGAACTTCATCGAGACGTAGTCGTGCGGCCGGCCCGCCTGGGTCCGCTGGAAGAAGTTGGTGCGCAGCGTCGCCTTGATGACGGTGAGGAAGGCCCGCAGGATGCGGTCCTCGTCGAGGCTGGCGACCTGGTCGAGGGCGGCCTCCAGCTCTTCGAGGAGGGCGTCGACGATCTCGTGCCCGGCGCTCTGCCGGTCGGGCGACATCCGCGCCTCGAACAGTGAGACGAGCAGCCGGGTGGTGTGGACGTTGTTGCGGAGGGTGTCCTCCATGTAGTCCTGGCTGAACGTGGACCCGGCCTGCCGCAGGTACTTGGCGTACGCGCGCAGCACCATCGCCTGCCGCCAGGTCAGCCCGGCGCTGAGCACCAGGGCGTTGAAGCCGTCGTTCTCCGCCTTGCCGTTCCAGGCCGCGGCGAAGGCGTCCTGGAAGCGCTCACGGGCGTCGTCGCCGAGGTAGTCGGCGCCGCCGGCCACCGCCTTCGGCATGCGCAGGCCGAAGTCGTAGATCCAGGCCGTGGTGGTGCGGTCCGCGCAGCGCAGCTCGTACGGGCGTTCGTCGGTGACCTCGACGCCGAGCCGGCTGAGCACCGGCAGGACCGCGGAGAGGGAGACCGATCCGCCCTTCTGGTAGATCTTGAACCGGCGTTCCTCGGGCGCGGCGCCGACCGGCTCGTACAGGCTCAGCGCGAAGGTGCGCTCCTCGTCCAGCGCTTCGAGGTGGGCGAGGTCGGCGACGGCCGAGCGGGGGCCGTGGTCGGCCTTGTAGCCCTCGGGGAAGGCGCTGCCGTAGCGGCGCAGCAGCTCGGCGGAGCGCTCCTCGCCGAACTCCGCGGTGAGCGCCTCGGCGAACCCGTCCGCCCAGGACCGGGCGGCCTCGACCAGCCGGGCCTCGATGCGGTCCTTGTCGGCGTCGGACAGCTGAGGCAGCTCTGTGCCCTGCGGGACGCGGACGACGAAGTGCAGCCGGGAGAGGATCGACTCGGTGTTCCAGGCGGTGAAGTCGACGCTGGTGCCGCCGAGTTCCTCCTTGAGGATGTCGATGATCCGCAGCCGGACGCCGGTGGTGTAGCGGTCCCGGGGGAGGTAGACGAGGGCGGAGTAGTAGCGCCCGTACTCGTCCTGGCGCAGGTAGAGCCGCAGGCGGCGGCGCTCCTGGAGGTAGAGCACGGAGGTCGCGATGGTCTGCAGCTCGCCGACCGGCGTCTGGAACAGCTCGTCGCGCGGGTACGTCTCCAGGATCTGGAGCAGGTCGCGGCCGTCGTGGCTGTTGGGCGAGAACCCGGCCCGCTCCAGCACCTCCCGCACCTTGCGCCGGATGACCGGCACCCGGCGGACGGACTCGGTGTAGGCGGCGGAGGAGAACAGCCCGAGGAAGCGGCGCTCCCCGACGACATTGCCCTCGGCGTCGAACTTCTTGACGCCGATGTAGTCCAGGTAGGAGGGCCGGTGCACGGTCGCCCGGCTGTTGGCCTTGGTCAGCACCAGCAGCTTGTGCTCGCGGGCCTTGGCCCGGGCGTCGGCGGGCAGCCGCTCGAAGGACGGGCTGACCGGGTGGTCCTCGCCCGACTCGTGGTGCGGGTCGGCGCGCAGGATGCCGAGGCCCGAGCCGGGGACGGCGGCGAGGGAGTCGTCGCCGCGCAGCTGGTACTCGCGGTAGCCGAGGAAGGTGAAGTGGTCGTCGGCCAGCCAGCGCAGCAGCTCGCGGGCCTCCTCCAGCTCCTGCGGGTCGAGGTCGTCGGGGGCGGGCTCGGCGGGCAGGTCCTCGGCGAGGCGGACGGCCGCCTCGCGCATCTTGCCCCAGTCCTCGACGGTCTCGCGGACGTCGGACAAGACCCGCAGCAGGTCGGCGGTGATCTGCTTCAGGTCGGCGCGGTCGGTCTCGCGGTCGATCTCGACGTGGATCCAGGACTCGACGTGCGCGTCGTGCGGGAGGTCCTTGCCGGGCGAGGTGGTGAGCACCTCGACGAGCTTGCCGGTGACGTCGCGCCGCACCACGAACTGCGGGTGGACGACGACGTGGATGCCGCGTCCCTGCCGGGTCAGCTCGTTGGTGACGGAGTCGACCAGGAAGGGCATGTCGTCGGTGACCACCTCGACCACGGAGTGGCTGCACGTCCAGCCGTTCTCCTCGACCGTCGGGGTGTGCACCCGGACGTTGGCGGTGCCCTGCGGGCGGTTCTCGGCCAGCCGGTGGTGCGAGACGGCCGCTCCGAAGACGTCGACCGGTTCGCGGTCGCCCAGGTCCTCCGGGGCGGTGTGCCGGTAGTAGCGCTGGAGGAACGCGAACACGGATTCACGGTCCGGGGTGTCCGGGGAGCCCTCGTCCGTCGTCCCAGTCGGTAGGTACCCCCCGACCGGGCTGTTCTCAGCTACCCGTGCGGCCCTGTCGAGCAGCTCGGTCTTTGCTTCGTCCAGCTTGGTCTGCATTGTCCTCTGGCTCCTGTCGCGCGCCGTTGCGTGACGTAGAAGGAAGTACGGTCTCCCGCCTTCCGACGCAACGCCCAGACGCGGGGTGTCCGTTCTGATCCGACGCTATGCCGCAAGGTGAGAGGAGCGGGGGCATATCAGCCATGTCCGACGCGTCCGCCGGGTGTGATACCGCTCTCGTCGGCGTCACCGTCCGGGGAATGCTCGGCGCCTCGGGGTTCCTCGACGCCCCGTCCCGCCCGCGAGGACCAGCGACCGCCGCCCGGTCACGGATGTCGTCCGTGCTCTCCGGGCGCAGGGCAGGGACACGGATGCCCCCGCGAGCTATCGCGCTGATCACGCCATAAGGCTATCGCTCCTTCCCTGGAACCCGTCATGAGCCGCATGTGTACAAAACCGGGGGTGAAACTTTGACGTTCCGCACAGCGACGGACACGGGCGGGGAGGGCAGGGACGGCGCGGGCCGGCGGGCCGGGGTGCCGCGCGGGCCGGGGTGCCGCGCGGGCCGGGGTGCCGCGCGGGCCGGGGTGTCGCGGGCCGGCCGGCTCACGCCGCCAGCCGCTCGGCCTCCTTGACCGCCTCCGCCAGCGTGTCCACCACGGGCACGCCCGCCTCCTCCAGGCTCGTACGGCTGTGCGAGCCGCCGGTGTACAGCACCGCCCGCGCCCCCGCGTGGCGCGCGGCGGTCGCGTCGTCGACGGCGTCCCCGATGACGACCGTCCGGGCGGGCTCCACCCCGGCCAGCGCCGCCAGGTGCCGCACCATGTGCTCGGCCTTGCTGCCGCCGGAGGGACCGGTGCGCCCGTCGACCCGTATGAAGTGCGTCTCGATCCCGAACCCCCGCACCATCGGGACCAGTTCCTCATGGCCGTACAGGCTGAGGATCGACTGGCTGTGCCCCGCCGACCGCCACCCCGCGAGCAGCTCCGTCGCCCCGTCGGCGAGCCCGCACCGCACCCGGTGCGCGGTGTAGTGGCGCTGGAAGGCCTCGTCCATGACCTGCCACTCGGCGTCGGTGGGCAGTCTCCCCATCAGCCGCTCGTAGAACTTGGGCACCGGCACGCAGTACAGCGTCCGGTACCGCTCCAGCGTGATGGGCTCCAGGCCCAGCTCGGCGAAGGCCGCGTTCGTCGCCCCGATGATCGCGTCGTTGTCGTGGAACAGCGTGCCGTTCCAGTCCCAGACGATGTGCGCCCCTGTCCGCGTTCGCATCCCCATGCCCGCAAACGTACCCGCCGCCACTGACAATCAAGGGTCACCGTGAGTCACCGCCGGGCCGGGGGCGGTGTCAGCCGGCGAGTCCCACCAGGTTCGGGATCTCCTGCGTCGCGTACCACAGCAGTTCGTGGTCCTCGGCCCCGTCCACCACGAACTGGGCGTCGTCGTCCCCGCCGTCCGCCGCCGCGAGCGCGTCGGCCGCGGCGCTCACGTCCGCCTCCGCGTCGGCCGAGTCGACGTGCACCGCCGCCGCCTTGCCGAGCGGCACGCTCCCGGCGACCCGGACCTCACCGAGCGCGGCCGGGTCCGGCCCCCGGCCGGGGTCGGCCGCCGCGGTGCCGTCGGGTACGTCGACGGCGACCACGACCCGGCGCCGGGGGGCCGCGGCGTCCCCGGCCAGCAGCCGCAGCGAGGCCAGGGCGGCCCGGTTGAGGGCGGCGTACTCCAGTTCCTCGATGTCGTCCGAGAGGTACCACTCGCGCAGCGCGGGCGTGACGGCGTAGGCGGTGAACGGCCCGCTCCCCAGATGCCCCGACCGGTGCGCCTCGGCGAGACCGGGGAGGGTCAGGGGGACGTAGACGCGCATGGCTGGCCGCTTTCGTGGTCGGGTCCGGTCGGGTCCGCTCAGGTCGAGGCGGGGCGGAAGAGTCATCAGGATACGCGCCGGGGGTCCCCCATCGAGTTCCCCACCAAGCCGCCGCAGGCGTCAACTCCGCGCCGGAACTTCACCCGGCACGCCCTTGCCGCCGCGGGTCCGACACCAGCCGAGCCACTCGGATAGGTGAACTTCACCGCCCTCTCCGCTCCCTCCGGTCCCCCTTGCCAGCATGCCACCACACCCCGTACAAGGTCCGCAACAGCAAGTTACCGCCCGGTATGCCACGGGCCGCCGAACGGGGATCCCATGAACAAGGTCATGAACAAGGTCATGAGCAGGGCCATGAGCCGGACCACGAACAGGGCACAGCACCGCCACCCGGGCTCCCGCCCGCCCGGTCGCCACGACTCCCGCCGCCCCGCCGGCACCCCGCCCCGCGGCCCCGCTACGGCCGCCACCTGGACCGCGGTGCCCGAGGACCGGCCTCCCGGCTCCTCCCCGAGGCCCGTCCAGCGCCGTACCCGCCCCCAGGACACCCGCCCGCCGGGCGCCCCCGGTGGCACTCCGACCACCGGCCGCACGGCCGACCCGGACCGGACGCGAACCGCACGCACAGCCACCCCGGCCCGGACGCGAACCGCACGCGGGACCGCCCCAGCCGTACCGGCAACCACCCCAACCGCACCCACCGCCGCCCCAACCGCGCGCGGTACCACCCCAACCGCACGCAGGACCGCCCCAGCCGTACACGGGACCGCCCCCGGTCGGCGGGCCGCCGGCGGTCGTCAGGGGGCCCTCCCCACCCCGGCGGCCGTCTCCTGGCCCTCCACGCCCGTCGCCCCCGCCCGGACGCCCCTCGTCCCGCCCCGGACGGCGCGGCCCGCCGTCCCGCAGCCCCGCCCCGCCGACCTCTTCGCGGAGCGGCTCCTCGCGGTGCTCAGCGGACGCAGCCCGGTCCACTCCATGCTCCGGCACACCGTCGGCCAGGCCTACGACGAGCTGGCCCGGCTCGCCGAGCGCGGCCCCCTGCGCACCCGCGGCACCCGGCCCGTCGTCCGGGACATCGGCTGGTTCGAACCGCGTCCCGGCGCCGTGGAGGTCTTCGCCCGCATCGGCGCGGGCGACCAGCTGCGGGCGATGGCCTTCCGCCTGGAGCGCGGACCGGACCTGCGCTGGCGCTGCACCGCCGTGGAACTGGGCGGCCCCCGCCCGCCCCGCGAGGACCTCCACTGACCGGACTGGACGGGCTGGACGGGCTGGACGGGCTGGACGGGCTCAACGGACTGCACGGGCTGAACGCCCGGAGGGCCGGGCACCCTCGGGTGACCCGGCCCTCCGTACCGCGGCGGCCCACGACGGCCGAACCGCCGCGGACACCGCCGTCACTTCTTGCGGCGCCGCCCGCCCTTCGCCTGCTTGCGGCGCTCCGCGCGGGTGAGGCCGTCGCTCTCGGAGCGGGCCGGCTCCTCGTCGGCGCGCTCCTCACGCTCGACGACACCGCCCTCGCCGTCCACGGTCGGCGCGGACAGGTGGAGGTTGCGCCGCTGCGGGGCGTCGAGCCCCTTGGCGCGGATCTCGGGCCGCGAGGCACTCGCCTGGGCCGGCACCGCGTCCTGCGGGCCCTTCTCCAGGGACGGCTTCTCGTCCTCGACGGGGACCTCCTCGACCTGCTGCTCGACCTGGACCTCCAGGTTGAACAGGTAGCCGACGGACTCCTCCTTGATGCCGTCCATCATGGCGGTGAACATGTCGAAGCCCTCGCGCTGGTACTCGACCAGCGGGTCCTTCTGCGCCATGGCGCGCAGGCCGATGCCCTCCTGGAGGTAGTCCATCTCGTAGAGGTGCTCGCGCCACTTGCGGTCCAGGACCGACAGCACGACCCGGCGCTCCAGCTCCCGCATGATCTCGGAGCCGAGCTGCTTCTCCCGCGCCTCGTACTGCTCGCTAATGTCGTCCTTGATGGACTCCTCGATGTACTCGGCGGTCAGCCCGGCCCGGTCACCGGCCGCCTCCTCCAGCTCCTCGATGGTGACCTTCACCGGGTAGAGCTGCTTGAAGGCGCCCCACAGCCGGTCCAGGTCCCAGTCCTCCGGGAAGCCCTCGGCGGTCTCGGCCCGCACATAGGCCTCGATCGTGTCGTTCATGAAGTGCTGGATCTGCTCCTGGAGGTCCTCGCCCTCCAGGACGCGGCGCCGCTCGCCGTAGATGACCTCGCGCTGCCGGTTGAGGACCTCGTCGTACTTCAGGACGTTCTTGCGGGTCTCGAAGTTCTGCTGCTCGACCTGCGACTGGGCGGACGCGATCGCGCGCGTGACCATCTTGTTCTCGATCGGCACGTCGTCCGGCACGTTCGCCATGGACATCACGCGCTCGACCATCTGGGCCTTGAACAGGCGCATCAGGTCGTCGCCGAGGGAGAGGTAGAACCGGGACTCGCCGGGGTCGCCCTGACGGCCGGAACGACCGCGCAGCTGGTTGTCGATACGCCGCGACTCGTGCCGCTCGGTACCGAGCACGTACAGCCCGCCGAGCCGCTCGACCTCTTCCTTCTCGGCCTTGACGGCCTCCTCGGCACGCTCCAGGGCGGCGGGCAGGGCCGCGGCCCACTCCTCGATGTGCTCCTCGGGGTCGAGGCCACGCTGGCGCAGCTCCGCCTCGGCGAGGTCCTCGGGGTTGCCGCCGAGCTTGATGTCCGTACCGCGGCCGGCCATGTTGGTGGCGACCGTCACGGCGCCCTTGCGGCCGGCCTGGGCGACGATCGTCGCCTCCCGGTCGTGCTGCTTGGCGTTGAGCACCTCGTGCTGGATGCCGCGCTTGGAGAGCTGCTGCGAGAGGTACTCGGACTTCTCGACCGAGGTGGTGCCGACCAGGATCGGCTGGCCCTTCTCGTGCTTCTCGGCGATGTCGTCGACGACCGCCTCGAACTTGGCGACCTCGGTGCGGTAGATCAGGTCGGACTGGTCCTTGCGGACCATCGGCTTGTTGGTCGGGATCGGGACCACGCCGAGCTTGTAGATCTGGTGGAACTCGGCGGCCTCGGTCATCGCCGTACCGGTCATGCCGGAGAGCTTGTTGTAGAGGCGGAAGAAGTTCTGCAGGGTGATCGTGGCGAGGGTCTGGTTCTCGTCCTTGATGTCCACCCCCTCCTTCGCCTCGATCGCCTGGTGCATGCCCTCGTTGTAGCGGCGGCCGGCGAGGATACGGCCGGTGTGCTCGTCGACGATCATGACCTCGCCGTCGATGACGACGTAGTCCTTGTCCTTCTTGAACAGTTCCTTCGCCTTGATGGCGTTGTTCAGATAGCCGACGAGCGGGGTGTTGACCGACTCGTAGAGGTTGTCGATGCCCAGCCAGTCCTCGACCTTGGAGACGCCGGACTCGTGGATGGCGACCGTGCGCTTCTTCTCGTCGACCTCGTAGTCGCCGGTCTCCTCGATGCCCTTGAGCGGGTTGCCGGCCTCGCCGCGCTTGAGGCGGGTGACCAGCTTGGCGAAGTCGCCGTACCACTTGGTGGCCTGGTCGGCGGGGCCGGAGATGATCAGCGGCGTACGGGCCTCGTCGACGAGGATGGAGTCGACCTCGTCGACGATGGCGAAGTTGTGGCCGCGCTGGACGAGTTCGTCCTTGGACCACGCCATGTTGTCGCGGAGGTAGTCGAAGCCGAACTCGTTGTTCGTGCCGTACGTGATGTCGCAGCCGTACATCTCGCGGCGCTGGGCCGGCGTCATGTTGGCGAGGATGCAGCCGACCTCGAGGCCGAGGAACCGGTGCACGCGGCCCATCATCTCGGAGTCGCGCTCGGCCAGGTAGTCGTTGACCGTGATGATGTGGACGCCGTCACCGGACAGCGCGTTCAGGTACGCGGGCAGGGTGCCGACGAGGGTCTTGCCCTCACCGGTCTTCATCTCGGCGACGTAGCCCAGGTGCAGGGCGGCGCCGCCCATCAGCTGCACGTCGTAGTGGCGCTGGCCGAGGACGCGCTTGGCGGCCTCGCGGACGGTGGCGAAGGCCTCGGGCAGCAGGTCGTCGAGGCTCTCGCCGTCGGCGTAGCGCTGCTTGTACTCATCGGTGAGGGCCCGCAGCTCGGCGTCGGAGAGGTCGACGAAGTCCTCTTCGATGGAGTTGACCTGGTCCGCGATGCGGTGCAGCTTGCGCAGGATCTTGCCTTCGCCTGCACGCATGATCTTCGAGAGGACGGACACGGGGGTTGGTCTCCTTGCCGGTCGGGCCTGGGACGGTCGTTTTCCATTGGACGTGAGTGAGCAACGGCCATCGTAAGCGAGGACACCGTCACGCCGGGAGGCCTGCCGCGACGACTGCCGCCCGCCGCCGCGCACCGCCTCCGGTCCGCTCCGGGCCCGCTCCGATCCGCTCTCACCCATGACAACGTGCGGGCCCGGCCGATGGTGCCGCGCGGCGCCGGTGATTTGCGCGAAACGTGACCGGCCGCGCACGCACGGCGAAGTGATGGCGCCCGGCGCGCACCGCGCGCAGAATCGGCCGATGGAACCCCACACGCTCACCACCGAACGGCTCCTGCTGCGCACGGTCGGCCCCCAGGACACCGACGCCGTCCTCGCCGCCTGTCAGGACCCCGACATCCAGCGCTGGACCATGGTCCCCTCCCCGTATCTGCCGGAACACGCGCGTGCCTTCACGGAACAGATGGTCCCGGCCGGCTGGGCGAACGCCACGATGTTCACCTTCGGCGTCTTCCTGCCCACCGGGGACCTGGTCGCCATGGTCGGCCTCACCATGCTCTCCCCGGGCGCGGCCGAGATCGGTTTCTGGGGCGCCAAGGAGCACCGGGGCAACGGCTACGTCACCGAGGCCGTCCTGACCGTCTCCCGCTGGGCCTTCACCCGGCTGTCGGTCGACCGCGTGGAGTGGCGTGCCGAGGTGGGCAACGCGGGCTCGCGCGCGGTGGCCGAGCGCGCCGGGTTCACCCTGGAGGGCACGTTGCGCTCGGCGGTCGACAACAAGGGCGTGCGCCGTGACTGCTGGGTCGGCTCCCTGCTCCCGTCCGACCTGGGCCTGCCGTCGACGGCCTCCTACATACCCGCCCGGTCGTAGCGCGCACGGCCGCCCTCGCTGTCAGTGCCACCCCTTATCGTGCGGACGTATGACGACCTTCCCGCGCGCTGCCACGGAACTGTCGGCCGACGAGGCCCGCCGCATCGCCCTGCGGGCCCAGGGCTTCCTCGGCGCCCCCGACCGCCGCGCCGGTGTCCGCGGTGTCCTCCGTCATCTCGGCGCGGTCCAGCTCGACACCATCTCGGTCCTCGCCCGCTCCCACGAGCTCGTGCCGTACGCCCGCCTGGGCGCGGTGGGCCGCCGGGCGGTCGAGGACGCCTACTGGACGGGCACCCACGCCTTCGAGTACTGGTCGCACGCCGCCTGTGTCCTGCCCATCGAGGAGTGGCCCCACTTCGCCTTCCGCCGCCGCGCCTACCGGGCCCGCCCGCACTGGAACCACGGCCTGCCCGCCGGCGCCTACGACCAGGTGATCAAGCAGCTCCGCGCCGAGGGCCCGCTGACCGCCACGGAGCTGGGCGGCGCCAAGCGGACCAGCGAGTGGTGGGACTGGTCGGGCGAGAAGGTCGCCGTCGAACGCGCGCTGATGTACGGCGAGGTGGTCTGCGTCGAGCGCCGCGGCTGGAAGCGGGTCTACGACCTGGCCGAGCGCGCCGTCCCGGAGGAGCTGCTGCACGACCGGCTGGACGACACCGAGTGCCTGCGCCGCCTGGTCCGTCTGGCCGGGCAGTCCCTGGGCGTCGGCACTCGCGCGGACCTCGCGGACTACCACCGGCTCAAGGCCGAGCAGGTCGACGCGGTGATCGCCGACTCGGGTCTGGTGCCGGTCACGGTGGCGGACTGGTCCAAGCCGGCCTGGGCCGACCCCGAGGCCCTTCGGACACCACCGCGCGGCCGTCACCGCACGACGCTGCTCTCCCCCTTCGACTCCCTGGTCTGGGAGCGGGCGCGCACCGAGCGGATCTTCGGCTTCACCCACCGCCTGGAGGCGTACGTCCCCCGGCAGAAGCGGGTGCACGGCTACTACGCGATGCCCGTCCTGGCCGGCGGCCGGCTGGTCGGCCGGGTGGACCCGGCCCGCGAGGGCCGCACGCTGGTGGCCAAGCAGGTCACCCTGGACGGCCGCAAGGCGGTCCCGGCGGTGGCTCAGGCCCTGGTGGAGGCGGCGGGCTGGGTGGACTGCACGGATGTACGGGTGGAACGGGTGGCCGCGCCGGACCTGCGCGAGCCGCTCGCCGGGGAACTGGCCCGCCTCCTGGCCTGAACCGAAACCGCCGCCCGTAAAGGGATTCGCCCGTCAGCGGATTTCGAGGATCTTCTCCCGCATCGCGTAGACCACCGCTTCCATCCGGGAGTGCAGTTGCAGTTTCTCCAGGATGTTGCGCACGTGGTTCTTCACGGTGTTCTCGGAGATGAACAGTTCCTTGGCGATGTCGCGGTTGTTCATCCCCGTGGCGACGAGTTTGAGGACTTCCAGTTCCCGGTCGGTGAGCCGCGGCGCGGGCACCAGCCGGCGTTCGTCGGTCCGCTGGATCATCGACTTGAACTCGGTGAGCAGTTTCGACGCCATGGAGGGGCTGATCTGCGACTGCCCGTCGGCGACCGCGCGAATGGCGGTGGCCACCTCGTCGGTCGAGATCTCCTTGAGGAGATAGCCGGTGGCGCCCGCCTTGATCGCGTCGTAGAGGTCGGCCTCCTCGTCGCTGATCGTCAGCATGATGATCTTCGCGCTGGGGGCCACCTCCTTGATGGAGGTGCACGCCTCGATACCGCCCCGCCGGGGCATCCGTACGTCCATCAGCACGATGTCGGGGAGCAGGTCCGCGGCCTTCTCGACGGCCTCGGCACCGTCGCCCGCCTCACCGACGACCTGGATGTCCTCCTCGGCGGCGAGCACGATCTCCAGACCGCGGCGGAACAGGGCGTGATCGTCCACGACCAGGACTCTGATCGGCTCCTTGCGTGGGGCACCCGCCTCCGGGCCCATGCCGACGACGCCGTCGTGGGCATCCCCGCCCCGCATCGGTCCGAAGCTGTCCGCCATCGTTCCTCCCCCTGAAGGCTGTGGCCATGAAACCCGGGCCAGCGCCAACCCAAGGCAACGGCCCACCGGTTGGGCCGTTGCGGCCATGATTCCATGCCCGGCCGACTTCGGGACGACGGCGCGGGGCGCGAACGGGGTCGCACACCGGTGCCCCTAGGGGCGCACAGGCGCTCCAGGGGCACCGGCCGTACCACGCACCGGTGAGGTCAGCCGCCGAGTGCGCCGCCCGCGTCGGGCGAGGGCGTCTGGGCGACCATCGTGTCCGTCCTGAGGTGGATCACGCCGTAGTCGTAGGCGTGCCGCCGGTAGACGACGCTGGGCTCCTTGGTCTCGGAGTCGACGAAGAGGTAGAAGTCGTGCCCGACGAGTTCCATCTCGTAGAGCGCCTGGTCGAGGCTCATCGGGGCGGCCACGTGGGTCTTCTCACGCACGACGAGCGGCCCGTCGCCCTGGACCTCCAGCGAACCGACCTTCCTGGTAGGCACGCCGCCCTGCTCCTGCTCGTCGGCGGCACCGTTTCCGTTGAGCGTCGCCACGCCCGGGATGTGGTTCGGAACCTCGGCGGCCGAGATACGTGCCGTGCCGCGCCGCGAGTAGCGCTTGTCGTGCTGCTTGCGCAGCCGGGCGCCGAGCTTCTCCGCCGCCAGGTCGAGCGCCGCGTACGGATCGCTCGCCGCCGCCTCCGCCCGGATCACCGGACCGCGGGAGCGGAGCGTGATCTCCACTCGGTCGCAGCGGTCGGCCTGTCGGGGGTTGGGCTCCTTGGACACCTCGACGTCGAGGCTGATCACCTTGCCGTCGAGCTTCTGGATCTTCTCCAGGTTCAGCTTCTCGGCCACGTGCTTCCGGAACCGCTCGGGCACCTCGGTCTTGCGGCCCTTGACGACGATGTCCACGCAGAACTCCGTTCCCGGATCACTCCGCTCAGCTCGCGGAGCATCTCCCTTTCGCACCAGGTTCCGGTAGGCCCCGGAACCTCGGACTCGGTGACGCCCACCTCCTCCCCCAGGGGCGAGATCTCCACTCCACCGGCGCGGGTGATTTCCGAATGAACCCGCGACTCGGCATTCGGACAAGAGGGGTGTGGCCTGCGGCTTTCCCTCACAACCGAACATATCTCGCCCGGACGGATGTCGTCACCCTCTACAGCCCCCTACCTCCGTTCAAGTGAATTGATTCGCTTATTACCTGCAACGACGCAAGTTCTCAATCAGTTCCGGTTTATTTCGAAAGACTCTGGTGAAGCGGCGACCACAGCCGCCTGGATCACACCACGGATGGCGTCACCCGTTCGAGTCACGCCCGTCGTTCCCGGCCCGGCGGGCGCCGCGTCCGCCCTCACTTCCGTCACTCCGGTTCTCCGTTCCCCTCTGCCTTCCCACACCGCTCCGGGATACACGGGCGGCGTCGCCGTTCTGTACGGACGCGTCCCCGCTTCCCGCTCAACCACCTCGTCCGCCGCCCGCACGGCACGCGCCGCCTCCGCGAGGGACGCCCCCGTCGTCACCAGGTCGTCGACGAGCACGACCGGTCCCCCGTCGCGCAGCAGCCGGGCGGCACCGGGCACCACGGTCAGCGCCCCGGCCAGGTTGTCCGACCGCTGCCGGGACCCGAGCCCCGACTGGTCGGCCACGGCACGCCGCTGCCGCAGTACGGCCGCCACCCGGGCCGGCGTACCGGTCCGCCGCAGCTCACCCGCCGCCGCCAGCGCGATCCGCCGCGCCGGATCATGCCCCCGGGCCCGCACCGCCCGCCGCGCGGACGGCACGGGGACCAGCAGCACCGGCCCTGTCCCGCCTGCGGCACAGGGCGCCCGCGCCCCCTCCGTCCTCGGCCACTCCGCACTCGCACCCGCGTCGGCCCGCACCCACGCGGCCGACCAGTCCGACGAGCCCGACCAGCCCGACGAGCCCGACTGAGCCTGCCGAGTCGGCGGGGCCTCCCAGCCCGCCCCTGGGGCACTGTCCCCCGACCAGTCCGCCCGCACCGGCCGAACCGCCCGCACCGACGGGGAACCCCTGTCGTCCTCCGCCCTGCGCAGTCCCGCCCGCACCGCGCCCGCCAGGGCCGCGCCGAGCGGCCCCGCCAGGGCCAGCGCTCCTCTCTCCTTGTGGGCCAGCAGCACCGCCCGCACCTCGTCGGTGTACGCCGCCGCCGCGTACACCGCCGGCAGTCCGGGCGGCTCCGGCACTGGCCGCACCCGGCGCGGCACACCCCTGCCGAGCACGGCACGGCACTCGCGGCACAGCACCGTGCGCGGCCTGCCGCACCCTCCGCACTCGGTCGGCAGTACCAGGTCGGTGAGGTCCTGCCACCAGCCCCGCATGCCCACCACTGTGCCGCCCTCCGCACAGCCCTGCCAGCCCTGTGGAAAACCTCGGCCCACCGCACCCCCGGACCTGTGGACAACTCCCGCACCAGCGGCAACACCACCGGCCGGCCACCCGTCCCCGAGCAACCGCCCGCGGGCCGCCCTCGCCCGGGCTCACCCGGGATAGACCGGCGCCGTCCCCTTCGTGACCTTCTGCCACTGCATCCCGGACGGCAGCCGGACGATCCCGTCCTCCGAGTACGCCACCAGCGGCACCCCGTCGTCCTCGGACGCGGCGATGTCCTTCACTCCGGTGAGCGCGGCCGGCGCCGATGTCTCCGGCGCTGAGCCGTCGACCTGGACGTATCCGATCTGCTGCACGCCCCCGTGTTCGCGCCCGACCACCACCAGGCGGCTGTCACCGGCCCAGGACATGGCCGTGACCTCCTCCAACTCGGGCGTCGCCGACCGCAGTTCCCGTACCGTCGGCGGGTCGCCGGCCTTCGCGCCCCGCTCGATCCGCCCGATGAACAGCGACCGGTCGCCGTCCTTCTCCACGATCAGTGCGATCCGCACCCCGTCGGCGGCCACCCGTACCGCCTGGACCCGCCCGTCCAGTCCCGAGACGCGCACCTCCGCCGGCTCCTCCGAGCCCTTCTCGAGCACCAGCAGCCGCGGATCGTCCGGGTTCCGGTCGGCGACCCACAGGTCGCCCCGCGTGTCCCAGCTCGGCGGCGCCAGCCGCTCGTCCTCCGTCGCCCCCTGGCTGACCAGCACGGGTTCCCCGAGCGAACCGCCCGACACCAGCGATCCGACGTACAGCGACCTGGCGTCGAGCCCGACCCCGGCCGCCGTGTGCTCGTCACGCGACACCGCCACCGACCGCAGGGCCGTACCGCCCTCGCCCAGCGCCCCCGGAACCGGCTCCGCCGCCGTGGCGTTGCCGCCGGACGGCAGCCGTACCAGGCGCTGCTCGTCGTCGACGAAGTACAGGTAGTCCGGATGCTCGGCCGAGCCGCGGGCCGCGACCGCTTCGGCCCGGTCGTCGGTGAGCGAACACAACTGCTTGTCACCGGAGCGCAGTTCGACCTCGTCCACCGCCGGCGTCAGGCTCTGCAGCGTGAACAGCAACTGCGTGGCCATCTCGGCGCACTCGTCGGCACCGGCCCGGGCGGCCTTGCCGTTCAACGGCACCGTCAGCTTGCTGTGTTCGTCGGGGGTCAGCGCGGTGACGTTCTTCGCCAGGTCAGAACCGGCGGGGAAGCTCGACCTGACGACGGACCCGAGCGAACTCGTCGGCCCGTCGATGAGAGAACGCACGGCCTGCGCCAGAGGTTCCACACGCCGCCGTACATAGACGGGATCGGCGACCGCCGCGGTCCGCCCCGCTCCGTCGGCGGCGTCCTCCGCCCCGTTGTCCGCGGCGAAGTAGTACTTGTTGACGGACATGTAGTTGCGCTGGAAGTCCGACTTGCCCATGACGACGCCGGAAGGCGGCGCGTCGATGCGCCACTGCCCGGTCTCGGTGTCCCGCGTCAGATGCACCGGCTGCCGGTACTCCCCCTCGGCGGGCGCGTACGACTGCTGCGCGTCCACGGTGGCGACCCTGGTACCGGTGAGGGTGACCGAGTAGTCACTGCCCTCCTCGCGGCTCCCCGCGGGGTCGACCACGGTGCCCGGCCCGTCCGCGAGCACCGTCGTGGACCGCTTCGGCCGCCAGCTCTCGGCGGCCTTGCCGGTCAGGTACTTCCGCGCCGTCTCGTAGTCCGGGTCGTCGCTGGTCAGCGCCTCCAGGAACCCCTGCACGATGTCCGTGGCGGAGGCGTCCTTCGCCGGCGGCATCGCGAAAACCCGCACCTGAGAGTCCTGCCGTGGCGTCGACGCCACGTCCCGCAGGTCTCCGTTGTCGGGCATCGACGCGCACCCCGCCAGCAGTACGGCACCGCAGGCGGCGTACACCACCGCGCGGGCCGACGTCGCCCGCCGGCCCCCCTCACGGTCAGCGCCCACGAGTCCCCTCCCCTTGTCTGTTCGCGTCCTGGGACCCGGTGGCCGTACGGCTCGCCTCCGGCAGACCGGCGCGGCCCTCCTGGTTCCGGGCCTCCGGCACGTGCCGGGGCACCACCCGCGCGCCGCTGCCGGGCAGCGCCGTCGGATCGGCCGTGGCAACCGCCGCGCCCGGCCGGGGCGGGATCGCGTCCCGGGACGGGGCCGCCGCCTGGCCCGGCCCGGTCGCGGCGTGCGGCGGGCCCGCGTCGCCGAGCCCCCGGTTGCGCCGGGAGTCGCCGGGCTCCAGGGGGATCGGCGAGCCCCGCAGCGGCTCGTCGGCGGTCCTCGGCAGGGTCAGCCGGAACTGCGACCCGCCGCCCGGCTCACCCCACGCCTGCAGCCAGCCGCCGTGCAGCCGCGCGTCCTCCAGGGCGATGGACAGGCCCAGTCCGGTACCGCCGGTGGTACGCGCGCGTGCCGGGTCGGCCCGCCAGAAGCGGCTGAAGACCCGGGTCGCCTCACCGGGCTTGAGCCCCACGCCGTAGTCGCGCACCGCCACCGCCACGGCCCCGCCCGCCGCGGCGAGCTTGACGACGACGTCCTTGCCGTCACCGTGTTCGACAGCGTTGACCACGAGGTTGCGCAGCACCCGCTCCACCCGCCGGCCGTCGGCCTCGGCGACGACGGGCTGCTGATCACCGACGACCCTCAGGCGCGTCCCCTTGCGCTCCGCGAGCGGCTCGGCCCCGCTGACCACCCGCCGCACGACCTCCCTCAGGTCGATCGGCTCCGCCTCCAGCGCCGCCGCGCCCGCGTCGAACCGGCTGATCTCCAGCAGGTCCGCGAGCAGCGTCTCGAACCGGTCCAACTGGTCGGCGAGCAACTCCGCCGACCGCGCGGTCACCGGGTCGAAGTCCGCGCGCGCGTCATGGATGACATCGGCCGCCATCCGCACGGTCGTCAGCGGCGTCCGCAGTTCGTGCGACACGTCCGACACGAACCGCCGCTGCATCCGCGACAGGTCCTCCAGCTGATTGATCTTCAACTGGAGGTTCTGCGCCATCTTGTTGAAGGCCTCGCCGAGCCGCGCGATGTCGTCCTCGCCGGTGACCTTCATCCGTTCCTGCAGCTTCCCGGTGGACAGCCGCTCGGCAATGCTCGCCGCCATCCGCACGGGCGTCACGACCTGCCGCACGACCAGCCAGGCGATCGCCCCGAGCAGCACGACGACGAACAGCCCCGCCGTCGCCAGAGTGCCCTTCACCAGACTCAGCGACTTCTCCTCCTGGGTGAGCGGGAAGAGGTAGTACAGCTGGTACGGCTGGCCGTTCGGGTCGTTGACCCGCTTGCCGATCACCAGGGCCGGCTGGGAGTCCTGGGCGGAGTTGTAGACGATGCGGGTGTAGCTCTGCGCCGCGACCGTGCTGCTGTCGACCCGCTCCCGCAGTTCCTCGGGAACGCTGGACGACGGGTCCACCAGCCCGGAGGCGCGCGGCCCGCGCCCGCTGCCGCTCTCACCGCCGACGGGCAGCGTGACCACGTCGAAGGCGCCCTGGCCGCCGCTGGAGAGCGACTTCACCAGGTCGCTCATCCACTGGATGACGTTCTGCGCGGGCCGGCCGTCCACCGAGGCGGCGTCGTCGCCGGTCACGGTCGCCGACTCCTCGGCCTTCTGCTTGGCCACCGCGAACCCGCCGGTCGCCTGCGACTGCGAGGCCTTGACCTTGGCGTCCAGCAGCCCGTTGCGGACCTGCCCGATGACGACGAACCCGAGCAGCAGCACCACACCCAGCGACATCAGCAGGGTGGTGACGACCACCTTGAGCTGGATGTTGCGCCGCCACAACCGCATCACGGGCAGCAACGGCCGCCGCACCCAGCGCATGACGAGGCGGAGTACGGGACTGCCCTGCACCCCGCCGTTCAACAGCCCGCCCTCCAGCAGGCGTCCCCAGCGGGAACCGGCCGGCTTGCGGCCGACAGGCCGCCCGGCGCGGGCCCCGGACGTTCCGGGCGCCGAAGCGGCACTGTCCCCGGACACGTCAGCTCGGCCCCGCCTTGTAACCGACACCCCGGACGGTCACCACGATCTCCGGCTTCTCGGGGTCCTTCTCGACCTTGCTGCGCAGCCGCTGCACATGCACGTTCACCAGCCGGGTGTCCGCCGCGTGCCGGTACCCCCACACCTGCTCCAGCAGCACCTCGCGCGTGAACACCTGCCACGGCTTACGGGCCAGCGCCACCAGCAGATCGAACTCCAGCGGCGTCAGCGCGATCGACTGCCCGTCCCGCTTCACGGAGTGCCCGGCCACGTCGATGACCAGGTCACCTATGGCGAGCTGCTCCGGCGCCGGCTCCTCCGACCTCCGCAGCCTGGCCCTGATCCGGGCCACCAGCTCCTTCGGCTTGAACGGCTTCACGATGTAGTCGTCCGCGCCCGACTCCAGGCCCACGACCACATCGACGGTGTCGCTCTTGGCCGTCAGCATCACGATCGGAACCCCGGACTCCGCCCTGATCAGACGGCACACCTCGATCCCGTCCCGGCCCGGCAGCATCAGATCCAGCAGCACCAGATCGGGCTTGCTCTCACGGAAGGCGGCCAGCGCCTTGTCGCCGTCGGCTACGAAAGACGGCTCAAAACCCTCACCACGCAGCACGATGCCGAGCATCTCGGCCAGTGCGGTGTCGTCGTCGACGACAAGGACTCGTCCCTTCATAAACGACATCATCCCATTCTCATAACGGACACAGACGCGCAGGTGAGGCAGGTCACTGGCCTGTGACCCTAGCCGTAGGGGACGGTCACTGTCTGCCCCGGTACCCGGGCCCGGGCATCCACCGGAATCAGGAAGCCCCCACACCGAAGACAACGCCGCGACCAGCCCCGCCACCAGCAGCGCTCTGCGACCGGCCGGCCTCCACCGTGCCCGCCATGACCCACGCGCGGCCGGCAGTCCGCTGACACTCGCCGCCGCCGTGCCAGTCCTGTCCCGCCGGCCACGTCCCGCCCCTCGGCGTGCACTGTACAGAGCGGACGGCCCGACGGTCCCGTCAGCCGGCCGTCACCCGACGCGCCCGCGCGCACAGCCCGGCGAGGGCCTCCGCGGTCACGGGCGAGACCACGCCCTCCTCCGTCACGACCGCCGTCACCAGCTCGGGCGGGGTCACGTCGAACGCCGGGTTGTACGCCTGCGTCCCCAGAGGGGCGATCGGAACGCCGCCGCCCGCCCCGGACACCGGCACCTGCGGCACCGACACCTCCGTCACCTCGTACGCGGGCCGCTGCTCCACCTCGATCGCCGCCCCGTCCGCCGTGTCCGGGTCCACCGTCGTCACCGGCGCCACCACGATGAACGGCACATGGTGGTACCGCGCCAGCACCGCCAGCGGATAACTCCCCACCTTGTTCGCCACCGACCCGTCCGCCGCGATCCGGTCCGCCCCGATCAGCACCGCGTCCACCTCACCTGCCGCGAACAGCGAACCGGCCGCGTTGTCGGTGAGCAACGTGTACGCCATGCCGTTGCGGGCCGCCTCGTACGCCGTGAGCCGGGCACCCTGCAGCAGCGGCCGCGTCTCGTCCACCCACAGCCGCCGCAGCCGTCCCGCCCGGTGCGCCGCGAGCGCCACCGCGAACGCCGTGCCCTCGCCGCCGGACACCAGCGACCCGGTGTTGCAGTGGGTCAGGACGCGGTGCCCGCCCCCGGGCAGCAACTCGTCGAGGAACGCCAGTCCGTGCGCGGCCATGCGGGCGCTGGCCTCGGCGTCCTCCCGGTGCAGCGCCCGCGCCGCGGCCAGCGCCGCCTCGGCGGCCTGCTGAGCACCACCGCCCCGGGCGAGCACGGCCCGGTGCGCGGCCTGCGCCCGGCGCACGCCGACGGCCAGGTTCACCGCGGTGGGACGGGCGCCCGTCAGCGCGTTCGCGGCGTCGTCCACGTCGTAACCCCGCACGGCGGCGAGCGCGACCCCGTACGCACCGGCGATACCGAGCACCGGCGCCCCGCGCACGGCCAGCGAACGGATCGCCTCCACGAGCGCGGGCGCGTCCGTACAGACCAGCTCGACCTCCTCGGCCGGCAGCCTGGTCTGGTCCAGCAGGACCAGGACCGGTCCCTCGGGTGGTTCCTCCCAGCGGAGGGCCGGTATGTCGCTCGGCCGCTTGTCCTCGCCGGTCTGCGCGTACTGATCAGCCATGCGGTCAGTCTTCCCCCTATCCGTCGGACAATTGAAGGTGCGCAGCACCTACCGCGGCCGGTCATCATCCGACCACCCCATGGCACGATGGCTGCCAACCTGCCGCCGCGACCGCGGACGGGCACCGTGAAGGAGCGACGATGAACGACACTCCGGGCTGGACCTCGCCCGGATCCGCCCCGTCCGACGGGCGGCAGCCCGGCGCGTCCGGCCCCGCCGACCGCCCCGGCCCCGGCCGGCCGGCGGACCAGCCCGGCGCGGACCAGCCCGGCGCGGACCCGACAGGCCCCGGCACGAAGTGGTCCACGGAGCAGCCGCCACCCGGCCAGTGGTCCGCGCCCACGGCCCCCACGGGCACCGGCCAGACCCCACCGCCTCCGCCGCCCCCCGGCCCCGGCTGGGGCACCCCGCCCCCGCCTCCGGGTCAAGGCCCACAGGGTCCGCAAGGCCCGCATGGCCCCGGCGGACACGGCGGCGGGCCCGGCGGTCCTGGCGGCGTCCCCGGCGGCGGCTGGGGCGGCGGATACGGCGGCTGGGGCGCGGGCTGGGGCGGCCCCCCGCCCGCGGCCAAGCCCGGCGTCATCCCCCTGCGCCCGCTCGGCGTCGGCGAGATCCTCGACGGCGCGGTCTCCACCATGCGCGCCTACTGGCGCACGGTCCTCGGCATCTCGCTGACCGTCGCGGTCGTCACGCAAGTCATCGTCGTCCTGGTCCAGGGCCTGGTCCTGGACAGCGCGCGGACCGACGCCCTGAACGACCCCGACGCGACCCTCAGCGAACTGGGTGACGCCATGGCCGCCACCATGGTCAGCTCGGCCGTCCTCTTCGTGATCTCCTTGGTCGGCACGGTCCTGGCGACCGCCCTGCTGACGACCGTCACCAGCCGTGCCGTCCTCGGCAAGCCGGTGACCACCGGCGAAGCCTGGCGGGACGCCCGCCCCCAGGTGCTGAAGCTGTTCGGCCTGGTGCTCCTGCTGCTGATCATCACCGTCGGAATCGTCATCGTCGGCGCCCTGCCCGGCATCCTCGTCGCCTTCACGGCGGGCGGCGGAGCCGCCGTCGCGATCGGCGTCATCGGCGTCATCGCCGCTGTGGTCGTCGCCGGATGGCTCATGATCCGTTTCTCCCTGGCCTCGCCCGCGCTGATGCTGGAGAAGCAGGGCATCGTGAAGGCGATGACCCGCTCCACCAAGCTCGTGCAGGGCTCCTGGTGGCGGATCTTCGGCATCCAGCTGCTGGCCGCGATCATCGCGAACGTCGTCGCGTCGATCGTCGTCATCCCCTTCACCTTCCTCGCCGCGGCCTTCAACGGCGACGGGTTCAGCGGCCTGGTCGACGGCAGCGGCGGCCTCGGCTGGACCTTCCTGGTGATCAGCGGGATCGGCTCGGTGATCGGCTCCATGATCACCTTCCCGATCTCCGCAGGGGTCACCGTGCTCCTCTACATCGACCAGCGCATCCGCCGCGAGGCCCTCGACCTCGAACTGGCCCGCGCCGCCGGCGTCCAGGGCTACGGCGCCCCCGGCACGACCCCGGGGAGCTGATGCGGTGAGCAGGACGGGGGGAGTCCTCACCGAGGTACTGCCGCACACCGCCGTACGGACAGTGCTGGGCGCCGGCCACGGGCTGGCGCCGGTACTGTCGCGCTCCGACGACGAACCACCGCTGACGACACCCCGCGACCCCGCCCGGGAGGCGGCCCGCCGCGAGCTGTCCAAGCGCATGTACCACGAGAACGACCCCAGTTGGTTCCACCGCGCCCTCAACGCCTTCTGGGACTGGATCGACGAGCTGTTCAGCACCGCCTCCACCGCGACGCCCGGGGGAACGCTCGGACTGGTCGTCATCATCGCCGCCGTCGTCCTGGTCGCCGCCGCCCTCTGGTGGCGACTGGGCACCCCCCGCCGCACACCTGGCACCACCGCCTCCCTCTTCGACGACCGCCCCCGCAGCGCCGCCGAACACCGCACCGCGGCCGAGGCGCACGCCGCCCAGGGCCACTGGAACCAGGCCGTCCAGGAGCGCATGCGGGCCATCGTCCGGGCCCTGGAGGAACGCGCCCTCCTCGACCTCCGTCCCGGCCGCACCGCCGACGAGGCGGCCACGGAGGCCGGCCGCGCCCTGCCCGTCCACGGCGACGGGCTCCGCGCCGCGGCCCGGTCCTTCGACGACGTCACGTACGGCGGCCGAGCGGCGACCGAGGAGTCGTACCGGCGCATCGCCGGACTCGACCGCGACCTGGACCGCACCCGCCCCCAGCCGGCGAGCGGCACCACCGCTCCCGGCGCGGACCGCCACACCCGCCAGGGAGCCGCCGGATGACTACCGAGGCCACGCTCCCGTCCACCTCGGCCTCGCCCACCGCCCGCCACCTGTGGACCCGCACGCGCGGCATCGCACTCGCCCTCGTCCTGCTCCTCGCGGGGGCCGTCGCGATCGCCGTCGTCCGCTCGGACGCCCGGCACGGCGAACTCGACCCGCGCTCGGCCGACCCCTACGGCAGCCGGGCCGTCGCCGAACTCCTCGCCGACCGGGGCGTGACGACCCGTTTGGTCACCACCCTGGCCGCGGCACGCGCCGCCACCGGCCCAGACACCACCCTGCTGGTCGCCGCCCCCGACCTCCTGACGGAATCCCAGCAGACCCGGCTGCGCTCGGCCGCCGTCGGCTCGGGCGGGCGTACCGTCCTGGTCGCCCCCGGCAGCGCGTCCGTCGAGCGCCTCGCCCCCGGCGTCACCGCCGACCCCGCGATCAGCCTCGACTCGACGCTGTCCCCGGGTACCGGCTGCGACCTCCCCGCCGCCCGGCGCGCGGGCACCGCCGACACCGGCGGCCGCCGCTACACCACCACCCACCTCGACGCCGACGCGTGCTACCGCAGCCAGCGCCTGGCCACCCTCCTGCGCATCCCCGAACCGGCCACCGAGCAGCCGTCCCAAGACCCTGCCGAAGAAACCCCCGGAAACGGATCCGCCTCCGCGGGCGACACGATCGTCCTCGGCGCCCCCGACATCCTCCTCAACGACCGCCTCGCCGAGCACGGCAACGCCTCCCTCGCCCTCCAACTCCTCGGTTCCCGCCCGCATCTGGTCTGGTACCTCCCCTCCCTCTCCGACACCACCGCCGCGGACGACGGCGAACGCAGCCTCTTCGACCTGCTCCCCTCCGGCTGGCTCTGGGGCACCCTGCAGCTCTTCATCGCCGCGGCCGTCGCCGCCCTGTGGAGGGCACGCCGGCTCGGCCCCCTCGTTCCCGAAAAACTCCCCGTGGCCGTCCGCGCCTCCGAAACCGTCGAAGGCCGCGCCCGCCTCTACCGCAAGGTGAACGCCCGCGACCGCGCGGCCGCCGCTCTTCGCGCCACCACCCGCACCCGCCTCGCCCCCCTGGTAGGCATCCCCGTACCCCAAGCACACACGCCCGAGGCCCTGCTCCCCGCCTTGTCCGCCCACCTCCACGGCGACTACGGGGATCCCGGCACCGGGCAGTCCCCGCACACCCTCCTCTTCGGCCCGCCGCCCAGCGACGACGCGGCCCTCGTCTCCCTCGCCGATCAACTCGATGAACTCGAAAGGCAGGTACGCCGTCCATGATGGACCCGACCACTGACAACGCCGGGCCGGCCGGGAACCCGGGCGACGCCCGCGCGTCCCTCGAGGCCCTGCGCGCGGAGATCGCCAAGGCCGTGGTCGGCCAGGACGCCGCCGTGACCGGCCTCGTCGTGGCGCTGCTCTGCCGCGGCCACGTCCTCCTCGAAGGCGTCCCCGGCGTCGCCAAGACCCTCCTGGTCCGCGCCCTCGCCGCCTCCCTCCGCCTGGAGACGAAGCGCGTGCAGTTCACCCCGGACCTGATGCCGAGCGACGTCACCGGCTCCCTCGTCTACGACGCCCGTACCGCCGAGTTCTCCTTCCAGCCCGGCCCGGTCTTCACCAACCTGCTCCTCGCCGACGAGATCAACCGCACCCCGCCGAAGACCCAGTCCTCCCTCCTCGAAGCGATGGAGGAACGCCAGGTCACCGTCGACGGAACCCCCCGCCCCCTCCCCGACCCGTTCCTGGTCGCGGCCACCCAGAACCCGGTCGAGTACGAGGGCACCTACCCCCTTCCCGAAGCCCAGCTGGACCGCTTCCTCCTCAAACTCACGATCCCCCTCCCCTCCCGCCAGAACGAGATCGACGTTCTCACCCGCCACGCCTCGGGCTTCAACCCACGCGACCTGCACGCCGCCGGCGTACGCCCCGTGGCGAGCGCCGCCGACCTGGAATCCGCCCGCGCCGCCGTCGCCAAGACCACCGTCTCCCCCGAGATCACGGCCTACGTCGTCGACATCTGCCGCACCACCCGCGAGTCGCCGTCCCTCTCCCTCGGCGTCTCCCCGCGCGGCGCCACGGCCCTCCTCGCCACCGCCCGCGCCTGGGCCTGGCTGACCGGCCGCGACTACGTCACCCCGGACGACGTGAAGGCCCTGGCCCTCCCCACGCTCCGGCACCGCGTACAGCTCCGCCCGGAGGCCGAGATGGAGGGCGTGACCGCCGACTCCGTCATCAACGCGATCCTCGCCAACGTCCCCGTCCCCCGCTGATGGCACCCACCGGACGCGCCGCGCTCCTCGCGGCCCTGGGCTCCCTCCCCGTCGGCATCTGGGATCCCGGCTGGACGAGCATCCTCGCGGTCAACGGCCCGATCGCCCTGGCTTGCGCCTGCGACTACGCTCTGGCCGCCCCCGTACGCCGTCTGCGCCTCTCGCGCTCCGGCGACACCTCCGTGCGCCTGGGCGACAGCGCCGACGTCACCCTCACGGTCACCAACCCCTCCAACCGACCGCTCCGCGCCCGCCTCCGCGACGCCTGGCCCCCCAGCAGCTGGCAACCGGGCACGGAAACCACCGCGTCCCGCCACCGGCTGACCGTCCCGCCCGGCGAACGCCGCCGCACGACCACCCGCCTCCGCCCGACCCGCCGCGGCGACCGCCAGGCAGACCGCGTGACAATCCGTTCCTACGGCCCGCTGGGCCTCTTCACCCGCCAGGCCAGCCACAAAGTCCCCTGGACGGTACGGGTCCTCCCCCCGTTCACCAGCCGCAAGCACCTCCCCTCCAAACTCGCGCGCCTGCGCGAACTCGACGGCCGCACCAGCGTCCTCACCCGAGGCGAGGGCACAGAGTTCGACAGCCTGCGCGAGTACGTCCCCGGCGACGACACCCGGTCCATCGACTGGCGCGCCACAGCCCGCCAGACCGCGGTCGCCGTACGCACCTGGCGCCCCGAACGCGACCGCCACGTGCTCATCGTCCTCGACACCGGCCGAACCTCCGCCGGCCGCGTGGGCGACGCTCCCCGCCTGGACTCCTCCATGGACGCGGCGCTGCTCCTGGCCGCCTTGGCCACCCGCGCCGGTGACCGCGTGGATCTCCTCGCCTACGACCGCCGCGTTCGCACCCTGGTCCAGGGCCGCACCGCGGGCGACGTCCTGCCGTCCCTGGTCAACGCCATGGCGACGCTGGAACCCGAACTGGTCGAGACCGACGCCCGCGGCCTCACCGCCACGATCCTCCGCACCACGCCCCGCCGATCCCTGATCGTCCTGCTCACCACTCTGGACGCGGCCCCCATCGAGGAGGGCCTCCTCCCCGTACTCCCGCAACTCACCCAGCGCCATACGGTCCTGCTCGCCTCGGTGGCGGACCCGCACGTGGCCCGAATGGCCACCTCACGCGGCACCACGGATTCCGTCTACGAGGCCGCAGCCGCCGCCCATTCCCAGGCCGAACGTCATCGCACCGCAGATCAACTCCGCCGCCACGGCGTCACGGTCGTCGACGCCACCCCCGAGGAACTGCCACCGGCCCTCTCCGACGCCTACCTGGCGCTCAAGTCCGCAGGCCGCCTCTAGCCCTAACAAAAAAGGGGCCCCAAGGGCCCCTCACTCAAATCTTCCACAACGCAGAAAACCCCCGCACC
>NZ_JAGGOO010000012.1 GCF_018614415.1 Streptomyces sp. ISL-12
CCCTGCGGGCCCGCAGGGTCGCGTCGAGTTCCCTCTTCAGCTCGGCGTCGCGCGCGTCCATTCCCGTCATGCCGTCCACGCTACGGAGCGGGGGTGCCCGTCGCACTGGGGTTAGCCCCCGTTTCCACGGGCTGACTGCATGGACGTATGCAGAGGTGAGGGATACTGAATAGGGTGGCTGGACCGGGGGACCGGCCCGGGACGACTGGATCGGAGGGGGAGCGCGTCATGGGTGTGACCGACAGTCCGGCCGCGCGGCTGCAGGCGCTGTTCGAGGGGCACCGGCTGACACCGACCCAGCGGCGCATCGCGCACAGCATGGTGCGGCGCGCCGCCGACGTGCCGTTCCTGTCCAGCGTGGAGCTGGCGGAACTGGCCGGGGTCAGCCAGCCGTCCGTGACCCGCTTCGCCGTCGCCCTGGGCTTCGACGGCTACCCGGACCTGCGCCGGCACCTGCGCGAGGTCGCCCCCGCCGAGCCGGTGCCCCAGACCGGGGCCGGCAACGAGTACCAGCAGGCCGTCGAGGCCGAGATCGAGAACCTGCGGCACCTCGCCGAGGTGCTGGCCGACCCCCGTCCGGTGCGGCGGGCCGGGCGTCTGCTCGCGGCGAGCCGTCCCCTCCTCGTCCTCGGCCTGCGGGCCGCCGCCGCCCAGGCACAGGGGTTCGCCTACTTCGCCGCCAAGGTCCACCCCGACGTCCGGCTGCTCGGCGAGGGCGGCTCGATGGTCCAGGACCGGATCGACGGCGCCGTACGGGCCGGGGCGAGCGCGCTGCTCTGCTTCGCGCTGCCGCGCCACCCCCGGGAGGTCGTCGACGCCCTGGACCACGCCAAGGAGGCCGGGCTGACCGTCGTCACCGTCGCCGACTCCGCCTTCGCGCCCGTCGCCAAGGTCTCCGACCTGCTGCTGCCCGCCGCCGTCGGCACCGGGCTCGCCTTCGACACCGCCTGCGCGCCGATGCTGCTGGGCCGGGTGCTGCTGGAAGCCATGTGCGACGACCTGCCGGACGCCCAGGCGCGCCTGGAGGAGTTCGACGCCCACGCGGCGGCGCGAGGGCTGTTCGTGGACTGACGGGGCCCCGGCGGAGCGCCGCGCGCTCTCAGACTCGTCTCACCTTGCGCCGTTAATCTGCCGTCCTTGCACACCCCTCGGACGCTTGGCAGATGTGACGGGAGGCAGACGTGGCGCGCGGAGGACAAGGGCTGGCCCGGGTGGCCGTCGTCGTACGGGCGGGCGCGGCACCCATGTGGTGGCTCGGCGTGATCGCGGCGGGCATCGGCGTACTGGTGCCGGGACTGACCGGCCGCCGGATCGGTGTCCTGGCCGGAGCGGCGCTCTTCATCATCGCGGCCCTCGTGGTGGCGTACGTCCGGCGCAAGCGGTACACCCGGCTGGCCGGTGCGGCGGCCCGCGCCGGCAAGCACGACGTCCTCCAGGACCGGGCGGTGACCTCGCGCAACTGGCGCCGGGGGCATCGCTGGTGGCTGCTGCTCGCCTTCCTCGCGGCACTGGGCAGCGCGTTCGCCGTCCCGGCGGCCGGCGGGATGCTGCTGGCCGGCTGCGGGGTGGGCCTCTGGCTGAAGGCGGCGTGGCTCGGCCGCCGGGAGCGTGCCGGGGACGCGCTGCTGTGGGTGCGGGTCGACTGGCTCGACCGGAGGGCGGGTCGGCCTGCGGGCAAGGCGGTCAAGGCGTACCGGGGGACCGGTGTCGCGGCGGGGGATGCCGCCCCGGGCGGGGCGCGGCGGAAGACGGCGGCGCTGGTGTGACGCCGGGGCGGTTGGAGGCGGTCGGAGGCGGTTGGAGGCGGTCGGGGCGTGCGGTGAGAGGGCGGGTGCGGGCGCGTCGTGGCTGGGCGCGCGGGGTTCCACGCGTCCCTGAGGGCGTCACCTGAAAGGTCCCGCGTGTGTGAGGGCGTCATGTGATGGGCCTTGCGCGGTCCCGCGTGTGTGAGGGCGTCATGTGATGGGCCTTGCGTGGTCCCGCGTGTGTGAGGGCGTCATGTGATGGGCCTTGCGTGGTCCCGCGTGTGTGAGGGCGTCATGTGATGGGCCTCGCGCGGCCCCACGTCCCTGAGGGCGTCTCACCTGGTCGGCGTCGGGGACGTCAGGGCGTCCACGTGTGCTCCGCCCGCCTCGGTCACGATCTCCTCCAGTGACTGGGGCTGCCGGACCACCGCGAAGCGCACGCCCCCGGCGTCGTCCGCGGTGAACCCGAACACCCCCGGCCGGGCCAGCGAGTTGTACGCGTAGTGATGCGCGAAGTAGTACGCCCCCGTGTCCAGCGCCGCCGCGTAGTCCCCCTGCTCCAGCCGCGGCAACGCCCGCCCCGTCGCCAGCAGGTCCCCCGCGAAACAGGCGGGGCCCGCCACGTCCTGCACCACCGGTGGCCCTTCCTTGGGGCGGCCCGCCCCGTCGTACGCGGCGATCCGCAGCGGCCACGCCTCCGGCGCGTACACCGTCCGTGTCGCCACCTGCACCCCCGCGTGCGTCACGGCGACCGGCCGGCCCCCGGCGCTCTTGGTGTACTCGACCCGCGCCACCACCGTGCCGTGCTTGGCCAGCAGTGACCGCCCGAACTCCGTCACCAGCCCGTACCGCCCGTCGAACAGCCCCGGCACCGCCTCCCGCAGCGCCCGCGCGTACTGCCCGTAGGTCGGCGCCGTCGCCTCCGAGGCGAAGTTCACCGGCAGTCCGCCGCCGATGTCGACGGTGTCGACCTGCCGCCGTCCGCACCGCTGGTTGATCTCCTCGGCCAGCGCGTGCACGGCCGCCACCCCCTCGGCCATCCGGTCCGGCGCGATGCCCTGGGAGCCGGTGTGCACATGGAGCCGGGTCAGCCAGGGCCGGTCCCGATACGCCCGCACCACCCACTCCCGCGCCCCCTCGTCCCGCAGCGCCACCCCGAACTTCGAGGTCGCCGTCGCGGTGGAGAGCGCCTCGATGGAGCCGCCGCCGACCTGCGGGTTCACCCGGAGGCCGAGGGGCGAGGCGGTCGGGGCCGACCGCAGCAGGCCGTCGATCCGGTCCAGCTCCTGCGGGTTGTCCGCGTTGACGGCGATCCCGAGCGCCAGCGCCTCGCGCAGTTCCTGCGGCGTCTTGGCCGGTGAGTCCAGCACCGTACGTTCCGCCGGCACCCCCGCCGCCCGCGCCAGCGCCAGCTCGCCGGGGCTCGCCACCTCCGCGCCGATGCCCTCGTCGCGCAGCAGCCGCACCACCGGCACCAGCGGCGCCGCCTTCACCGCGAAGGCGTGCAGCACGGGCGTGCCGGGCGCGGTCACCGCCGTGAACGCCGCCCGCAGCGCCGCCGCCGACTCCCGGATGCCGGTGACGTCCAGCAGCGCCAGCACGGGTGTGCCGGGCCCGAGCAGCCCCTGCTCCACGGCCGCCCGGACCGCCCGGTCCCGCCGTGCCGCCCGCCGCTCACCGGTGCCGTCGTCATCACTCATGCGGTCCAGCCAAACATCCATGGGGCGCGGGCGTAGGCCCCACGACGTATTGACTAGCTATATTCAGGAAGTGAGGATGTGAATAGAAGTAGTGACATCCGTGCAGAACCGGCCTCAGGAGGCAGCCATGTCAGGACCCCGCCCCGTCCGTGCGCCGCGCGGCACACAGCCGAGCGCCCTGGGATGGCAGCAGGAGGCCGCCCTGCGGATGCTGCAGAACAACCTCGACCCGGAGGTCGCCGAGCACCCCGACAAGCTCGTCGTCTACGGCGGCACCGGCAAGGCCGCCCGCGACTGGCGCTCCTTCGACGCGATGGTGCGGACGCTGCGGACCCTCGAGCAGGACGAGACGATGCTCGTCCAGTCCGGCCGCCCGGTCGGCGTCATGCAGACCCACGAGTGGGCCCCGCGCGTCCTCATCGCCAACTCCAACCTCGTCGGCGACTGGGCCAACTGGGAGGAGTTCCGCCGCCTGGAGGCGCTCGGCCTGACCATGTACGGGCAGATGACGGCCGGCTCCTGGATCTACATCGGCACCCAGGGCATCCTCCAGGGCACCTACGAGACCTTCGCCGCCGTCGCCGCCAAGAGGTTCGGCGGCACCCTCGCCGGGACCATCACCCTCACCGCCGGACTCGGCGGCATGGGCGGCGCCCAGCCCCTCGCGGTCACCATGAACGACGGCGTCGCGATCTGCGTCGACTGCGACCCGCGCGCCATCGACCGCCGTATCGACCACCGCTACCTGGACGTCCGCGCCGACTCCCTCGACCACGCCCTCCGGCTGGCCGTCGAGGCCCGCGACGCCCGCCGCCCGCTCTCCATCGGCCTCCTCGGCAACGCGGCCGAAGTCGTCCCCCGGCTCCTCGCCATGAGCGCGCCGGTCGACATCGTCACCGACCAGACCTCGGCCCACGACCCGCTGGCCTACCTGCCCGCCGGGATCGCCTTCGACGACATGGCGGACGCCGCCGCCAAGGACCCGGCGGGCTTCACCGCCCGCGCCCGCGCCTCCATGGCCCGGCACGTGGAGGCCATGGTCGGCTTCCAGGACGCCGGCGCCGAGGTGTTCGACTACGGCAACTCCCTCCGCGGCGAGGCCCGGCTCGCCGGATACGACCGGGCCTTCGCCTTCCCCGGCTTCGTCCCCGCCTACATCCGCCCCCTCTTCTGCGAGGGCAAGGGCCCCTTCCGCTGGGCCGCCCTCTCCGGCGACCCGGCCGACATCGCCAGGACGGACCGGGCGGTCCTCGACCTCTTCCCCGAGAACGAGTCCCTCGCCCGCTGGATCAGGATGGCGGGGGAGCGGGTCCACTTCCAGGGGCTGCCCGCCCGGATCTGCTGGCTCGGCTACGGCGAGCGGGACAAGGCCGGCGAGCGGTTCAACGACATGGTGGCGAGCGGCGAGCTGGCCGCGCCCGTCGTCATCGGCCGCGACCACCTGGACTGCGGCTCCGTCGCCTCCCCGTACCGGGAGACCGAGGCGATGCGCGACGGCTCCGACGCGATCGCCGACTGGCCGCTGCTCAACGCCATGGTCAACGTCGCCTCCGGAGCCTCCTGGGTGTCGGTCCACCACGGCGGCGGCGTCGGCATGGGGCGTTCGATCCACGCCGGGCAGGTGACGGTCGCCGACGGCACGCCGCTCGCCGGGGAGAAGATCCGCCGCGTGCTCACCAACGACCCCGGCATGGGCGTCATCCGGCACGTGGACGCCGGGTACGACCTCGCGGAGTCGGTCGCCGAGGAGCGCGGCGTCCGCGTCCCCATGCGCGAGGGCGGCGACGCGCGGCCGGGCGGCCCCGAGGGCGGCGCCGCGTGAGCTTCCACAGCATGTGGGCCGAGCTGCTGCCGGTCGGCCGCGACTCCGCCTCCGGCGGCTACCGGCGGTTCGCCTGGACCGGCGCCGACGCCGACTGCCGGGCCTGGTTCCGGGAGCAGGCCGAGACACGCGGCCTGGCCTACGAGACCGACCGCAACGGCAACCAGTGGGCCTGGCTCGGTGACCCGGCCGCCGGGGACGCCGTCGTCACCGGCTCCCACCTGGACTCCGTACCCGACGGCGGCGCCTTCGACGGCCCCCTGGGCGTCGTCTCCGCCTTCGCCGCGCTGGACGAACTGCGCCACCGGGGAGCGCGGTTCACCAAGCCGCTCGGCATCGTCAACTTCGGCGACGAGGAGGGCGCCCGCTTCGGCCTCGCCTGCGTCGGCTCCCGCCTCACCGCCGGAGCGCTCACCGTGGCCGAGGCCCACCGCCTCACCGACGCCGACGGCATTACCCTCCCGCACGCCATGGAGGCCGCCGGCCAGGACCCGGACGCCATCGGCCCGGACCCGGAGCGGCTCGCCCGCATCGGCGCCTTCGTCGAACTCCATGTCGAACAGGGCCGCTCCCTGGACCTGTCCGGCGACCCGGTCGGCATCGCCTCCGCCATCTGGCCGCACGGACGCTGGCGGTTCGACTTCCGCGGCGAGGCCAACCACGCCGGCACCACCCGCCTCACCGACCGGCACGACCCGATGCTGCCGTACGCCGAGACCGTGCTCGCCGCCCGCCGCGAGGCCGAACTCGCCGGTGCCGTCGCCACCTTCGGCAAGGTCGCCGTGGAGCCGAACGGTGTCAACGCCGTGCCGTCCCTGGTGCGCGGCTGGCTGGACTCCCGGGCCGAGGGACAGGAGACCCTGGACGCCGTGGTCGGCTCCGTCGAGCGGGCCGCCCGCGCCCACGCCCGGGCCCACGGCGTCGGCCTCACCGTCGCCCGGGAGTCCTTCACCCCGGTCGTCGAGTTGGACCACGCCCTGCGCGACGAACTCGCCCGCATCCTCGGCACCGAAGGCACCGGCACGGATCTGAAGGTGCCCGTCCTCGGCACGGGCGCCGGACACGACGCCGGAATCCTCTCCGCACGCGTCCCGGCCGCCATGCTGTTCGTGCGCAATCCCACCGGCGTCTCGCACTCCCCGGCCGAGTCCGCCACCGAGGACGACTGCGCGGCCGGGGTCCTCGCCCTCGCCGACGTACTGGAAGGACTCGCGTGCCCGTGACCGACCCCCAGCGGACGTACTGGCTCGAACACGCGTGGCTCGGCGGCCACGTCGAACCGGGCGTCGCCGTCGACGTGGCGGACGGCCGCGTCCGTGCCGTCCGCACCGGGACCGGCACCCCGCCGCCCGGCGCCGAGATCCTGCGCGGACTGACCCTGCCGGGACTGGCCAACGCACACAGCCACGCCTTCCACCGCGCCCTGCGCGGCACCGTCCAGGTGGGCTCCGGCACCTTCTGGACCTGGCGCGAGGTGATGTACTCCGTCGCCGACCGCCTCACCCCGGACACCTACCACGCCCTCGCCCGGGCCGTGTACGCCGAGATGGCCCTGGCCGGCATCACCGCCGTCGGCGAGTTCCACTACGTGCACCACGCCCCCGGCGGCACGCCCTACGCCGACCCCAACGCCATGGGCGAGGCGCTGATCGAGGCCGCCGCCGACGCCGGCGTCCGCATCACCCTCCTCGACACCTGCTACCTCTCCGCCGGCTTCGGGCAGCCGCCCACCGCGCACCAGCTCCGCTTCTCCGACGGAAGCGCGGAGGACTGGGCGGCACGCTGTTCAGTTCTCAAGGAACGGGATCACGCGCGGATCGGGGCCGCCGTGCACTCCGTACGGGCCGTGCCCGCCGGCCAGTTGGCGACCGTGGCCCGCTGGGCCGAGGAGCGGCGGGCCCCGCTCCACGTCCACCTGTCCGAGCAGACCGCCGAGAACGACGCCTGCCGGCAGGCGCACGGCCGCACCCCCGCCCGGCTCCTCGCCGACCACGGCGTCCTCGGGCCGCGCACCACCGGCGTGCACAACACCCACCTCACCGACGCCGACATCGCGCTGATCGGCTCCACCGGCACCGGTACCTGCATGTGCCCGACGACCGAACGGGACCTCGCGGACGGCATCGGACCCGCCACCGCGCTCCAGAAGGCGGGCTCACCGCTCTGTCTCGGCTCCGACAGCCACGCCGTCGTCGACCTGCTCGAAGAGGCACGCGCGATGGAGCTGAACGAGCGGCTGCGCACCCGTACCCGGGGCCACTGGACGGTCACGGCACTGCTGCGCGCCGCCACCGCCGACGGTCACGCGGCGCTCGGCTGGGACGACGCCGGCGCCATCGAGACCGGCGCCCGCGCCGACCTGACGACCGTCGCCCTGGACTCGGTCAGGACAGCGGGGCCGCCGCCCAGGCTCGGCGCCGAGGCGGCCGTATTCGCGGCGACCGCGGCGGACGTACGGCACACGGTCGTCGGCGGACGGCACGTCGTGCGCGACGGGGCCCACACCCTCGTACCGGACGTGCCGCGAGCACTGGCGCGGGCCGTGGCGGCCCTGCGCGCCTGACGACGCCGACCGCGAAGGACATCATGAGCACCAGCAGCACCAGCAGCACCAGCAGCACCGGCAGTACCGTCATCACCAACATCGCCACGCTGGTCACCAACGACCCCTCCCTCCAAGACGGAACCCCCCTGGGCCTGATCCGGGACGCGGCCGTCGTCATCGACGGCGACCGCGTCGCGTGGACCGGTGATGCCAGCAAAGCACCCGCCACTGACAATCGGGTCGACGCCGGCGGCCGGGCCGTCCTGCCGGGCTTCGTGGACTCCCACTCCCACCTGCTCTTCGCGGGCGACCGCACCGAGGAGTTCAACGCCCGCATGTCCGGCCGCCCCTACAGCGCGGGCGGCATCCGCACCACCGTCGCCGCCACCCGCGGCGCGACCGACGCGGAACTGGAGGCCGGCCTCACCCGGTACCTCGCCGAGGCCCTCCGCCAGGGCACCACGACCTTCGAGACCAAGTCCGGGTACGGCCTGACCACCGCCGACGAGTCCCGCGCCCTGCGCATCGCCGCCCGCCACACCGACGAGGTCACCTTTCTCGGCGCCCACATCGTCGCCCCCGAACACGCCGACGACCCCGCCGCCTACGTGGACCTGGTCACCGGCGAGATGCTCGACGCCTGCGCCCCGTACGCCCGTTGGATCGACGTCTTCTGCGAGCGGGGCGCCTTCGACGGGGACCAGGCCCGCGCGATCCTCACCGCGGGCAAGGCCAAGGGCCTGCACCCCCGCGTCCACGCCAACCAGCTCTCCCACGGCCCCGGCGTGCGGCTCGCCGTCGAACTCGACGCCGCCAGCGCCGACCACTGCACCCACCTCACCGACGCCGACGTGGACGCCCTCGCCAACAGCCGTACGGTCGCCACGCTGCTGCCCGGCGCCGAGTTCTCCACCCGCGCCGCCTGGCCCGACGCCCGGCGCCTGCTCGACGCCGGTGTCACGGTCGCCCTCTCCACGGACTGCAACCCCGGCTCGTCCTTCACGTCCTCCGTGCCGTTCTGCGTCGCCCTCGCCGTACGGGACATGGGGATGACCCCGGACGAGGCGGTGTGGTCGGCCACGGCAGGCGGCGCGGCGGCCCTGCGCCGGGACGACATCGGGCGCCTCACGCCGGGGGCGTACGCCGACCTGATCCTGCTGGACGCCCCGAGCCACGTCCACCTGGCCTACCGGCCCGGCGTACCGCTGGTGGCGGGGGTGTGGCGGCGGGGCGTGCGCGTGGTGTGACGGCGGCGCGAGGGGCGTGGAGGACAGCACGAAGGGGCGGTCCGCGCGGACCGCCCCTCTCGTGACACCACAGCCGTCACCCGGCCGTGGCCACGGCCGAGGTCACTCCTCGACCGTCAGTCCCTTGCGCAGTTTCACCAGCGTCCGCGACAGCAGGCGGGAGACGTGCATCTGGGAGATGCCCAGTTCCTCGCCGATCTCCGACTGGGTCATGCCCGCGACGAAACGGAGGGAGAGGATCTTCCGGTCGCGCGGCGGCAGTTGGGCGATCATGGGCTTCAACGACTCGACGTACTCGATGCCTTCGAGCCCGTGGTCCTCGTAACCGATCCGGTCCGCGAGCGCGCCCTCGGCGTCGTCCTCCTCCGGCTGGGCGTCCAGCGAGGCGGCGGTGTACGCGTTCGACGCGGCCATGCCCTCGACGACCTCGTCATTGGTGATGCCGAGGCGCTCGGCCAACTCGGCCACCGTCGGCGCGCGGTCGAGCTGCTGGGCCAGTTCGTCGCCGGCCTTGGCCAGGTCCAGGCGCAGTTCCTGGAGGCGGCGCGGCACGCGCACGGACCAGGAGGTGTCGCGGAAGAACCGCTTGATCTCGCCGATGATGGTCGGCATGGCGAACGTGGGGAACTCCACGCCCCGCGACAGTTCGAAGCGGTCGATCGCCTTGATCAGGCCGATCGTGCCGACCTGGATGATGTCCTCCATCGGCTCGCTGCGCGAGCGGAAGCGGGAGGCGGCGAACTTGACCAGCGCGAGGTTGAGCTCGACGAGCGTGTTGCGTACGTACGCGTACTCGTGCGTGCCTTCCTCCAGCGACTCCAGGCGCTCGAAAAGGGTCTTGGACAGGGCCCGGGCGTCCGCCGGGGCGACCTCGTCGTACGCGGGGATGTCCGGAAGCCCGGCGAGGGCGCCGTCGTGCTCGACGGCTCGCTCGAAGTGGTCGATGGGATCCAGATGTTCCGGAGGGGGTGCCGACGTCGCTGTCTGGGTACGCGATCCGTCGAGCCGGGGTGACATGATGTCCTCCATCGTTCTCGGCATGCGGCTGCCGAAGCCAAATACGTGCACTGCGGTGTGCGGCGCCTCCAAAGCCGGCCGTGGTCGGTTGCGTGTTCTTACTAGCCCTACCGGCTTCACCGAGCCCACCGCAAGTGCTTTTTGTTCTTGTATGTCCGTTTCTGTGCGGATGTTCGGGTGTTGAAGGACGTGCAGAAGGCGTAGTGTTCGAGGGCGTCAGTAAGCAGCCTCGACGTCGGGAGAGAGAGACGGCATGGACCGCGGGACGGTCGGCAGCGCACAGTCTGGCCGGCTTCTGGTGGAGGTGCGGCAGGAAGGCTCCAGTGCCGTCGTGACCCCGGCGGGTGAGTTGGATCACCACACCGCCGATCTGTTGCGCGAGCCTCTGGACGACTGCCTGGACAAGGGTTTCAGTCGGCTTGTCGTCGACTGCTCGCGTCTGGAGTTCTGCGACTCCACGGGACTCAACGTCCTGCTCGGCGCGCGGCTGAAGGCGGAGGCCGCGGGGGGTGGCGTCCATCTGGCCGGCATGCGGCCCGTGGTGGCCAGAGTCTTCGAGATCACCGGTGCGGACGCCGTCTTCACCGTTCATGACACCCTTGAGACGGCCCTGGCGGACGAGAGCGGCTGACCCGCCCCGCGGGCCCGGCGGGGCGTCTCGCGCTTCCCCTGTGGCCGGTGGTTCCGGCCCGTCCTGTGTTTCCTGCCCAATACAGGGGTGTTCTGTCGGTCCGGTCGGGCAGGAGACATCCTGAACAGGTCGGCCGACCGACCGGCTGTGTACGACGTTGAATCATGAATTGGTGAATCGGTGAGGTGAAGCGCTGATGAGCACCACCCGGCCCTACTCGCCGGGCGACCGCGGTCCGGAGCCCAGCGGCGCTTCCGGCGCCTCCGGGGCGCCCGAGGGGGGTTTGCCCGTGACCGGGGCGTCCGAAGGGCACGTGGGCGCGCAGACGGCTGCCGCCACCGGTGGCCAGTCCCGCAGGCTGAGCTTCGACGGCACGAGCGGTGTCGTGCCGCTCGCCCGTGACTTCACCCGCCAGGCGCTGTACGCGTGGGGCTGGCTGCCGGCCGACTCGGCCGACCAGCGGGCCGCCGCCGAGGACGTCCTGCTGGTCGTCTCCGAACTGGTCACCAACGCCTGCCTGCACGCCGAGGGCCCGGACGAGCTGTCGATCAGCCGCGACCGCAAGGTGATCCGGCTGGAGGTCTCCGACCGGGGCACGGGCCAGCCGGCACCCCGCACACCGCACCGCGCCGGACGCCCCGGCGGCCACGGCATGTTCATCGTGCAGCGGCTCTGCCTCGACTGGGGGGTCGTACGGTCCCCGGGCGTCGCGGGCAAGACCGTGTGGGCGGAGCTGGCCGCGCCGGCGTAGGCGGAAGCCCTGTAGGCGACGGTCCTGCGGACGCGGACCTCCGCGAAGGCTCGGCGGCTTTCCGCGTGGGCCCGGCACCCCTCCAACACCCGTAGCCCCCGCGAAGGCTCCGGCAGCCCCACATAACTCCGAAGGGCCACCGCGCCGCGGGCCCGGCACCCCGCCGACACCCGTAGCCCCCGCGAAGGCTCCGGCAGCCCCACGAAACCCCGAAGGGCCACCGCGCCCCCGAGGACACGGTGACCCTCCGACGGAAAGCCGGACCGGCAGGTCTCAGTGGACGTCGCCCATCAGCGTCCGGACGCGCTTGCGGTACATCCACACCGCCACGCCGGCGACCACGGCGAGGGTGGCCTCCGCGGCGACGATGCCGGTCTTGTTCAGGTCCACGCCGGCGATGGAGAGCAGGCCCGTGGTCGCGTCACCGGCGGTGACCGCGAGGAACCAGACGCCCATCATCTGCGAGGCGTACTTCACCGGCGCCATCTTCGTCGTCACCGACAGGCCGACCGGGGAGAGCAGCAGCTCACCGCAGGTCTGGACGAAGTAGATCGCCACCAGCCACAGCGCCGCGGCCTTGTGGCCGCCGTCCGCGATCGCCAGCGGGGCGAGGAAGAGGAAGAAGGACGCGCCGATCAGCACCAGGCCGAACGAGAACTTCACGACCGTGCTCGGCTCCTTGCCGCGCCGGGCCAGCGCCAGCCACAGCGTCGCGAAGACCGGGGCCAGCGCCATGATGATGACCGGGTTGACCGACTGGTACCAGGAGACCGGGAACGACCATCCCAGGACGCTGTTCTCGGCGGAGGACTCGGCGAAGATCGACAGGGTCGAGCCGCCCTGGTCGTAGATCATCCAGAAGACGGCCGCGGCGACGAAGAACCAGATGTACGCGGACATCTTCGACTGCTCGGCGCGGTCCAGCTCCTTGTCGCGCTTGATGCGGGTCAGCACCAGGATCGGGATGATCACGCCGAGCAGGGTCAGCGGGACCAGGATCCAGTTCAGCGTGTAGTGGCCGGAGAAGCCGACGATCGCGTAGAAGACGACCGCGACGGCGGCCCAGAACGCGGCCTTGCGCAGCGTCGAGGTCTTCTCGGCGGCCGACAGCGGCTTGGGGACGACGCTGGAGTGCGGGTCGAGGTGGCGGCTGCCCATCAGGAACTGGGCGACACCGATCGCCATGCCCACCGCGGCCAGCGCGAAGCCCAGGTGCCAGTTGACGCTCTCACCGATGGTGCCGATGACCAGCGGCGCGACGAAGGCGCCGAGGTTGATGCCCATGTAGAAGACGGTGAAGCCACCGTCCCGGCGCGGGTCGTCGGGGCCCTGGTAGAGGTGGCCGACCATCGTGGAGATGTTGGCCTTCAGCAGACCCGAGCCGATGGCGACCAGGCCGAGACCGGCGAAGAACGTGCCGGAGGAGGGCAGGGCCAGGGTGAGGTGGCCGAGCATGATGACGCCGCCGGCGATGGCGACGGTCTTGCGCGGACCCCACACGCGGTCGCCGAACCAGCCGCCCGGCATCGTGAGCAGGTACACCAGCGAGAGGTACACCGAGTAGATCGCGGTGGCGGTGCCGGCGTTCATGCCCAGGCCGCCCGGGGCCACGAGGTACAGCGGGAGCAGAGCCCTCATGCCGTAGTAGGAGAAACGCTCCCACATCTCGGTCATGAAGAGGGTGGCCAGACCCCGGGGGTGGCCGAAGAAGGACTTCTCGGATCCGGGGGTGCCCGGGGTGACCGAGTCCTTCGTCAGGCTGGACGCCATGGTCGATCCTTGCTGGTCGGGACGCGCTCACGGAGGCGATGCGCGCCCGGTGGGGGGCAGGCCGGCACCGGCGGGTCGGGCCGTCCACCCCACGCCTACGGGGAGTCCGCCCCGGGTCACGGGGCGGCGGACGGTGACCACCGGGATCCACGCCTCGGCGCGCGGCTCTGCGCTGCGAGGCCCGGCCACAGGTCATTCCTTTCGAGGCCGGCGGACGGCCGGCCCGCACACACGAAGAAGACCTTCGGCGTCAAGAGCTCAAGAGCTTGGGAGAGCCGGAGCCGCCAAAGGTCCCTGTGGTGCTACAGGCGTTTGTCCACCATAAGGCAAGGTACTGCCCGGTATGGAAGGACTTGAGATACGTATCACAGGGAGTGATGGAACCGGAATACTACATTCCGATGTCTCCCGGAGGATCGGCCCCGCCGCGCGCTCGCGGGCACGTATCCGGCATGTCCGGAGGTAAGGACGCCCCGCACCGATCTCACCTCGGGCGTTGCTCCGGGCGGACTACCATCGGGTCATGACCCGTGTACTGCTCGCCGAGGACGACGCGTCCATCTCGGAGCCGCTGGCCCGCGCACTGCGCCGGGAAGGGTACGAGGTCGAGGTGCGTGAGGACGGACCCACGGCGCTCGACGCCGGGATGCAGGGCGGTGTGGACCTGGTCGTGCTGGACCTGGGCCTGCCCGGCATGGACGGCCTGGAGGTCGCCCGCCGGCTGCGTTCCGAGGGCCACTCGGTGCCGATCCTCATCCTGACCGCGCGCGCCGACGAGGTGGACACCGTCGTCGGCCTGGACGCGGGCGCCGACGACTACGTCACCAAGCCCTTCCGCCTCGCCGAGCTGCTCGCCCGGGTCCGGGCCCTGCTGCGGCGCGGCGCCACCGAGCCCCAGCAGCCGCCCGCCACGCACGGCGTGCGCATCGACGTCGAGTCGCACCGCGCCTGGATGGGCGACGAGGAGCTCCAGCTCACCGCCAAGGAGTTCGACCTGCTGCGGGTGCTGGTGCGCGACGCCGGCCGGGTCGTCACCCGCGACCAGCTGATGCGCGAGGTCTGGGACACCACCTGGTGGTCGTCGACCAAGACCCTCGACATGCACATCTCCTGGCTGCGCAAGAAGCTGGGCGACGACGCGGCCAACCCGCGCTACATCGCCACCGTGCGGGGCGTGGGCTTCCGCTTCGAGAAGAACTGAGCCCGCACGGGCGTACACGGTCACGTAGTCACGTTGTCACGTAGGGGAACATGCGCCGTCGACTGATCCAGTCCACGCTCGCCGTGGTGCTCGTCGTGATCGCCGTCTTCGGCGTCTCCCTGGTCATCGTCGAGACGCAGACGATCAGCAGCACGGCCCAGGAACGGGTGGACCTGGAAGCCGCCCGGCTGGCCAGCATCGTGGACAGCCGGCTGCTGGGCACCGGCAGCGTCGACGCCGAGGTCCTGCGCGGCCAGGTCGAGGGCAACCGGTACGCCGCGATCCGCATCCCCGGAAAGCCGCTCATCGAGATCGGCAGCGAACCGACCGGCGAGGTCATCCGGGGCGAGGCCACCGGCGAGGAGGGCGAGACGGTCATCGTCCAGGAGCCGCGCTCCTCGGTGACCCGCGAGGTCGGCCGCACCCTGCTGATCATCGGGCTGGTGGCGCTGCTCGCGGTGATCGCCGCCGTCCTGCTCGCGGTCCGCCAGGCCAACCGCCTCGCCTCCCCGCTCACCGACCTCGCCGAGACCGCCGAACGCCTCGGCTCCGGCGACCCGCGCCCCCGCCACAAGCGGTACGGCGTCCCCGAACTGGACCGGGTCGCCGACGTCCTGGACTCCTCCGCCGAGCGGATCGCCCGGATGCTCACCGCCGAGCGCCGCCTGGCCGCCGACGCCTCCCACCAGCTGCGTACGCCGCTGACCGCGCTGTCGATGCGCCTGGAGGAGATCACCCTCACCGACGAACCGGAGACGGTGAAGGAGGAGGCGACCATCGCGCTGGCCCAGGTGGAGCGGCTCACGGACGTCGTCGAGCGGCTGCTGACCAACTCCCGCGACCCGCGCAGCGGCTCCGCCGTCGTCTTCGAACTGGACGACGTCATCCAGCAGCAGATCGCCGAGTGGCGCCCCGCCTACCGCAGCGCGGGCCGGGCCATCGTCTCCTCCGGCAAGCGGCACCTGACGGCCGTCGGCACGCCGGGAGCGGTCGCCCAGGTGCTGGCGGCGCTGATCGAGAACTCGCTGATGCACGGCGGCGGCACGGTCGCGCTGCGCACCCGGGTCACCGGCAACCAGGCCGTGGTCGAGGTCACCGACGAGGGGCCGGGCGTCCCCGCCGACCTGGGCGCGCGGATCTTCGAGCGCACCATCAGCGGACGGAACTCCACGGGCATCGGGCTGGCCGTCGCCCGCGACCTCGCGGAGGCGGACGGCGGACGTCTGGAACTGCTCCAGTCCAAGCCGCCGGTGTTCGGGCTGTTCCTGTCCCGCACCCAGCCGTCGAAGGCCGAGGCGTCGGAGGCGGACCGGACGGTCAGGTGAGGAACGGGTCTCAGCGGGAGCGCCCCGGAGCGGACACCGTGGTCGGGCTCTCGTGCTCCAGGAACGATTCCGCGCGGGCGACGGCGTCCCGGGCGGGCAGGGCGCGGAAGACCCAGGACCGGTAGGACCAGAAGCGGAACAGCGTCGCCACCCCGATGCCGACGAACTTGAAGATGTTGCTCTGCAGCGGGCTGTCCCAGCCGAAGCCGTACGTCGCCGTGTAGAGCACGCCGTTCTCGATCACCAGGCCGACCGCGCTGAACAGCAGGAAGAGGGACATCTCCTTGGTCCGGCCGCTCTTGTCACGGTCCCGGTAGGTGAAGTAGCGGAAGCCCACGTAGTTGAAGACGATGGAGACGACCGTCGCCACGATGCTGGCCCGGACCACCTGGAGGTCGGTCGTGTGCCGCACCAGGTTGAAGACGAGCAGGTTGACCAGGACGCCCGCGCCGCCGACCGCGCCGAACTTCAGTACCTCCCGCAGGACGCCTTCGAGCCGCCGCCGCAGCGCGCCGCGGGCGGCCGGGGGCGCGGAACGCGCCGAGGAACCATGTCCCATGGTCGTGCAGGCCCCCGCTCGGTCGGTTGGCGTCAACCCGGCCATGCTAACCACCCGACCGCGCTAATTTCCTGTGGACCATGGGGGAAACCGCCCGGCCAGACGGCCGGAAAAGGCCGGGAAGCGTCCTCCCCCCGGGCTGCCGATACGCTAGGGGGGTGACGTTCCCGGTAGTCGGCATGGTCGGCGGGGGCCAGCTCGCGCGTATGACGCACGAAGCGGGCATCCCGTTGGGCATCAGGTTCAAGCTCCTCAGTGACACTCCCCAGGACTCAGCGGCCCAGGTGGTGAGCGACGTCGTCGTCGGCGACTACCGCGACCTGGACACGCTCCGTGAGTTCGCGCGCGGCTGTGACGTGATCACCTTCGATCACGAGCACGTGCCCACCGAGCACCTCCGGGCCCTGGAGGCGGACGGCATCCCCGTGCGCCCCGGCCCGGACGCGCTGGTGCACGCCCAGGACAAGGGCGTGATGCGGGCGAAGCTCACGGCGATCGGCGTGCCGTGCCCGCGGCACCGGATCGTGAGCGACCCGGCCGACGTGGCCGCGTTCGCGGCGGAGGGCGAGGGCTTCCCCGTCGTCCTCAAGACCGTCCGCGGCGGGTACGACGGCAAGGGCGTGTGGGTCGTGGACTCCGAGGCGGAGGCCGCCGAGCCGTTCCGCGCGGGTGTGCCCGTCCTCGCCGAGGAGAAGGTCGACTTCGTCCGCGAGCTGGCCGCCAACGTCGTACGGTCCCCGCACGGCCAGGCCGTCGCCTACCCGGTCGTCGAGTCCCGGCAGGTGAACGGCGTCTGCGACACCGTCATCGCCCCCGCGCCCGGCCTCGACGAGGACCTGGCGCTCCGGGCCGAGGAGATGGCCCTGTCCATCGCCAAGGAACTCGGCGTCGTCGGCCACCTCGCCGTCGAGCTGTTCCAGACCCGCGACGGCCGCGTCCTCGTCAACGAGCTGGCGATGCGACCGCACAACTCCGGCCACTGGTCGATGGACGGCGCGATCACCTCGCAGTTCGCCAACCACGTCCGCGCCGTCCTCGACCTCCCCCTCGGCGACCCGCGCCCGCGCGCGCCCTGGACGGTCATGGTCAACGTCCTCGGCGGCGACTACCCGGACATGTACTCCGCGTACCTGCACTGCATGGCCCGCGACCCCCAGCTGAAGATCCACATGTACGGCAAGGACGTCAAGCCCGGCCGCAAGGTGGGGCACGTCAACACCTACGGCGACGACCTGGACGACGTCCTGGAGCGCGCCCGGCACGCTGCCGGATACCTGAGAGGGACGATCACCGAATGAGCCCCGCCGCCCGTCCCGTCGTCGGCATCGTCATGGGGTCGGACTCCGACTGGCCCGTCATGGAGGCCGCCGCCAAGGCGCTCGACGAGTTCGAGATCGCCTACGAGGTCGACGTCGTCTCCGCGCACCGCATGCCCCGCGAGATGATCGCGTACGGCGAGGAGGCGGCCGGACGCGGACTGAAGGCGATCATCGCCGGGGCCGGCGGCGCCGCCCACCTGCCCGGCATGCTCGCCTCGGTCACCCCGCTGCCGGTCATCGGCGTACCCGTCCCGCTGAAGTACCTCGACGGCATGGACTCGCTGCTGTCGATCGTGCAGATGCCCGCCGGTGTGCCCGTCGCCACGGTCTCCGTCGGCGGTGCCCGCAACGCCGGACTGCTGGCCGCCCGCATCCTCGCCGCCCACGACGAGGAGCTGCTGGGCCGGATGCGCGAGTTCCAGCAGGAGCTGAACGACCAGGCCACCGAGAAGGGCAAGCGGCTGCGCACCAAGGTCGAGGGGTCGGCTTCCTTCGGTTTCGGGAAGTAACCGCCCATGACCCCACTGCACGAGGCACGCGAACTGCTCCGCGAGTTCCCCGTCGTCGACGGCCACAACGACCTGCCCTGGGCGCTGCGCGAGCAGGTCCGCTACGACCTCGACGCCCGTGACATCGCCACCGACCAGTCCGCCCACCTGCACACCGACCTGGCCCGGCTGCGGGCCGGCGGGGTCGGCGCGCAGTACTGGTCGGTGTACGTCCGCTCCGACCTGCCCGGCGCGCTCACCGCGACGCTGGAGCAGATCGACTGCGTACGGCGGCTCATCGACCGCCACCCCGGCCGGCTGCGGGCCGCGCTGACCGCCGCCGACATGGAGGCCGCGCGGGCCGAGGGCCGGATCGCGTCGCTGATGGGCGCGGAGGGCGGGCACTCGATCGACAACTCCCTCGCCGCGCTGCGCGGGCTGTACGCGCTCGGCGTGCGCTACATGACCCTCACCCACAACGACAACGTGGCGTGGGCGGACTCCGCGACCGACGAGCCCGGCGTCGGCGGGCTGTCGGCCTTCGGCCGCGAGGTCGTGCGCGAGATGAACCGCGAGGGCATGCTGGTCGACCTCTCGCACGTCGCCGCGACGACCATGCGGGACGCGCTGGACACCTCCACGGCGCCCGTCATCTTCTCCCACTCCTCCGCGCGGGCCGTCTGCGACCACCCCCGCAACATCCCCGACGACGTGCTGGAACGCCTCCCCGCCAACGGCGGCGTGGCGATGGTGACGTTCGTGCCGAAGTTCGTGCTCCAGGCGGCCGTGGACTGGACGGCCGAGGCCGACGAGAACATGCGCGCGCACGGCTTCCACCACCTGGACACCAGCCCGGACGCGATGAAGGTCCACCGCGCCTTCGAGGAGAGCCGGCCGCGTCCGGTCGCCACCGTCGCCACGGTCGCCGACCACCTCGACCACATGCGCGAGGTCGCCGGCGTCGACCACCTCGGCATCGGCGGCGACTACGACGGCACGCCGTTCACCCCGGCCGGCCTCGACGACGTCTCCGGCTACCCCAACCTGATCGCCGAGCTGCTCGACCGGGGCTGGTCCAAGGCCGACCTGGCCAAGCTGACCTGGAAGAACGCGGTACGGGTGCTGGGTGACGCGGAGGACGTGGCCCGTTCCCTCAAGGCCACCCGGGGACCGTCGAACGCCACGCTGGACGCGCTCGACGGCTGACCCCGGGCCGTGTGCGGGGGGTACGCCGGGCGGCGTACCCCCTGACGGCCCACCCACCAGGAAGCCTGTCACGCTCCGTGCGACGGTGTCGGTACTGCACGACGACCGTACGGAGCCCGCCATGGCAGACCTCCAGGACGACCTGCACCCGAGCACCGAGGCCGGCGAGCTGGACGACCTGCCCACGCCCTCCCCCGCCCGCGTCCCCGCACCGGAGCCCTGCCCACCCGCCTCGGACCCGGACGCCGCGCCGCTGGAGCGGGCGCACGCCGTACTCGCCGCACACCCCGTCGCCGACGGGTACAGCGGACTGCCCTGGGCGCTCAAGCACCTGCCCTGGTACGACCTGGAACTCGGCGAGACCGCCGTCGGCACCGACGTGCCCCGGCTGCGCGAGGGGCACGTCGGAGTGCTGTTCGCGTCCCTGCACCTGCCCGAGGCCCTCGCCGGCGACCGGGCCGTCGGCGCCACGCTGGAGCAGCTGGACCTGGTCAAGACGGTCGTCCGGGACCACCCCGAGGGGCTGCGCCTGGCCTACGACGCGGGCGAGGCCATCGACGCCCGCAACTGCGGCCGGGTCGCCGTGCTGCCCGGACCAGCCGGCGCCGCCGCCGTCGGCGACTCCCTCGGCATCCTGCGCTCGCTGTACCTGCTCGGCCTGCGCGTGCTCACGCTGACCGGGGCCACCTGGGCGAGCGAGGCCGGGCTGACCCGGTTCGGCGAGGAGGTCGTCCGCGAGATGAACCGGCTCGGGATGATCGTCGACCTCTCCGGTGCCTCCGCGCCGACGGTGCGCCGCACCTTCGCCGTCTCCAAGGCGCCCGCGCTGTGCACCCGCTCCGCCGCCCGCGCCCTGCGCCCGCACCCCGCCAACCTCCCCGACGACCTGCTGGCCGAGCTGGGCGCGGCCGGGGGCCTGTGCATGGTGCCGCTGACCGCCGAGCAGACCGGCCCGACCGTCCGCGACGTCGCCGATCACCTCGACCACGTCCGTGACGTCGCCGGCCCGCGGGGCGTCGGCCTGTCCGGTACGTACGACACCGGCACCGCCCATCCGCAGGAGCTGGGCGACCCCTCCTGCTACCCCCGGATCGTCGCCGAGCTGCTGCGGCGCGGCTGGGACGAGGCCGACGTGGCGCTGCTGACCTGGGGCAACGTCCAGCGGGTGCTGCGCGACGCGGCGTTCACCGCGCGGACGTTCCAGGTGCGCCGCCAGCCGTCCACGGCGACGATCACCGACCTGGACGGCTGACGGTCAACGGCCGACGGACAACGGCCGACGGTCAACGGCCGACGGACAACCGCTGACGGTCAACGGCCGACCGCGGCCGGCCTACGGGTGCTCGATCCGGCACAGGCAGAAGGGGTGCCCCGCCGGGTCGGCGTACACCACGAAGTCCTTCTTCTCCCGGTCCTCCGCGTCGAGCACCCGGGCCCCCAGCGCCAGCACCTTCTCGTGCGCGGCGTCCATCTCCTCCCACGTCGACCCGCCGTCGAAGTCGAGGTGGAACTGCTGGGCGTTGCGGTCGGCGCGCGGCCACTCCGGCGGGGTCAGGCCAGGCGCCCGCTGGAAGGCGATGCGGGGCCCGTCCGGTACCCGGAGCACCACCCAGTCGGGGTCGTCCTCCTCGGGCCTGCCGCCCACGATCTGCGCGTAGAAGCGGGCCAGCGCCCGCGGGTCGGGACAGTCGACGACGACGGAACGGAAACGTGCCACGGATGCCATACGGGCAACCTCCTCGGTCAGGCGGCGCAGAGACAGAACGGGTGCCCGGCCGGGTCCGCGTAGACCCGGAAGGACCGGGCGCGGTCCTCCGTGTCCAGCGGCTTCGCGCCCAGCGCCAGCACGGCCCGCTCGGCCGCGTCGAGGTCGGGCACGTCCAGGTCCAGGTGGAACTGCTGCGAGTGGTCGGGCGCGGGCCACCGCGGCGGTACGAACCCGGGGGCGGCCTGGAAGGCCAGCGCCTGCCCGCCCGGCAGCTTCAGGTCGACCCAGTCGCCCTGGTCCTCCACGGTCCCGCCGAGCACCTCGGCGTAGAAACCGGCCAGGGCGTGGGGATCGGGACAGTCCAGGACGACGACGCTCAGTTCGGCGACAGCCATGACTTCCTCCTTGAAGTCCGGTGAAGTCCGGTCCGGTGGTTACCGGTAAAGGGAGAGTAGCCAGTAACGGGTTACTCCATGCATCCTCATGGGCGGTAACGTCGCAGGCATGAGTGAGAGAGCGCCCGCGCCGGGGGGCCTCGCGCTGGTCGAGTCCCTGGTCAACACCCTGGACGTGGAGACGGGCGCCGACTCGCTCGGCACGCCCGAGGGCCGGGCGCGGTTCGGCCTCACGGAGGACGAGGTGCCGGCGGCCGTCGAACTGCGGGAGTCGCTGCGGGCCGTCCTGCTCGCCCACGCCGGCCATCCGCCGCACCGCACGGTGACGCCGCTGGGCGAGCTGCTGGCCGAGGGCCCCCTGCTGGTGACGGTCGACGCCGCCGACGGCTCCGCCGCGCTCGCCCCGGCCCGGCCGGGGTCCCTGACCGCCCGGATCGCCGCCGCCGTCGCCGAGGCGCTGGTCGCGGGGACCTGGACGCGGCTGAAGGCGTGCGAGGCGGCCGACTGTCTCTGGGCGTACTACGACCGCAGCCCGGCCGGGCGCGGACGCTGGTGCTCGATGCGGGTGTGCGGGGCGCGCGCCAAGATGCGGAGGTACCGCGCGAAGGGCGCGTGAGCGCGGCGCGAAGGGTGGTGCGAGGGACGCGTGTCGCGACTGCCGAGTGGCTGCCGCGCCGAGCGCCTACGCCGTCGGCCGGCCCATCGCCCGGTACGTCCACCCGGCCCGGCGCCACGCCTCCGGGTCCAGGGCGTTGCGCCCGTCCAGGATCACCCGGGCGCCCGCGACCTCGCCGAGCGCCTCCGCGTCCAGCTCGCGGAACTCCCGCCACTCCGTCAGGTGCAGCACGACGTCCGCGCCGCGCACCGCCTCCGTCGCCGACTCGGCGTACCCGAGGGTCGGGAACAGCCGCCGGGCGTTGGCCATGCCCTTGGGGTCGTACACCGTGACCTGGCCGCCCTGGAGGTGGATCTGCCCGGCGACGTTGAGCGCGGGGGAGTCCCGTACGTCGTCGGAGTCGGGCTTGAAGGTGGCGCCGAGAACCGCGACCCGCTTGCCGAGGAACGGGCCGCCGCCCAGCGCCTCCCGGGTCAGCTCGACCATCCGGCCGCGCTGGCGCATGTTGATGGAGTCGATCTCGCGCAGGAAGGTCAGCGCCTGGTCGGCGCCCAGCTCACCGGCGCGGGCCATGAACGCCCGGATGTCCTTGGGCAGGCACCCGCCGCCGAAGCCGATCCCGGCCCGCAGGAACTTCTTGCCGATCCGGTCGTCGTACCCGATCGCCTCGGCCAGCTTGGCGACGTCCCCGTCGGCGGCCTCGCACACCTCGGCCATCGCGTTGATGAAGGAGATCTTGGTGGCGAGGAAGGAGTTGGCGGAGGTCTTCACCAGCTCGGCGGTCGGGAAGTCGGTGACGACGAACGGCGACCCTTCACCGACCGGCGTCGCGTACACCTCCCGCAGCAGCTTCTCCGCCCGCTCGCTGCGCACGCCGACCACGATCCGGTCCGGGTGCAGCGTGTCCTGGACGGCGAAGCCCTCGCGCAGGAACTCCGGGTTCCAGGCCAGCTCGGCGTCGCCGCCCGCCGGGGCGTGCTCGACGAGGTAGGCGGCCAGCCGGTCGGCCGACCCGACCGGCACCGTCGACTTGCCGACGACCAGGGCGGAGCCGCGCAGGTGCGGGGCGAGCGAGGCCAGCGCCGACTCGACGTAGCTCATGTCGCAGGCGTACTCGCCGTGCTTCTGCGGCGTGTTCACGCACAGGAAGTGCACGTCGCCGAAGGCCGCGACCTCTTCGAAGTCGGTGGTGAAGCGCAGCCGCCCGCTGGACCCCTCGATCCCGGCGACATGCTTGCGCAGCAACTCTTCGAGTCCCGGCTCGTACATCGGGACCTCGCCGCGCCGCAGCATCTCGATCTTCTCCGGCACCACGTCCAGGCCCAGCACCTCGAAGCCCAGCTCCGCCATGGCCGCCGCGTGGGTCGCGCCGAGATAGCCGGTGCCGATCACGGTGATCTTGAGGGCCATGGATGCTCCAGAGACGTACGGCGGGTGCGGGAGTGAGCATAACCGGGGGCATGGCGCCGCCCCTGGACGGGCAGCCTGCGGCTGTCGTCAAGCTCACCTACCCACGGCCGTCGACGCGGTTCTAAAATCTGGGTTACTTAACAGTAGTTAGCGTCGTCATCACTTCGTCCTGGAGCGTGAGAGACCTTGGCCGGATCGGCTGACTTCGACCTGTACCGCCCGTCCGAGGAGCACGACATGCTCCGCGACGCCGTCCGCGCGCTGGCCGAGGCGAAGATCGCGCCGCACGCCGCCGCGGTGGACGAGGAGGCCCGCTTCCCGCGCGAGGCGCTGGCCGCCCTGACCGCGAACGACCTGCACGCGGTGCACGTCCCCGAGTCCTACGGCGGCGCGGGCGCCGACGCCCTCGCCACGGTGATCGTCATCGAGGAGGTGGCCCGCGTCTGCGCGAGCTCGTCCCTCATCCCGGCGGTGAACAAGCTCGGCTCCCTCCCGGTGATCCTCTCCGGCTCGGAGGAGCTGAAGAAGAAGTACCTGGGGCCGCTCGCCAAGGGCGACGCGATGTTCTCGTACTGCCTCTCCGAGCCGGACGCGGGCTCGGACGCGGCCGGCATGAAGACGAAGGCGGTCCGCGACGGGGACTTCTACGTCCTCGACGGCGTGAAGCGGTGGATCACCAACGCCGGCGAGTCCGAGTACTACACGGTCATGGCGGTCACCGACCCGGTCAAGCGGTCCAAGGGCATCTCCGCCTTCGTCGTGGAGAAGTCGGACGAAGGCGTCTCCTTCGGCGCCCCGGAGAAGAAGCTCGGCATCAAGGGCTCGCCCACCCGCGAGGTCTACCTCGACAACGTCCGCATCCCCGCCGACCGCATGATCGGCGAGGAGGGCACCGGCTTCGCCACGGCGATGAAGACCCTGGACCACACCCGCATCACCATCGCCGCCCAGGCCCTCGGCATCGCCCAGGGCGCCCTTGACTACGCCAAGGGCTACGTGCGGGAGCGCAAGCAGTTCGGCAAGCCGGTCGCCGACTTCCAGGGCATCCAGTTCATGCTCGCCGACATGGCCATGAAGATCGAGGCCGCCCGCCAGCTCACGTACGCCGCGGCGGCCAAGTCCGAGCGCGGCGACGCCGACCTCACCTTCCAGGGCGCGGCGGCCAAGTGCTTCGCCTCGGACGTGGCGATGGAGGTCACCACGGACGCGGTGCAGTTGCTGGGCGGGTACGGCTACACCCGCGACTACCCGGTGGAGCGCATGATGCGCGATGCGAAGATCACGCAGATCTACGAGGGCACGAACCAGGTCCAGCGGATCGTGATGGCCCGGAACCTTCCGTAGGAACCTGCCGTAGCGGGCGCCCGGGGGCGGCCGGCGACCGCGCGGTCCCGGTCAGCCGAAGGCCGCGGCCACGGACTCCCCGAGCTGGTCGAGGACGTCCCGGGAGAGCTTCACCGGCCCGGTGAACGACAGGAACCCGTGGACGGCGCCCGGGACCGGAAGGTGGCGGACCGCCACGCCCGCCTCCGCCAGGGCGCGGGCGTAGCGGTCGCCCTGGTCGCGCAGCGGGTCGTGTCCGGCGGTGACGACGACGGCGGGCGGGAGTCCGGTCAGGTCGTCCGCGCGCAGCGGTGAGACGCGGGGGTCGGCGCCCTGGTCGGGGGTGCTGAGGTAGACGCCCCAGAACCACTCCAGGTAGGAGCGGGAGAGGACCGGTCCGGCCATGTGCTCGTACATCGACGGGCTGTCGTCGAACCGGTCGACCGCCGGATAGGCGAGCACCTGGAGCGCGATGCGCGGCCCGCCCCGGCGCCGGGCCTCCTGGGCGAGGACCGCGGCCAGGTTGCCGCCCGCGCTCTCGCCGAACACGGCGATCCGCCCGCCGTCGCCCCCGAACTCCGCGGCGTGGTCCGCGACCCAGGTCAGCGCGGCGTAGGCGTCCTCGACGGCGGCCGGGAAGCGGTGTTCGGGGGCCAGCCGGTAGTCGACGGAGACCACGATCGTGCCGGAGCGGGCGGCCAGGGTGCGGGCCATCTGGTCCTGGGTGTCGAGGTCGCCGAAGACCCAGCCCCCGCCGTGGAGGAAGACGGTCACGGGCAGCGGACCGGACCGCCGCGGCCCGGCGCCGGCGGGCCGGTAGAGGCGTACGGGGATGTCCCGGCCGTCGGCGGGGACGGCGGTGTCCGCCACGTCCGCGACCGGCACGGGATCGCCGGCGAGGGCGGCGAAGGCGGCTCCGGCGGCACGGTTCTCCGCGACCGTCAGGGTCTCCGGGGCCGGTCCGGCGTGCTCGGCGGTCTGCTGGAGCAGGGTCTTGATCTGGGGGTCGAGCGACATGGCGCACCTCACTGGAGCCGCGGGAGAACCGCACGGGCTGGAATGACTTCTCCAATCTCTCGACCGGGAGATTGGAATGTCAATTCCAACTTCGGTAGGGTGGGCTCATGAACACGCCAGTGCGGGCCGACCGCCCGGAACGGCCCCGGCTCACCAAGGCCGGCCGCAGGACCCGGGACCGCATCGTCGAGACGGCCGCGGAACTGATGCACCAGCGGGGTGTGGGCGGCACGAGCATCCCGGACATCCAGTCCGCCGCCGGGGTCAGCGCGTCGCAGATCTACCACTACTTCGGCGACAAACAGGGCCTGGTCCTCGCCGTCATCGACCACCAGACCGACGCCAGGCTCGCCCAGCAGCGCCCCCTGCTCGACCATCTGGACAGCATCGAGGCGCTGCGGGAGTGGTGCGACCGGGCCGGGGACCGGCAGGACGCCGCCGGGTGCGAGGGCGGCTGCGAGATCGGCTCGCTCGCCGGTGAACTGGCCGACACCGATCCGGCGGCGCGCACCGGACTGGCCGCCGCCTTCGACCGGTGGGAGAGCCCCATCAGATCGGGGCTGGAGCGCATGAAGGCGCGGGGCGAACTGAACGAGCACGCGGACCCGGCGGTACTCGCCACCGCCCTGCTGGCCGCCATCCAGGGCGGCATGCTGCTGTCCCAGGTCCGCCGGTCGAGCACCGCCTACCGGCAGGCCGTGACGACGGTGATCGACCACATCGAGAGCTACGTCGTCCGGTAGCCCTCCGTACGCGTAGCCCTCCGTACGCCGGAGTACGCGTAGCCCCCCGTACGCCGGACTAGTCCGCGAACCCCTCCGCCGCCCTCCGCTCCCGCAGCTCCATGATCGCGCGGCGGCGGGCCAGGCGGTGGGTGCGGCGGATCTGGGCCTCCTGGTGGCGCCGCTTGTCGCGCTCGGTCTCCGGGATCACCGGCGGCACCGCGCGCGGCTTGCCGTCGGCGTCCACCGCGGCGAAGACCAGGTAGGCGGAGCCGACCTGGGTGGGCGGGGCGGACTCGTTCCAGCGCTCGGCCAGGACCCGCACCCCGACCTCCATCGAGGTCCGGCCGGTCCAGTTGACCTGGGCCTTCACATGGACGAGGTCGCCGACGCGGACCGGTTCGAGGAACGCCATCTCGTCCATCGACGCGGTGACGGCGGGGCCGCCCGAGTGGCGCCCGGCGACGGCGCCCGCCGCGTCGTCCACCAGCTTCATGATCACGCCGCCGTGCACCGTGCCCAGCAGATTGGTGTCGTTGTGGGTCATGATGTGGCTCAGGGTGGTGCGGGAGGCCGAGGTCGGCTTGCCCGGGATCTCCGGCGTCGCCGGCCGCTCGGCCGAGGCCTGGGGTGCCTGGTCTGTCATGACCTCCACCCTAAGCCGAGCCGACATGGGTGTGATTTGTGTCAGCTTCGCAACAGCGCGGCCCTGATTTTCCGACGACCCTTGTATGGGGCACAGCAGGGGCCTGCACACTGGTCCGCATGAGCGATTGGCCCGAGGGAAGGCCCGGCGACAACGGCGGCCGGTACGGACGCGGCAGCGCGAGCGCGCAGCCCGAGAGCGCCCGCGTGATGCGGCAGGTCCGGCGCGGCCAGTCGCCGCCCGGACAGGGCCCGGCGGCACCGCCGTACGGCGGGGTGCCGCAGCAGCCGACGTACGTCGACGGCGGCGGCGGACCCGGCGGATACGACAGCGGGTACAACACCGGCCAGGTCTACGGCACCCCCGGCGGCCACGGCCCGGCCGGTCCCGGCGGCCCGGGGCGCCCCGCGCCGGACTGGCGCCGCCGGATCAAGTGGACCGCGATCACCGTGGCGACCGTGCTGGTCGTCACCAGCGTCGGCACCTACTTCTGGGCCGACTCCAAGCTCAACCGCGACGTCGACCTCTCCAAGGTCATCGACCGGCCCGACGCCGGCGAGGGCACCAACTACCTGATCGTCGGCTCCGACAGCCGCGAGGGCATGACCGACGAGGAGAAGAAGGAACTGCACACCGGTTCCGCCGAGGGCAAGCGCACGGACTCGATGATGATCCTGCACACCGGCGACAACGGCTCCACGCTGGTGTCGCTGCCCCGTGACTCGGACGTCGAGATCCCCACCTTCAAGGGCTCCGAGTCCGGCAAGACCTACCAGGGCACCGGTCGGCACGTGAAGCTGAACGCCGCGTACGCCGAGGACGGCCCCGAGCTGCTCGTGCGCACCGTCGAGTACAACACCGGGCTGCGCATCGACCACTACGTCGAGATCGGCTTCGGCGGCTTCGCCAACATCGTGGACGCGGTCGGCGGTGTCACCATCGACATCCCGCAGGACATCAAGGACACCAAGTCCGGCGCCGACTTCAAGAAGGGCGAGCAGACCCTGAACGGCGAGGAGGCCCTCGCCTTCGTCCGCACCCGGTACGCGCTGGCCGGCTCCGACCTGGACCGCACCAAGAACCAGCAGAAGTTCCTGTCGGCCCTGGCCAACCAGGTCGCCACCCCGTCCACCGTCCTCAACCCGTTCAAGCTCTACCCGACCATGGGCGCGGGCCTGGACTCCCTCGTCGTCGACAAGGACATGGGCCTGTTCGACCTGGCGGGCATGTTCTGGGCGATGAAGGGCGTCAGCGGCGGCGACGGCACCTCCATGAACATGCCGATCGCGGGGAACGCCTCCAACGGCAACCTCCAGTGGGACACCGCCAAGGTCAAGACGCTGGTCGACGAGCTGAAGAACGACGAGAAGGTCACCGTCTCCGCCGACTGAGACCGGCCGGTGCCGGCCGGGTGCTCCCGGCCGGCCGCCCGCCTCAGCGCTCGCCGCACACCACCTCGTCGCCCCGGACCACCGCACCCGTCCCGGTGTCCCGCGCCGGCTCCGCCGGCCGCACCTCGCGGACCTTCACGAAGTCGGCGCCCGCGATCACCCTCAGCGTGGCGCCCTGGCCCTCGACCGGCCGCAGCTCGGCTCCGGGCAGGGCCGCGGCCAGCGACTTCGCCGAGTTGTCCCAGCGCGGGTCGTAGACGACGACGGTCCGCCGCACGGTGGGCTCCGGAGCGTTCACCGGGGCGCCCGTGGTGCGGAAACCGGCCTGTGCCAGCGCCTGGTCGACGCGCTTGCCGAGCCCGGCCGTACGGGTGCCGTTGGCGACCTGCACGCTGATCCGCCCGGGGTCGACCGGCACCCGGGGCACCGAGGAGCCGGGCGCGGACTTCGGCTCCGGCACGGCCAGCGGACGGTCCTCGCGCAGCGCCGCGAACAGCCGGCCGGCCGCGGCGTCGTCCCACTTCACGGTCGAGCCGACGCCCTTCACGGCGTACTCGGTCCGCGCGACGGGGACGGTCGTGAACTCGGACGAGGACGGCGAGAAGTTCCGCATCGCGCGGCCCAAAGCCAGCAGTTCGTCGGCGCCGAAGCCCTTGTCGGCGCGGACCGAGCCCAGCACCGCCCGGGTCACGTCCCGGAACTTCACCGGGTTCAGCAGGATGCCGGAGGAGGTCGCCCGGTCGATGACGGCCGCCATGAAACGCTGCTGGCGCCGCATCCGGCTCAGGTCGGAGGCCCCGTCCAGGTGGCGGGAGCGGACGTACTGGAGGGCCTGTCCGCCCTTCAGGGTGTGCGTGCCGGCCGGCAGGTCCAGGCCGGTGTGGCTGTCCTTCAGCGGCCGCGCGGTGCAGATCCGTACGCCGCCGAGCACGTCGACCGTCTTCATGAAGCTGGTGAAGTCGACCTCCAGATAGTGGTCGATCTTCACACGGGTCATGGACTCCACCGTGCGCACGGTCAGCTGCGGGCCGCCCTCGGCGTACGCCGCGTTCAGCTTCAGCGGGTGGCCCTCGTGCCGCTTGCCGGTGGTGCGGTCGGTGTGCGGCGGGGTCCGGGCGTAGGAGTCGCGCGGCAGGCTGACCACGCTCGCCCGCCTCCGGTCCGCCGAGAGGTGCACGATCATGATCGTGTCAGTGCAGTGGCAGGGCTCGCCGCCCAGCCGGAACCGGCGCCGCTCCTGCTCGGAGATCCGGTCCCGGCCGTCGGTGCCGACCAGCAGGACGTTCATGCCGTGACCGGCCCGCGGGCGGTTCTTCATGTCCTTGAAGGCGTCGACCCGGTCGATGTCGGAGTCCAGCCCGGTCAGCACCGCGTGCCCGATCCCGGCCGAGGCGAGCACCACCACCGACAGCGCGGTCGACATCCGTACGGCCCAGCGCGGCTTCCTCCGCCGCGCGGGCGCGCGACGGACGGTGCGCGCCCCTGGCCGCTCCGGGGGCGCGGCCGGGACCCGGGGGGCGGGGGAGCGGGGCGGCGTGGACAAGGGGACACCTCCGCGAGGACAGTCCCTGGTGTGCCGGGACGGTGTGCCGGACGTGGGATCTTGAGCACCGTAGGCCCATACGATCTGCGGACCGGGGCAGGGGACCCCGCGGCGCGCACCGGTGTCCCCCGTTCGCGGTAACGTGAGCCCCGATGAACGCCAAGTCCGACGTGCGGCTCCCCGCCGTTTCCGTGATCATGCCCGTCCTCAACGAGGAACGTCATCTGCGCGGCGCCGTCCAGGCCATCCTCGCCCAGGAGTATCCGGGCGAGATGGAGGTCGTGATCGCCGTCGGTCCGTCCGCGGACCGTACGGAGGAGATCGCCGCCGAACTCGTCCGCGAGGATCCCCGCGTCCACGTGGTCCCGAACCCGACCGGCCGTACGCCCGCCGCGCTGAACGCCGCGATCAAGGCGTCCCGGCACCCGGTCGTGGTCCGCGTCGACGGCCACGGCATGCTGTCGCCGGGCTACATCGCCACGGCGGTACGGCTCCTGGAGGAGACCGGCGCGCAGAACGTCGGCGGCATCATGCACGCCGAGGGCGAGAACGACTGGGAGCACGCCGTCGCCGCCGCCATGACGTCGAAGATCGGCGTCGGCAACGCGGCCTTCCACACCGGCGGCGAGGCCGCCCCGGCCGAGACCGTCTACCTCGGCGTCTTCCGCCGCGAGGCGCTGGAGCGGCAGGGCGGCTACAACGAGGAGTTCATCCGCGCCCAGGACTGGGAGCTGAACTTCCGCATCCGCGAGGCCGGCGGGCTGATCTGGTTCTCGCCCGAGCTGAAGGTCTCCTACCGGCCCCGGCCGAGCGTGAAGGCGCTGGCCAAGCAGTACAAGGACTACGGCCGCTGGCGGCACGTCGTCGCCCGCTACCACTCCGGCTCCATCAACCTGCGCTACCTCGCCCCGCCGACCGCCGTGTGCGCGATAGCCGCCGGGATCGTGGTGGGCGCGGTGCTCACCCCGTGGGGCTTCGTGATACCCGGCGGCTACCTGGCGGCGATCGTCGCCGGGTCGCTGCCCGCCGGGAAGGGGCTGCCGCTCAAGGCCCGCCTCCAGATCCCGGTGGCCCTGGCGACCATGCACATGTCGTGGGGCTGGGGCTTCCTGACCAGCCCGAAGTCGCTGGCCCGCAAGGTGATCGCCTCGCGGCGGGCGGCGGTGCTGCCGGACGCCGACGCGGACACCGCCGGCGCCCACTGAGGTCAGGACCAGGTGAACGCCGGGTTCACGTGCATGCAGGCCGACTCGTCGGCGCCGTTGAGGGCCTCCGCCGACTTCGGCGTGGTGTTGTCCTCCTTCGGCGCCTCGTAGTCACCGTCGTCCCGCCAGTCGGCGCCGACGACGAGCGTCACGCCGGTGACGGAGGTCGACTTCTTCACCGCACTCGACGGGATGCCCAGCGACTCGGCGACCCGCAGGGCGTCGCCCTCCAGGTCGGCGCTCGGGTAGCGGACGACCGTGGTCTCCTCGCCGGTGTACGCGCCCTGGTCCACGACCGCCTTGCCGAAGCCGTCCGCCACCAGCGCGTCCGCCACCGCGCCCGCCCGCCCGCCGGCCGCGCCCTGGGTCTCGGTGGCGGTGCCGTTGCGCACCTGCACGGCGATCTCGCCGTCGGCGGCGGCCGGGTCGTCCGGTGTCCCGGACGCCGCCGCCTTCTCCGTCTTGTCCTTCGCGTCCTTGCCGTCCAGCGCGATGTCCTCCCGCACCAGCCGGAAGAGCTGCTCGGCGTCCTCGGTGGGCTCGACGCGTGAGCCCACGTAGCGGTTGGGCATCGTCGTCATGGTGATCCGCTTCGGCTCGACCTTGCGCAGCTCGTTGCTGAGGTCGTAGAGCTTCTTGACGGTGTCCAGGCCGGAGTCGACGGTGAGTGCCCCGGTGGCCTCCTCGGCCAGCCTGCGCAGCTTGCCCGGGCTGCTCAGGGTGGCGTTCTCGCGCAGCACGCGGACCATCGAGTTCATGTACATGTGCTGCGCCTTGGCGCGGGCCAGGTCGCTGCCGTCCTCGAAGCCGTACCGGGTGCGCAGCCACTGCAGGGCCTGCTCGCCCTTGATGGAGTGGGTGCCCTTCTCCAGCTTCAGCCCGGAGCCGTGGCCCTCGCTGTCCCGGGAGTGGATGTTGGCGTCCACGCACACCGGGACGCCGCCGATGGCGTCCGCCATCGACACCACGCCGGAGAAGTCGACCATGACGAAGTGGTCGATGTGGATGCCGGTCAGCTCCTGCCAGGTGGCGACCGTGCAGCCGGGGCCGCCGTGGCCGAGGCTCTGGTTGGTCATCGTCCGGCCGTCGCTCGCCGGGTAGACGGTCCCGTCGTCGGGGTCGGTGCACTTGGGGATCTGCACCAGGGTGTCGCGGGGCATGCTGACCACCGACATGTTGGTGCGGTCGGCCGAGAGGTGCACCAGCATCTGGACGTCCGCGAGCGGTGCCGAGCCGAACGTCTCCTTGGCGCCGCCGAGTTTCTGGTTCTCCTCGGTGTCCCGCGCGTCGGAGCCGATGACCAGGATGTTCAGCGGGGTCTGCCCGGCCGCGTTCGGCGTCGGCTCGGCGACCTTGCTGTCGCCGAGGTTCAGCTCGTCCTTCTTGATGTTGCCGTTGAGGTGGCGGTAGTAGAGGTAGCCGGCGCCGGCCGTGGCGCATATCACCACGGCGAGGGTGATCGCGGTCCAGCGGAGCGCGCGCCTGCGGCGACGGCGGCGCGGGCGGGGCCCGCCGTCCTCCCCGTCGCCGGCGTCACCGGCGTCACCGGGTGCGCCGGTGACGGGTGCGCTGTTGTCCGTCTTCACTGCGTGTCCCTCCCCGCCCACGGGCGGCGGCACCGCGCCGCCGCCCGAGCCGCCCCGGTCGCGTTCAACTGGCGCACTTCACCTGGTCGGCCGTGGTCTTGTTCTTCACCTGCGTCGAAGCGGACGAGGCGTTGAGCTTCACGCCGGCGCCCTTGAAGTCCTTGCCCAGGGTCAAGGTCATCGTCGGCAGTCCCTGGGCGTTGGTGACGCTCTCGCCGGGCTTCATGGCCGAGCCGGACAGGCCGAGCAGGTCGGCGAGGCGGCGGGCCTGGTCGGCCTGGTCGGGGTCGTACTCCAGCTGGGTCTTGGCGAGGTCCTTCTCCGCGTTGCCGCCGTTCTCGGACTTGGTGACACCGGCCGTGCCCTGGAGCCAGTTGAGTTCGTACTGCGCGCTGCCGTCGGCGGCCCCGCCGTTGAGGACGCGGACGCGGACCTCCGAGGCGTCCGCCTTGGTGCCCTTGAGGCGGGCGGCGACGGCGGCCTTCTCCTTCTTCTCCCGCTGCTCGACCTCGGTCAGGGAGACGTCGTTCTTGATCAGGTCGAAGAGCTGGGGGGCCTCCGACTGCCGTAGCACCACCGTGGCCTTGACCGTCTCCGCGGGGTTGTCGTCGACCGGCACCGTCGTGAACGAGATGTTCTTCGTCGGCACCTTCTTCAGCTCCAGGGCGATGTCCTTGAGCGTGCCGACGTTGCCGATGGCGCTGTCGACGGTGAGCGCCTTGGTCGCGGCCTCGGCCAGCTTCAGCAGCTTCGTGGGGCTGGTGAGGGTGTCGCCGGAGGACATCTTGCGCATCAGCGAGCCGAGGAACTGCTGCTGTACCCCGATCCGGTCCAGGTCGCCCCGGTTGCCGAAGGAGTGCCGGGTGCGGAGGAAGGCGAGGGCCTGCTCGCCCTTCACCGTGGACTCGCCGGCCTTCAGCTTGAGCTTGGACTCCTTGTCGTCGACGGCGTGGCTCACGCACACCTCCACGCCGTCGACCGCGGTGGTCAGCGTCTTGACCGCGTTGAAGTCGGCCATCATGAAGTGGTCGGGCTTGATGCCGGTCACCGCCTCGACGGTCCGCATCGTGCAGCCCGGGTCCCGGCCGTCCTGGCCCAGGCTGTTGTTGAAGCGCTGGCCGGTGGTGCCGGGGATGACCTTCGTCGAGCCGTCCTCCTGCTCGGTCGGGCAGTCCGGGATGTCGACGATCAGGTCCCGGGGGATGCTCAGCGCGGTCGCGTTGGAGCGGTCCTTGGCGACGTGCAGCAGGATGTTGGTGTCGGCGTGCCCGACGCTGCCGGTGTCGCCGTAGCCCTCGTTGCCCGCGCCGGTGCGTTTGTCGGTGCCGATGATGAGGATGTTGAACGCCTCGTTCTTGCGGAAGCTGCTCGCGCCCGCGTCACCGACGTCCGTCGTGGCGACGTTGCCCTCCAGGTGCTTGAGGTAGAAGTAGCCGCCGGTGCCGGCCGCGAGGATCACGAAGGCCATCGTGCCGCCGGTCCACAGCAGGACCTTGCCGGCCTTGCCCTTCTTCTTCTCCGGGCGGCGTCCGCGCCGGCCGGGCGGCGTCTCCTCCGGGCCGGTGGGGCGTCTTCGCTGGGGCGGGACGTCACGGCCGGGGCCGGGAGTGGTCCGGGGGCCGGGCACGCCTGCGGGTGGCCCGGCGGGCGAGCCCGGGGGCGAGGTGGTGCGGGGGTTCTGCTGCCGGGGCCAGGACGGCTCCGGCTGCTGCGGTGCGGACTGCGGCATTCGCAGTTCGTATTCGCCGGTCTGCGGGTTGCGTACCCACTGGTCTGCGGGGTCCACGTCCTCCGCCCGCCCACGGCCTTGCGCGTCCACGGTTGTCCGAATCCTCCGTCGGGAGCCACGCGGCACCTTGTCCGGAAGGTGCGCGGTCAGAATCAGCAAGTGCGCGACGCCGGGCGGGCCGCACGGCAGTGGGCACGGTGAGCGCTGTGAGCGCTCACATTATCCGCCTGGTTCAGCGTCGAACGACTATGGGTGTCTCTCGGCATCCAGGTGGTTCAGGGACACCCTCCCCGCGTGTGCGCACCGCTCAGTGACATCCCGGTCTCCGCCCTTGTGACGTGTCCACCATGAGGTGGACGAACGGCGGCCCCGATGGGTTGTACGCCGGAGCCGCCCTGTCAGACGTGAGACGTGGCCGCGGGGTTCACTCGGCGCACTTCACCTCGTCGGCCGTGGACTTGTCGACGTCCACCGACGTGTTCGACGTGGCGTTGAGCTTGACCCCGGCGCCCTTGAAGTCCTTGCCGAGGGTCAGCGTCATGGTGGGCAGGCCCTGGGCGTTGGTGACGGACTCGCCGGGCTTCATGGCCGAGCCGGACAGGCCGAGCAGGTCGGCGAGGCGGCGGGCCTGGTCGGCCTGGTCGGGGTCGTACTCCAGCTGGGTCTTGGCGAGGTCCTTCTCCGCGTTGCCGCCGTTCTCGGACTTGGTGACGCCGGCCTCGGTCTGCAGCCAGGTCAGCTCCTCCTGGGCGCTGCCGCTCGGGGCGCCGCCGTTGAGGACGCGGACGCGGACCTCGGAGGCGTCCGCCTTGGTGCCCTTGAGGCGGGCGGCGACGGCGGCCTTCTCCTTCTTCTTCTGCTGCTTGACCTCGGTGAACGAGACATCGTTCTGGATCATGTTGAAGACCTCGGGGGCCGTCGACTCGTTCAGGACGACCGTCGTCTTGACCGTCTCCTCCGGGTTGTCGATGACCGGCACCGTGGTGAACGTCAGGTTCTTGACGTTGAGCTTGCCCAGCTCCAGACCGAGGTCCTTCAGCTTGCTGATGCTGTCGAGCTGGGAGTCGACGGTGAGCGCCTCGGTGCCCGCCTCGGCGAGCTTCAGCATCTTCGAGGGGCTGGTGAGGGTGTCGTTCGACTTCAGCTTGCGCATCAGCGCGCTGAGGAACTGCTGCTGGAGACCGATCCGGCTCAGGTCGCCGCCGAAGCCGACCGAGTGCCGGGTGCGGACGAAGGCGAGGGCCTGCTCGCCCTCGATGGTGTGGGTGCCCGCCGACAGCTTGAGGTGCGAGTCCGGGTCGTCGATGTCCTTGGCCAGGCACACCTCGACCCCGCCGACCGCCGTGGTCAGCGTCTTGACCGCGTTGAAGTCGGCGACCATGAAGTTGTCGGGCTGGACCCCGGTCAGCTCGGTCACCGTGCGCACGGTGCAGCTGGGCGTACGGCCGTCCTGGCCCAGGCTGGTGTTGAAGCGGACGCCGGTGGTGCCGGGGATGACCTTCGTCGAGCCGTCCTCCTGCTCGGTCGGGCAGTCGGGGACGTCGACGATCAGGTCGCGGGGGATGCTCAGCGCGGTCGCGTTGGAGCGGTCCTTGGAGACGTGCAGCAGGATCGTGGTGTCGGCGTGGCCGACGCTGCCGGCGTCGCCGTAGCTCTCGTTGCCCGCGCCGGTGCGCTTGTCGGTGCCGATCAGCAGGATGTTGATCGCCTTGTCCTTCTGGAAGCCACCGGTGCTCGCGCCGTCGTCGGAGACGGCCGTGATGTTGCCGTTGAGGTGCTCCAGGTAGAAGTACCCGGCCGAGGCCGTGCCGAGGATCAGGAAGGCCATCGTGCCGCCGGTCCACAGCAGGACCTTGCGGCCCTTGGACTTCTTCTTCTCCGGGCGGCGTCCGCGCCGGCCGGGCGGCGGCTCCTCGGGGGCGCCGCGCCGCCGCCGCTGGGGCGGGACGTCCCGGGGCGGGGCCGGTGCGGCCCGGTTTCCGCGCGGGGCGTCCGCGGTGCCGGTCCCGTCCGCGTCCGCACCGGTGACGTCGGCGGCGGTTCTTTTCCGGGCGGATCTGCGGGGGCCCGGTACCGACGGCTGCGGTGCGGAAGGGGTCAGTCGCAGTTCGTATTCGCCAGTGTGCGGGTTGAGTACCCACTGGTCTGCGGGGTCGATGTCGTCCGCCCGCCCACGGCCTTGCGAGTCCACGGTTGTCCGAATCCTCCGTCGGGGCCACGTGGCGCCTTTCCCCTCCAAGGCGCTCGGGTCTCTCGGTCGTTCAGGGCCCGACCGAGAACGAACTCGCGGTAGGGCACACCGGATCGCTCACACTAACCGCCCCGTTCGGGGTACGGCGACGCCGGTGACGTATTCCACGGTGCTTACACCCGGCAATCCGCACATTCTCGCGAACCGGCGTCCGATGTTGTGCGCTTCCTTGGAGTCCGCTTTACCCGCACGGGTCCTCGGCGGCCGTGTTCCCGGAGAATGTCGGCGTGGGCGAAACGCTGTCCGCGGGCTCGTCGGACCGCTTTTTCATCGACGGTCCGCCGCCGCGCTCGTACGTTCCGTGGTCACCGGAGTCCGCGCCGCCGGGATCGCCGGATCGGCCGGGGGCGTGCCGGCCGCCCGGGCGGGGCTCGGCGGCGCGGGCGACCGTGACCGGCTCGTCCGTCCGCAGCCGGGCGAAGAGTTTCCGGGCCGCGGGCTCCACGAGCTGGTCGCGATTGGGGTTCGGGGGCCACGACTCCCGTGGCACGGTGAGGAATTGCACCCGTTCCGTGGGGATGTCGCGCAGTCCCCGCGCGAGTTCGTACAAACCACGCAGACTCGCCAGGCCGGGGTCGGTCGTCAGCGAGGACGTGGCCGCGTTCAGCACGGGATACAGCTTCACCGGATTCAGCAGGACCCGGTTGCTCTGCACCTTGTTGACCAGTGCCCCGAGAAACCGCTGCTGCCGTTCCATCCGCTCGGTGTCGCTGCCGTCGCCGAGCGACTTGCGGGCGCGGACGTAACCGAGCGCCTGCTCCCCGCTCAGCGTCACCCGGCCCGCCGGCAGCCGCAGCCTGGCCGCCTTGTCGGTGACCGGCTCGCGCAGGCACATCTCGACGCCGTCGACCGCGTCGACCATCTTCTTGAAACCGTGGAAGTCGACGACCACGTGATGGTCGATCCGGATGCGCGTCAGCTTCTCCACCGTCCGGATCGCGCAGGCCGAACCGCCCACCTCGAAGGCGTAGTTGAACTGCGCGAAGGCCGGCGCCGACCGGGACCCGTCCGGGCGGCGGCAGCCCGGCACGTCCACCATCAGGTCACGGGGCAGGGAGACGGCGGTGGCGCTGCGCCGGTCCGCCGACAGGTGCAGCAGCATCGTGGTGTCCGACCGCTCGGTGCCCGGGTCGCGCCCGTAGCGGGAGTTGTCCTCGCCCGACCGCGAGTCCGAGCCGATCAGCAGGATGTTCCGCGCCCCGCGCACCAGCGAGGCGGGGCGTTCCTTCTCGTACCGGGCCAGTTCGGCGGCGGCGGCCTCGTCGGGCGTGATGTTGCCGTCCAGTTCGGTGTAGACCGTCCAGCCGATGCCCGCGGCGCCGGTCAGGGCGACGGCCGTGCCGAGCACCGACCAGCGCAGCCACCGTCGCCCGCGGCGGCGCCGGAGCCCGCTCCCGGTCGCGGACGCCCCCGCTCCCGGCCCGGGGGCGCTCGCACGGCCCTCGGGGCCCCCTGCGGTGCCGGTCACCTCTGGCCACCCCTCCTGCCGTACGAGCGTCCTGCGGGCCTGCTGCTCCTACGACCATGGCCCGGATGCGGGGCGGGAGGGAGGTGGGGATGCGCCGAACGGGGGGCAGGGGGGCGGGGGTCCGGTCGGTTCAGCGGGCCGTGGCCGTGACCCGCTCGGTCTCGATGCGCTGGTCCAGGGCGTCGGCGGCCAGCCGGTCCAGGTTGCGGCACAGCACTACGGAGCCGCCCGTGGCGAGCGGCCCGTACAGCCCGGCGTTCAGCCCCTCCCAGGTGTCGTACGGCAGCCCGGACAGGATGCGCGCCCCCGGTCCCGTCAGCCCCAGTCCCGTGGCCTCCGCGCGGGCCCGCTCCACCACCTCGGCCCCGCTGAACTCCCGTCCCGCCACGATCAGCGCGGGCTCCTCGGGGTCCACCGGCGCGTACGGCACGAACCGGTCGCCCTGCCCCGGCACCTCCACCGCGTAGTCGGCGAAGCCCTCCGGCGGCTCGGGGAACCGTCCGCCCAGCGGCCGCAGGGCGAGCGCGATCCGCGCCCCCGAGCACGCGCGGGCCGCCGCCAGTGACCCGGCGTCAGGGCCACTGACGACGAGGTCCGCCGAGGCCGGGTCGCCGGCCATGTCGGCGACCACGCCGACCGACGCGCACGCCAGCAGCCACACGGCCGTCTGCCAGTGCGCGGGCAGCAGCAGCGCGACCCGGTCGCCGGGCTCGGCCGACAGCTCGTCCTGGAGCAGGTTGGCGGTCTTGGCCACCCAATTGGCGAAGGTGGCGACGGACAGTTCGACGCGTTCGCCCGTGGCGTCGTCGTAGAAGGTCACCAGGGGGCGTCCCGGGTCCGCGGCGAGCGCGGAACTCAGCAGGTCGGCAGGGGTGCGGTCGGTCGCGTTCACCCGCGCAAGCGTACGCGGGGGCGGGGGGTGGGGGAGGCTCCGCGCGGCCACCGGTCCGGGCGAACGTGCCCTCGCGGCGGACAAGTTCCGGGAAGTTTCGAATAGACAGATTTGTACGACTATGTTCAGGATCAGGGGCATGCATGGATTCCTCGCTTCCTCGATCGGCGTCACCTGCGCGGCGGCCCTCGCCCTCCCGCTCGTCCCGCCCGCCGCGGCGGGCACGCCCGCTCCCGCCTCCGCCTCGGCTGCCGCGCGGGCGGCGCGCGCCGAGGCGTCCGTGTCCGGCAGCACGCAGTCGCTGCCGCTGAGAGCCCTGGCCCAGGACCGTTCCGCCGACCCGTCCGGTCCCGCGGGCGCCGTCGAACAGGGCGTGCCCCGCCGGGACGTACGGCCCTTCTCGCTGGTCGGCGTCGTCTGGGACGACCCCGACCGCGAACTGCACGGCAGCGTCCGGGTCCGCGTCCGCGACGCCGCCACCGGCGCCTGGTCCGGCTGGCAGGACCTGGCCACCCACAACGCCGACCACGGCGCCGACCCGGGCACCCCCGAGCGAGCCTCGGACCGGGTGCGGGGCGCCACCGCGCCGCTGTGGGTCGGGGCTTCGGACGGGGTGGAGCTGCGGGTGCGGGCGGACGACGACTGGGAGTTCGCGTTTCCCGAGGGCCTGCGCCTGGAACTAGTCGACCCCGGCGGAGAAGAGGAGGGGGGCACGTCGGAGTACAGCCCGCTCGCCGCCGACCAGGCCGCGCCCGCGAAGGCCAAGCCCTATGTCGGCCCGCGCCCCGCGATCGTGACGCGGCGCGGGTGGGGCGCGGACGAGGGGCTGCGGGAGAAGGGGTTCAAGTACACGAAGAAGGTCAAGGCGGCCTTCGTGCACCACTCGGCCACCGGCAACAACTACACCTGCGCGCAGGCCCCGTCGGTCATCCGCAGTATCTACCGCTACCACGTCAAGAGCATGGGCTGGCGGGACATCGGCTACAACTTCCTCGTCGACAAGTGCGGGAAGATCTACGAGGGCCGGGCGGGCGGCGTGGCCAAGCCGGTCCTCGGCGCGCACACCCTCGGCTTCAACTCCGACAGCATGGGGATCGCCGTACTCGGCACGTACAGCACGAAGAAGCCCTCCGCCGCGGCGGTCCGGGGGGTGGCCCGCCTGAGCGCGTGGAAGCTCGGCCTGTACGGCATGAATCCCCGCGGCAAGACATACCTGAAGTCCGGTGGTGGCAATCTCTACCGAAAAGGCAAGAACGTGCGACTCAGTGTGATCTCCGGTCACCGGGACGGCTTCAACACGAGCTGTCCGGGTGCGCAGCTGTACAAGAAACTCGGCACGGCCCGCTCGACCGCGGCCAAGTACCAGGGCCGTTGAGCGGCGGGGCAAGGACGGATTCACCGGTCTGCATACACTGGCCGGCCGAAAGACAGTTCGGCCGGTCCCGGCAGGAAGCAGAGACGACAGGTGACAGAAGCGATCCTCCTGGTCGGCGGCAAGGGCACACGGCTGCGCCCGCTCACGGTGCACACGCCGAAGCCGATGGTCAGGGCAGCGGGGGTGCCGTTCCTCACGCACCAGTTGGCGCGGGCGAAGGCGGCGGGGGTCGAGCACATCGTGCTCGCGACGAGCTATCTGGCAGAGGTGTTCGAGCCGTACTTCGGGGACGGCTCGTCGCTCGGGCTGCACATCGAGTACGTGACGGAACGGGAGCCGCTCGGCACGGGAGGGGCGATCCGCAATGTGGCCTCGCGGCTGCGGTCGGGGCCCGACGAGCCGGTGCTGATCTTCAACGGCGACATCCTGACGGGGCTGGACATCAGGGCGCTGGTGGACACCCACGAGGCGACGGGCGCGGACGTCTCCCTGCACCTGACGAGGGTGACGGACCCGCGGGCGTACGGGCTGGTCCCGACGGACGACGCGGGCCGCGTCCTGGCCTTCCTGGAGAAGCCGCAGACGCCGGAGGAGATCGTCACCGACCAGATCAACGCGGGGGCGTACGTCTTCCGCCGTTCGGTCATCGACACGATCCCGGCGGGGCGGCCGGTGTCGGTGGAACGCGAGACGTTCCCGGAGCTGCTGGCGACGGGGGCGCATCTGCAGGGGATGGTCGACTCCACGTACTGGCTGGACCTCGGCACCCCGGCCGCGTTCGTACGGGGGTCCGCCGACCTGGTCCTGGGCCGCGCCCCGTCCCCGGCCGTGCCGGGCCGCTGCGGCGACCGGCTCGTCCTGCCGACGGCGAGGGTGGCGCCGGACGCCAAGCTGTCGGGCGGGACGGTGGTGGGCGAGGGGGCGTTCGTCGCGGAGGGGACGCGGATATTCGGCAGCACGATCCTGCCGGGCGCGGTGATCGAGCCGGGGGCGGTCGTCACGGACTCGCTGGTCGGCAACGGGGCCCGGGTCGGGAGACGGTCGGTGGTCACGGGGACGGTGATCGGGGACGGGGCGGTGATCGGCGCGGACAACGAGTTGAGGGAGGGCGTCCGGGTGTGGTGCGGCGCGCGGATTCCGGCGGGGGCGGTGCGGTTCTCGTCCGATCAGTAGGGGGTGCCTGCGGCGCATCTGCGGGTTCGGTGGGGGTGCGGGTAGCGCCCAGTCGTGTGCGGGTGGGTCGGGGCCGGGGTGGGGGGTGTCCGTCCTCGGAACGGCGCGGAATCGGTCTTCTACGGGGGTGAAGCGCGTCGACGCGCCAACCGCTGCGGGCGGACACCCCCCACCCCGTCCCCTGCGCGCCGTACGCGGGTGCGGGTACGACCCCATTCCGGCCGAGCGGCACCGGCCCCGCTCACTCGCGGGGGACGTGGGGCCCACTCACCTGTGCGGGCGGCGCAGGTCGCGTCACCGCAGGCCCTCGCGTGCGGGTGGCGCAGGCCGCTTAATCCGCGGGCAGTCGTGCCTCCCCCAGTGCCTGAACGGCCTGGGAGGTACCCCCAGGGGCGATGGGGGTCCCCCCGCTCGAGCGAAGCCGGGAGTGGGGGAGGGTGGGCGCGGCGGCAACCGGTCAGCGCCGGGTCGCGCCACCCACCCGGACGTCAGCCCCGACGCCGGCCACCGCACAGCACCCGGCAACGGTCAGAACCCGGCATAACCCCGCGGAGCCATCCGCGGCCCCCGCCGCTCCGGCACCCTCCCGCTCAGCAGAATCAACCGCGCCGCCCGATGCCGCTGCCCGGCATACGGCTCCAGCAGCCGCAGCATCTCCTCGTCGTCCGCGTCCCGGTCCCCGGCCAGCGCGAACCCCACGATGCCCGGCAGATGCAGATCCCCGACCGTCACCGCGTCCGGCGCCCCGTGACTGCGCTGCACCACCTCCGCCGAGGTCCACGGCCCCACCCCCGGCACGACCTCCAGCCGCGCCCGCGCCGCCGCCGGCTCCATCCCGGCCGCCTCCTCCAGCCGCGCGGCGACCCGTACGGCCCGCAGGACGGTGGACGCACGCTTGTCGTCGACCCCGGCCTTGTGCCACTCCCAGGACGGGATCAGCGCCCACGTCCGCGGCGCCGGCATCACGCACAGGCCGTCGGGCACCGGCCCCGGCGCCGGTTCACCGAACGCCCGGACCAGCAGCCGCCACGCCCGGTACGCCTCCACCGCCGTGACCTTCTGCTCCAGCACCGACGGGATCAGCGACTCCAGCACCAGCCCGGTCCGGCCCAGCCGCAGCCCCGGCCGCCGGTGCCGTGTCACCGCCAGCAACCGGTGCCTCGGCACGAACGCGGACGGGTCGTCGTCGGCGCCCAGCAACCCCGGCAGCCGGTCCAGCAGCCACTCCGCGCCCGGACCCCACGCCTCACCCCGTACCTCACCGCCCCGCACGGCGACCCGCAGTGTCCCGGGCCCGGCCGGCGTCAGGCTGGCCCGCCACACCGACCCGTCCGGCGTAGCCCGGAAGGTGGGGTCCCCGGGGCCGCGCCGCAGCGGGCCGAGGACCAGGCCGACGTCGAGCGGCCCGTCCGGCACCCAGACACGGACCTTCCCCGGCGCCGGAGCCTGGCGCGGCACACCCCCGCCGGATACGACGCCGCGCCCGCCGTACGTCGACGTACGCGCGGGGCGGGGAGCGAAGCGTCCGGCCACGAATGATGTCCCTGGGGATGGTGAGAGTTCCCTACGAGGGTAGGCGCTCGCCGGGTGATCCGGTCAGCGCACCTCGACGAAGGCCCCGGGGTCGCGCTCCGGCCGCGGGCGGGGTTCCTCCGCCGGGTGGCCGACCGCGACGGCCCCCATCGGGTCCCAGCCGGCCGGCAGGTCCAGGACCTTCCGTACGACCTCGCGGCAGAACATCGTCGACGACACCCACGCCGAGCCGAGCCGCTCGCCGGCCAGCGCGACGAGGAAGTTCTGCACCCCGGCCCCGGCCGCGACCACGAACATCTCCCGCTCCGCCCCGTCGCGCCGCGCGTCCCCGTAGGTGTGCGAACCGTCCATGACCAGGCAGGGGACGACGAGGTACGGCGCGTTCCGCAGGACGTCGCCGCGGCGGACCCGCTTGGCGATGGACTCCTCGGACTTGCCGTCGCGGCGCAGGTCCGCGATCCAGGCGTCCCGCATCGCGTCCAGCAGCCGGGTGCGGGACTCCGGTGACTCCAGGAGGACGAACCGCCAGGGCGTGGTGTGGTGCGGGGCCGGTGCCGTGACCGCCGCGGCCACCGCGCGGCGGACCGCGCCGGGGTCGACGGGCTCGTCCGTGAACGCCCGTACGGTACGGCGCTGGGTGACCGCCTGCCGCATGGCTTCGGAGGTGCCGAGGCGGAACATGTCGTCGCGGGCGCCGCGGACCAGGGCGCGGGCGCCCTCGCCGTCGTCCTCGGTCAGGGTGTGCGGCAGGCCGCGGACCACCGCGACCGGCAGCCCGGCGGCCTTGCCCTTGACCAGGTCGCCCGCGGCGGCCAGCTCGTCGGCGGTGGCGACGACGGTGGCGCCGAGCGCGTTGCCGTGGGTGTCCGTGCCGCCGCGCAGGTCGTCGAGGACGCGGACGCCGGCCGCGCCGATCGCCACGTCGGTGAGCCCGGAGCGCCAGGGGCGGCCGAAGGTGTCGGTGACGACGACGCCGACCCGCACGCCGAGGGCGTCGCGCAGTCCGTCGCGGAGGGCGCGGGCGGAGGCGTCGGGGTCCTCGGGGAGGAGGAGGACGGTGCCGGCGGGGGTGTTCGAGGCGTCGACGCCCGCCGCGGCCATGACCAGGCCCTGGCGGTTCTCGACGATGCGCAGCGTGCCGCGCCGGGCGACCACCCGTACCGTCTCCGCGTCGATGGCCGCCTCCCGGTCGGCGGCCTTCAGCACGCGGCCCTCTGCCTTGGAGACGATCTTGGAGGTGACGAGGAGCACGTCCCCGTCGGCCAGCCCCGGCTCGGCGGCGGCGATCAGCTCGGCCAGGTCGTCGCCCCGCCGCACCTCCGGCAGTCCGGGCACGGCCCAGACCCGGTACCCGTTCCCGTCGCTCAAGCCGCCCGCACCTCCTCGGCCAGCTCCAGCGCCTCCCGCGCCATCCGCGCGGCGGCGTCGACGTCGGTCATCATCAGCGGGACGGCCTTGCAGAGGATGCCGGCGGCCTTCACGCGCGTGACCGAGTCGGCGTCGACGGTGTCGACCAGCCAGCCGTCGAGGAGCCCGGAGCCGTAGTGCTCGGCGACCGCGGCGGCGGTGGACTCGACACCGACGGCGGCGAGGACCTTGTCGGCCATGCCGCGCACGGGCGCGTCCCCGACGATGGGGGACAGGCCGACCACCGGCACGCCCGCCTCGGCGATCGCCTCCCGGATGCCGGGTACGGCGAGGATCGTGCCGACGGAGACGACCGGGTTGGAGGGCGGGAAGAGGATGACGTCGGCGTCGGCGATCGCTTCGAGGACGCCGGGGGCCGGCTTGGACTGCTCGGCGCCGACCGGGACGACCGCCTCGGCGGGGACCGAGGCCCGCAGCCGTACCCAGTACTCCTGGAAGTGGATCGCCTTGCGCTCGCCGTCCAGCTCGACGGCGACGTGCGTCTCCACGCGGTCGTCGGTCATCGGGAGCAGGCGTACGCCGGGCTGCCAGCGGTCGCAGAGGGCCTCGGTCACCGCGCTGAGCGGGTAACCGGCGGAGATCATCTGGGTCCGGACGATGTGTGTGGCGAAGTCGCGGTCGCCCAGGCCGAACCACTCGGGGCCGACGCCGTAGGCCGCGAGTTCCTCCTTGAGGTGGAAGGTCTCGTCGGTCCGTCCCCAGCCCTGCTCCTCGTTGATGCCGCCGCCGAGCGTGTACATCACCGTGTCGAGGTCCGGGCAGACCTTCAGCCCGAAGAGGTGGATGTCGTCGCCGGTGTTGCCGATGACCGTGATCTCCGCGTCCGGCGCGGCCCGCTTCAGACCGCGCAGGAACCGGGCACCACCGATGCCGCCTGCCAGAACCACAATGCGCATGCGCCCAGTCTGGCAGGCGGGTACGACAGTGCGTCAGGCAGTCGCCGGGGCGGGCGTGCAGCGCGCCGAGTACGCCGAGTACACGGTCATGTCGGTCAGGCCCGGGTGGTAGACGTGCAGGCTGACCGCCGGCTCCAGGGTCTCGTTGACCACCTCGTGCACGTAGCCCGGCGCGAACACCCGCTGCGCACCCGGCCGCAACGCGCGCGTGCCGCGCCGGCTGTGCTCGGTGAGCGTGCCGTCCAGGACGGTCAGCACCCCGGAGGACGGGCCGTGGTCGTGCCGTCCGCTGCCCTGGCCGGGCACCCAGGACAGCAGCCACACCTCGTAGCCGGGGCCGGTGCGCAGCCGGTGGTACCAGCGGGAGAGGGCGTCGTAGCGGACGAGGGGCTCCCAGTGGGCGCGGTCCGCGGCGATGGAGCGGGCCAGACCGGCGAACTCGGCCACCGTGGCCGGGTGCTCGCGCGGTGCTTGCAGGAGGTGCGGTACTTCGAGGATGTCGCCGGCGATCTGCAGGTCGCTGTCGCTGTTCATGGGGTGGGGTGGTTCCTCGGCGGAAGAGTGCGGGGAGGGCAAGTGCGGGGAGGACAAGGGCGCCCTGGTGGGGCGGGAGAACGCGGGACGGGTCGAGTAAACCCGGGGCGGCCGGAGCGGGCTTGGCTCAACAGCCGGAACAGCGACAGCTACAGCGAGCGCGGGCAGCACCGTGGGACCCGGCGGGGCGGGTCGAGGTGAGTGCCGAATTCGCGAGCATGCCCACAAGGACAGCGGCTGACACCTGCACTGTCAACTCGACGCCCGAAATGTGGGACATGGTTCACCTCATCCGGTTCACCTGAAAGATGAAAGGTTTGCTCACCCGACCTCCGGGACACATGGCGCACAAGCCGGGCGCACAACCCCCGTTGCGATCCTGTGATCCGAATGTGATCAAGGCCGCTTCGGTGCGTGCGCAGGAACGGGACCGGACGCCGGGGCGTCCTCCCCTGTGACGGGGGTGACGGCCCTGCGGGCCCGGTCGGTGTGTCGAGCTTTAGGCCGATTTGAACACTTTCCGCTCGGCCTTGGTTCCGCAGAGTGAATAAGGGGCTCAATAGCAGATCTCGGCTTGACTCGCCCGGAGCAGCACACTTGTAATTTCACTCGTGTCGTTCAGCCGGAATCGGTAACGGCCACATCACGGGGACGCGAAGACAGACGAGGGGCGCACATGACCGAGCTGGTGCAGCAACTGCTGGTCGACGACGCGGACGAGGAACTCGGCTGGCAGGAGCGCGCGCTGTGCGCCCAGACCGACCCCGAGTCCTTCTTCCCCGAGAAGGGCGGCTCCACCCGGGAGGCCAAGAAGGTCTGCCTCGCCTGCGAGGTGCGCTCCGAGTGCCTCGAATACGCCCTGGCGAACGACGAGCGGTTCGGCATCTGGGGCGGTCTGTCCGAGCGGGAGCGCCGCCGGCTGAAGAAGGCGGCGGTCTGACGGGCGCCGTCAGCGCGGTGCAACCGGGCATAGGCAGACGAACGGCCCGTCGCGGGTGGGTTGTCCACAGGCGGCGGGCCGTCCTCATGGCCAGCCGATAGTGTGGGCGCTCGTCCGAGACGCCCCGCCCTTCCCACCGGGCACCGGCGTCCACCGCAGTCCACCGAACCGGGGCCCGTACCTCGATGTCCGTGCACAGCCACACGGCAGCAGATCACGACACCGCTGCCTCACCTGAGTTCCCGCGTCATGTGGTGACCGCGGTCCTCGTCTCCCACGACGGCGCCCGCTGGCTGCCCGACGCGCTGTCCGGCCTGCTCGGCCAGGAACGGCCCGTCCAGTACGCCGTCGCCGCCGACACCGGAAGCGCCGACGCGTCCGCCGAGTTGGTCACCGAGGCGCTCGGCGACGACCGGGTCCTGCACCTCGCCCGGCGCACCGGCTTCGGCCAGGCCGTCGAGGAGGCCGCCCGCACCGCGCCCGTCCTCACCCCGGACGACCTGCCGTACCTGAAGCGGCCCAGCGGCTGGGACCCCGTCACGCGCACCTGGCGCGACGACGCCTATGACCTGCCGGACCTCCCCCACGGGGAGCCCGTGCACTGGCTGTGGCTGCTGCACGACGACTGCGCCCCCGAACCCGACGCCCTCGCCCAGCTGCTGCGCGTCGTGGACAACGAGTACGGCCTCGGCCGCGAGGACGTCGCCGTCGTCGGCCCCAAGCTCCGCGGCTGGTACGACCGGCGGCAACTGCTGGAGGTCGGCGTCTCCATCGCCAACTCCGGCCGCCGCTGGACCGGCCTGGACCGGCGCGAGCAGGACCAGGGCCAGCACGACCACGTCCGCAGCGTGCTGTCGGTGTCCACCGCGGGCATGCTGGTGCGCCGCGACGTCTTCGAGGCGCTCGGCGGCTTCGACCGGCGGCTGCCCCTCATGCGCGACGACGTCGACCTGTGCTGGCGCGCGCACGCCGCCGGGCACCGCGTCCTGGTCGCCCCCGAGGCGGTCGTACGCCACGCCGAGGCGGCCTCCCGCGAGCGCCGCGCCGTCGACTGCGCGGGGCGCACCACCGCCTCACCGCACAAGGTCGACAAGGCCGGCGCCGTCCACACCCTGCTCGTCAACACCCGTACCGCCGCCCTGCCCTGGACGCTGTTCCGCATCGTCCTCGGCACGCTGCTGCGCACCCTCGCCTACCTCGTCGGCAAGGTGCCCGGACAGGCCCTCGACGAGGTCAGCGGTCTGCTGAGCGTGGTGCTGCGCCCCGAACGGATCCTCGCCGGACGGCGCGTCAGAGGCCGCCCGCAGATCGACAAGGACGAGCTGCGGGCCCTGTTCCCGCCGCCCGGCGCCACCATCCGGGCCACTGTCGAACAGGCCGCGGGCAGCTTCACCAGCCGCTCCGACGCCGAGGTCGCCTCGGGCGCCGGACGGCACGGCGGCGCCGTCGAGTCCGGACCCGGCGGCGACGACGCCGACTTCCTGGAGATCGAGCAGTTCGCCCGCCTCAAGCGCATCGCCCGCAAGCCGGGCCCGGTGCTCTTCCTGGCGCTGCTGCTGGTCTCGCTGGCCGCCTGCCGCGCCCTGCTGGGCGGTGGTGCGCTGACCGGCGGCGCCCTGCTGCCCGCACCGGACGGCGCCGGTGAACTCTGGTCGCGCTACGCCGACTCCTGGCACGCGGTCGGCGCCGGCGGCACCGCCTCCGCACCGCCCTACCTGGCCGTCGTCGCCCTGCTCGCCTCCGTACTGCTGGGCTCCACCGGACTCGCCGTCACCCTCCTGCTGGTCTGCTCGGTCCCGCTGGCCGGCCTCACCGCGTACTTCGCCTCCCGCCCGCTGGTCACCTCCCGGCTGCTGCGCGCCTGGGCGGCGGTCGTCTACGCCTTCCTGCCCGCCGCCACCGGCGCCCTGGCCGGCGGCCGGATCGGCACCGCGGTCCTCGCCGTGCTGCTGCCGCTGATCGCCCGCGCGGGCGTCGCGGCGGCCGGCCTGACCCGCCCCGCGGGCGGCCGCGGCACCTGGCGGGCCACCTGGGCCTACGCGCTGCTGCTGACGGTCACCACCGCCTTCACCCCCGTGGTGTGGCCGGTGGCGCTGCTCCTCGGCATCGGCGTACTGGCCCTGCGCCGCGGCGAGATCACCGCCTACGGTCTCCGCTTCCTCGCCCAGCTCGGCACCCCGCTGCTGGTGCTCGCCCCCTGGTCGCTGTCGCTGCTCCCGTTCGGCTTCTTCCAGGAGGCCGGCCTGGAGTACGGCTCCTCGGCCGCCTCCGCGCTCGACCTGCTCGGCGCGAGCCCCGGCGGCCCCGGCACGGTCGGCGGGGTGCTGCTCCTCGGCATCGTGCTGGCCGCGCTGGCCGCCCTGCTGCGCTCCGAACGGCAGTTGGGCATCTGGACGGCCTGGGTGGCCGCCCTGGCCGGTCTCGTCTTCGCCGTTCTGTCCAACGGCTCCGCCTGGGCCGGTCCGGCCACCCTCGTCTACGGCATCGCCCTGCTGTCCGCCGCCGCCCTCGGCGCGGACGGGGCACGCGCGCGGGTCGCCGAACAGAGCTTCGGCTGGCGCCAGCCGGTCGCCGTGCTGATCGCCCTGGCCTCGGCCGTCGGACCGCTGATCGCCGCCGCGACCTGGTTGATCGGCGGCGCCGACGGCCCGCTGGAGCGGCGCGACCCCGTGCAGGTGCCCGCGTTCGTCGCCGAGGAGAGCGGCGGCCGCGACCAGGCCCGCACCCTCGTCCTCGACAGCGACTCCGCCTCCCATGTGCGCTACACCCTGGTGCGCGGTTCCGGTGTCCGCCTCGGCGACGCCGAACTGGCCGCCGCCGGCTCGGACAGCGGCCTCGGCAAGGTCGTCGCCAACCTCGTCGCCGGTTCCGGCGCCGACCAGGCCGACCAGCTCGGCGGCTACGCCGTGCGCTACGTCCTCGTCCACAAGGGAGCGCCCCGCGAGGTCACCCGCGTCCTGGACACCACCCCCGGCCTGAGCCGGCTCAGCCAGAAGGACGGCAGCGGCCTGTGGCGGGTCGACCAGGAGGTCGCGCGGGCCACCGTCGCCACCGGGTCCGGGACGCCCGAGCCGGTCGCCGCCGGACCGGTCGAGATCCACACCACGATCGAGGCCGGCGCCGAGGGCCGCGTCCTGCGCCTCGCCGACACCGCCGACGCCGGATGGACCGCCACCCTGGACGGCAAGCCGCTGACCCGCACCACGGTCGACGGCTGGGCCCAGGGCTTCGAACTCCCGGCGGCGGGCGGCAAGCTGGACGTCACCTACGACGAGCCGCTCACCCGCACCGCCTGGCTCTGGGCCCAGGGCCTGCTCGCCGTCGTCCTCGTCGTCCTCGCCCTGCCCGGGCGGCGCCGCGACGTGGACGACGACCTGCCCGACGAGCCGGCCGCCCCGGCGGAGGCACTGGCCGGCGAGGGCCGCCGGGCCCGGCGGCTGCGCGCACAGGCCGAGACGGAAGCGGAGGAGGAACAGCCGCTTCCCGAGGCCGAGGAGACCCCCGCGGCGGTCCCCCGGCAGCAGTCCTACGACGACTGGCAGGCGGACGCGGGCGGCGGCACGTACGACGCCTACGGCACGCCGCAGCACCAGGAGCAGTACGCGACGGACCCCGCCGACGCCGCCGACCCCTACGAGCAGGTGCCGCAGCCGTACCCGGCGGGCGCGTACCAGGAGGTCCCGTACCCGCAAGAGGAGTACCAGGGCGGCCAGTACGACCCGTACGCCTATGGCGGCCAGGGCGGCGCGGAGGGCTACGACCAGGGGTACGACCAGGCCTACGGCCAGGGCTACACCCGGGACTACGGGCAGGATTTCGACCAGACCTACGGCCAGGGCCAGAGCCAGAGCCAGAGCCAGGGCCAAGGAGGCCACGAGGCGCCGTACCGTCACGGCACGGGCAGTGAGCGTCCCGACGGGAGTCAGCAGTGAAGCGCACCACCCTGTCCCTCATCGCCGGTACGGCCGCGCTCGCCGCCGTCACCGGGTTCGCGGTGGTCTCCGCCCCGGAGGCCACCGGCACCGACCCGGCCGGGCAGGCCGCCCTGCTGCCCGTCGAGCGCACCGGCCTGGTGTGCCCGGCGCCCAGCACCTCCGACCTCGCCGAGACCACGTACACGTCCTTCACCCCCGTCACCGAGGGCGCCGAGAGCGACGGCGGGGCGCAGCTGACGGCGGCCGGGGAGCAGGACGACGAGCAGGACGCCAAGGCCGTACTGAAGTCGGAGGAGCCCGGCACGCCGGTCACCACCGAGGTCGACGGCGGCGAGGAACCCGCCCTGATCGGCACGGCGGAGGGCGAGTTCGCGCCCGGCTGGACCGTGCAGCAGACCACGGAGGTCGCCGTCGGCACCGGACGCGGACTCCTCGGCCTCAACTGCGCCCAGGCGGACACGGAGTTCTGGTTCCCCGGCGCCAGCACGGACCCCGGCCGCACCGACTACATGCACCTGACCAACCCCGACGACTCGGCCGCCGTGGTCGACATCGAGCTGTACGGCAAGGACGGCGCCGTGGAGTCGACGGCGGGGGAGGGCATCACCGTCAAGCCCCACGCCACCGAGTCGATCCTGCTGTCCACGCTCAGCGAGGAGGCGGAGTCCGACCTCACCGTGCACGTCGGCGTCCGCAGTGGCCGGGTCGGCGCCGCCGTGCAGGCCCTGCACGAGAAGCTGGGCGGCGACTGGCTCGCCGCGTCCACCGACCCGGCGGGCAGCCTGGTCCTGCCGGGCATCCCGGAGGACGCCGAGGACGTACGGCTGGTGGTGTTCACGCCCGGGGACACGGACGCCGATCTCCAGGTCAAGCTCGCCTCCCCGTCCGGACTGATCACCCCCGCCGGGTACGAGACGGTACGGGTGAAGGCGGGCATGACGACCGCCGTCGACCTCGCCGACGTGACCCGGGGTGAAGCCGGTTCGCTGGTGCTGACGCCCACCGACCGGTCCGTACCCGTCGTCGCGGCGGCCCGCGTGGTGCGGGGGAAGAACTCCGGTCAGGAGACCGCGTTCATTCCCGCCACGAGCCCGATCGAGACCCGCGCGACCGCGGTGGACAACCGCGCCAAGGGGACGACGCTGTCCGTCACGGCCCCCAAGGCCGAGGCGAAGGTCAAGGTCACGGCGTCGGCGGGCAGCGAGGGCGGCACGCAGGCGACGAAGACGTACACGATCAAGGGCGGCACCACCCAGAACGTCGAGATCCCGGTCCCCGAGGGCCTGAAAGGCACGTACGCCCTGACGGTCGAGCCGGTGTCGGGCGGCCCGGTGTACGCGGCCCGCACGCTGACGGCGACGGAGGACGGCGTCTCGGCCTTCACCACGCAGACCCTCCCGGACGACCGGGGGACGGTGTCGGTGCCGGAGGCGGAGGAGGATCTGTCGGTCCTTCAGGAGTGACGGGGCCGGGGGAGCGACGGCGGCCGGCGCGGCGGTGGCCGGGGTGACGGCGGCCGGCGCGGCGGTGGCTCAGTCCTCGCCGTAGCGCGGATCGACCGTCTCCGGCGTCAGCCCCAGCAGGTCGGCGACCTGTTCGACCACGACCTCGTGCACCAGCATGGCCCGCTCGTCCCGTCCCTTGGTACGGATCTCGACCGGCCGCCGGTACACCACCACCCGCGCCCGCCGCCCGTCCCGCGCGGGCACCGTGCGGCCCAGCGGCACGGCCTCGTCGCTCCACGCCTCGCCGCTCTCGTCCGGCCGCGGCACCTCCAGGACGAGGAAATCGATGTCGGCGAGCTGCGGCCACCGCCGCTCCAGCCGTTCCACGGAGTCCTCCACCAGGTCCCGGAACACGTCACCGCGGCTCGCGGCGAGCGGTACCTGCGGGGGAGCGATCGGGCCGCGCATGCCCCGGCCGTGGCGGTCACGGCGGCGGGGGCCGGGGGCGGCGTCGCGGGGCGTCACGGGGTTGTCCATCACTGGTGAAGGGTAGTCCTCGCGGGGCCCCGGCGGCGGGCTCCACACCGGATACGGGACCGTCGGCGGCGCGCCGGGAGGCGACCGTTCAAGCCAAGGTCGGGGCTCGATTCCGTATCTCTCCGGTATCTCCCGGCGGCCGTCCGGGCGGCGGGAGGGTGGGCCGATTGGTGCGGTTTGTGTGGGATCATGTCCGGTTTCCGGCTCGTCCGGCAGTGTGGCGGACGGTGTCCACGCAGGTCAGCGCAGTGGGCCCGGACGGGTGTGTGGGGCGTCTCACACCGCGACACGGTGGAGTGACCCGGTGGGGAGTCGTCGCGGCCCGCTCAAGAGTGCGGTACCGTCCAACATCGTGAGCCCTGTACGTCGCTGTTCGCGCACCGCTTGCGGCCGTCCCGCCGTAGCGACGCTGACGTACGTCTACGCCGACTCGACCGCCGTCCTCGGCCCGCTCGCCACCTACGCCGAACCGCACTGCTACGACCTGTGCGCCGAGCACTCCGAGCGCCTCACCGCCCCGCGCGGCTGGGAGGTCGTCCGGCTCCTCGACGGCTCCGCCCCGGCCCGCCCCAGCGGCGACGACCTGGAGGCGCTGGCGAACGCGGTGCGCGAGGCGGCCCGGCCCCAGGAGCGGGCCGCGGAGGCCGGCGGGGCACGGTCGGCCGACCCGATGGAGGTCGCCCGGCGCGGGCACCTGAGGGTCCTGCGGTCGCCGGACAACTGAGCCGCTCCTCTCCCGACTTGTTGCTGCACGGCCATTGACGGGCCATTGTCGCGGACACGACCATTCCGTCTCAGTGACTCAGCGGCGAGAAATCGCTTTCGCATGGCGGAACCGGGGAGGCGCCCGTGTACGTCCAGGAACTCGAACCCGTCGCCGGCTCGCTCGGCCTGTCCGCCCTGGTCGCGGCCCTGCCCCTGGTGCTCGTCCTCGTCCTGCTCGGCGGCGTGCGGATGAAGGCGCACCTGGCGGGCCTCACGGGTCTGCTGGCGGCCGTCCTGGTCGCCTGGCTCGCCTACGGCATGCCGCTCGGCCAGACCCTCTCCAGCGGCGTCCAGGGCGCCGTCTTCGGCCTCTTCCCCATCCTGTGGATCGTGGTCAACGCCCTGTGGGTGTACCGCATGACCGTCCGCACCCGGCACTTCGACATCCTCCGGCGGTCGTTCGGCCGCCTCTCCGACGACCCGCGCATCCAGGCGCTCGTCGTCGCCTTCTGCTTCGGCGCCCTCCTGGAGGCGCTCGCCGGGTTCGGGGCGCCGGTCGCCATCTGCTCGGTCATGCTCGTGGCGCTCGGCTTCGACCCCGTCCGCGCGGCGGTGGTGTCGCTGGTGGCCAACACCGCGCCGGTCGCGTTCGGGGCGATGGGGACGCCGGTGGTGACCCTCGCCCAGGTGACCGGACTGCCGCTGGACGACGTCGCCTCCGTGGTGGGCCGTCAGACACCGCTGCTCGCCCTGGTCGTCCCCCTGGTCCTGGTCGGCCTGGTGGACGGACGGCGCGGACTGCGCGAGACCTGGGTGCCCGCGCTGGTCTGCGGAACGGCCTTCGCCGTCGCCCAGTTCGCCGCCTCCAACTACGTCTCCGCCCAGCTCGCCGACATCGGCGCCGCCCTCGCCGGAGCGGGCGCCCTGGTCGCCGTACCGCACGCGCGGCGGCCCGCCGCCGAACCCGTACGGACCGCCGTCCTGACCGGCGCGCGCAGCGAGGAACTCGACGAACGCGACCCCGCGCGGGAGGTCGTCCGCGCCTACGTCCCCTACGCGCTGATCGTCGTGATCTTCTCGATCGCGCAGATCCCGGCGGTCAAGGGCTGGCTGGCCGGGGCGACCCGGACGTACGACTGGCCCTTCCTCGACGTCGCCGGCCCGGACGGCGAGCGGGTCGGCGGCAACGTCTTCACCTGGCCGATCGTCTCCACCGGCGGCACGCTGGTGCTGTTCGCGGGCGTGGCCACGGCGTTCGTCATCGGCGTCCACGCGCGCGTGGCGGTGAAGGAGTGGCTCGCCACCGTCCACGAACTCCGCTTCGCCCTCCTCACCGTGACCTCCGTCCTGGCCCTCGCCTACGTCATGAACCTCTCCGGGCAGGCCGCCACCATCGGCCACTTCGTCGCGGCGGCCGGCGCCGGACTCGCCTTCCTCTCCCCGGTCCTCGGCTGGTTCGGCGTCGCCGTCTCCGGCTCCGACACCTCCGCCAACGCCCTCTTCGGCGCCCTCCAGGTCACCGCCGCGCGGGAGTCGGGCCTGTCGCCCGAACTGCTCGCCGCCGCCAACAGTTCCGGCGGCGTCCTCGGCAAGATGATCTCCCCGCAGAACCTCACCATCGCCTGCGCCGCCGTCGGTCTCGCCGGCCGCGAGGGCGACCTGCTGCGCAAGGTGCTCCCCTGGAGCCTCGGCCTGCTGCTGGTGATGTGCCTGATCGTGGTCGGCCAGTCCTCGCCGGTCCTGGAGTGGATGCTGCCTTGACGACGGGGCTGTCAGTGGCGCCGGGTAGTTTGTGACCACCGACGGGACTCCTGTCCGTCGGCCGGACCGCTGCTCACCCGTTGCAACCCGATCAACGTGATCAACCCGATCAACCCGACCGGCTGATCACCTGATCACCTGATCACCGACAGGAATTCCAGGAAGGCTGGCCCGTGACTGCTGATCTGTCCGATCTGTCGCAGATCGTGAAGGCGTACGACGTACGCGGAGTGGTCCCGGACCAGTGGGACGAGACGACGGCCGAGCTGTTCGGCGCCGCTTTCGTCCGGATGACCGGCGCGAGCGCCGTCGTGACCGGCCACGACATGCGCCCCTCGTCCCCCGGCCTCTCCGGCGCCTTCGCGCGCGGGGCGGCGGCCCAGGGTGCCGACGTCACCGAGATCGGCCTGTGCTCCACCGACCAGCTCTACTACGCCTCCGGCGCGCTGGACCTGCCGGGCGCCATGTTCACGGCGTCGCACAACCCGGCCCGCTACAACGGCATCAAGCTGTGCCGCGCGGGTGCCGCCCCGGTCGGCCAGGACACCGGCCTCGCGGAGATCCGCGCCCGGGTGGAGGGCTGGGCCGCGGCCGGCGCCCCGGAACCGGCGGCGCGGCAGGGCACCGTGACCCGCCGTGACACGCTGGCCGACTACGCGGCCCACCTGCGCGGACTGGTCGACCTGACCGCCGTCCGCCCGCTGAAGGTCGTCGTCGACGCGGGCAACGGCATGGGCGGCCACACCGTCCCGTCCGTCTTCGCCGGCCTCCCCCTCGACCTGGTGCCGATGTACTTCGAACTGGACGGCACCTTCCCCAACCACGAGGCCAACCCCCTCGATCCGGCCAACCTCGTCGACCTCCAGCAGCGCGTCCGCGAGGAGGGCGCCGACCTGGGCCTCGCCTTCGACGGCGACGCCGACCGCTGCTTCGTCGTCGACGAGAACGGCGACCCGGTCTCGCCGTCGGCGATCACCGCCCTGGTCGCCGTCCGCGAACTCGCCCGGCACGGCGGCAGCGGCACGGTCATCCACAACCTGATCACGTCCTGGTCCGTCCCGGAGATCGTCCGCGAGAACGGCGGCAGCCCGGTCCGCACCCGGGTGGGCCACTCCTTCATCAAGGCCGAGATGGCCCGCACCGGCGCGATCTTCGGCGGTGAGCACTCCGCGCACTACTACTTCCGCGACTTCTGGAACGCGGACACGGGCATGCTCGCCGCCCTCCACGTCCTGGCCGCCCTCGGCGGTCAGCAGGGCCCCCTGTCCGCCCTGGTCGCCGCGTACGACCGCTACACCGGCTCGGGCGAGATCAACTCCACGGTCGCCGACCAGACGGCCCGCCTGGCCGCGATCAGAGCCGCTTACGAGGGCCGCGACGACGTCACCCTGGACGACCTCGACGGCCTCACCGTGTCGTCGGACGACTGGTGGTTCAACGTCCGCCCCTCCAACACCGAGCCCCTCCTGCGCCTGAACGCGGAGGCCCGCGACGAGGCGACGATGACGAAAATCCGGGACGAGGCGTTGGCAATCATCCGGGGCTGAGGTTTCTCCCCCTCGGTACTCCTCAGTGGACGCGCCGGGCGGTGGGTGGGCAAAGGCCCGGGGGTCCCAGGGGGCGGAGCCCCCTGGGAGGAACTCCAGGAGCGGTACCCTGACCAGCACATCCACCCACACCATCCACACTGCTCCGAAGGATGATCCATGCCACTCGAAGCCGGCCTCCTGGAGATCCTCGCCTGCCCGGCCTGCCACGCCCCCCTCAAGGAGCAGGACGCGGAACTGATCTGCACCGGCCAGGACTGCGGCCTGGCCTACCCGGTGCGCGACGACATCCCCGTCCTCCTCATCGACGAGGCCCGCCGCCCCGACTAGCCGAGCCCCACCCGGCACGGCCCCCGGCCCTGGCACAGGCCCCGGCACGGGCCCGCACCTGACGTCCCGGCGATCGGAGACCGCCCGCCATGCTCGACGAAACGCTGCTCGACAACCCCGAAGGCCTCGCCGCCGCCGACCGCCGGGGCCTGCTCCGCGGCGCCGCCGAAGCCGGCGCCCGCGTCCGCACCGCCGCCCGGCTGGCCGCCGAGACCGGCGTCGGGAGCCTCAAGCCGGACGGCCGCCCCCGTGCCGTCCTCATCGCCGGCCCCGGCGCCGCCGCCACCCACGCCGCCGACCTCCTCGGCACGCTGGCCGGCCCCGGCAGCCCCGTCACCCGCCTCGCCCCCAGCGGCGTGGCCCCCGCCGCGGGCGCCCTGCGCTGGGACCTCCCCGGCTGGGCCGGCTCCGTCGACCTGCTGCTCATCGCCACCCCCGACGGCAGCGAACCCGGCCTGTCCCTGCTCGCCGAAGCCGCCTACCGGCGCGGCTGCACGGTCGTCGCCGTGGCCCCGCCCGGCTCCCCGCTCAGCGAGACGGTCGCCGGTTCCCACGGCATGTTCCTCCCGATGGCGACGGCCCCCTACGACCACGAGGAACCCCTCGCCGGTTCCGCCCCCGGCGTCCTGTGGGCCCTGCTCACCCCCCTCCTCGCCCTCCTGGACCGCGTCGGCCTGCTCACCGCCCCGCCCGACGCCCTGGAGAAGGTCGCCGACCGCCTCGACCAGGTCGCCGAACGCTGCGGGCCCGCCATCGCCACGTACAGCAACCCGGCCAAGACCCTCGCGGCCGAACTGGCCGACGCCCTCCCGGTCGTATGGACCGAGGGCACCTCCGCAGGCCCCGCCGGCCGCCGCTTCGCCGCCGCGCTCGCCGAACTCTCCGGCACCCCGGCCGTCGTGGCCGAACTCCCCGAGGCCCTCGCCGCCCACAGCGTCCTGCTGGCCGGCCCGCTCGCCGCCGGCGCCGACCCCGACGACTTCTTCCGCGACCGCGTGGAAGAACCGTCCGCCCTGCACGCCCGCGTCGTCCTGCTGCGCGACCGCCCCATCGCCGGCCTCACCGCCGCCCCCGCCGCCCGCGACCTGGCCCTCGGCCACGACACGCCGATCAGCGAACTGGAACCCGAGGCCGGCGGCGAACTGGAAACCCTCGCCGAACTGATCGCCATCACAGATTTCGCCGCCGTTTACCTGGCGCTCGCTTCCGGCGCCTGATCTCGTAGGCGAACCGTCCGCTGAAGCAAGAACACCGGCAGAGAGAGCCCACGGAAGCCATGGACCGCCTCGTCAACACCGTCCGCCCCTACGCCTGGGGTTCCACCACCGCGATCCCCGCCCTGCTCGGCACTGAGCCGACCGGCGAACCCCAGGCCGAGATGTGGATGGGCGCCCACCCGGGCGCCCCCTCCCGCACCGGCCGCGGCACCCTCGACGAGGTCATCGCGGCAGCCCCCGAGCGGGAGCTGGGCTCCGCCTCCGTCGCCAGGTTCGGCCCCCGGCTGCCCTTCCTCCTCAAGATCCTCGCCGCCGGCGCCCCGCTCTCCCTCCAGGTCCACCCCGACCTCGAACAGGCACGCGCGGGCTACGACGACGAGGAACGCCGCGGCATCCCGGCCGACGCCCCCCACCGCAACTACAAGGACGCCAACCACAAGCCCGAACTGATCTGCGCCCTCACCGAGTTCGACGGCCTGTGCGGCTTCCGCGCCCCCGAAGAGGCCGCCGCCCTCCTCGACGGCCTCGGCGTCCCCTCCCTCAAGCCGTACGCCGACCTGCTGCGCGCCCACCCCGAGGACGCCGCCCTGCGCGAGGTCCTCACCGCCGTCCTCACGGCCGACCCCGCCGAGATGTCCCGCACGGTCACCGAGACCGCCGCCGCCTGCGCCCGCCTCGGCGGCGCGTACGCCCCCTACGCCGGCATCGCCCACCACTACCCGGGCGACCCCGGCGTTCTCGCCGCCCTGCTCCTCAACCACGTCCGGCTCCAGCCCGGCGAGGCCCTCTACCTCGGCGCCGGCGTCCCGCACGCCTACCTCGACGGCCTCGGCGTCGAGATCATGGCCAACTCCGACAACGTCCTGCGCTGCGGCCTCACCCCCAAGCACATCGACGTCCCCGAACTCCTGCGCATCGTCCGCTTCCAGCCCGCCGACCCCGGCGTCCTGCGTCCCGAGGCGTCCCCCGACGGGGAAGAGGTCTATGACACCCCCATCGACGAGTTCCGCCTCTCCCGCCACGTCCTCGCCGAGGGCACCCACGCCCACGACCTGACCCGCCCCGCCCCCCAGATCCTCCTGTGCACGGCGGGCACCGTCCGCGCGGGCGACCACGAACTGACCCCCGGCGCCTCCGTCTTCGTCCCGGCGGGTGAAAAAGCCGAAGTGTCGGGTACGGGAACGGTCTTCCGGGCCACCGTCCGGGTGTGACGCGGACACGGCAGCCCGGTCCGCGCGCCGCCGCCCGACCGGGCTGCAACAATGGCCCACCGCAAAGGACGGGCAAAGCCGGGCACCGGCCGAGCCCCGGGCGGCACGCGCGGGCAGACGGCACGCGCAGGCAGACGAAGGCGAAGGGACAACGCGACACATGAGCGCGTCAGGCGGGACCAAGGCGATCGTGGCGGCGCTGGCCGCCAATCTGGCCATCGCGGTATCGAAATTCGTGGCGTTCCTCTTCAGCGGCTCGTCATCGATGCTCGCCGAGTCGGTGCACTCGCTCGCGGACTCCGGCAACCAGGCACTGCTCCTGCTCGGCGGCAAGCGCGCCCAGCGCGCGGCCACTCCGCAGCACCCCTTCGGCTACGGCCGCGAACGCTACATCTACGCCTTCCTCGTCTCCATCGTGCTGTTCTCGGTCGGCGGCATGTTCGCCCTCTACGAGGGCTACGAGAAGATCAAGCACCCGCACGAGCTGGAGCACTGGTACTGGCCGGTGGGCGTCCTGGTCTTCGCGATCATCGCGGAGAGCTTCTCCTTCCGGACGGCCATCAAGGAGTCCAACGCCCTGCGCGGCAAGCAGTCCTGGACCGAGTTCGTCCGCCGAGCCAAGGCCCCCGAGCTGCCGGTCGTCCTCCTGGAGGACCTCGGCGCCCTCGTCGGCCTCGTCCTCGCCCTCGGCGGCGTCGGCTTCGCCCTGCTCACCGGCAACGGCGTCTGGGACGGCATCGGCACCCTGTGCATCGGCGTCCTGCTCATCCTGATCGCGCTCGTCCTGGCCGCCGAGACCAAGTCCCTGCTGCTCGGCGAGTCCGCAGGCACCGAGGCGGTCGAGAAGATCGAGACCGCGATCGTCGCCGGCGACACCGTCACCGGCATCATCCACATGCGCACCCTCCACCTCGGCCCCGAGGAACTCCTCGTCGCCGCCAAGATCGCCGTCCGCCACGACGGCACGGCCACCGAGATCGCCGCCGCCATCGACGCGGCCGAGGGCCGTATCCGGGAGGCCGTCCCGATCGCCCGCGTGATCTACCTGGAGCCGGACATCTACAGCGAGACCGAAGCGGCCAAGGGCGCCGACCGCGAAGCCACTCCCGGCGGCCCGGCCACCTCGCCCGCCGGCCACTGACCCACCCGCACCTCCCCGCGGCCCGCCGGCACCCCCGGCGGGCCGCTTTCCGTGATCGGCCGGATGTGTGCGGAGGCGGACTGGGGACGGCGGGGGCCACCGGTGTAGCTTGGGACGGAGCCAGACGTCGCTGCTGATGGCGGTCGGGCGGCCCGGACACGGGCCGGCCGAGGGAGAGAGGGCCTCCGACGGACTGCGCTGCGCGCACCGGGCATGCCTGTGTCCTCTTCGGGCACCCCTGTGTCCGCCGCCGCGCAGATCAGCCGTATCCACCTCGACCCGATCCCGAGGAGCAGCTCGTCATGACGACTGTCGACAACCGGCAGGACTTCAAGGTCGCCGACCTCTCCCTGGCCGCCTTCGGCCGCAAGGAGATCACCCTCGCCGAGCACGAGATGCCCGGTCTCATGGCCATCCGTGAGGAGTACGCCGAGGCCCAGCCCCTCGCCGGCGCCCGCGTCACCGGCTCCCTGCACATGACTGTGCAGACCGCCGTCCTCATCGAGACCCTGGTCGCCCTCGGCGCCCGGGTCCGCTGGGCCTCCTGCAACATCTTCTCCACCCAGGACCACGCGGCCGCCGCCATCGCCGTCGGTCCGAACGGCACCCCGGACAACCCCCAGGGCGTCCCGGTCTTCGCCTGGAAGGGCGAGACCCTGGAGGAGTACTGGTGGTGCACGGAGCAGGCGCTGACCTGGCCGGACAGCCCCACCGGCGGCCCGAACATGATCCTGGACGACGGCGGCGACGCCACCCTCCTCGTCCACAAGGGCGTCGAGTACGAGAAGGACGGCAAAGTCCCCTCGCCCGACACCGCCGAGTCCGACGAGCACCGCGTCATCCTCGAACTCCTCAACCGCACCATCACCGACGGCTCGCAGAAGTGGACCCAGCTGGCGTCGGAGATCCGCGGCGTGACGGAGGAGACCACGACCGGCGTGCACAGGCTGTACGAGATGCAGCGTGACGGCACCCTCCTGTTCCCGGCGATCAACGTCAACGACGCCGTCACCAAGTCGAAGTTCGACAACAAGTACGGCTGCCGCCACTCCCTGATCGACGGCATCAACCGCGCCACCGACACCCTGATCGGCGGCAAGACCGCGGTCGTCTGCGGCTACGGCGACGTGGGCAAGGGCTGCGCGGAGTCCCTGCGCGGGCAGGGCGCCCGCGTGATCATCACCGAGATCGACCCGATCTGCGCCCTTCAGGCGGCCATGGACGGCTACCAGGTCACCACGCTGGACGAGGTGATCGACAAGGCCGACATCTTCGTCACCACGACCGGCAACAAGGACATCATCATGGCCTCGGACATGGCCAAGATGAAGCACCAGGCCATCGTGGGCAACATCGGCCACTTCGACAACGAGATCGACATGGCCGGCCTGGCGCAGATCCCGGGCATCGTCAAGGACGAGGTCAAGCCCCAGGTCCACACCTGGACCTTCCCCGACGGCAAGGTCCTCATCGTGCTGTCCGAGGGCCGCCTGCTGAACCTGGGCAACGCCACCGGCCACCCGTCGTTCGTGATGTCCAACTCGTTCGCGGACCAGACGCTGGCCCAGATCGAGCTGTTCACCAAGCCCGACGAGTACCCGACCGGTGTGTACGTGCTGCCCAAGCACCTCGACGAGAAGGTCGCCCGGCTCCACCTCGACGCGCTCGGCGTCAAGCTGACCACGCTCCGCCCGGAGCAGGCCGAGTACATCGGCGTGAAGGTCGAGGGCCCGTTCAAGCCGGACCACTACCGCTACTGAGCCCGCCCCGCAGCTCGCCACGAGCGTGCGTGAGCGTGTCCGTGCACTGACACGCTCACCGCGGCAGTTCCTCCGAGGCAGGCCCCCGCACCCCCGTGCCGGGGGCCTGCCCCGTCGGCGGACCGGCAGCACCGGCCCAGCCCGTCACGACCCAGGACCTCCATGCCCCGCGGCCGTTATTCGCTCTACGATCCGCACGATCACACCCCCCTCGCAGAAGAACACTTCCAGTGCGCCCCCGGCCCTTCCGGCTGGCGCTACGTCTCCCAGTCGGTCACACCCACCGGAGACCACAGCGGCTCCGTCGACCTCACCCTCGACGAACTCGGCCGCCCCATCCGTCTCGAACTCCACGCCGCCGGCTGGCAGGTCCGCGGTGCCGCCCTCGACGGCGTCACCTGGGTCCGTTCCGATGCCACCGGGACCCATGCCACCGAAGGCAATGTGCGCGCCCACGCCTTCACCGGCACCTCCCCGGCCTTCCTCGTCGCCACCGCCCGTCTCCTGCGCCTCACCCCCTCCCCCTCAGCGACCCGAGTACGGCTCGTAGCCCTCACGGACCCGGTCCTCGCCCCCCGCACCGTGGACCAGTCCTGGGCCCTGCTGAAAAGAGAAGCACACGCCACTGACAGTGGCCCCCTCACCGTGGAGGAATACCAGGTCACAGCCTTGGACACGGGCGAGCAGCACACCGTGCACCTCGCCGGCGACGTGGTCCTGGCCGCCCCCGGCATCGAGCTGGAGGACCTCGAATCACCGCCGTCCGTCTTCCCCTGACCCGGCTACCACCGACCGCCCCACCCACAGCCGCTCCCCCTACGAGGGCGGCACGAAACCGGTAGCCGGACGCTTCTCCGCCGGCGCCCCCTCCGACGCCGCCGGCCGCTGCCCGGCACCCGACGGCCCCGTAGCCCCGCCAGACGGCCCAGACGGCCCCCCGGACCCGTGCGGCGGCGCCGAAGGCCGTATCGCGGACGGCCCGAACCCACCGGCGGCCCCACCCGCGGCCCCGACGCCCGTCGCGGACGGCCAGGCATCCCCGCCAGGGCCCGGGACGCCGGCCGCACCGGTCCCGAAAGCCCGCCGCGCCTCCCGTGCCTGCCGCTCCCGCACCACAGCCGCCAGATAGGCGGCCGCCGGGACGTCCTGCGGCACGGGCACCCCCGTACGAGCGGCGAGATCACCGGCGAGCCGTCCCGCCATGTCCTGGCCCACCCGCGGATCCAACTGGTGCATCCGCGTCAGGTACTGCCGGACGGCCAGCCACAGATGATCCGGCACGGCCGACAGGTCCAGCCCCGAGAACCGCCCCGCCAGCCACGGCGGAGGCGGCGGCACGAAACCCCCGGGCGCGACCGGCACCCGCTCCCGCACGACCAGCGTGCCCGCGAACACATCCCCGATCCGCCGCCCACGCGCCGACGCCAGCGAGGCGATACAGGCCGCGACCCCGAAGGTCATCAGGATCTCGACCACCCCGATGAGACCGCGTACCAGCGCGTGCCGGAACCGGATCGGCCCGCCGTCGTCCCGCACCACCCGCAGCCCGCACGCCAACTTGCCGAGCGACCGCCCATGGCTGAGCGTCTCGACCGCGATGGGCACGCCCACCAGCAACAGAACGAAGGCGGCGATCGACAACGCCGTCTGCGCCGCCTCGTCCAGGGACGCCGTGGCAACGACGAGCGCGATCGTCACCGCCACGTAGAGGGCCACGGCCACCGCCAGATCGAGCAGCACCGCCAGTGCCCTGCTGGGCAGTTTCGCGGGGCGCAGCTCCAACGCCACCGCCTCGCCGGTCACCAGCTCACTCACGCCCTGCCGCCCTTCCCCTGACCTGCCCCCGACATGGCCAGTCTGCCAAGCTGAGGGCACATCGCGCCGCAGTACGACAAGCTGATCCACGACGAGCCCCGACGAGAGCCCAGGAGCAGGCACACCGATGGACCTCGACGTCTTCGTCTCCGCCCACCGAGCGGAGTGGGACCGCCTCGACGCCCTGCTCAAGCGCCAGCGTCGCCTCACCGGCGCGGAGACCGACGAACTCGTCACCCTCTACCAGCGCACGGCCACCCACCTCTCACTGATCCAGTCCAGCGCCCCGGACCCTCAACTGACCGGCCGGCTCAGCCAACTCGTGGCACGCGCGCGTGCGACCGTGACAGGCACCCGACGCGCCTCCTGGCGCGACGTCACCCGCTTCCTCGCCCACGGCTTTCCGGCCGCGGTCTACAAAGCACGCCACTGGTGGGTCCCCACCGCTCTCCTCTCCACCGCCGTTGCAGCCCTCCTGGGCTGGTGGATCGGCACCCACCCCGAGGTGCAGGCCACCATCGCGGCCCCGAACGAACTGCGCGAGCTCACCCGCCCGGGCGGCCAGTACGAGGCGTACTACTCCACTCACCCGGCGACCTCCTTCGCCGCCCAGGTCTGGACGAACAACGCCTGGGCCGCCGCTCTCTGCCTCATCCTGGGCGTCTTCCTCGGCCTCCCGGTCATCTGGATCCTCTTCCAGAACATGCTCAACCTCGGTGTCGGCTTCGGCCTGATGTCCTCGGCCGGCCGCCTCGACACCTTCCTCGGCCTCGTCCTCCCACACGGCCTGCTCGAACTGACCGCTGTCTTCGTCGCCGCGGGCACCGGCCTGCGTCTCGGCTGGACCCTCGTCGACCCCGGTCCGCGCACCCGCCGCACAGCCCTCGCCGAAGAAGGGCGCGCGGCCATCGGCATGGCGATAGGCCTGGCCCTGGTCCTCTTCGTCTCCGGCGCCATCGAAGGCTTCGTCACCCCGTCCGGCCTGCCCACCTGGGCCCGCCTCACCATCGGAGTCCTGGCAGAACTGGCCTTCCTCACCTACGTCTACGTCCTCGGCGGCCGAGCCGCGCGTGCCGGAACGACCGGTGATGTCGACGCCGCCGAGCGCAGCGCCACCGTGCCGACGGCCGCCTGATGTGCACGCACACCTGGTGAGCTGCTAATCTCCTCTTCGCCCCACAAGAGCCGTTGACACGGAAGGAGCGGGGAGGTAGATTCAAACAGTTGCCTGCTGGAGGCCTAGCCCCGAGGTGACTGAGAGTGTCTACCAGCTTCTCGATCCCTTACGAGATTCGAAGAAGCCACTCCCGATGAATCGGAAACGAATCGCCGGTCAAACCGGCCGAGAACTTCTGATAAAGTCGGAACCGCCGGAAAGGGAAACGCGGAAGCGGGAACCTGGAAAGCACCGAGGAAATCGGATCGGAAA
>NZ_JAGGOO010000129.1 GCF_018614415.1 Streptomyces sp. ISL-12
CTGGGTCTGCTGATGACGGCGCTGTGCCGGCGGACCCGTCCGTGGCCGGGTTCGCCGACCACCGCGCCGTAACGGCGGAGCCGTCCATGGCCGTGCCCGCCGAGTACCGGCGGCTGCTCGCGCCCGACGCCGCCGACCGCCGGGCCGCCGCTCTGCTGCGCCACCCCGACCTGCTCGCCCCCGTCGCCGACCTCCACCGCGCCCAGCTCCTGGCCCGCCTGGACGCGGGCTCGGCGCGGGCCGCCTGAGCGGCGTCCGCCGGGTCGCCCCGATGACGATGCGCCGCCGACGGCGTCGGCGGCACTGCCGGCGCCGGCAGTGCGGTCAGGCGGCCGGGGCCAGTGCCGGCCGGGCCGGGGCGTCGGCGCCCTCGGTCCGTACGGGCACCGTCACCGGAACGCGGCGCCGGTGCAGCAGGTGCCCCGCGCCGATCGCGGCGGCGATGAGGAGGCCGCCGGTCACCAGGGCGCCCCGCGCGCCGGCCAGCTCCATCAGCAGGCCGAGCGCCGGCGGACCGCCGAGGCTCCACACCGTGCCGATGCTGCCCCACACGCCGAGCACCCGGCCCCGCATGTGGGCGGGCGGGTCGGTCTGCAGGACCGCCGTGGCGGCCGTGTCGGAGACGGACTCCACCACCGCCATCGGCAGGACCATCACCAGCAGGACGGCCATCGACGGCGACACGCCCGCCACGACCTGGAACAGCCCGCCGGCCGCCGCCAGCACGCCCACCAGACGCACCGAGGGCCGCCGCATCCGGGCGCCCAGCACCGCGCCGACGATGCCGCCGGCCGCGAGGACGGTGGAGACCGTGCCGAACGACCCGGCGCCGCCCGCGAGCGGCCCGGTGACGAGCACGGCCAGGGTGAGCTGGTAGTTCCGGCCGAAGACCGCGCTGATCCCGTAGACCCCGGCCAGCGCCAGCAGCCGGGGGCGCCGCGCGAAGAAGACCAGGCCCTCGCGCACGCTCGTTCCACCCTCCGCGGGACGCCGGGACGGCTTCCCGCTCGCCCCGGCCGCCCGCTCCGCCGCCCCGCGCACCGGACGCAGGAACGGGATGACGGAGGCCACGAACAGGAACGACACCCCGTTGGCCGCGTAGGCGGCGGCCGTGCCCAGGAAGCCGACGGCGACCCCCGCCAGCGCGGCGCCGGTGAGCCGGCCCGCCTGGTGCACCAGGGCGCCCACCCCGATCGCGGAGGGCAGGTCCTCCGCCGGGACGAGGTCGTTGCCCAGCAGGGAGCAGGCCGGACCGTCGACGGTGGCGATGACACCGGTCACCGCGGCCAGCACCATCAGGGACGTCATGTCGAGGCGGTCGAGGGCGACCAGCACGGCCGTGGTGAAGGCGACGGCGCCGAGCAGGGTCTGGCTGACGGCGGCCGTCAGCCGGCGCGGCCAGCGGTCGACGGCGGCACCGCCGAAGACGCTGATCAGCAGGGCGGGCGCGGCCTGCACGGACATGGACAGACCGGTCGCGGCGGCGGACCCGGTGATCTGGAGGACCAGCAGGTTCTGCACCGTGAGCTGCATCCACGTACCGGCGTTCGACACGAAGTTGGCGACCGACCACCAGCGCATGCTGCGGTGGCGCAGGGACCGCCACGGCGAGCGGGACGGGGGCGGGGACGGCGCTGAAGCCGGGGGAGGCACGGGGGCCTGCGGGGCTGAGGCGGGGGAGGAAGGCACGTTGCGTCACTCGGGAAGGCCGGGAGGAGCCCGGAGGGGGAGGGGGACCGGAGCGAGATCGCCGGCTTCGCTGCACGGTCGCTCCACAAGGCCGCAGTACGGCGCCGACCATGGTGGCAGAGGGGGACGGCGAGTCGATGACCGAACCCGTCCGCCGCGCGGACCGTAAATCGCCGACAAGCCGCTTCTGAGCGCTACTTGGCCTGCCGAGTGCGGTTGCTCACAGGCGTCCGCGGGGCTTCCGCGCCGTGACCCGGGACACAGCGGCCGGACCGCGGCCCCGGACGCCCGGGAGCTACGGGGCGCGGCAGGCGTCAGAGCATGAAGACGACTCGGCAGGGCACTCGGGGCGGGGTCGTCAGCGCTGCGCGGAGGAAGGGAAGGTCTCCTCATGATGCCGATGGCGGCGTTCGCCATGAAGACCGAGGCACGGGCCCCCTGGGACCGGGCCCTGGTGACCGGGGGCGCGGGGTTCCTCGGCTCTCACCTGTGCACCCGACTGCTGGATTCGGGTGTCGAAGTCGACTGTCTGGACGATCTCTCGACCGGCCGGGCCGAGAAGGTGGCCCACCTGGCCGGCCGCCCCGGTTTCCGCTTCCTGGAACGTGACGTCGCCGACCCCCGCCTCCCGGACGCCCTCGTCGGACCCTACGACCTGGTGCTGCACCTGGCCGGTCCGGGCCGCCCCGCCGCCTGGCCGGACCGGCCGCTGGACCTGCTGGACACCGCGAGCGCGGGCACCCGCGCCGCCCTGGCCGTCGCCGCCCGGGACGGCGCCCGGTTCCTGCTCGCCTCCGCGCCGCCGCCCGCGGACCCCGGCCCCGCCGGCCCGTTCTCCTCGCACGGGGCGTACGCCGAGGCCGTCCGGTTCTCCGAGGCGCTGGTCGCGGCGCGGGCGGGCGACCCCGGCTCGAACGCCGGCATCGTGCGGCTGTTCCCCGTCTGCGGGCCCGGGATGCGGACGGACGACGGCGGGGTGCCGGGTGCCTTCCTCGACCAGGCCCTGGCGGGCCGGCCGGTCACCGTCGCCGGGGACGGCTCCCGCAGGCACCCCCTGTGCTACGTCGACGACCTGGTCGACGGGGTGCTGCTGGTCGCGGCCGGCCGCTCGGTACGGCCCGTGGACCTCGGCGGCGACGAGGCGCCGACGGAACGGGAGATCGCCCGCCGGGTCATCGAGCTGACCGGCTCCGACGCGCCGCTGACCTGCACCGGCCGGCCGCCGGACGGCCCTGAGCCGCCCCGGCCGGTCACCGGTTTCGCCCGTGAGATCTTCGGCTGGATGCCCGGTGTGACCTGGCAGGAGGGCCTCGCGCGCACCGTCGCCGCCCGCACCGAGCGGCCCCAGCCGGTGCCGGCCGCCGCCGTGGGGCGCGACGGCGGGGGGTGGTGGGCGTGAAGGCGCTCGTCGCTCACCCCGGCGGTTTCGGAGAGGTCCTGCTGGCCGGCCCGGCCGTCCGGGCGCTGGCCACCCGGGCGGGCACGGTCACCATGCTGTGCGAGGCCCGAGGGGCGTCCGCCGCCCGGCTGCTGCCGCACGTCGACGACGTACTGGTGTGGGACACACCCGCACCCGACGACGGCACCGACGGCACCGACGGCCTGCTGCGGCGGCTGCGGCAGGAGGCGTACGACGTCGCCCTCGTCGTCGGCCCGGAGCCGCGCAGTGACTGGCCGGCCGCGCGACTGCTGCGCTCGGCGCGGGTGCGACGCGTCGCCACCGGCCGGGACGGCGGCCCCCTCGGCGACGTCGGCGATGCCGACGCCCGGCAGCACCGGACAGCCGTCCGGGCCGGGGCGGAGGCGGTCCTCGACGCGGCGGCCGATCTGGGCTTCGGCCTGCGTGCCGGGGACGACGGACGCCTCCGCGTCCGGCCGGTCCCCGACACCGCGTCCCTCACCGGCAACGGCCCGTACGTGGCCGTCCATCCCGGAGCGGGCGAGCCGCGCCGGGCCTGGGACGCCGTGCACGGCGCCGGGATCGTCGCCCGGCTCTGCGACGCGGGCCACCGGGTCGTCGTCACCGGCGGACCGGAGGAGGCGGCCCTGACCCGTACGGTCAGCGGTGACACCGCGGTCGACCTCGGCGGACGCACCACCTCGCGGGCCTTCGCGGGCGTGCTGAACTCCGCCGACCTGCTCGTCACCGCCTCGTCGGGCCCGGCCCACCTGGCCGCGGCGGTCGGGACGCCGGCCGTCGTGCGGGGGGAGGCGGGCACGGGAAGCGCCGAGGACGTGGTCCGGTCGGTCACGGAACCGCTGGTGGCGACCGGCTGAACAGGCCGAGGGGCCCGCCGCGTACGCACGCACGCGGCGGGCCCCTCCCGTGGATCTCGGCCGGGACTCAGCCGGACTTCCCGCGTCCCGACAGCGCGTCCCGCATCCGGTCGACCAGTCCGGCGCCCGGGCCCATCAGCTTGTTCAGCGGCGGAGTGTCCGGCGCGGCCGGGTGCGGGCGCGTCGGAGCGGTCTTCTTGGCCTTGCGCACCTGGTCACCGAGCTTGTCCAGGGCCTCGGGCGGACACGCCTCGGCCAGCCGGGGGAAGAGGTTCTGCTCCTCGTCGGCCACATGGGCGCGGATCTCACTCATCAGCATGCCCATCAGCCGGTCGAACCCGGCGTCGTCCGCCTCCCGGTGCTCCAGGTCCTTCATGATCTGCTCGGCCTCGGCGTGGTCCTCCAGTTCCTTGTCCGCGAGGGCGGCGCCGTTGGCCACGTGCTCCCGGACGGCCGGGTACAGGTACATCTCCTCGGCCACCGAGTGCCGTACCAGCTCCATGGTGACCTGATCGGCGTACATCTTGCGGTCCTTGTGACCGGGCGGCAGCGCCTCGATCTTCCCGAAGAGCTCCTCGACCTCCCGGTGATCGGTCGTGAGTTCGTCGACGACGTTTCCACCGTGTCCCATGTCCACACCTCCAGCCAGCCGGGTTCGCGGGGCCGGGTCCGGCCGCCACGGACGCCGGGTCCCCGCGTCCCCGGGGGGAGTAACGCCGTGCCCGGCGCGCGTCCGGCCGGACTTACGCACAACCGTCAGGCATCACGTCATCGGTTTTGCGTGTTGACACGACATAAGTTGGGGATATTGTCGACGCAACCGCAGACCGTAACTTTCCGGAGTCATCCGTGGAACGCGCCGTTCACATCACCCGCTCCCCGCAGCCGGAAGCCGTCGAGCCGAAGGGGACCGGAGCGTGACGTCACTCCTCGACCGGGCCGACCGAGCCGGCCGGCCCGCGTACGCCGACATCTCGGTCCCGGCTCTGCGGCGCGGGGCCGCGCGGGTCCTCACCGGCAACTGGACCGGTGCCTCCACCGTCCCCTCCCGCACCCTCTATCCGCACCAGTGGAGCTGGGACTCGGCCTTCGTCGCCATCGGGCTGCGCCACCTCTCTGCCCACCGCGCCCAGCGCGAACTGGAGTCCCTGTTCGCCGCGCAGTGGGCGGACGGCCGTATCCCGCACATCGTGTTCAATCCCGCCGTGCCCGAGGACGCCTACTTCCCCAGCCCGGACTTCTGGCGCTCCTCCCGCGCCGGCCGGGCGGCGGGCGCCCCCGCGGCCCCGGAGACCTCGGGCATCGTCCAGCCCCCGGTGCACGCCCTGGCCGCCTGGCTGGTCCACCGCGCCGACCCGGACCTGTCCCGCCGCCACCGCTTCCTCGACCGGGCCTATCCACGGCTCACCGCCTGGCACGACTACCTGCTCACCCGCCGCGACCTCGGCGGCGGGGGACTCGCGGCGGTCGTCCACCCCTGGGAGCCCGGCACCGACAACAGCCCGTGCTGGGACCGCGCCCTCGCCCGCGTCGACCCCGCCCCGCCGGACACCTTCCGGCGCGCCGACCTCGACCACGGCCACCCCCGCGACCGGCCCACCGACCTCGACTACGGCCGCTACGTCCGCCTCGCGGCCGACTACCGCGAGGCCGGCTACGACGACCGTGCCGCCCGGCCCGCCTTCGCCGTCGAGGACCCCTGTTTCAACGCGCTGCTCGCCGTCGGTGAGCACGCCCTCGCCGCCACCGCCCGCGCCCTCGGCCGCGACGACGCCCCGCACACCGCCCGCGCCGACGCCCTCACCCGGCACCTGGTCGACCGGCTCTGGGACGCAGAGGCGGGCCTCTTCCGCGTCCGCGACCTGCGCACCGACGACCTGGTCGAGGAACGCGCGGTCACCGGTCTGGTCCCGCTCCTCCTCCCGCACGTGCCGCCCGGCGTGGTCCAGGCCCTGCGCGGCACCCTCGCCGGGCCGGGCTTCGCCGCCCCCGGCACCCGGCTGGTCCCCAGCTACGACCTCACAGGGCCCGCCTTCGACCCGCAGCGCTACTGGCGCGGCCCCGCCTGGTTCAACACGGCCTGGCTGATCCACCGGGGCCTGCGCACCCACGGCCTGGACGCGGACGCCGCACGCCTGCGGCAGGGCTTCCTCGCCGAGGCCGGCCGGTCCGGTTTCGCCGAGTACGTCGACCCGGTCACCGGCGAGGCCCGGGGCGCCCGGCACTTCTCCTGGACGGCCGCCCTCACCCTCGACCTGCTGAGGAGCCGCTGAGAACCCGCCGATCCCGTCAGCGCCGCCCGAGCTTCTCCAGCACGCCGCCCGCCGCGGCGGCCGGGCCCGCCGTCGCCCTGACCGAGCGGTGCACCAGACGGGCGTCGCGCCGCAGGTCCCGCGCGGTGTGCCGGCCGCGCCACAGCAGCGAGGGGGCGCCACCCGTGTCGTCGGCCGCGATCAGCAGCCCGCCCAGCATCGAGAGGTTCTTGAAGAAGTGGACGCGCTGCTGGGCACGGGCGGACGGGTCCTCCTCCTCCCAGAAGCGGTGACCCGCGAGTGTGGTGGGCACCAGCGTCGCGGCGAGGGCCAGCGCCGCCAGCCGGGGACAGCGGCCGAGCCCGAGCAGGATGCCGCCCGCCACCTGAACCGCCCCGTTGATCCGCACCAGTTGCTCGGTGCCGTTCGGCAGTGCGCCCACCCGGTCCGCCACGGGGCGCACGACGGGTTCGGCCGCCGGGGCCACGTCCTCGGGGCTGCGGAAGGAGTGCAGGCCGCCGGTGACGAACATCGAGGCCAGCATCGGACGGCCGGCCAGGCGCAGAAGGCTCATGGTGTGCTCCAGACGTGTCGGGCCCTGTGGCCGTCGCCGGGTTCCCCACCCGGCCCACGCCAATCGACGCCCGGCGACGGCGGGTCAGGAACGCGGCCTCGACGGTCAACCTGGCTTCGACGGTCAAGAACCCGGCTTCGACGGTCAGGAAGGCGGCTTCGACGGTCAGGAACCCGGCTTCGACGGTCAAGGCCCCGGTGACGACGGCCACGAACCCGACGACGGCACATCAGGAACCCGGCGCCCGGATCAAGAACCCGGCTTCGACGGTCAGGAAGGCGGCTTCGACGGTCAGGAACCCGGCTTCGACGGTCAAGGCCCCGGTGACGACGGCCACGAACCCGACGACGGCACATCAGGAACCCGGCGCCCGGATCAAGAACCCGTGCACGGATCTTGACCCGCCCCGCACGGGCCACTTAGCGTTCCCGCACTGATAGGCGATTGAAACGATTCACCCGCCTTTTCGCTGAGTCGAGGGACGCACTCATGCACGAACACAACACGCCGCGCCCGGCCCTGCCGCGCCGCCGCATCCTCGCCGCCGGCCTCGGTACGGGCGTCGCGGTGGCCGTGGGGGCCACCGCCGGGGCGCCCGCCGCGTCCGCCCGGCCCGCGGACGGCCTCGTCGCGAACGCCGTGCCCGCGTCCGCCGGACAGGCGCCCGGTGCCGCCTGGTTCGCCGAGCCGCCGCGGTCGGTGCGCCCCAAGTTCCGCTGGTGGTGGCCGGACGGTCTGGTCGACCCCGACGAGATCGCCCGGGAGATCGACCAGATCGCCGACGCGGGCTTCGGCGGCGTCGAGATCGCCGCCGTCCACCACAGCGTCACGGACAAGTCGGTCCTGGACACCGCCCACCACGGGTGGGGGAGCAGACCCTGGCGGGACGGCGTCGAGGCGGCCCTGCGCCGGGCCGTGCGGCGCGGCCTCACCGTCGACCTCACCCTCGGCCCGAGCTGGCCGGCCGCCGTCCCCGGCGTCACCCCCGACGACGAGGCCGCCGTGCACGAACTCGCCCACGGCCGCGCCCCGGTGCCCGCCGGCACCACCTACGCGGGCCCCGTCCCGGCGCCCGTGCACGAGCCGTCCTCCGGCGTCACGCAGCGGACGCTCCTCGCCGTCCAGGCCGCCCGGGTGAACACGGCCAACTCCACCCGCAAGGAGACCGGCCTCGACCTCGCCTCCGTCCAGGACCTCACCGCCACCGTCACCGACTCCGCCCTGACCTGGACGGCGCCCGACGACGGCGAGTACGTGCTGATCTCCTACTGGCAGCGCGGCTCGGGACAGCAGCCCGAGTCGGGCCCGCACTCCTCGCCCGCCGCCTGCGTCGTCGACCACTTCAGCCCGGCCGGCACGGCCGCCGTCACCGACTACTGGGAACGGAACCTGCTGACCCCGTCGATCCGCAAGCTGCTGAAGGCGGCGGGCGGCGCGTTCTTCGAGGACTCCGTCGAACTGGAGACCGAGGGCCTGGTCTGGACGCCGAAGCTGCCCGAGGCGTTCGCGAAGGACCACGGCCGCCCCCTGCTGCCGTACCTGCCCGCGCTGGTCCTGGACGACAGCAACCAGGTGTTCGCCTTCGAGGCCCAGGAGACCCGGCAGATCCGCCACGACTTCTGGGACACCGTCTCCGGTCTGTTCAACCGCCACCACGTCACCGCCCTGCGTGACTGGGCGCACTCCCTGGACATGGAACTGCGCGCCCAGCCCTACGGCCTGCAGACCGACGCCATCGCCACCGCCACGATCCTCGACATCGCCGAGGGCGAGTCCCTCGGCTTCAAGAACCTCGACGACTACCGCTGCCTGGCCGGCGGCCGGGACATGGCGGGCCACACCGTCCTCTCCTGCGAGGCGGGCGCCTACAACGGGTCGGCGTACAGCACCACGTGGGACCGGTTCCTGCGCACGATGGGCGGCGCCTACGCGGCCGGCGTCAACCAGACCGTCGTGCACGGCTTCTCCTACGCCACCGTCCCCGGCGCCGCCTGGCCCGGCTTCGCCGCCTTCAGTCCCTACAGCGGGGCGCCCGGCTACGGCGAGTCCTGGGGCCCGCGCCAGCCCACCTGGGACCACCTGCCCGACATCGCCGGCTACCTGGGCCGGGTGCACCGCGTCCTCCAGGCCGGCGTGACCCGCGCCGACGTCGCCGTCTTCCGGCAGACCGGCTACACCGCCACCGGCATCGGCGCCTCCTGGTTCACCTCCACCGGCGTCCCGCTCGGCTGGAGCCACCAGTTCCTCAGCGGGCCGCTCCTCGACCTGCCCGCCGCCACCGTCAAGGACGGCCGGCTCGCCCCCGACGGCCCCGCCTACAAGGCCCTCTTCGTCGAGGGCGACTTCTTCTACTCCTCCACCCCCACCCTCGCCCTCACCGACGCCCGCAAGCTGCTCGCCCTCGCCGAGCAGGGGCTCCCGGTCGTGCTGCTCGGCGCCTTCGGCCAGGCGCTGACCCCGGGCGTCCCGGCGGACGGCGAGACGGAGAAGCTGCGCGAGGTCCTCGCCCGGCTGCTCGCCCTCCCCAACGTCGCCCTCGTCACCGACAAGACGGCCGTCGGGGACGCCCTTGCCGGCCTCGGCGTCACCCCCGACGTCCGGTACGCCACCTCCTCCACGCTGCTCAACGCCCACCGGGCCACCGACGCCGCCGACTTCTACTACCTCGTCAACGGCAAGCACGCCGAGACCGTCAAGCCCGCGGTGGCCGCCATCGACCACGACGTCACCCTGCGCCGCACCGGGCGCGGGAGTGCCGTGCCGTACCTGCTCGACCCGTGGACCGGCGAGGCGGTGCGGCTCGCCCGGTACACCGAGGACGGCGACGCGTTCACCGTCCGCGTCACGCTCCAGCCCGGTGAGACGATGATCGTGGCGCTGGGCCGTCCCGGTCTGTTCGGCGACCGCCACGGCGACCGCCCGCACGTCCTCACCACCGACGCCGACGAGGCGCTGTTCACCGGCAAGGGGCTGGCCGTCCGCACGACCACGGCGGGCACCTTCACCACCCGGCTGTCGCGGGGCCGCCCGGTCACCACGACGGTCCGGGAGGTGCCCGAGCCCATCACCCCGGGGTCCTGGCGCCTGGAGGTGGAGGACCGGCTCCCCGGCTCCTCCGCGACCCGCACCGACATCGTGCGCCGCACGGTGGAACTCGACACTCTGCTGCCCTGGTCGCAGATCCCCGAGCTGGCCGACTCCGCGGGCGTCGGCCGCTACCGCACCACGGTCACCCTGCCCGCCGGCTGGGACGCCTCGCACGGCGCCCGCCTGGAACTCGGGCAGGTCAGCGACACCGTCCGGGTCACCGTCAACGGCACCCGGACGCCACCGGTGGACCGCCTCCGCCCCGTCGCCGACATCGGGCCGTACCTGCGGCGCGGCCGCAACGTCATCGAGGTCGAGGTCGCCACGCCGCTGATCAACCGCCTCCGGGTGGCCCGGCCGGACGTGTTCGGCACCACCGCCCGGCAGGACCACGGTCTGGTGGGGCCGGTCCGGCTGGTGCCGTACGTCCAGAAGGCCGTGGACTGACGACCGTCAGGTCCGAGGTCAGAGGCTGGTGAGGACCTGCGGTGACAGCGTCTTGATCATGGTGTTGGTCCAGCGCAGCTGCCGCAGGGTCTCCGGGTGACAGCCGGAGACCACCGCCAGCAGCCCGGTGTCCTTCGACGCCTGCGCGGCCTGCGCGAGCATCTCCCAGTACAGGGAGTTCTCGGCCGCCGCCAGGTGCAGGTCGCGCAGGTCGCGCAGGAGGAGCAGACCGGGCTCCGGACGGTGGCCCGCCGCCTCGGACATCTTCCGCCGGAGCGTGGCGAACACCCCGTCGTCCTCGCTCTCGTCCCCGTCCATCGGCCCGTCGAGGTCGAGGCCGTACGCCGCGCCCGGTCGAAGTCGTCGTAGGTGCCCGGCTGGCCGTCGCAGCCGAAGGTCTCCTTCAGCGCCTCCGCGGCGGTCGCCGTGCACAGCCGGGTGTTGCCGTCCAGATGGTTCGTGCCGATCCCGGCGCGGGCGAGGACGGCGAGGGTGTAGTACTCCTCCAGGAACAGCTGGCCGGTGGTGTAGAAGCCGATCGAGCCCGGCCCGCGCTCGTCGAGGAGCTCGCGCGAACGGGCGACGACCAGATGCATCGCCGTGTCCCAGTCGGTCTCCACCAGTCGCCCGCCGCGCCGCACCAGCGGCCTGGTCAGCCGGTCGGGGGAGCCGTTCGCCTGCCAGCCGAACAGGTCCTTCGGGCCCAGCCGCCCCCGGTTGACCCGGTCCACCGTCCGTCCGCGCACCCCCACCATCCGGCCGCCGGCCACGGCGATGTCCATCGCGTCGCCGTCGGAGTGCAGGATCGACGCCGACGGCACCCAGTGCTCGACCGCGTCCGGTTCCACCCCGTCCCGCAACTGGATGTCCGTCCGCTCCGGCCAGGACCCGTGCCGCCGGTACGGCGTCCGGTCGCCCCAGGGGTGCGCGATCCGGCCCGCGGTCTCGTCCATGTACCGCTCTCCCGTCCGTTCCGGTCCACCGGCCGGAGCGGGTACCCGCCCGCGCGTCCGTGAAGCGGAAACCGCTTGTGGGAGCGCTCCCAGCGGGGCACGATACAGCCGTGACCTCGACTGCCAGCGCAACCGTACGCCCGTACCGTCCCGAGGACGCCGCGGCCCTGGACGACATCTGCGTCCGCACCGGACACAACGGCCAGGACAGCCGGCCCCACTACATCGACCCGGGCGTGCTGACCGCGACCTTCGCCGCCCCCTACGCCCACCTGGAGCCCGAGCTGACCTTCGTGCTGGACGACGGGCGGGGTCGCGCCGTCGGCTACATCCTCGGCACGGCCGACACCGCGCGCTTCGCCGCCGACTTCCGCACCCGGTGGCTGCCCCGGGTCGCCGACCGCTACCCGGCGCCCCAGGGTCCGCCCGGCTCCCCCGACGAGGTGATCGCCGGTCTGCTGCACCGCCCCGAGCGGATGGTCGTGCCCGAACTGGCCGGCCACCCCGCCCACCTGCACATCGACCTGCTGCCCGAGTGGCAGGGCCGCGGCCACGGACGCGCCCTGATGCACACGTTCCTGCGGGCCCTGCGGCAGCGCGGGGTGCCCTCGGTCCACTTGGTGATGGCGACGGCCAACACCCCGGCCAGGGCCTTCTACGACCGGCTGGGCTTCCAGCGGATCGAGGTGCCGTCGTTCGGGCCGGACACCACCGCGCTCGGCCGTACGACCGCGGAGGACCCGGGCGCGTGACCGTGGAGGTTCCGGGTGTGCGTGTGTGATCGTGATCAGGTCAGGGACAGCTGGTAGACGCTGAACGCCCGCTTGATCACCGGCTGCGCGACGTTGCGCACCCGCACCCCGCCCGCCGTCATCCCGTGCTCCGACCCCAGGTGCGCGTGCCCGTGCACCGCGAGGTCGGCGCCGGCCGTGTCGATGGCCTCGGCCAGCAGATAGCTGCCGAGGAACGGGTGGATCTCCAGCGGCTCGCCCGCGAGCGTGTCGGCGACGGGGGAGAAGTGGGTCAGGGCGATCCGCGCCGCGCACCCCCGGCCGTCCAGGTCCTTCAGCGCGGCGCACAGCGCGTCGGCGCTGCGCCGGGTGGTGCGGACGAACTCCTTCATCACCGGCTCACCGAACTCCCCGGCGCTGCGCCCGACGAACCCCCCGCCGAACCCCTTCGTCCCCGCGACGCCGACCCGGGTCCCGGCGCACTCGACGACGGTCCCCTCGCCCTCCAGGACCGTCACCCCGGCCTCCCGGAGGATCTCGGTCACCTTCTCGGGCTGCTCGTCGTGGTGGTCGTGGTTGCCGAGCACGGCCACCACCGGCACCGGCAGCTCCCGTACCTCCCGGGCCACCACCCGGGTCTCCTCCGGGGTGCCGTGCCGGGTCAGGTCCCCGGCGAGCAGCAGCAGGTCGGCGCAGTCGGACAGAGTGTCGAAGGCGGGGCGCAGCAGGCCCTGGCTGTCCAGGCCCATGTGGATGTCCCCGACGGCGGCGACACGGATCATCACAGCTCCTCGGCACGGTCGGGGCCGGCGGTCTCGGCCACCACGATGTCACTGTGCACGGTCAGCCCGGCCAGTTCCTCGTCGACGACCCGCAGCAGGGTCTGACGGCACTGGACGGAGGGCACGGTACCGGTGACGACGACCGCCCCGGCCCGGACCTCGGCCCGTACGCCGAGTTCGCCCAGTTCCTCGGCGGCCAGCCGGTCGTGGAGGTGGGCGACGCGGTACTCGACGTTCTCTTCGCTTCCGGAGCCGCTTCGGGGCGCGGCAGGGTCGCTCATCGGTGCTCCTCCTTCGCGGGTTCCGCGGGTTCCGCGGGTTCCGCGGGTTCCGCGGGCTGCGCGAGCTGTTCGGTGGGCTTCGTGGGGATGATCTCCAGCCGCTCCAGGACGAAGAAGAAGGCGGCGGGCATCGGCTCGGCCCCGCAGTCGCGGCGCAACCGCTCCCAGTCGATCTTCTCCCGCAGGGTGCGGGCGATCGGCAGGACGGCCCCGAAGTCGCAGTGGTGTTCGGAGAAGGCCGCGAGCAGACCGTGCAGCAGGTCCGTCGGGGACAGCACCGGCATGAGCACCGAGTCGACCGACAGCTCCTCGGCCCGGCCCAGCAACTCGGCGGTGACGGGTTCGTGCGCCAGCGCGTGGATCAGGTCGACCTGCTGGCCGAGGCAGTCGGCCTTCAGCAGCCAGTCCTCGGGCGGCGTGAACACGGGCAGGCCGGCCTCCCGCAGCGCCTGGGCGACGGCCCCGGCGTCCTCGGGGCGGATGCAGAAGTCCACGTCGTGCTGGAGGTTCTGGACGCCGCCGTGCGCGTAGACGGCGACGCTGCCCGCCAGGGCGAACGGCAGCCCGGTCTTCTTCAGCAGCGCTCCGACCTGTTTGGCGGCCTGGAGGATCGCCTGGTTGCGGTCGAGCGGCAGGTCCTCCTCGCGGGTCCCGGCGTGGCACGGGACGGGCACCGACTCACCCGCCACTCGGAGTTCCGACACGCCGGCGCGCTGGTCGAGAGCGTGATCGTCGGCGGGCTGCGTCATCGCTGTCCTCCCTTTCCGGAGCGGGCCGTCTCCCCCCGGCCGCCGGGAGCGGGCCCCGGTGGCGAGGTGTCCTTCGGGTACCCGGCGGACCACCGTCGACACGGGACGGTACGGGCGCTGCCGCCCTGGGCACCCGGGCGGCATGAAGGGCGACGAGCGGAGCGACCCGGACGGCGTGAGCGGCGACGAGCGGAGCGACCCGGACGGCATGAACGGCGACGAGCGGAGCGACCCGGACGGCGTGAACGGCGACGAGCGGAGCGACCCGGACGGCATGAACGGCGACGAGCGGAGCACCGTGGAACGGCTGGTGTCGGCGTGGCTGGCGGAGACCGCGCGGCACGACCCGGCGGCGGGCCGTGAGGCCCGCGCCGGCTGGGCACACGGCCGCCTGTCCGACCGGGCCGCCCAGGACCTGGCCACCTGGGTCACCGCCCGGGTCACCGACACCGGTTTCAACGCGGACGAAGGACCCTACGTCGCCGGCCCGGAACGCATCACACCGTCGGACAAGGACACGGTGCACGGCTGGCTGCGGGCCCGCGGACACCCGGTCTGACCGGGTCGGGACCCGGCACTCTCAGCGGGCCGGCGGGCGCCACTCGAACATCAGCAGCGTCGCGTCGTCCCGCAGCCGGTCCGCCTGCGCGTCCAGGATCGAGTGGATCAGGCGGCGCAGCGTCTCCGGCGCCAGCTCCCCGCCGGACGTGGCCCGGATGACGTAGTCCCCGAACCGCTCCAGGCCCATCAGCCTGGCCTCCCGGGTGCGGGCCTCGGTGATCCCGTCGGTGTACATCAGCACCCGGTCACCGGGCTCCAGCGACATCTCGTGCGTCTGGCGCGGCCGGGGGGACAGCTGCGACGGCAGCCCCATGGGAGGGTCGGGCTCCCGCTCCAGGGCGTCCATCAGCAACTGGTCGTCGCGGATCAGCAGCGGCGCCGGATGCCCGCAGTTGCTCCAGCGCAGCACCCCGGTGGCCAGGTCCAGCTGGGCGATGACGGCCGTGCAGAACTTCTCCGGCAGCCACCGGGCCAGCGCGTCGTCGACGGACCGCACCAGTTCGGGCAGGTCGGCGCCGGAGCGCCGGGCGTTGCGGCAGGCGGCCAGCGACACGGCGCTGGTCAGCCCGGAGGCCAGGTCGTGTCCCATGGCGTCCAGGACCGCGACGTGCAGGGTCGTCTCGGTCAGCGAGTGGTCGAAGGCGTCGCCGCCGATCTCGTAGGCCGGTTCCAGGACGGCGGTCGACACCACCTGGCCGTCGCCGATGGTGCGCGGCGGCAGGAAGGCGCGCAGCATCTCGGAGGGCAACTGCATCCGTTCGGTACGGGTGCGCCGGACGAAGGAGTCCTCGAAGGCCCGCTTCGACGTGATCATCATGGCGAGCAGCGAGGCCAGCGCCCGGCCGCGGGTGAGCCCTCCGGAGGTGAGCGCGGACTGGTTGACGGCGAGCACCCCGAGCCGCTCGGCGCCGTCCAGCAGCGGGAACCAGACGGTGACCCCGCCCGCCTCCCCCTCCCCCACCC
>NZ_JAGGOO010000130.1 GCF_018614415.1 Streptomyces sp. ISL-12
CTGATCCAAACGACAGGCCCTTACTGATGATCTCGGCGTCATGTCGCCGAACGGTCAGCGAGACTCCCAGCTCAAAGGTCCCGCCGTCACGCGACATCACGCCTGGAATTTCAGTAGGACGCGCCGGACGCCCCCGTGCCGCCCCTGGAGGCGGCGGCACCCGCGTGACCCCACCCCAGGGTCCGCAGAACGGCGGAGACGCGTGTGTAGACCCCCGGGCTGCCCATCTGTCCGCAGCCGCTCCCCCAGGACACCAGCCCGATCAGCTTCCCGTCGGCCACCAGCGGTCCCCCGCTGTCCCCCTGGCACGCATCACGGCCACCGGCCTGATCTCCTGCGCACACCATCGTCCCGGCGCGGTACTCACCCTCCTCACTGCCCGGATACGCTCGCTCGCAGACCGCGTCGGGGAGCACGCGCACACGTGATCCGTGCAGACTCCTCGCGTAGTCCCCGACACCCGAGGTGTCGCCCCAGCCGTAGACCACCGCGGCCGTCCCCGGCTCGTACGCGGCATCGCCCTCGGCCGCCATCGCCAGGGCGGAACCGGCCGGAAGGGCCTTGGAGAGGGTGATCACGGCGAAGTCACCGGCGTTGCTCATCTCGTCGTAGGCCGGGTTCACCCAGACGTCGCGCACCGGGATCTCCTCGCCCCCGTCCCCCAGCAGGTCCGTACGGCCCGCGATGACCTTCAGGCCGCCCAGCCGCGTCGGCGCTGTCCCGAGGCTCTCCTGGCCGAGGCAGTGAGCCGCCGTGAGCACGGTGGTCCGTCCGACGGCCACTCCCCCGCAGAACTGCCCCGCCCTCGTCGCCCCGTACCGGTCACGGCTGGACAGGGCCACCGTCCACGGGCTCTCCGCGGCATCCACCGGAAATCCCCCGACGACGACGCTGTCGGCGACCGCGGGGTGCGCGGTCGCCCACGGTGACACCAGCGGTATGGCGGCCGCCAGGACCAGCGGCCGGACCAACAATCGGATCAGCGATCGGACCGGCGGCCGAGCACAGGGACGACGCATACGGGCTCCTCACTCATGGTGTTCACGAAACACCCAGAGTGATCCACCCGGCGTTGCCTCGCACCCCGCTCGAGCGAGTACTCCGTCCTCCCGGTACGGCGAAGGGCCCGACCCCCGGGAGGGGAGGCGGGCCCTTCGCCGACCGTGTCGCTATGACCTAGTCGAGGTAGTCGCGCAGCACCTGGGAGCGCGAGGGGTGGCGCAGCTTGGACATCGTCTTGGACTCGATCTGACGGATGCGCTCGCGCGTGACGCCGTAGACCTTGCCGATCTCGTCAAGGGTCTTCGGCTGACCGTCGGTGAGACCGAAGCGCATGGAGACGACGCCCGCCTCGCGCTCGGACAGGGTGTCGAGGACGGAGTGCAGCTGCTCCTGCAGGAGCGTGAAGCTGACCGCGTCGGCCGGGACGACCGCCTCGGAGTCCTCGATGAGGTCACCGAACTCGCTGTCACCGTCCTCGCCCAGCGGGGTGTGGAGCGAGATGGGCTCGCGGCCGTACTTCTGGACCTCGATGACCTTCTCCGGGGTCATGTCGAGTTCCTTGGCCAGCTCCTCCGGAGTGGGCTCGCGGCCCAGGTCCTGGAGCATCTGCCGCTGCACACGCGCGAGCTTGTTGATGACCTCGACCATGTGCACCGGGATGCGGATGGTGCGGGCCTGGTCGGCCATGGCGCGGGTGATCGCCTGCCGGATCCACCAGGTGGCGTACGTGGAGAACTTGTAGCCCTTGGTGTAGTCGAACTTCTCCACCGCGCGGATCAGACCGAGGTTGCCCTCCTGGATCAGGTCCAGGAAGAGCATGCCGCGGCCGGTGTAGCGCTTGGCCAGGGAGACCACCAGGCGGAGGTTGGCCTCCAGGAGGTGGTTCTTGGCGCGGCGTCCGTCCTCGGCGATGATCTCCAGCTCGCGCTTGAGCTTCGGCGCCAGCTTGTCGGAGTTGGCCAGCTTGTCCTCGGCGAACAGTCCCGCCTCGATGCGCTTGGCCAGTTCGACCTCCTGCTCGGCGTTGAGCAGGGGGACCTTGCCGATCTGCTTGAGGTAGTCCTTGACCGGGTCGGCCGTGGCCCCGGCCGCGGCGACCTGCTGGGCCGGAGCGTCGTCCTCGTCGTCGTCGGACAGCACGAAGCCGGCGTTCTCGGTGCCCTCGGGCTCCTCGGTGACCTTGGTGTCCTCGAGCACCTCGTCCTCGAGAACCTCGGCGTCGTCCTTCTTGGCCGTGGTCTTCTTGGCCGCCGTCTTCTTCGCGGTGACGGTCTTCTTCGCCGCCGCCTTCTTGGCGGTCGTCTTCTTCGCCGCCGTCTTCTTGGCGGGCGCCTCGTCCTCGGCTGCGGACTCGGTCGCGGCGGGCGCCGGGCTGGCGGCGGTCTTCCTGCTGGTCACCGTCTTGGCCGCGACCGACTTGGTGGCGGTGCGCTTGGCGGGACTCTTCGCTGCGACGCTCTTTCGGGTGCGCTTGGGCTCCGCGGCACTGACCATCAGCGTCACACCCTCTTCCTCGAGGATCTGGTTGAGGCTGCGCAGTACGTTCTTCCACTGAGTGGCCGGAATCTGGTCAGCTTCGAAGGCCCGACGCACGTCATCGCCGGCGATCTGCCCCTCAGCCTTTCCCCGCTCAATGAGCGCCATGACAGAGACGGACTCGGCGATCTCCGGCGGGAGCGTACGGGATGTGCTGGCCGACACGAACAACCTCTCGGAACGTTGGAAACGGCTTTCGGCCCCGTCCTGGCGGACAGGTCCGACCGCCGGCTTGGGGATGGGCCGACGGCGCGGGCGGGGCCGGGAGAAGCACAGCGCCGTGAACGGCGTCCGTATTCCCTCCTCGGCTGTCACCTCTTAGGTCATCGCGTTGTTCCCACGAGCGTTACGCCCAATCCGCGTGGCCCGAGTCACACCCCGTAAGGGGCCAAACTCGGCCAGATGCGGTCAGAAGGAATCAGCAACGGCGCCCGTGCAATCCGACCATGCCAACAGTACGGCGTCACACCGTCGACCCCGCAGAGCCGTCCAGGCGCTGCGGGGTCGACGGCGGCGGCGACCCGGCCGAGCACCGCCACAGGAGGGGGATGGCGGGCCGGCCGAGCCGCTGGGGCGGAGACGCGGTCAGTGCTCGCGCGGGGCGGGCACCACGCGTTCCACCTCGGGGTGGACGGTCAGCAGTTGGCGCATGGCGGTCTCGGCCGCCGCGCCGTCACCGGCGGCGAGGGCGTCGGCGATCCGCGCGTGCTGGGCCAGCGACACGTCGTTCGGCCGGTCACAGCCCGTGACCGGACCGCCCGAGACCTGGAGGGCGGCGGACACGATCCCGGAGAGGTGCTCCAGCATGCGGTTGCCCGCGACCTGAATGAGCAGCATGTGGAATTCCGCGTCGGCACGGGAAAAGGTGAGGGCGTCGCCCTGCGCCATGGCGTGCCCCATGACGCCGACCATGTCGGACAGGCGCTGCTGCACATCCTCCCGGCCGTGCCCGGCGGCCAGGCGCGCAGCCAGCGGCTCGATCGTCCAGCGCAGCTCGCTCAGCTCGCGGCGCTGGTCGTCGCGCTGCGGTCCGAAGGCCCGCCACTCGATGATGTCAGGGTCCAGCAGGTTCCAGTCGCTGACGGGACGCACGCGCGTGCCGACGTTCGGACGGGCGCTGACCAGTCCCTTGGCCTCCAGGACGCGCAGCGACTCCCGGACGACGGTGCGGGACACCTCGAAGCGCTGGCCGATCTCCTCGGGCACCAGTGGGCGGTCGGCGCCCAGGTCGCCGGAAACGATCATCTGACCGAGCTGCTGAACCAGTTGTCCGTGCAGTCCGCGACCGCGGCTGCCCGCGGTACGCCGGCCCACGCGGCCCAGTTCGGGGTCCGCCCCTTCCCAGGCGGGGGCCCCGACGCGGTCGACGCCGGGCGTCTCGGCGTAGGGGTAGCGGTCGAGTTCGCCCGGGCTCTGGAGGCCGGAGTCTGCGGAGCGGGCGGCGGTCATCATGGTGTGCGCAAGGGTACTCACGCATCCTTTGTCGGCGCCGTTCCCAACTCCCTTGAGGTCTTTAGTGAAAAGCACACGAAAGGGTGATCGCTCACCCCTTCGCAATTGACGCCTTATCGGAAATAAATGGACTTTCCCCGGGGAGTTGCGCGCACGCCCCGACCGGACGGTTCCGAGCGGCCGTCACCGGACCCGTCCGCGCAGGGTCATGAGCAGATACGCGCAGAGCAGGGCGGTAAGCGACAACGCCAGGGCGCTGCCCACGGGTTGGACGAGGGCCTGCAGCACCGCCACCACGTAGCGCTCTCCACCGAAGGGCCACTGGCTCAGGAGGATCTCGCGTACCCGCATCGGAAGGTCGGCGGCGGTACGTACGGACTGACCGTTCCAGACCTTCTGTACGAGAGGGACGACGACAACGGGTACGGCGACCACCGCAGCCAGCCCGGCCGTGGTGGACCGGAAGAGGCCCGCGGCCAGCACGCCGGCCCAGGCGCAGCCGATCGTCAGACCGGCCCAACCCGCGCTCAACGCAGCCCAGTCGGCGGGAACCCGCACAAACTCTCGCCCGTAGAACAGGTGGAGCACTTGCGCATCGCAGCCCACCGTGAGGACGGCCAGCAGCAGTGCTGTGGCGGCGGAGACGACGAGTTTGGCGGTCAGCAGTCCCAGCCGGCGGGGCACGGTGCCGCGATCCGCCGCCAGCGCGGGATGGCGGAACTCGTCACCGAACGCCAGCGCCCCCAGCAGCCCGGCCCCGAGCGCCGCCGGCGGCAGGGGCACCTCCCTCGGCCACGCGGCCAGCAGACGTGGCTGCGGGGTGTGCCCGACACGGGCGAGGAGTACGGCGGTGACGGCGGACAGGACGAGTACGACCGCTCCGGTGACGATCCCGGTACCGACGCCGGTGACGCGGCGCAACTCGTACCGCAGCGGGCGGAGCGGGCTGGGCGCGGAACGGACGGAGATGGGGGGCGGGAGGACGGACGAGGCGCCGCCGAGAGGGTCGTTGCCGGGGGTGAGGGAGAGGGCCGGGGAGGGAGCAGGAGCAGGGGTACGGAGAGCTGACGTCGGCGCGGGCTGGAGGGGTGCGGGATCCGGCCGGGCCGACCCGGTCCGGTTTCCCGGCGCGACCGCGGTGGCCGCGGTGCTCGTGGTGCTCGCCGGTGCGGGCCGATTCGTCGCCTGCCGCGCATCCGTCGGCGCCACGGTCGTGGCATCGGGCTGCCCGGGTTCCGGCCCTTTCGCGGCCGTGACGGCCGGGCCCGGCCGGGCGGACGGGTCCGTCTCCTGCTCCGCGCCCGCGGCGTCCGTGCCCCTGGCTGCTGGGGGTCCAGGCTCCGGCCCGTTTCCCGCCGTGACCGTGAGGACCTCCGGGCCGAACCGCTCCTCGGTTCCCGCGCCGGGCCCCATGTCGCCCACCTCGTGGGCCAGTTGGTGGACGAGGATGCCGTGCCGGAACGCGGTCTCACCGACGTCGGCACATGTACTGCCGTACACGGAGAGGCGGTTGCCCCCTTCGCGGACCACCTCGACCGAGCGGTGGGCCGTGCGCGCCTCCTTGGCGAGGAGCGTGGCGAGGCGGGCGGCGTGCGGACTGCGGACGGCGACGCGGGGACGCAGCCGGGTGCGCGAGAAGTCCGCCGCCTGCTGGTCGGCGACGACCTTGCCCCGCTCCAGCGTCACGACGTGGTCGGCGGCCCGGGCGGCCTCCTTGGGGTCGGCCGTGGTGTAGAGCACCGTGCCGCCCTGGACCGCGTACGCGCGCAGGGCGTCGTGCAGCCAGCGGCTCTCCCGTACGGAGAGCCCTTCGGCGGGGCCGTCGAGGACGAGGGTGTGCGGGTCGGCCAACAGGGCACAGGCGAGACCGAGGCGGCGGTCCGTGCCGCGCGAGAGGGTGCCGAGGCGTTCGTCGCGCAGGCTCACGAGTCCGGCCGCTTCCAGCACTTCGTCGGCGCGCCGCACCGGGACACCCGCCGCCGCGCACAGCATTCGCAGGTGTCCGCGGACCGTCCGGGCCGGGTGCCCGGGCACCTCGCCCAGCAGCACGCCGACTTCGCGTGACGGGTGGGCGATCCGGTGCAGGGGGCGGCCTCTGAAGTGCGTGACGCCGCGGCCTCGTTGCAGTTCGAGCATGAGCCTGAGCACCGTGGTCTTACCGGCGCCCGGCTCTCCGAGCAGTGCGGTGACGCGACCCGCACGTGCTTCGAAGGAGACGTCGTCGACGGCTGGCGGTAGCTCTTTGCGTGGGGTGCTGGTCAGTCCGAAGGCCTGGATCACCCGCAGCAAGATAGCGCGGTATGTCCGGTTTTCCGGGCATCGCAAGGCCCACCCGGCACCGGGCCTCCGGCTCCACGGCTGCTCTGCTCCGCGGAGCGTCCGCTCGTTCTTCCCCGGCGGTGCGGGCCCGCGGTCCTCGTGGGGTCCCGGCCGTCACACCTCAGGACGCAGCATGGGTGGGTTGAGCAGGGTCGCGCCGCCGGCCCGGAAGAGCTGGGCCGGGCGGCCGCCTTGGCGGGTGGTCGTACCGCCGGTGGGGACGAGGAACCCCGGGGTGCCCGTGACCTTACGATGGAAATTGCGCGGATCCAGCGCCACTCCCCACACCGCCTCGTAGACGCGGCGTAGCTCGCCCACCGTGAACTCGGGCGGGCAGAACGCCGTGGCCAGGGAGGAGTACTCGATCTTGGAGCGGGCCCGTTCCACCCCGTCGGCCAGGATCTGGGCGTGGTCGAAAGCCAGCGGGGCGACGGGCTCGCCCTCCCGGCCGTAAGCGCTCCGCTCCAGCAATTCCTCGACCGGCGCCCAGCGCGCGTTGCTGGCGTCGCCGCCCGCCCGGGGCGCGGGCAGGTCGGGCGCCAGGGCGAGGTGGGCCACGCTCACCACCCGCATCCGGGGATCACGCTCGGGATCGCCGTACGTCGCCAACTGTTCGAGGTGCGCGCCGTTGTCCTGGGCGGGCGCGGCGGGATCGTGGACGCACAGTCCCGTCTCCTCCGCCAGTTCGCGCGCCGCGGCCTGCGCGAGGTCCTCGTCGGTCCGCACGAAGCCGCCGGGAAGGGCCCAGCGCCCCTGGAACGGCGGCTCGCCCCTGCGCACCGCCAGCGAGCACAGGGAGTGGCGTCGCACGGTCAGCACGACCAGGTCCACTGTGACGGCGAAGGGCGGGAAGGCTGACGGGTCGTAGGGCATGCCGCGATCATAGTCGTCTTCCTGACGATAAACACGCCCTTCGGTGCCTGCACCGGCCGCTGGTCCAGCAGGGTACGGGATGGGGCTCACCATCTGCTCCCGGGTGTCGTTCGATACGGCGTCACGCGAGGTCACACCCCCAGCTGCAGCCCTTCGGCCGCCTCCTCGACCATGGCCAGTCCGAGTCTGCTGACCCGTACGGCGAAGGGTGCGCCCGCGACTCGCAACCCGGTCAGGCCGATCTCCCCCAGGGGCGCGCCGCGCAAGGGGTGCAATGCGACCGTCCCGGCGGGGGCGTCAGGGCGGATGCCGACGAGCGCGGTGAGCAGGAGGACACCTGACGCCGCCGCGGTTGCGGCCGGCCGGCAGGCGGCAGGGTGCGGCAGGGGCACGCTCCCCTCCGTGCGCTGCTCCCCCGCGTACATCTCGGGCAGCCGGTGGCCGAAGGCCCCGGCCGCGGCCAGCACCCCTCTCAGCAGCGAACCCGCCGTCTTCTCGTACCCGGCGGCGGCCAGCCCCGCCACCGCCACCGCCGTCTCGTGAACCCGTACGGCGCCGGCACGGTGACCGAACGGGTTGTACCCCCTCTCCTTCGCACCGAGTCCGCGCAGCCCCCAACCGGAGTCCAGGGCCGGGGTGCCCAGCAGCCGGGCCAACTGGTCGGTCTGCGCCTTGTCCAGCAGGCCCGGGGCGTGGGCGCCCCCGCCCAGCAGCCCGGTGTCGAGGAGGTGCGCGGCGGCCGAACCGAGGTGCGGTACCCGGCGTCCGTCGGAGATCCGGGCCGCGGCGGGCCGGCCACCGCCCGGGTCGTCGATCCAGAAGTCTCGCCGGAACGCGCTCCGCAGCTCCTCCGCCCATTGCCGCAGCCCGGCACCGCCCGGTCTGCCACAGGCGTCGAACAGATCGGCGCCGAGCAGGGCCGCCCGGTGGGCATGGGCCTGGGTCTCGCAGCGGACCGGTCCGCCGGGGTGGGGGTCACGCAGGTAAGGACCGTCTCCAGCGGCGTTCCGCAGCCAGGTCAGGCAGCGTTCGGCCGTCGGCAGCAGTTCTTCCGTCTCCGCTTGGGACAGTCCCCAGCGGCGGGCCTCCGCGAGCAGCACGGGGAAGAGCAGGGTGGCCTCGGTGCCGGTACAGCCCGGTGGCAGATACGGGCCCGCGTCACGTCTCGGCCCGGGGATCATGCCGGAGCCTGGTCCGCGAGCGGCAATCTGGGTGCGGGCGAGGATGCACAGGGTCCCGGCCGCGAGCCGGGTACCGAGGGGCAGTGTCATCCGGGCGGCGGCGAGTGCCTCGGCGGGGGCCAGGCCGCAACGCCATGGCGCCCCGGCCGCCAGGTACAGGTCGTTGTGGTGTGCCGGATCCCGTAGCAGCAGGGCGCGGAGGTCCTCGACGCTCGTGCGGAGGAACGCCGCCACCCCCGGGTCGTCGCCCCTCGCGGCGGCGGGGGCGAACGGGCTGTTCACCACGCGGCCGGGGGCCCTGACCGGTCCGGTGCCGCCCCGCCGTACCCGGAGTTCCAGCGTTCTGCTGCCGCCCGAGGGCAGTTCGAACTCCCAGCGCAGCACGCCCGCGGAGGCCAGCGCGTCGGCGGGCGGCGGGTCTGCTGTGACCGAGGAGGTTCCGTCGCGGCAGGACCAGCGGAGGCCCGAGTCGTGCACGGTGGCGGGCAGGTCCCGTCCTGCGGCGCCCGCCGCGATCGCCCCGAGGTCGGCCAGGTCCGTACCGAGGGACAGTTCGACGGGGAGACGCAAGGTGCGGGGGGACCAGTTGCGCAGGGTGATCCACTCCGTGCCGTCCGCCTGCCGGGTCCGCTCGACCACCACATCCGGGTCCGGCCCCGGGGGCGAGGAGATCCGCACGGTCCCGACGAAGCGGGCACGGTCGGCGGCGGCCCTGTGCGCTTGCACGGGGACCGGTTCGCGGCCCGCCACGAGGAGTCGGCAACGGGAGAGCAGGCGTCGGCCTTCGCGATAGAACCCTTCCAGTCCGCGGCCGGTCAACTGCCCCTGTTCGTCGGAGACGGCCAATCCCGGCAACGCGACGCAGATCATGACGTCGTGAGCCGACGGCAGAACACCGGACCGTCGGCCTCCCGGCGGCGAGGTGCTCCGGTGAGTGGCCGACGCGCTGTGCGCCCGTCCACCCGCATGAGCCGGCGTCCGGCCCCCCGGACGCGCAAGGGCTGGAGGAGTGGCCGGAGCAGGAGCAGGAGCAGGAGCAACGACGGTGGACGCTTTGAGTTTATTCATGGATAAGTCGATATCTTGCCCCCGCTCGTTGCCCGGCTGCCCCAGGGATGCCGCCGGCCACTCGGTGGCGCGTGGTTGCCCCACCGGCCGTACTGGTCCGCCCTGCGGCCCGTGAGACACCGGGGCGCCGCTCGGAACCGGACGGATGCCGTCGGCGGCGTAGGGCGGAGTCGGCTCGTGCATGCGGGAACTTCCTCTGCGCTCGGCAGGACTCGGGCAGGCGCGGTGCCTGGGGCGCGCTCCGGGGGGACGCGCGTGGCGCGGCGGCACGCCCCGTTCCGGCGCTCCGCCACTCAGGTGAACGGAACCGGCCTCCTCCAGGTCACGCCCACGGCCCGACGCCCCGGCGCGCAGACGACTGACGCGGGCACTCACTCTGCTCACCCGTGCGGCCGTCGGCCTGATCGCCGCGCACGGCCCGACGGCGCCGCACCCGGACGCGTGCCGCCCACTGGTGTGCGCGGACGGACGCGGTTCGTAGCCGTCCCTCGGGCTCGATCTCCAGGACGGCGGCGGGAGCCGCCCGCCGAATCCGTGGCGCACGCGCGCGTCGGCCGGCCGGCTGCCGGTTCCGGAGCGGAGGAAGACCTGTCTGCTGGAGCAGCGGAAGGCGCGTCCTCATGTGGGGCCGGCACGCTCTCGTCCTCCTCCTCGGTGACCTCGCCCCCGGCTCGCGTCTCTGCGTCCGATCGGTCTCGGCTGCCCCGTTCGCCGCGCAGACAGGCACGGATCGACTCCGGGTCGAGGCCCTCGTTGCAGGCCTGGTGCAGCAGTCGGGCGAAGAGATAGTCGCAGTCCGCCGCCAGTGCCATGGCCAGCGCCTCTCGCGCCTCCAATTCGTCGCCGGTGGACCACGCGACCCATCCCGCCAAGGTGAGCGGCGCCGCCGCGTACTCTCCGTAGGACCCGGCACAGCGGCGGGCCAGCGCACGCCACAGCCGAAGGGCCCAGCGGGCCTCGTCGCCCTCCATCCACTCCGCCGCTCGGTCGCGGGTCGTCCGGTCCTGGAGGCCGAGGATCAGCCGCGCCGCCTCGTCATGGGTGAGAAGTCCGTCGTCACGGAGGTCCGCCCGGTCCCCACCGGTCACCGGTGGGGCGTCGGCCAGCCGCCTCATGATTCCCTCCGCCAGGTCGAGCGTCTCCTCGGCCACCTCCGCGCGGCTCCCGTCGTCGAGGATGCGGGAGACCAGCGTCATGCTGGCCGCGTCGAGGGCGGTTTCCTGTTCCCGGGCGGCGGAGCCCTCCTGGGGGCGCAGCCTGGCCTGCAACTCGCGCAGCGTGCCCCGCACCTGGATGCCCGCGTACGTGGCGGCGGCGGCCAGCACGGATGTGCCGGGCAGGCCCATCGCGGTCCCCTCGGCCGGACAGCAGGACTGGTCGTCGCAGCAGTACGACCAGAACCGTCCGTCCGAGATGCACAGGGCCTCGACCACGGGTACGTCGAGGGCGCCGCATGCGATGCGCAGCGTCTGTGCCAGCGCCCGCAGCCGGGCCATGACCTGCTGTCCGGTTTCGCCCTCGGCGGGCTCCTGGCAGAGGTAGGCGACCATCTGCTCGGGCCGGTTGCCCCTGCGCTCGCTGCCGGTCACGAGGCCGGTGACCAGTTGCCTGGCCGCGGCCTCCCAGTCGTCCCGGTGCGGAGGGATGCCGAGCCGGGCCCGGCCACCGAATCGGCCCCGCCCGTCCCGTTCGTGCAGGGCTACCAGGACGATGCTGTCCTCGGGGCGGTAGCCGAGGAGGTAGGGCAGCGCGTCGGCCAGTTCGGCCGGGGTTCGCAGGGTGATCGGGTGCTCGTCTTCGTACCCGTACGGGAGCGGGGCGCCCTCCGGCCGCTCACGTCCGCTGATGTCGCCGTTCTCGGAGGATCCGGTCGATCCGCTGTGGTTCGTCATGGCCCGACGATCTCGCGGAATACGAAGCTCCGCTTTGCCCTGTGGATAACTTCGATCAGGAACACGTCAACGTCACCGGAAGAAGCCGTCGAAGAAACCGTCGCGGACCCACCAGGTCCCAGCGGCCGCCCTTCGACCACCGAGGCGGCACCCCGATTGTCAGTGGCTTCCTGTTGTATGGAACGCATGGAGCACACGAGCAACTCGGATCTCCGGGAAGACGCCGACGCGGTCCTCTCCCGTCTCGTCGGGGACCCCTCCGGCGAGGCCCGGCTGCGCGAGGATCAGTGGCGGGCGATCGAGGCGCTGGTCGCCGACGGGCGCCGCGCCCTGGTGGTCCAGCGCACCGGCTGGGGCAAGTCCGCGGTCTATTTCGTCGCGACGGCGCTGCTCCGCGCTCGCGGCAGCGGACCCACCGTGATCGTGTCCCCCTTGCTCGCGCTGATGCGCAACCAGGTCGACGCCGCCGCCCGGGCGGGCATCCGTGCCCGGACGATCAACTCCTCCAACACCGAGGAGTGGGACGTGGTCCAGGACGAGATCGCCGCGGGCGAGGTCGACGTGCTGCTGGTGAGTCCGGAACGGCTGAACAACCCGGACTTCCGTGATCAGGTCCTGCCGAAGCTCGCCGCCGCGACCGGCCTACTCGTGGTGGACGAGGCGCACTGCATCTCCGACTGGGGCCACGACTTCCGGCCGGACTACCGGCGTCTGCGCACCATGCTCGCCGACCTGGCGCCAGGCGTCCCGGTGCTCGCCACCACGGCCACCGCCAACGCGCGCGTGACCGCCGACGTCGCCGAGCAGCTCGGCACGGGTGGCGCCTCGGACGCCCTGGTGCTGCGCGGCCCGCTGGACCGGGAGAGCCTGAGCCTGTCCGTACTGCGGCTGCCGGACGCGCCGGCCCGGATGGCCTGGCTCGCCGACCACCTCGACGAACTGCCGGGGTCGGGGATCGTCTACACGCTCACCGTGGCCGCGGCCGAGGAGGTCACCGCCTTCCTCCGGCAGCGCGGGCACACGGTCGCCTCCTACACCGGCAAGACCGAGAACGCCGACCGGCAGCAGGCGGAGGACGATCTCCTCGCCAACCGGGTCAAGGCGCTGGTCGCCACCTCGGCGCTCGGCATGGGCTTCGACAAGCCAGACCTGGGCTTCGTGGTGCACCTCGGTTCGCCCTCCTCCCCCATCGCCTACTACCAGCAGGTCGGCCGGGCCGGGCGCGGGGTCGAGCACGCGGAGGTGCTCCTCCTCCCCGGCCGGGAGGACGAGGCGATCTGGGAGTACTTCGCTTCGCTGGCCTTCCCCTCCGAGGACCTGGTACGCCGCACGCTCGACGTCCTGGCCCGCGCCGAACGGCCCTTGTCGCTTCCCGCGCTGGAGCCGCTGGTGGAGCTGCGCCGGTCCCGTCTGGAGACCATGCTCAAGGTCCTCGACGTGGACGGCGCGGTCCAGCGGGTCAAGGGCGGCTGGACCGCCACCGGGCGGCCGTGGACGTACGACGCCCAGCGGTACGACTGGGTCGCCCGGCAGCGCAAGGCCGAGCAGCAGGCGATGCGCGACTACGCGTCGACGACGGGCTGTCGCATGGAGTTCCTGCAACGGCAGCTGGACGACGAGGGCGCCAAGCCCTGTGGCCGCTGTGACAACTGCGCGGGGCCGCGTTTCACCACCGAGACGTCCGTCGCCGCGCTCGACGCCGCCCGCGCCGATCTGGGCCGGGCGGGCGTGGAGGTGGAGCCGCGCCGTATGTGGCCGACCGGACTGCCGGCCATCGGGGTCGACCTGAAGGGCCGTATCCCGGCCGGTGAGCAGGCCGCGACGGGCCGGGCGCTGGGGCGGTTGTCCGACATCGGCTGGGGCAACCGGCTGCGGCCCATGCTCACGGCGCAGGCTCCGGACGGGCCGGTGCCCGACGACGTCTCCCGGGCCGTCGTCGGAGTACTGGCGGACTGGGCGAAGGGGCCCGCCGGCTGGGCCCCGGGCGTGCCGGAAGCCCGGTCGCGCCCGGTCGGTGTGGTCACCGTCGCCTCCCGTACCCGGCCCCTGCTGATCCGTTCCCTCGGCGAGCGCATCGCCGAGGTCGGACGGCTGCCGTTGCTGGGCGCCGTCGAGTACACGGCCGACGCCACCCGGGCGACGCGCAGCAACAGCGCGCAGCGCCTCAAGGTCCTCGACGGGGCGCTGACCGTGCCGCCCCACCTCGCCTCCGCCCTCGCCGGGCAGCCGGGCCCCGTACTCCTCATCGACGACTTCACCGAGACCGGCTGGACCCTCGCGGTCGCCGCCCGTCTGCTCCGACGGGCCGGCGCGAATGAGGTGTTGCCGCTGGTCCTGGCCGTACAGGGCTGACCACGCACGACCGCGCGGACTCCCGGGCTTCTGTTTTCGGACGCCGGTTCCGAAGGCCGACCGCGGAGGTTGGCTTCGCAGGCCGGATGCGGTCCGGCTTCGGAGGCTGATCGTGACACCGGTTTACGGCCTCGGCTTCGGACACCCGTGTCCGGAGTCGCGTGCCAGGGCACCCGTTCCAGACGTCCCATGCGTCACCCGGGGAGACCCTGGGTATGGATATAAAACACACATCGCCCTATAACGGTCGACCATTCCGATTGCTCGTTGCCGCAATCCAGTTCGACAGGAAGAATTGGACTCCGCTCCCCGCACGGCTCGTCCGTGATCCGGCAGGGCTTCACTGCGGTGCGCGTCCCCCGAATCCGACCTTGCCCGCGTGCGGGCGCGTAGCCGAAGGGAGGAACGTGACCTTCGGATTCGCTCCGTCCTCGGCGGCGTCGCTGTCGCCGTCCACCACGTCCGCCACCCGTGTACTCGAACCGGCGGAGTGGGCCGCCGCCGGCATCCCGCTGCTGCGCAGCCCCCGGGAGATCGTCAGCGGACTGCACACGCGCCATAGTCCCAGGCCCGACACCACGATCGTGGCCGTGCTCGACCCGGACGAACGCCTGCGCGCCAGCGCCTCGTTCGCCAGTCGTCCGGCTCAGGCCGACGGGTGGATGTTCCGCAATGTCCTGCTCTCCCAGCTCCGCCGGGTCATCCCGCACGACCTGCGCCGCCGCACGCCGGTGCGCACCGCCGTGCTGATGCGCTGCCGTGACGGCGACGCGCGCTGGACGGAGGAGGACGGGGCCTGGATGTGGGGCCTGAGGGACGCCTGCACCTTGCACGGCCTGCGCTGCGGGGCGTACATCACGCTGACCCGTGACGGATGGCAGGTGTTCGGCGAGGGCCGGGGCGGACGCCGCCCCAACTCGGCTTCGGCGCCAGAGCCGTTCGCCACGTCGGAGATACCGCTTCCCCCGCCTCGCACGGGTGGTGCGGCCTCGGAGGTACTGCGCCGCGCGGCTGCGCGCTGACCCCCCGGCACCGCTCCGCACGGCTGCTCACCGACGCCCCCAGGCACGTCCTCGCGCACCGGCGGTGCCCGTTCCGCACTTCCGTCGAAATGCCCGGCCGGCCGCAGACGCCGTAACGGCTTCTCGGCAAGCGGTCCTTGACCACGGAGGCGTACCCCCTGTGCCGACCGGACACCGGACGCCCACCGGGGGGGGGAGAGACGAAAGCCGCCGCCGTGCGGATGCCGCACGGCGGCTCCTTCGTCACTCCGGTGCGGTCCCGGCGCGAGGGAGCCGGCTCAGACCTTCGCGCCCAGCACCGCGTTGATGCGCTGCGGGTCGCCGCAGACGATCAGCAGGGCACCGGCACGCCCGTGGGCCAGCGACAGCGCGGTGGCGGCAGCGGCCTCGGAACCGCCGTTGACCGCCACGACGACCACGGGCCGCGCGGCGGCACGGTCCGCGACGGCCGCGTCGGCGTAGAAGACGTCATCGCCCGCGTCGTGCTGAGCCCAGTAGGAGGCCTCACCGAAGGACAGTTCGTGGGTGGCCCACGGATGTGACTCGCCAGTGGTGAGCACCAGCACGTCGCCGGGGGCACGACCCGAGTCCAGCAGGAGGTCCACGGCCTCTTCGGCGGCGTCGAGGGCGCCTTCGACCGAGGCCGGGATCAGCTGGATCTGCGGGGCGGCCGAACCCGTGGAAGGGGCCGCCGAAGGGGCAGCGGAACCCGACGGAACCGGCTTGGCCGCAGCCGCGTCACGTGACGTGCGCTGCACCGGAGGTGTGGGACGGACCGGGCCGGGACGCCCGGGGCGCGGCGGGGCCGCGGGGCGGGGACCAGGAACGGGGCGGGGGGTCGGCGCGGTGCGGCCGCTGGCCGGAGTGGCGCGGGGACCCTGGGCACTCTCGTGAATCTGAGGCTCCTCGGGAATGAGAGGCATGAGCTGATTTTTATCAAACGTTGGTGCGGCTCGCGCCAGCGGGTGGCACATACGCACGGACGGCGGCGTCAGAAATCGAAACCGAGCTGACCCTCGATCTCCGGAACGCTTCCCTCCGCCAAGCTGCGGGCCTTCTTGAGGTGCCGCCACTGGGGCAGCGCATCAAGATACGCCCACGACAACCGGTGGTACGGGGTGGGGCCCCGCTCCGCCAGTGCGGCCTTGTGCACGGGCGACGGGTACCCGGCGTTGTCCGCAAAACCGAAGTCTGCATGGTCGATACCCAGTTCGGCCATCATTTTGTCGCGCTGGACCTTGGCGATCACCGAGGCCGCCGCGACCGCCACACACGACTGATCACCCTTGATCACCGTGCGTACCCGCCAGGGTGCCCCGAGGTAGTCGTGCTTGCCGTCGAGGATGACCGCGTCGGGACGGACCGGCAGAGCCTCCAGGGCACGGACCGCCGCGAGACGCAGCGCTGCGGTCATCCCCAGGCGATCGATCTCCTCGGGAGAGGCGTGCCCCAAGGCGTACGACGTCACCCAGGTCCGCAACACCTCGGCCAACTCACCCCGTCGCTTGACGGTGAGCAGCTTGGAATCGGTGAGACCCTCCGGGGGTCGGCGCAGGCCGGTGACGGCCGCGCAGACGGTGACGGGACCGGCCCACGCGCCACGCCCCACCTCGTCGACACCGGCAACGATCTTCGCTCCGGTCGTGGCGCGGAGAGAGCGCTCGACGGTGTGGGTGGGTGATTCGTACGGCATGGCGCTCATAGCGTACGCCGCCTCGAACCGCCGCCGACACCCCGGTTCCCTCAGCGGCTCAAGGGCCTCCCCCGCGCACTGTCAGGAACCGAGGGGGCGCAGCAGCGGAACCATCAACTGGTCGATCATCTCCTCGATCTCCGAGTCCGCCCATTCGCAGCCGCACACTTTCGAGCGGTACATCATCATCGCCGGGACAGCGTCGAAGACGTAGCCGTTCGCCGCGTCGGAGCGCACCTCTTTCCGCTCGATTCCCCGACTGATGACCTCCCTCAGCAGCCTCATGGTCGGCTCGATCACCCCTTCCGCGATCACGGCATGGAAGCGTTCCGCCTGCAAGGTGTCGCATTCGTGAATGACCGACCGCAAGGCGAATCCCGACCGGGAGAACATGGCGTCGCGCGCCCTCCGACACAGGGCGAGGAGATCCTCGCGCACACTCCCCAGATCCGGCGCGATGTCGAAACGCGGCAGCCCGGACCGCAACGCGTCCGCGACGAGATCCTCCTTGGACGGCCATCGCCGGTAGACGGCGGCCTTGCCGGTCTGCGCGCCGGCGGCCACCCCCTCCATCGTCAGCCCGTTCCAGCCGACCGTGCCGAGCTGTTCCAGCGCCGCGTCGAGGATCGCGCGTTCGAGCACGACGCCGCGCCGGCGAGAGGCCGCCTGAGCGGAGGCGCCCTCCCAGTGCGAAGTAGTCATTCCAGCTGCCTCCAGAGGCATACGAGCGGGGATCGGGGACGGGGACGGCGCGGGGCGGGGACGGCGCGGGGCGGGGACACGGCGCGTGACCGCGAGGGGCTCACGCCGCGCGACCGCGCGGGGGCACGGAGACCGCGACATCGACGACAGTGAACGGTTGCGTTCACTGTCCGGGAGTCACTACGGTCGACATGGCAGTGAACGCCATCGTTCACTAAGGCTCTCGTGGGGGATTCACAGTGACAACCTCTCCGTTGCTCCAAGATCAAAAGCCGGGCTCGACCCGCAGGAACCAACGTCCCGGCATCGCGCTCACCGTCATCGCGGCCTGCCAACTCATGGTGGTACTCGACGCGACGATTGTGAACATCGCCCTCCCGCACATTCAAGAAGCCCTGAAGTTCAGCACCACCGACCTCACCTGGGTCGTCAGTTCCTACACGCTCACCTTCGGCGGCCTGCTGCTCCTCGGCGGCCGGGCCGGTGACATCCTCGGCCGCCGCCGGGTCTTCATGACCGGGATCCTGGTCTTCACCTTCGCCTCGCTGCTCGGTGGATTCGCCCAGGAGCCCTGGCAGTTGCTGGCCGCGCGGGTGCTTCAGGGCATGGGCGGCGCGATCGCCTCCCCCACCTCGCTGGCGCTCATCACCACGACGTTCCCCGAGGGCCCGGAGCGGAACCGCGCCTTCGGCGTCTTCGCCGCCGTCTCCGCGGGAGGCGGCGCCATAGGCCTGCTGGCGGGCGGCATGCTCACCGAATGGCTCGACTGGCGCTGGGTGCTCTTCGTCAACGTGCCGATCGGTCTGCTGATCGCCACGCTCGCGCCCCTGTACATCAACGAGTCCGAACGGCACTCCGGCCGCTTCGACATCGCCGGTGCGGTGACCTCCACGGCGGGCATGGCGACCCTCGTGTACGGCTTCATCCGGGCCGCGGACGAGGGCTGGCGGGACAGCCTGACCATCGGCTCCTTCGGGGCCGCGGTGGTCCTGCTGCTGGCGTTCGTGCGCATCGAGTCCCGGGCCCGGGAACCGATCACCCCGCTGCGGATGTTCACCGACCGCAACCGCTCCGGCACCTATGTGATCATGCTGAGCCTGGCCGCCGCGATGTTCGGGATGTTCTTCTACATCGTGCTGTTCGTCCAGAACGTCCTGGGCTACAGCCCCATCGAAGCCGGGCTCGCCTTCCTGCCCGTCACCGTGGTAATCGCGCTGGGCGCCGGTGTGTCCCAGCGTTTCCTTCCCGTGCTCGGCCCCAAGCCGTTCATGATCGCCGGCTCGACGCTGGCGGCGATCGGGCTGGCCTGGCAGGCGCTCATCAGCTCCGACAGCTCGTACGTGGGCGGAGTTCTGGGCCCCATGCTCGTCTTCGGCCTCGGTATGGGGCTCAACTTCGTCACGCTCACACTCACGGCGGTCTCCGGCGTCGCACAGCACGAGGCGGGCGCGGCCTCCGGTCTGCTCAACACCATGCAGCAGGTCGGCGGAGCACTCGGGCTGTCCATCCTGACGACCGTGTTCGGCACGGCGAGCAGGAACGAGGCGGAGAAGCAGATGCCGGGCTTCCTCGCCGACAGCTCGCCGGAGCAGAAGGCCGAGTTCGCCCGGACACAGCAGCTTCCCGCGCCCTGGGGGCACGACGTACTGGCGCAGGGCATCTCCGCGGCGTTCATCCCGGCCGCCGCGATGGCCGTGCTCGCCCTGGCCACGGCCTGGCTGGTGATCCGGGTCCGCAAGAGCGATCTGGAGGCCCTGTCCGGGACCGCCGGACCCGGCGTCGGCTGAGAGGGCGGCGGCGGCGCGGGCCGGCCGGGGCCGGTCGACAGGTGGCCTGCCCTCCTCGGCCTGTCGGCTCCCGCGTCGCCGGCTCGCGGCAGCCGCGCCGGACCGCTCCGCATCCTTCCGTGACGCCCACGAGCCTGGGTTCTCCACCCGCCGTCCGCCGACCGGCAGTACACGCGGCGGCGGGAACAGCGCGCCCAGCAGTACGGCGAAAGCGCACATGATCAGGGCGGGCATGACGAGGTGGGGCATGACAAAGGCGGACACGACCACAGCCGAAACAACCAGGCCTGACAGAAAATCCATGACCGCCCTCCTCGCGACACTCGGCTGACCGGTGTGTGGTCTCACGCCTCACACAGCACTTGTCGCGACAACGAGCAGCCGGTCACGGAGAGTTCCCGTCATGAGCGGTGAGTCACCGGAACCGCGCTCAGACCGTGCGCGTCATCCAGTCCGGCAGCGCTTCCGTCCGCTCCGCCCAGGCCAGGGGCGGGGCTCCTGCCCGCCCCACGGCGATCACGCCGCCCACGATGGCGCAGGTCGTGTCCACGTCCCCACCGACCTGGGCCGTCGTCCAGAAGCCCCGCTCGTAGTCTCCGAGGGCCCGGGCCGCCGACCAGACCGCGAACGGGACCGTGTCGTGAGCGGTGGTGCGCCGTCCGCAGCCCAGGACCGCCGCCACCGTGGCCGCGTCGCCGTAGTCGAGCATGTCCCGGGCACGGCGCAGCCCCGCGCCGACCGCGCTCCTGCCCGGCACCAGCGCGATCACGCCGTCGAGGAGCGCCTCCGCGCCCGGCGGGCCGCCGGGCGCCCCGGACAGGGCGGCGGCAGCGGCCACGGCCATGGCCCCGACCACCGCTTCCCTGTGCTGGTGCGTGGGATAGGCGGAGATCTCCGCCTGATGCGTGGCCTGCTCGGGGTCGTCCGCGTACCAGGCGCCCAGCGGGGCGACGCGCATCGCGGCGCCGTTTCCCCAGGAGCCCTGTCCGTCGAAGAGCGCGGCGGCGAGTTCCCGCCAGTCGCCGCCCTCGCGGACCAGCCGCAGGAGCCGGTTGACCGCGGGCCCGTAGCCGCGGTCGAAGTCGTGGTGCTCCGCGAAGGAGCGGGCCAGCGCGTCCTGGTCGATGCGCTGGTGGGCGGCGAGTACGGCCACCACGGAGCAGGCCATCTCCGTGTCGTCCGTCCACTGCCAGGTTCCGGGCGGCACCTCGCGTCGCTTCAGCAGGGGGTGGTTGACGGGTACGAAGTACTGCGAGCCGAGCGCGTCGCCCACCGCCAGTCCGCGCAGACTGGCCAGGGCGCGGTCCAGGCGCTCCGCGGCGGACGGAAGACGTCTCCCGGCAGGAGATTGTGCGGTCATGGCCCTGCCACCCTATCCAGTCACCCGGTCATCCAGTACGGTTCCGGATCCCGCCAGCGGTCGAACGGCCGGTCGAGCCGGTACTTGCCGTCTTCACCGAGAACGAGCATCCGTATCTCGCCGTTCCCAGGATTGGACAGCGACTCGAACTCCGCCACCGTCCAGTGGAACCACCGCATGCAGAACAGCCGCATGGCCAGGCCGTGCGTCACCAGGAGCACGTTGGGCGGGTGGTCGGGGGCCTCGAAGCTGCGGAAGAGGCTCTCCAGGAAGCCGCCCACCCTGTCGTACACGTCGGCGCCGGACTCGCCCTGGGCGAAGCGGTAGAAGAAGTGGCCGTAGGCGTCCCGGTACGCCTTCTGCAGGCGCACGTCCTCGCGGTCCTGCCAGTTCCCCCAGTCCTGCTCACGCAGCCGGGGCTCCTCCCGGACGCGTATGAGATCGGGGTCGAGGCGGAAGGCGCGCAGCGTCTCGTGCGTGCGCCGGTAGGGCGAGACGTAGACGCTGACCCGCTCGCGGCCGAACACCTCGCGCAACTTCTCACCCGCCTGTCCGGCCTCCCGCCGGCCCTGCTCGGTCAGGCCCAGGGCGTGGTCGGGCTCGCGCTCGTACACGGAGTCGTCAAGGTTGCCCGTTGACTCGCCGTGCCGGACAAGGACGATGCGCCGTGGTCGTGCCATGCCAAAACCCTAGATCGCGCCGACCGCCGCCGAGTACCCGGCCGGGCTCCATACGGCGTAGGTCACACAGTCCTCACACGCAGCCTCACACGGTCCAGGACGGTTCCAGCTCCACGATGTCCCCGGTGAGGGCCGCGATGTCGGCCTCCGTCTGGGCACGCAGGGCGAGCCGTTCCACCCGCTCGGTGCGGTACTTGCCGTGCTCGGCGGCGGCCTGCCACATCGACAGCACCAGGTACTCGTTGCCGGGCGCCTCACCGAACAGGCCGCGGATCATGCCGGGCGAGCCGGCCATCGCGGGGTTCCACACCTTCTCCTGCATCAGGACGAAGTGCTCGGCGCGCTCCTCGTGGACGCGGCAGAGGGCCACCCGCACCAGATCGGCGTCCGTGAAACGCGGTTCGAAGCCGGTCTTCACATCGAAGCGGTAGTCGAAGAGCCTGGTCCTGGCGTCCTTGAAGGTGCCCGACTGCGCGGCGGCGAGCCGGTCGTGGGAGCGGGCCATGAAGGAGTCGTAGAAGGTGCGGCTCTCCCAGAAGGTGAACACGTGGGCCACGTCGGGGCGTATCCGGCTCCAGCCCCCGCCCTGTCCGCGAAAACCCGGCTCCCCCGGAAGCCCCGCCCACTTTCGCTGCCCCCGCTCGAAACCGCGGCGGTCCACCACGGTGCAGCGAATCCACTTGACCAGCACCGCGCCATGGTAAGGCCAGGGAAGGCGGCCCCGGTCACCCTTGCGAGGTCTGCTTTCCGCCCGTGCACCGGCACGCGTGGCAGGATGGACAACCGGCCGTCGCTGTTCGGCAGTTGGGGTGGACGGACAGGGCGGGCTACTGGGAAGGGGAAGTGAGTGAACGGCCTCAGCAAGGGGATCCGCAAGGTCGAGGTCGCCCTGAGGTGGGACCCGAACCCGGCGGGCGAGCCGCCGGCCGACCTGGACGTGGTCGCCGCGACCTACCTGGCGGGCGATCCGTACGGCGATCCCTCCTATGTGGTGCACTTCGACAGCCGTTCCCCCGACGGCACCATCTATCTCAACCGGGACAGCCAGGACGGCAAGGGCTTCGGCTTCGACGAGGTCATGACGCTGGAACTGGAACGGCTCGACGCCCGTTACGCGCGCGTGCTGGTCGGTGTGGTCATCCAGCAGCGTGCCGGCCGGCGGACCTTCGTCAGCGTGACCCACCCGGGCCTGCGCATCCGCGAGGGTTACACCGAACTCGCTTCGACCGACTTCGGGAACGTCCTGGGGGCGACGGCGGCCACGGTCGCGGAGTTCGTCCGGGACGAGGACGGGGCGTGGGAGTTCCGCGCGGGCGTGCACGGTTACGAGGACGATCCCGCCGACTTCACCGCGACCATGGGAGCACTGCGGCGGCCCTGAGGGTGCCGTACGCGAGTAAGGGGCGCCGACCATTGGGTCGGCGCCCCTTACTCATGAGGTCCTACGCGTCAGCTGCAGCCGCTGGTCGAACCGCAGCCCTCGCAGATGTAGCAGGAACCGGCCCGCTGCATCTTCGTGCCGCAGGAGAAGCACAGCGGGGCGTCGGCCTGGATACCCAGCTGCATCTCCACCAGCTCGGCGCTGGTGTGCGCCTGCTTCGGAGCGGGCTTGGCCGCCTCGACCTCGGCCTTCGGCGTGGCCACCGCCTTCAGCTCCTGGGCCCGCGGCGCCGACTGGGCCAGGCCCTCTACGTCGACCTCGTCGTCCGACGGCTCGTACGAACCGGTCTCCAGGTGACGCTGACGCTCCTCGGCGGAGTGGATGCCGAGCGCGGAGCGCGTCTCGAAGGGCAGGAAGTCCAGCGCCAGGCGGCGGAAGATGTAGTCGACGATCGACTGCGCCATCCGCACGTCCGGGTCGTCGGTCATCCCGGCCGGCTCGAAGCGCATGTTGGTGAACTTCGAGACGTACGTCTCCAGCGGCACGCCGTACTGGAGGCCGACGGAGACCGCGATGGAGAAGGCGTCCATCATGCCCGCGAGGGTCGAGCCCTGCTTGGACATCTTGAGGAAGACCTCGCCGAGACCGTCGTCCGGGTAGGAGTTGGCGGTCATGTAGCCCTCGGCGCCGCCGACGGTGAAGGACGTGGTGATGCCGGGACGTCCCTTCGGGAGGCGCTTGCGGACCGGGCGGTACTCGACGACCTTCTCGACCTTGGCCTCGACGGCCGCGGGCGCCTCGGTCTTCTCCTCCTTGACGTCCTTCGTCTTGGCGGAGAGCGGCTGGCCGACCTTGCAGTTGTCGCGGTAGATCGCCAGCGCCTTGACGCCGAGCTTCCAGGCCTCGAAGTAGATCTCCTCGACCTCCTCGACGGTCGCCGTCTCCGGCATGTTGACCGTCTTGGAGATGGCGCCGGAGATCCACGGCTGGATCGCGGCCATCATACGGACGTGGCCCATCGGGGAGATGGCCCGCTCACCCATGGCGCAGTCGAACACCTCATAGTGCTCGGGCTTGAGGGAGGGAGCGTCGATCACATTGCCGTGCTCGGCGATGTGGGCGACGATCGCCTCGATCTGCTCCTCCTGGTAGCCCAGGCGGCGCAGGGCCTGCGGCACGGTGCCGTTGACGATCTGCATCGAGCCGCCGCCGACCAGCTTCTTGAACTTGACCAGCGCGAGGTCGGGCTCGACACCGGTGGTGTCGCAGGACATCGCCAGGCCGATGGTGCCGGTCGGGGCGAGGACGGACGCCTGGGAGTTACGGAAACCGTTCTTCTCGCCGAGGCGCAGCACGTCCTGCCAGGCCTCGGTGGCGGCGGCCCACACCGGGGTGTCCAGGTCGTCCATGCGCACGGCCGCGCCGTTGGCGTCGGAGTGCTGCTTCATGACGCGCTGGTGGGCGTCGGCGTTGCGGGCGTAGCCGTCGTACGGGCCGACGACCGCGGCCAGCTCCGAGGAGCGGCGGTAGGCGGTGCCGGTCATCAGGGAGGTGATGGCACCGGCGAGGGAACGGCCGCCGTCGGAGTCGTAGGCGTGGCCGGTCGCCATCAGCAGGGCGCCGAGGTTGGCGTAGCCGATGCCGAGCTGGCGGAAGGCGCGGGTGTTCTCACCGATCTTCTGGGTCGGGAAGTCCGCGAAGCAGATCGAGATGTCCATCGCGGTGATGACCAGCTCGACGACCTTCTGGAAGCGGTCGGCCTCGAAGGACTGGTTGCCCTTGCCGTCGTCCTTCAGGAACTTCATCAGGTTCAGCGAGGCCAGGTTGCAGGACGTGTTGTCCAGGTGCATGTACTCGCTGCAGGGGTTCGAGCCGTTGATCCGGCCGGACTCCGGGCAGGTGTGCCAGTTGTTGATGGTGTCGTCGTACTGGATGCCCGGGTCGGCACAGGCCCAGGCCGCCTCGGCCATCTTGCGGAAGAGGCTCTTGGCCTCGATCTCCTCGATGACCTCGCCGGTCATGCGAGCGCGCAGACCGAACTTGCCGCCCTGCTCGACCGCCTTCATGAACTCGTCGTTCACGCGGACCGAGTTGTTGGCGTTCTGGTACTGGACGGACGTGATGTCGTCGCCGCCCAGATCCATGTCGAAGCCCGCGTCGCGCAGGGCGCGGATCTTCTCCTCTTCCTTCACCTTGGTCTCGATGAAGTCCTCGACGTCGGGGTGGTCGACGTCCAGGATGACCATCTTGGCGGCACGGCGGGTGGCGCCACCGGACTTGATCGTTCCGGCGGAGGCGTCGGCGCCCCGCATGAAGGAGACCGGGCCGGAGGCGTTGCCGCCCGAGGACAGCAGTTCCTTGGAGGAACGGATCCGGGAGAGGTTCAGGCCGGCGCCGGAGCCGCCCTTGAAGATCATGCCCTCTTCCTTGTACCAGTCGAGGATCGACTCCATGGAGTCGTCGACGGACAGGATGAAGCAGGCGGAGACCTGCTGCGGCTGGGGCGTGCCCACGTTGAACCACACGGGGCTGTTGAAGCTGAAGATCTGGTGCAGGAGGGCGTAGGCCAGCTCGTGCTCGAAGATTTCGGCGTCGGCGGGCGAGGCGAAGTACTTGTAGTCCTCACCGGCCTTCCGGTACGTCTTCACGATGCGGTCGATCAGCTGCTTGAGGCTGGTCTCGCGCTGCGGGGTGCCGACGGCGCCCCGGAAGTACTTGCTGGTGACGATGTTGACCGCGTTCACCGACCAGAAGTCGGGGAACTCGACGCCGCGCTGCTCGAAGTTGACCGAGCCGTCGCGCCAGTTGGTCATGACGACGTCACGACGCTCCCAGGCCACCTCGTCGTAGGGGTGCACCCCCGGGGTGGTGTGGATGCGCTCGACGCGGAGCCCCTTGCTCGCCTTCGTGCCCTTGGCGCGGGAACTCCGTGCCGGACCGCTCGCCGTCTCTGTCATGCCGCCTCCCTGATACGGGCGAAAACGCCCTGAAGTGCCCCGATGTTCCCGTGGCACGGTGTTCTGTCTGGTGTTGCGGGCCCACTCGCTCCGCCCGCAACAGGTCTCTTCTTCGCCGCCGTCCGGCCGGTCCCGGTTCCTCGGTCCGGGGCCGGCCCGCCGGTCAGTCGGCGGCGCCTGCGGGCTCGGGAACCTGCGCGGTCCCCTCGGGCCCGCGGCCGTCTTCCTGGCTCCCCGCGCCGGCTCCGTCGCCGCCGCTCACGCCCGGCTGTCCCGTCTCTTCCCTGAGTTCCGCGATCGCGGCCTCGAAGTCCTCGAGCGAGTCGAACGCCCGGTAGACCGAGGCGAACCGCAGGTAGGCGACGAGGTCCAGTTCCTGGAGCGGGCCGAGTATGGCCAGCCCCACGTCGTGACTGGTCAGCTCGGCGCTCCCGGTGGCCCGCACCGCCTCCTCGACCCGCTGGCCGAGCTGGGCGAGCGCGTCCTCGGTGACGGGCCGACCCTGGCACGCCTTGCGCACGCCGTTGATGATCTTGGCGCGGCTGAACGGTTCGGTGACCCCGGACCGCTTGACCACCATCAGCGAGCAGGTCTCCACGGTCGTGAACCGACGCGAGCAGTCAGGGCACTGGCGGCGCCTGCGGATCGACGTGCCGTCGTCGGTCGTACGGCTGTCGACGACACGGCTGTCGGGGTGCCTGCAGAAGGGGCAGTGCATGGGACTCCAACCCTCCTCACGGCAGACTCAATAGCCTCACGAGGCCCTTCAGGCCCCTCGAAGCAGCCCCAAGCATAGGCGATCGCCACCGGCCTCAAGACCGGGGGGACCACAACTTGTGGGCCACTGATGCAATCCAACCACTAGATATGGGGATTGGCTCAGACATCCACACCTTCACGCGTGTCGCGCCCGCATCAGCGGGCGGCGCCCGGCCGTTCACCCCGGCGAACCGGAGCACGTCCGGCCGCGGCCGTCGCCGGAGCCGCCCTGCGGCTCGTTCCCGCCCTCGCGCGCGGTCCGCCGGCGGGGCCGCGTCGGCCCGGTCGCGCGTGCACGGCTGCGAAGCCGGAACGTGCGCACCCGCGAAGCCGGACGCCGGAACGTCCGCGAAGCGGGACGGCGAGACGTCCGCGAACCCGACGGCGGGGCACCCCCCGACCGCCAAGGCGGAAGGCGGGGCACCCCCGAGCCCGTGAGGCGGGACGACACGTCACGCGCGCGTGCGCCCGGGGCGGTGCCGATGCGACGGGTGCGGAGATACCGTGGGCGCCGCGGGGAGGCGAGGTGCGACTCCCGCGCAGATGAGGACCGCTCCCCGTCCGACGGAATGCCGAATGGCAGACTGGGGCCACAGCCCGCGAGGCCACCACCCCGGCGGTGAAGGGTACAGCAATGGACCCTTATGTCCGCCGAACCCCGTGGGGGCAATACACCTGGACACCTGATCACGTCAGGCAAACTACGTTTTTTCACTCGAACGTGTGTTTGGCGCAACCTTTCGAAAGCAACTACCGTTGTCCAGCAGGGAGACCATCGAGAGGGGCCGACGTGACCACCACCGCAGACAGTGCCGCCATCACCGCCCAGGACCGCTCCCCGGGGCGGATCGAGCCGGTGCACGCGATGAACGAAGCCACGAATCCAGAGGGAGCCAAGCGCTCCATGCCCGGCCGACCTCCAGGGATCAGGGCGGACAGCTCGGGACTCACCGACCGCCAACGCCGGGTGATCGAGGTCATCCGGGACTCGGTCCAGCGCCGGGGCTACCCGCCGTCCATGCGCGAGATCGGCCAGGCCGTCGGCCTCTCCAGCACGTCCTCCGTCGCCCATCAGCTGATGGCCCTGGAGCGCAAGGGCTTCCTGCGCCGCGACCCGCACCGCCCGCGCGCCTACGAGGTGCGCGGCTCCGACCAGGCGGCCTCCGTGCAGCCCACGGACACCGCGGGCAAGCCGGCCGCGTCGTACGTCCCGCTCGTCGGGCGCATCGCGGCCGGTGGCCCGATCCTCGCGGAGGAGTCCGTCGAGGACGTCTTCCCGCTGCCCCGGCAGTTGGTCGGTGACGGCGAGCTGTTCGTGCTCAAGGTGGTCGGCGACTCGATGATCGAGGCCGCCATCTGTGACGGCGACTGGGTCACCGTCCGTCGCCAGCCCGTCGCGGAGAACGGCGACATCGTGGCCGCGATGCTCGACGGCGAGGCCACGGTGAAGCGCTTCAAGCGTGAGGACGGCCACGTCTGGCTGCTCCCGCACAACTCGGCGTACGAGCCGATCCCCGGCGACGACGCGACCATCCTCGGCAAGGTGGTGGCCGTTCTGCGCCGCGTCTGAGTGTCACGGCGGGCGGGCCGCTGAGAGCCCCGCCGTCCTGACCGGGCCCCGGGACCCCTGCGCCGGTTCCGGGGCCCTGTGCTGTCCCGAGACCTGTGCTGTCGCGAGACCCCGGTGGCCACGGCTTGTGCACCGGTGGGTGGCCTGGCGCGGCGCCGCGCCAGGCCACCCACCACCGATCACCCGGCCTCGGCTTCCGCTTCCGCCTGCCGCGCCGCCGCGTCGATGGCCGCCAGCGACTTCCGGGCCTGATTACGGTCCGTGGTGTACCAGAAGTCGGGCAGTGAGGCCTTCAGATAGCTCCCGTACCGGGCCGTGGCCAGACGCGGGTCCAGTACGGCGACCACGCCGCGGTCGCCGGAGGCCCGGACCAGCCGGCCCGCCCCCTGGGCCATGAGCAGGGCCGCGTGGGTGGCGGCCACCGCCATGAAGCCGTTGCCGCCGCCCTCCTCCACCGCCTTCTGCCGGGCGCTCATCAGCGGGTCGTCCGGGCGCGGGAACGGGATCTTGTCCATGACGACCAGTTGGCAGCTGGGGCCGGGGACGTCGACGCCCTGCCAGAGGGAGAGGGTGCCGAACAGGCAGGTCTTCGGGTCGCCCGCGAAGTTCTTGATCAGCTCGCCGAGCGTCTCCTCGCCCTGGAGCAGAATCGGGAACTCGGGAATCCGCGCCCGCAGCTCCTCGGCGGCCAGCTGCGCCGCCCGCATCGACGAGAACAGCCCGAGCGTCCTGCCGCCCGCGGCCTGGATCAGCTCGGTCAGCTCGTCCAGCATGTCGGCGCGGTCCCCGTCCCGCGCGGGACGCGCCAGGTGCTTGGCGACGTACAGGATGCCCTGCCGGGGATAGTCGAAGGGCGAGCCGACGTCGACGCCCTTCCACTGCGGGACGTCCTCGCCCTCGGTGCCCTCGGGGGCCAGGCCGAGCGAGGCGCCGACCCCGTTGAAGTCGCCGCCCAGCTTCAGGGTCGCCGAGGTCAGCACCACCGAGCGGTCGGCGAAGAGCTTCTCCCGCAGCAGGCCCGCGACGGACATGGGAGCGACCCGCAGCGAGGCACCGAAGCGGTCGTGCCGCTCGTACCAGACGACGTCCCACTCGGAGCCGTTCACGATCCGCTCCGCCACGTCGTGCACGGATTCCACGAAGGCGAGGGCCTGTTTGCGTACCGCGTCCTCGTCCTGCACGGACTTGTCGCGCGTGGCGCCGATCGCGGAGATCACCGTGCGGCAGGCGTCGCGCAGGGCCATCAGCGCGTAGCCGAGGTCCTCCGGGACTTCCTCCAGGCGGCCGGGCAGGGCCAGCTCCATCAGCCGTTCGAAGCCCTCCGAGGCGGTCTGGAGCTGGTCGGCGGCCTTCTCGTTGACGAGCTTCGCGGCACGCCGCACCGCACGGTTGACCTGGCCCGGGGTGAGTTCGCCGGTGGCTACGCCGGTGACCCGGGAGACCAGCTCGTGCGCCTCGTCGACGATCAGCACCTCGTGCTGCGGGAGGACCGGGGCACCCTCGATGGCATCGATGGCGAGCAGCGCGTGGTTGGTGACGACGACCTCGGCGAGCTTGGCGCGCTCCCGGGCCATCTCCGCGAAGCACTCGGCGCCGTAGGCGCACTTCGTGGCGCCCAGGCACTCCCGCGACGACACCGACACCTGGGACCAGGCCCGGTCCGACACACCGGGCGTGAGGTCGTCGCGGTCGCCGGTCTCGGTCTCGTCCGCCCAGTCGCGCATGCGCAGCAGGTCCTGGCCCAGCCTGCTGGTGGGGGCGGCGGCCTCGAACTGGTCGAAGAGGCCCTCCTCCTCGTCCTGCGGGACGCCCTCGTGCAGCCGGTGCAGACACAGGTAGTTCGACCGGCCCTTGAGCATCGCGAACTCCGGGCGGCGGCGCAGCAGCGGGTGGAGCGCGTCCACCGTACGCGGCAGGTCCCGCTCGACGAGCTGGCGCTGGAGGGCGAGGGTGGCGGTCGCCACGATCACCCGGTCCCCGTGCGCGAGCGCGGGCACGAGGTAGCCGAGCGACTTGCCGGTGCCGGTGCCGGCCTGGACCAGCAGATGGGAACCGTCGTCGATCGCCTCCGCGACCGCTTCGGCCATGGCCACCTGGCCGGGGCGCTCCGTGCCGCCGACGGCAGTGACGGCAGCATGCAGGAGTTCGGGGAGTGAGGGCTTCGTCATAGCGCGACCACCCTACGGCCCGGGACTGACAAACGGGCGAGCAGGCGGCGGGGAGGGGCCGGCCGCTGACAGTCCGGCAGGGGCGCAGGGGAGGAAAGGAGGGCGCGCGGGGGTGGTGGACATCAGCGGACGGCGCCGCACGCGGTCCTGGCGTCACAGCGGACGACGCCGCACGCGGTCCTGGCGTCACAGCGGACGACGCCGCACGTGCTCCCGGCGGCGTCAGAGCGAACGGTGCGGGGCACGGTCCCGGATCATGAGAGCCGCGCGCTTGCCCGGCAGGGCGATCTCGCCGCGGAACCGGAAACCGGCGCCCAGGAACGCGGCGACGCAGCGGGTGTTGCGGACGTCCGGCTCCGCGAGGACGCGCGTGCACGAGGGCCGCCGGTCCAGCGCGAGCTCGGCGACGGCCCTGATCAGCATGGTGCCAAGGCCGCGCCCCCGGTCGGCAGCAGCACCGATGAGCAGGTGGATGCCGATGTCGTGGGGTCGTACGGGGCAGTGGCGGGCCAGCGGATCGAGGTCGGCGCGGTAGATCTCCCAGTAGCTCATCGGCCTGCCCTCCAGGACACCGAGGCACGGCACGCTGCCGCCGTCCCCGGCGAGCTGGGCGCGTACATGGGCCTCGGTCACGCTCGGCGGTCCGGCCAGTTCCCAGAAGAGGGCGACCGCCGGATCGTTCATCCAGCGGCTGATCAGCCGCAGGTCCCGTTCCAGGCGCACGGGGAGCAGGCGGAACGCGCCGGCGGGCGTGTCGGCCGGCCCCCAGGCGGCCACCTGGATACTCGCCTCGGTGCGTGGCACAGTGTCGCTCCTGTCTCGGACGGGTCAGCGATGCAGGGGGTTGGGCAGGGTGACGTAGACGGACTGGGTGTCGACCGGGCCGACGAGTTCGTCCAGGCCCCGCATACGCGTCAGCAGGTTGGCCTTGCAGCGCAGGACGGGTGAGTCGAGCAGCCGGCCGGGCAGTGAGCTGCGCATCCGGCGCGGTCCCGCGGCGGCCTCGCGCAGGAAGCGGCGGAAGGCGTCGAGCAGCAGCCCTTCGTCGGCGAGCCGCTGGGAGCCGAAGGCGCCCACCAGGCCGAAGACGTTGTTGATCGCGAGGTAGTACGCGAGCCGTTCGTCGGCGACCTCGTCGGAGACGAAGGTGTCGCTCCGTTCGCCGAGGCCGGGCAGCCGGGCGTCGAGTTCGGCCCGGCGGGACTCCCGGAAGTAGTAGCCCTGGTTGTCGCGGTAACGGCCGCCCGCGGGCCGGCCGTCGGCGTCCAGGAGCAGCAGCGTGTTCTGCTGATGTGCCTCCAGCGCGATGCCCGCCTCGCCGTCCAGCCAGAGGACGGGGCGGACGATCTGTTCCAGGTAGTGCGGGAACCACTCGGCGGCCACGGCGCCGGGCGACCGTCCGGTCCGGGCGGCCAGGCCGTGGATGATCCCGGCCAGCCGGGACCCGGGCGTGTGGGCCCGGGGCGCGACGAGTCCGGCGACGCAGGAGACGTCGTCACGGGGGCGGAACGGGTTGTGCCGGACGACCACGTCGAGTCCGCGCACGGGTGTGCCGTCCGGTCCGTCCACGGCGAGCCAGGCCGGGTCGCGGACGATGTCGAACCCCGGGTGCGCGGCCTGCCAGCGGGCCGCGAGGCCCCTGCGCAGGAGGCGGTGGACCTCGACGCCCCGGTGCAGTTCCTTGCGCAGGTTCTCCCGTCGCGAGTTGGTGATGTGCAGGCCCAGGGAGAGCTTGAGCATGGCGGGCGCGGCGGTGCGGTGGACGGTGCGTACGGAGGAGGTGGGGCACCAGGGCAGGCCCCGGGGGCCGAGGTCGCGCAGCAGACCGGCGGCCAGCAGGGCCTCGGCCTCGGGCCGGCGCCGGATCTCCTGGGCCTGCCAGGGGTGCAGGGGCAGGGCGGCGTATCCGTCGGGCAGGTCCGGCAGCTCGCTCTGTGGTGCCAGCCGGGCGGTGAGCTGGGGGCCGGTGACCGGGCGACCGCGCTCGGTCCAGGCGGAGTCGGTGCGCAGCACCGAGGGGGCGACCGCCATCCAGTGCAGCGGGAAGGAGCCCCGCAGTTCCGGTGAGTACCGGCGCAGCTCGCTCTCGGTGAGCCCTTCGCGGCTCTTCGGTGTCGGGTGCAGGGGGTGGCCGTGGACGAGGGCCTGCTCGGCGGCGAGGAAGAGGTCGGGGGCGTCGGCGGGCTGTTCCCGGCGGTCGCCGATGAAGACGGTGGTCCGGCGGACGGAGTCGGCGACCCGGGCCACGAGGTCGACGGCGTCGGCCGCCGTGGCACCGGGCGCCTCCCTGGCGAGCAGCGCGGCGACGGTCACCGCGTCCACCGGTCGGCCCGGCTGGGGAGCACCGGCCAGGCAGGGCGCGCCGAAGCGGTGCCACCCCGTCGGTGACCAGTGGCGGACGGGCACCAGCAGGGCCGTACCGCTGGCGGGCAGGGGGACGCGAAGGACCCCGTGCTCCGGGCCGGGTACGTCGGTCTCCCGGAGCCAGCAGCGCAGCAGGTTCTCCACGGCGGCGGCCTGGGCCGCGGTGTGGGGGTCCGGATGCGCCAAGGGGTCCGTCCGGGCGGGGACCTGCTGTCTGGGCACCGTCTCCTGGTCGCCCGGGGTGCCGGACATCCGCGGACGGGTGTGGTCTTCGGACGGGGGGAAGGAGATCACGGCAGATCCTCTGAGCGAACGTTTTTCCGTAGGGAAGTACTACAAATTGGGCAAAAAGCCGGGAGCGGGACGAACAGACGGTCCGCGCTCCCGCAGCCGGGATACGCGAGATGTGAGGGCGGCGGTGACGGCGAGTGCGCCGGAGCCGGTGGCGGGTGGCGTCGCGCAGCGGCTCAGCGCGGGTGCGGGCAGGGCGGGGCCTGACCGGAGTGGTCGCGGGCCACCGCGCAGACGGCGTCGGCCAGGCGGTCGAATACCGCCGCCGCCTGCTCCTCCGTGGTGGTCAGCGGTGGCAGCAGCCGGACGACGTTCGCGGGCCGGCCGCCGACGCCGACGATGAGACCGCGGCGCAGGCACTCCCGCTGGACTGCGGCCGCGAGTCCGGGCGCGGGACGGCGGCAGGGGTGATCGCCGCCGTCGTCGAGCGGGTCCTCCTCGGCGTGCACGAACTCGATCCCGATCATCAGCCCGCGCCCGCGCACCTCCCCGACGCAAGGGTGTACGCCGGTCAGCTCCCGCAGCCGGCCGAGCAGGCCGGCGCCCAGGGTGGCCGCGTGCTCGGCGAGGCGGTTCTCGCGGACGTGGGCCAGGGTCGCCGTGCCCGCGGCCATGGCGAGCTGGTTGCCGCAGAAGGCTCCGGCGGGGACGCCGAGGTCGCCGGGCTGGAGGTCCTCGTGGTGGACGACGACGGACAGCGGCAGGCTGCCGCCGATCGCCCTGGAGAGGACCATCACCTCGGGCACGACCCCGGCATGGTCCACCGCCCAGTAAGCGCCGGTCCGGCCGACGCCCGTGCCCCGCTCGTCGGCGATGAGCGCGACGGACCGTGCGGCGGTCAGCCTCCGCACCTGGCGCATCCGGTCGTCGGACACGGGGAGCAGGCCCTCGTCCGAGACCGGCGCGAGCAGCATCCCGGCCGGCGTCGCGTCCGTCCCGAAGGCGTCGAGCTGGTCGCCGCACACGGGCCGGTCATCACCGCACGGGACGATGCCCGTCCGGCCGGTCGCGGCGCGGACGAGTGCCACGGCGGTGTCCATCGCGTCCGTCTCGCAGGGACCGCAGAACCTGACGCGCGCGTGCCCGGCGAAAACGGGCGGCAGGGTGCGCAGCAGTTCGTCGACGAAGGCGTCCTTGACCGGTGTCGCCACGTCGGGGGCCTGCAACGGGACGCCGGAGTCGAGCACCTCGCGGATCGCCTCCAGCACGACCGGGTGGTTGTGCCCGAGGGCCAGTGTTCCGGCGCCGGAGAGACAGTCCAGATAGCGCCGGCCGTCCGCCCCCTCGACGGTGAGTCCCCGTGCCCGGACGGGGACGATCGGCAGGGCGCGCGCGTAGGTACGCGCCGCCGTCTCACGCGCCGGCCGGCGCCGCGCGGCGCCCTCGTACGTTCCCGAGGGCGCCTCCCGGACGGACCGCACCGCCGTCCTCGCCGCCCCCTCCCCCGTCGACACCAACCCCCCGCACCCGGATTCGGCCACGGTCTCCTGTCCTTCCGCTGTTCAGAGAGGGGCCGCGGTCGGGCCGCAGGCCACCCCTCACCGCTACCAACCCCCGATCGCGCACGGGGTTACGGCCTGCCGCCGGATCTGCCTGTTGCGCGACCATTGACATTCCGCCCGAGTTCCCTCGTAGGGGGCATATCGCATTCCGATAGCAGCAAGGGGGCACACCATGCGTTACGTACGGCTGGCGTTCACCGATCGACGACCACGGGGCGGGCGGGGCCGCGTCTTCCCGCGGCCGGTCGTCGTCGCGCTCGCGTCGGTGCCGGCGCCGACCGCCGCCCGCAGGACGGACGGCGGCCCAGGCGGTGGTTCGTCCGCCTCGGCCGCGGACGACGCCGGCGGCGGGATCGAGATCCCGGACCACATCGAGGACGGACTCAGGGAACACGGGATCGACGTCGACCGGTGGAAGGACGGTGCCTGGCAGGACTGGGACCGTGGCGACTGGCTGCGCCTGGCCAGATGGTCTGTTCGGCGACGGTGGTGGCGGACCCGGCGCGTCCTGGCCGGTCCGACCTGGTGCGGGCCGCGGGTCACTGGGTGCACGCCGGCCGGACGGGCGGGCTGGTACCGCACCATCGCGTTCGTGCCGTCGTACGACGACACAGCGCTGTCGGGCAAGGACCTGCGCGACGCCACCGAGCACCAGCCGGCTCCCTACGGCGTGTGATGGCGACCGGGCACAGACCTCTCATCAGTGGATCGAGCGGGGCGCAGCCACCGGCGGTGACGGTGCCCGCGCACGACTTCGCCGTCATCCGGGTGGCGCCCGAGGGGGGCGTCGGCGGCAGGTCGCTGGAGGAGACGGTCGGCTCGGCCCTGCCGGTGGACTTCGCGGCGCCCGCGGCGCCGGAGATCCCTGTGCTCACGGCGCTCGGATTCCCGGCCGCGGCGCCGTTCGACGGCCAGACGCTGTACGGGTGCGAGGACCGGCCGGGCCGGCTGTCCATCGACGCGTCCGAGCCGACGATGTACCGCATCGGCTGCACCATGACCGGGGTTCGTCCGGCGGCGGCTGGGTGACGGCCGGGTCCGACGGCGACCCGGTGCTGGTGTCCAACACCTCCATCGGCCCGGTGGGAGGCGGGTTGGTTGGCCGGTCCGCGGCTGGGCGAGGAGGGCGAAGGCCGTGTACGACGCGGTCGGCGCGGAGCCCGCCGGGCGGTGAAGGGCGCCGGGCAGCGCAGCGGAACCGGGCAGTGAGGGGCGCCGGGCACCCGCCTGGCTGCGACGACGCGCCGGGCCGCAGCACCATCCCTCAGCGTCACCCGTGGCGACGACACCGGCGTACGACGTCCGAGGGCCCGCCCCCGCCGATGCGGGAGGCGGGCCCTCGGACGTACGACGTGCCGGGTCCGTGCGGGACCCGTACGCGATCAGGCGAGCGGCGCCGGGACGTACGGCGTGAGTTCCGCCGCGAGTTCCTCGTGCACCCGGACCTTGAGCAGGGTGCCCTCCGGGGTGTGCTCCTCGGAGAGCACCTCGCCCTCGTCGTGGGCGCGGGCGACCAGCTTGCCGTGCGTGTACGGCACCAGTGCCTCGATCTCGACGGACGGGTGGGGCAGCTCGTTGTCGATCAGCGCGAGCAGTTCCTCGATGCCCCGGCCCGTGCGGGCGGAGACGGCGATGGAGTGCTTCTCGACCCGGAGCAGCCGCTGGAGGACCAGCGGGTCGGCCAGGTCGGCCTTGTTGATCACGACGATCTCGGGTACGCCGGTGGCGCCGACGTCCCTGATCACCTCGCGCACGGCGGCGAGCTGCTCCTCCGGGACCGGGTGCGAGCCGTCCACCACGTGCAGGATCAGGTCGGAGTCGCCGACCTCCTCCATGGTGGAACGGAACGCCTCGACCAGGTGGTGGGGCAGGTGCCGGACGAAGCCGACGGTGTCCGCCAGGGTGTACAGCCGCCCGCTCGGCGTCTCCGCGCGGCGCACGGTCGGGTCCAGGGTCGCGAACAGCGCGTTCTCGACCAGGACGCCGGCGCCGGTGAGGCGGTTGAGCAGGGAGGACTTGCCGGCGTTGGTGTAGCCCGCGATGGCGACGGACGGCACCTTGTTGCGCCGGCGCTCCTGGCGCTTGACCTCGCGGCCGGTCTTCATCTCCGCGATCTCACGGCGCATCTTCGCCATCTTCTCGCGGATCCGGCGCCGGTCCGTCTCGATCTTGGTCTCACCGGGGCCGCGGGTCGCGAGACCGCCGCGGCCACCACCCATCTGCCGGGACAGCGACTGACCCCAGCCGCGCAGCCGCGGCAGCATGTACTGCATCTGCGCGAGCGCCACCTGCGCCTTGCCCTCGCGGGACTTGGCGTGCTGGGCGAAGATGTCGAGGATCAGGGCGGTCCGGTCGATGACCTTGACCTTGGCGACGTCCTCCAGCTGGATCAGCTGGCCGGGGCTCAGCTCACCGTCGCAGATGACGGTGTCCGCGCCCGTCTCCAGCACGATCTCGCGCAGTTCCTGCGCCTTGCCGGAGCCGATGTACGTGGCCGCGTCGGGCTTGTCACGGCGCTGGATCACGCCGTCGAGCACCAGCGCGCCCGCGGTCTCCGCGAGGGCGGCCAGTTCGGCGAGGGAGTTCTCCGCGTCCCGTGCCGTGCCCGTGGTCCAGACGCCGACGAGGACGACGCGCTCCAGGCGGAGCTGTCGGTACTCGACCTCGGTGACGTCCTCCAGCTCGGTGGAGAGGCCCGCCACGCGGCGCAGGGCCGCGCGCTCGGAGCGGTCGAACTGATCGCCGTCCCACTCCGCGTCGTTTCCGTGGCTCCAGGCGACGTCCTCTTCCATCAGGGCATCGGCCCGAAGACCCTCGGGATAGGTGTGCGCGAGGCGCTTGGTGTCCTGGGAAGTGGAAGAAGAGGAGGTCATTGGATCCTTACGTCTCTGGGAATCTCGGGAACGGATACCGCGGCGCTCTTCACGCCACAGGCCGGTCGTACGTCACAACGCGTGAGCAGGCGGAGAGATTCCCGCCTCCCGAACCGCGCGCCGACCGGAAAATGGTCGCACGGGACGAGGCGTCTCGTCATCGGCTTATTCCCCTGACTCCGGCGCGGCAGTCGTCCCGGCCGGCTTCCAGTCCGGGTGGCCCGGCATCGGCGGGGTCCGCTCACCGTGGAGCCAGGCGTGCAGGAAGCCGTCCAGATCACGGCCGGACACCTCGCCGGCGAGCCGGACGAAGTCGGCCGTGGCCGCGTTGGAGTCCCGGTGACGGCTCACCCAGATCCGTTGGAGGCGTTCGAAGGCCGGGCGGCCGATCTCCTGGCGCAGGGCGTAGAGGACCAGTGCGGAGCCGTCGTAGACGCTGGGCCGGAAGATGCTCGTCTTGCGGCCGGGTTCGGGCGCCTTGGGCGCGGCCGGCGGTCCGCCCTCGGCGCGCCAGTCGTCGGACGTGCTGTAGGCGGCCTTCATCCGGGCTGTCAGGGTCTGGCCGCCGCGCTCCTGTGCGTACAGGGCCTCGTACCAGGTGGCGTGCCCCTCGCTGAGCCACAGGTCGGACCAGTCGCGCGGGCTGACGCTGTCGCCGAACCACTGGTGGGCCAGCTCGTGCACCATGATCGACTCGATGAACCACTCGGGGTGGGTCCGCTCGGTGAACAGTTCCCTCTCGAAGAGGGAGAGCGTCTGCGTCTCCAGTTCGAACCCGGTGGAGGCGTCGGCCATGAGCAGGCCGTACGTCTCGAAGGGGTACGGCCCGACCCTGCTCTCCATCCAGGCGATCTGGCCGGGGGTCTTCCGCAGCCACGGCTCCAGCGCCGCGCGGTGCCGGGTGGGGACGACGTCCCGTACGGGCAGCCCGTGCGGGCCGGTGCGGCGCAGCACCGTGCTGCGGCCGACGGACACCTGGGCCAGTTCCGTCGCCATGGGGTGCCGGGTGCGGTACGTCCAGGTGGTCGCCGTGTCGCCGGCCGGGGAGCGGCCGTGCGGCAGCCCGTTCGCGACGGCGGTGTGGCCGTCGGGGGCGGTGACCCGGATGGTGAAGAACGCCTTGTCGGAGGGGTGGTCGTTGCAGGGGAAGACCAGGTGGGCGGCGTCGGCCTGGTTGGCCATGGCGAGGCCGTCGGCGGTGCGGACCCAGCCGCCCTCGCGTCCTTCCGGGCCGGCGGGGTCGCTGCTGTGCCGCACGGTGATCCGGATCCGCTCGCCCTCGGCCGCCGCCTCCCCGGGCGTGATCACCAGGTCCTCGCCGGCGGCGGCGAAGGCGGCGGGCTCGCCGTCGACCTCCACCGAGCCGACCGTGCCGTGGGCGAAGTCCAGGTTGATCCGGTCCAGGTCGGCCGTGGTCCGGGCGTCGATGGTGGTGACGGCGCGCAGCGGCTCGGTGTTGCTGCCGGAGTAGGTGAAGGAGAGGTCGTAGGCCAGCACGTCGTAGCCGGGGTTGCCCAGGTACGGGAAGAGGCGGTCGCCGATGCCGAGCGGGGCCGGCGGGGCGCTCGCGGCGGTCAGACAGAGCGAGGCGGCCGACGCGAGCAGCGCCGCCGGCCGAAGCCGGGAGAGCGAGGTGGGGGGAGTGTGCGGCATCCCCCACGGCTATCAGCGCCCGCGCACGCCACGGCGACGGCGCGCGCCCGGCGCACCCGAACGGGCTCCCGCGCGCCACGCGCCCCAGACCACCGAGCCCCGGGCTGTCGACCCCGCCGCTCAGCCGTCCGTCGGCTGCGGCTGCTGCGCCCGGCTCACGTCGTACACGCCCGCCACGTTCCGCATCGCGCGCATCAGGGCGGGCAGGTGGGCGACGTCCGGGAGGCGGACGGTGTACGTGTGGCGGACGCGCTGCCGGTCCGGGGGCTCGACGGTCGCGGAGACGATCTCGGCGCCCTCCAGGGCCATCGCCTCGGTGAGGTCGGCCAGGAGATGCGGACGGACGAACGATTCGGCGAGCAGCGTGACCCGGCCGCCGGCGGTGTCGCCCCAGCGCACGCCGACCTCCGCGCGCCCCGCGCTCTTCATCCGCGCCACTACGGCGCACTCCGCGCGGTGCACCGTCACGACCGACCCGCGCACGGCGAAGCCGGTGACCCGGTCGGGCGGTACGGGGGTGCAGCAGCCGGCCAGCCGTACGGTCACGTCCGGCAGGTCGACCAGGACGGCGGGGGCGTCGGCGCCGCCGTCCGGCGCCTCCGGGGTGCGGCGGACGACCAGTCCCTCGTCGGTGCCCGGCCGGGCGGGCTCCTCGTCCTCGGCGCCGCCGCGCCCCGGGTGGGCGGTGAGCCAGCGCTGGATGGCGATCCGGGCGGCGGGGGTGTGGGCGTGCTCCAGCCACTCCCGGGAGGGCTCGGAGGCCGGGTCCTGCCCCATGAGGAGCTGCACGGTGTCGCCGTCGCGCAGGACCGTGCTGAGCGTCGCCAGCCGCCCGTTGACCCGGGCGCCGATGCACGCGTGCGCGTCCTCGCCGTACTGCGCGTAGGCGGCGTCCACGCAGGTCGCGCCCTCGGGCAGGCCCAGGGTGCCGCCGTCGGGGCGGAAGACGGTGATCTCGCGGTCCTGGGCGAGGTCCTCGCGCAGGGTGGACCAGAAGGTGTCGGGGTCGGGGGCCGCCCGCTGCCAGTCGAGGAGGCGGGAGAGCCAGCCGGGGCGGGTGGGGTCGACGCGTTCTCCGTCGCCCGCGGACTGCTCCTCGCCGGGCGCGGTGTAGGGGTTGCCGAGGGCGACCACTCCGGCCTCGGCGACCTTGTGCATCTGGTGCGTGCGGATGAGGACTTCGACGACCTGGCCGTCGCCCTCGCGGGCCACGGCGGTGTGCAGCGACTGGTACAGGTTGAACTTGGGTACGGCGATGAAGTCCTTGAACTCCGAGACCACCGGCGTCATACAGGTGTGCAGTTCGCCGAGGACGGCGTAGCAGTCGGCGTCCTCGTTCACCAGGACCAGCAGGCGGCCGAAGTCGGTCGGGGCGAGCCGGCCGCGTTTGCGGCCCACGCGGTGCACGGAGACGAAGTGGCGGGGCCGGATCAGGACCTCCGCCGGGATGTCGGCGTCGCGCAGCACGGCGCGTACCTCGTCGGCGGTCGCGGCGAGCGGGTCGTCCGGGCGGGCGGCGTTCTCGGCGATGAGTTCCTTGGTGCGCCGGTGGTCCTCGGGGTGCAGGACCGCGAAGACCAGGTCCTCCAGCTCGGTCTTGAGCGCCTGGACGCCGAGCCGTTCGGCGAGCGGGATGAGGACGTCCCGGGTGACCTTGGCGATGCGTTCCTGCTTCTCCTGGCGCATCACGCCGAGGGTGCGCATGTTGTGCAGCCGGTCGGCGAGTTTGATCGACATCACGCGGACGTCGTTGCCCGTGGCGACGAGCATCTTGCGGAAGGTCTCGGGCTCGGCGGCGGCGCCGTAGTCGACCTTCTCCAGTTTGGTGACGCCGTCGACGAGGTAGCGGACCTCTTCGCCGAACTCCGCGCCCACCTGGTCGAGGGTCACCTCCGTGTCCTCGACGGTGTCGTGCAGGAGGGAGGCGGTCAGCGTGGTGGTCTCGGCACCCAGTTCGGCGAGGATGAGGGTGACGGCGAGGGGGTGCGTGATGTACGGCTCGCCGCTCTTGCGCATCTGGCCGCGGTGCGAGGACTCGGCGAGCAGATAGGCGCGGCGCAGGGGGTCGATGGCCGCGTCGGGGTGGTGGGCGCGGTGGGCCTCGACCACATGGCCGATGGCGTCGGGGAGCCGGTCGCGGGTGCCGGGACCGAGCAGTGCGGCGCGGCCCAGGCGCCGCAGGTCGAGCCGCGGGCGGGCCTTGCGGCGGGGCGTCGTGGGGGTGGCGGCGACGGTGGTCGCGGGCGTCACCGGACCTGGGCTCGCTGGTTTCGCGGCCTCCGCGTTCATGGGCACCTCCGGCTGCGTCGACCGGCGGACGGGCCACCCCGGGTCGGGCGGGGCACGGGGAACGGCGTCGGTCCGCCGTCCGGGCCGGTCCTTGATGCTATCGAGCCCATCACGTACGGCCGACCGCCTCTCGCCGAGCATGAAACGGATCACCCATTCGAGCGATGGGTGGCAGGTTTACGTTTCCGAGCGGGGCGTCGAGGATCGCTCTGGTGCTCACACGGCGGCCCCCGTCCACCACTCGGCGTCGATCTCGCCCTCGGCGACGATCACCGCCGGGCCGGTCATCTCGATCTCGCCGTCGGGCCGCTCGGTGATGACCAGGGTGCCGCCGGGGACATCCACCGTGTACGTCGCCGGGGTCCCGGTCACGGCCGGGTCGGCGCCGTCCCGGCGGGCGGCGGCGACGGCGACGGCGCACGCGCCCGTGCCGCAGGAGCGGGTCTCGCCGGAGCCTCGTTCGTGGACGCGCATCACCACGTGGCCGGGGCCCCGGTCGACCACGAACTCGACGTTCACCCCGTCCGGGTAGGCGGCGGCCGGGCTGAACGGCGGCGGGGAGAGCAGGTCGCCGGCGTGCGCGAGGTCGGCCACGAAGGCGACCGCGTGCGGATTGCCCATGTTCACGTTCCGCGCGGGCCAGTGGCGCTCGCCGACGCTCACCGTGACGTCGCCGTCCGGGAGCAGGGCGCGGCCCATGCCGACGGTGACGGCACCGTCCTTCGCGAGATGGACGCTCTTCACGCCCCCGCGCGTGGCGACGGCGAGGTCTCCTTCGGTCACGAGCCCGGCGTGCTGGAGGTAGCGCGCGAAGACCCGCACGCCGTTGCCGCACATCTCGGCGACCGAGCCGTCGCCGTTGCGGTAGTCCATGAACCACTCGGCCTCGGCCGCCAGGTGCCGGGCCTCGGGGTGCGCGGCGGACCGCACCACGTGCAGCAGTCCGTCACCGCCGATGCCGGCGCGGCGGTCGCACAGGGCGGCGACGGCGGCCGGCGGCAGCGCGACGGCGTTCTCCGGGTCCGGCACGATCACGAAGTCGTTCTCGGTCCCGTGACCCTTGAGGAAGGCGATCCGCGTGCTCATTCCTCGATCGTACGGGGTGGCGCCGGCACGCCCGCCGGACAGGGCGCCGTCAGCCGCGCAGACGGGCCACGCGCCACACCGCCAGGACGACCACGGCGGCGACCACGACCACGTAGGCGAGGACCACCCGCCAGTCGGGGCGGCGGCCCGAGCCCCGCTGGGGCAGGCCCGGCCAGGTGTGGCCGACACGACGGGCGGCCATCATGCCCCAGCCGGCCGCGCAGGAGCAGATCAGCAGCCCCAGCATGGCGATCATCGCGCCGCTGTCGCCGAAGTCGAAGGCGAGCGGGAAGGCGAACATCAGGGAGCCGACCGCGGCCAGGCAGACGATGGGCGCGAGCTGCCACAGGCGCAGTCGCCGCTGCGGACGCAGCTCGACCTCGACCTCTTCGCCGCCCGCGTACATCTCCTCCGGCTCCGGGCCGTCGGCGGTCACACCGCCCCGCGTCTCGTCGAGCCCGTCCGGGCCCGGACGGACCGCGTCCGGCTCCGGTTCCGGGCCGTCGACGGTGACGTGATCGGTGCTCGTCGCGGTGTCACGAGGGCCGGCCTCCATCGCCACGCGCCCTCCCCACTAGGACTCCACTTGGTCGATCGAAGCTCGATGATGGCACGCCCCCGGAGGCCTGGATGACGGCCGGGGCGTCCCGATGCCATGACGTGATCAGGCTGTAACCGGTCGTTCGACCAACGACAGCGCGAGCTGCGGAAGTTCCCGGAGGTCCGCCACGGCCCCACTCAACCAATGCACCCGGGGGTCGCGCCTGAACCATGAATCCTGACGGCGCGCGAAGCGTTTGGTGGCCCGTACGGTCTCGTCCCGGGCCTCCTCCAGGGTGGTTTCACCGGCGAGCGCCGTGAGCACCTGCTGGTAGCCGAGCGCGCGCGACGCCGTACGCCCTTCGCGCAACCCCTGCGCCTGGAGTGCGCGTACTTCGTCCACCAGGCCGGCCTCCCACATCCGGTCGACCCGGCGTGCGATCCGGGCGTCCAGCTCGGGGCGGGCCACGTCGACGCCGATCTGCACGGTGTCGTAGACGGAGTCGTGGCCGGGGAGGTTGGCGGTGAAGGGCCGGCCGGTGATCTCGATCACTTCCAGGGCGCGGACGACCCGGCGGCCGTTGCTGGGCAGGATGGCGCGCGCGGCCTCCGGGTCGGCGGCGGCCAGCCGCGCGTGCAGCGCGCCGGAGCCGCGCAGGGTCAGCTCCTCCTCCAGCCGCGTCCTGACCTCGGGGTCGGTGCCGGGGAACTCCATCTTGTCGACGGCGCCGCGGACGTAGAGGCCCGAGCCGCCGACCAGGATCGGCCAGCGGCCCGCGGCCAGCAGGGCGTCGATCCGCTCCCTGGCGAGGCGCTGGTACTCGGCGACGGAGGCGGTGACGGTCACGTCCCAGATGTCCAGGAGATGGTGCGGGACCCCCGCTCGCTCCTCGGGCGTCAGTTTGGCGGTGCCGATGTCCATCCCTCGGTAGAGCTGCATGGAGTCGGCGTTGACGACTTCGCCGCCGAGCCGTTGGGCCAGAAAGACGCCCAGATCGGACTTACCGGCTGCGGTCGGTCCGACGACGGCGATGACGCGGGGGGCGGGAGGTGCACTGCTCACCGCCCCAGTCTCGCAAACCTCTCACCGGGGTCTCGAACGAGTTACGTGACATCACGCCATCGAGGTCGTTGCCCGTTGCGAGGTTCCCGCCCCGGAGACACGGGGGCGGCGGCCCGGGCCGCGCAAACGGACGCACCGGGCAACGCGGGAATTCGCCCGCACGAGTACCGTATGGAGTTGATATGGGCGTTTTTGCACGGCTTCTTCGGAAGTCGAAGGCGACGGAGGAGGCCCCGGCCGCCGAGACACCGGCCGGGACACCGGACACCGGGACCGAGGCGGAGAAAGCGGCCACCGCCGTGGAACCGGCCGGCGCCGGGGCCGACGGGACGCCGGAGCCGGCGGCACAGGTCGCCGTCGGGGCGGCCGGGTCCGACGGCGTCGAGATTCCCAAGCAGCAGTCCGCCGGGAAGGCAGTCGACAACGAGGCCGACGAGGGCGCCCGCACGTAGCAGCCGACCGCACCAGCCGCGCAGGAAGGTGGACCATGGGTCTCCTGGACAACTTGAAGGCCAAGCTGGGCCCGGCCAAGGGCAAGGTCTCCGACCTCGCGCAGCAGCACGGGGACAAGATCCAGCACGGGCTCGACAGGGCGGCGAAGACCGTCGACGAGAAGACCAAGGGCAAGTACAGCGACCGGATCCGGTCCGGTACGGGCAAAGCCAAGCACGCCATGGACCGCCTCGCGCACAAGGACGGTCCCGGCGCCGGCCCGGGCGGCGGCACGCCCCCGGCAGGCCCCACGCCCCCGGCGCACTGACCGGCGGGGTACACGGGCGAGGTACACGACCGCGGACGGCCGCGGAGCGGAACGGCTCCCGGCCGTCCGCCGTCGTGTGCGCCCGTTCGCCCTGGCTAGGACCAGGCGGCCACCCGGTCCCGGCGCCGGCCCGGGCGGCGGCACGCCCCACGCCCCCGGCGCACTGACCGGCGGGGTACACGGGCGAGGTACACGACCGCGGACGGCCGCGGAGCGGAACGGCTCCCGGCCGTCCGCCGTCGTGTGCGCCCGTTCGCCCTGGCTAGGACCAGGCGGCCACCACGTATCCGACCCCGTAGGGCGCGTCCTCGTACAGCAGCGCGCCGCCGAGAGCGGCGTTCTCGGCGGCGCCCGCGAGGACCTGCCAGGGCGCCCGCCCCGACACCTTCAGCTCGCGGGCCAGCCCTTGGTCCAGGGCACCGAGGGCCGCCAGGTCCGCCGCGCCCAGCGCACGGGCGACCGCCGCGTCGAAAGGCGCCGCCCGCTCGTCGAGGTAGCCGGGCGCCTTGACCGTCCGGCACGCGCTGGCGTCCCCCAGCACGAGCATCGCCACCCGCCCGGCCCGCGCGCCGACGTCCCGCCCCAGGGCGGCGCACTCCCCGGCGGTGAGGGACTCCCCCACGCCGAGCCCTTCGACCGGGGCGTCGCTCCATCCGGTCCGCTCCAGCAGCCAGGCACCGACGGCGAGCCCGTACGGCAGCTCCCGTACGGGCGTCACGGCGTCCCCGCCTGGCCCGAGCCATACGTCCACGTCCACGCCGAAGCCGCGGAACGATCCGGGGGTGCCCTGCGGGTACTCCTCGGGGCCGGAGCCCTCGGCAGGGCCGACGACGACCAGCCGGTCGGGCCGGGCTGCGGCGAGTACGCCCAGGGCGTCCGCGCACGCGGCGCGGGCCGGGTCGAGTTCCGGCGCGGCGCCCGCGGCGACGTCGGGAACCAGGAGGGGCGGGCAGGGACAGACGGCGGCGGCGACAAGCATGATCGGCAGCGTATCCCCGTCCGGCCCGCCTGCCGCTCGCGGCCACGCGCGCTGACGACAGCAGCTGTGTCAGCGACTGTGCCAGCGGGTGTGTCAGTCGCAGCCGCAGCCGCTCGCCGCGACCGGCAGCGGCTCGGGGACGCCCATCTTCGGCAGGCCCAGCAGCACGCCCGCGGGCTTGGCCTGCTCCGCGGTGTTGCGCTTCTCCCACGCGTCGCCCGCGCGGGTGCGCCGCACGTCGAGGACGGCGCCCTCGGCCAGGAGGTGGTGCGGGGCGGCGTAGGTGATCTCGACGGTGACCACGTCGCCGGGGCGCACCTCCTGGCCGGGCTTGGTGAAGTGGACCAGGCGGTTGTCGGGGGCGCGGCCGGAGAGGCGGTGGGTGGTGCCGTCCTTGCGGCCCTCGCCCTCGGCGACCATCAGCTCCAGGGTGCGGCCGACCTGCTTCTTGTTCTCCTCCCAGGAGATCTCCTCCTGGAGGGCGACCAGCCGCTCGTAGCGCTCCTGGACGACCTTCTTGGGGATCTGGCCGTCCATCTCGGCGGCCGGGGTGCCCGGGCGCTTGGAGTACTGGAAGGTGAAGGCCTGCGCGAAGCGCGCCTCGCGGACGACGTGCAGGGTCTGCTCGAAGTCCTCCTCGGTCTCGCCGGGGAAGCCCACGATGATGTCGGTGGTGATCGCGGCATGCGGGATGGCGGCGCGGACCTTGTCGATGATGCCGAGGAAGCGCTCCTGGCGGTAGGAGCGGCGCATCGCCTTGAGGACCGGGTCGGAGCCGGACTGCAGCGGCATGTGCAGCTGCGGCATCACGTTCGGCGTCTCGGCCATGGCGGCGATCACGTCGTCGGTGAAGTCGCGCGGGTGCGGGGAGGTGAAGCGGACCCGCTCCAGGCCGTCGATCGAGCCGCAGGCCCGCAGCAGCTTGCTGAACGCCTCGCGGTCGCCGATGTCGGAACCGTAGGCGTTGACGTTCTGCCCGAGGAGGGTGATCTCGGAGACGCCCTCGGCGACCAGTGCCTCGACCTCGGCGAGGATGTCGCCGGGGCGGCGGTCCTTCTCCTTGCCGCGCAGGGCGGGGACGATGCAGAAGGTGCACGTGTTGTTGCAGCCGACGGAGATGGAGACCCAGGCGGCGTAGGCGCTCTCACGCCGGGTGGGCAGGGTGGACGGGAACGCCTCCAGGGACTCGGCGATCTCGACCTGCGCCTCCTCCTGCACGCGGGCCCGCTCCAGCAGCACCGGCAGCTTGCCGATGTTGTGCGTGCCGAAGACGACGTCGACCCAGGGGGCGCGTTTCACGATGGTGTCGCGGTCCTTCTGGGCCAGACAGCCGCCGACCGCGATCTGCATGCCGGGGCGGCTCGCCTTCCTCGGGGCGAGGCGGCCGAGGTTGCCGTACAGCTTGTTGTCGGCGTTCTCACGGACGGCGCAGGTGTTGAAGACGACGACGTCCGCGTCGCCGTCGGAGCCCTCGGGGGCGCGGACGTACCCGGCGTCCTCCAGCAGACCGGACAATCGCTCGGAGTCGTGGACGTTCATCTGGCACCCGTAAGTGCGTACCTCGTATGTGCGGGGGGCGCCCACGGTCTGGCTCCGGTCGATGCTGGTCATGGCAATAAGGGTAGGCGGTCCGCGGCAGTGGCCCGGGCACCCTGTGGACAACCGCCGTAGCCGCTGGTCAGGGCTCGATCAGACCCGCGCGGATCGCGTAACGGGTCAGCTCCAGGCGGTCGCGGACGCCGAGCTTCTGGAGCAGGTTGGCGCGGTGGCGTTCGACCGTCTTGGCGCTGATGAAGAGGAGTTCGCCGATCTCCTTGGAGGTGTGGCCCTCGGCGACGAGCTTGAGGATCTCCTCCTCGCGCTCGGTGATCGGCCGCGCGGGCAGGCCGTCGCCCCGGTGCAGGCGGTCCAGGTAGGCGCGGACCAAGGCGCGCTCGGCGCCCGGGTAGATGAAGGGCTCGTCGCGCACGGCGGCCCGGCATGCCTCCACCAGGTCGCGGTCGGCGACCGATTTGAGGACATAGCCGCAGGCGCCCGCCTTGAGCGCCTCGAAGAAGTACTGCTCGTTGTCGTACATCGTCAGGATGAGGATGCGCAGGCCGGGCAGGCGCCGGGAGAGTTCGCGGGCCGCCTGCAGGCCGGTCATGCGGGGCATGGCGACGTCCAGGACGGCGAGGTCGATGCCGCCGGCCCGGGCCGCCGCGACCGCCTCGGCACCGTCCCCGGCCTCGGCGACGACGGTCAGGTCGGGTTCGCCGTCGAGTATGAGGCGTACTCCGCGGCGTACCAGGGTGTGGTCGTCGGCGAGCAGGACGCGTATCGGGGGCGGTGGGGAATGTGCGGTCATTGTTGGTCTCCGGGGGCGCCGGGTACGCGCGCGTGGGGGTCGGTTCCGGTGGACTCGGCTGTCACGCGCGCGTGCGGGCCGGTGTCGGCGGGAGCGGTGGGCACGCGCGCGTGCGGGCCGGTGTCGGCGGGAGCGGTGGGTACGCGCGCGTGGGGGGCGGTGGGCCCGGTGGGTATGCGCAGGCGTACGTCCGTGCCCCTGCCCGGGCCGGGTACCACGGCGAGGTCGGCTCCCACCAGCAGGGCGCGTTCCCGCATGCCGCTGATGCCGGCGCCCTCGGGGGCGCCGCCGATGCCGGTGCCGTTGTCGCGGACCAGGAGCTCGACCGCGTCGGGGAACCGGCGCAGGGTGAGTTCGGCGCGGTCGGCGGCGGAGTGCCGGGCGGTGTTGGTCAGGCCCTCCTGGGCGACCCGGTAGAGCACGAGTTCCGCCTCCGGGGTGAGCGGGGGCAGGTCGCCGGGGACCTGGTGGCGCACGGTGAGCCCGTGGTGGGTGAACTCGGCGGCGAGCGAGCGCAGGGCGCTGGCCAGGCCCAGTTCCTCCAGGACGCCGGGGCGCAGCCGGCGGGCGATGCGGCGGATCTCGTCCAGTCCGGCCCGGGTCGCCTCCTGGGTCTGGGTCACCTCGTCGCGCAGCCCGTCGGGCACCCGGTCGGCGACCCGTTTGAGCTGGAGCAGGACGGCGGTGAGGGTCTGGCCGACCTCGTCGTGCAGTTCCCGGGCGATGCGGTGGCGCTCGCGTTCCTGGGCGTGCAGGGCGTGTGCGGCCCCGGCGGCACGTTCCGCCTGGAGGCGGTCGAGCATGGTGTTGTACGTCGCGATCAGCACGGCGGCCTCGGCGGGGCCGGAGACCTCCGGGCGGGTTCCGGGGCGCAGCAGGTCGGCGGTGGACATGGCGTGGCCCAGCCGTCGCAGTGGGGTGAGCCCGAGCCGCAGGACGACCGCGTTGCCGATCAGCAGCGCGGCGAGGCCGCCGAGCAGGATCAGTGCCTCGTGCGGCAGCACGGGGGTGGAGACGGTCACCGGTCCCAGCAGCAGCGCGGTGGCCAGGACCAGGCCGGTGGCGTTGAGCGAGAAGATGCGCCAGAACAGCGACACGGTCTTCTTCCCGCTCCTTCCGGATCTCGCGGATCTGGCGGATCTTGCGCGCGGCACCGCCGGGAGCAGTCTCCCGACCCCCGGCCGGTTGCGTATATCCGTCACGACACCCATATCGCCACCGTACGCGCGGATGACAGCATGGCGGCGCGCCACCGGACACCCATGTGCCCCGGGCGCAGCACAGCACGAGAACGAACGAGGGGAAGACACGTGTCCGCTCCACGCCTGAGGGCGACGCCGCTGCCGGGCATCGGGGTCCAGTACGACCTGGTCACCCGTGAACACCGTCAGTTGTCGGTGGTGGCCCACCGTGACGGCGCCCGCACGGTCAACGTGTACCGGGCCGACGAACCCGACTCCTGCGCCCAGTCCCTGAAGCTGACCGGCTCGGAGGCGGGCGCGCTGATCGACGCGCTGAAGCCGTCGCACCAGAGCGCGAGCCTGCTGCACACCTCCTCGCTCGGGCTGGTCGCCGAGCGGATCGAGGTGTCGGCGACCTCCCACTGGAACGGGCGCGTGCTGGGCGACACCAGGATGCGGACCGAGACGGGCGCGTCGGTCGTGGCCGTGCTGCGGCACGCCGAGGCCATTCCCTCCCCGGCGCCGGACTTCCGCCTGATCGGCGGCGACATCGTGATCGTCATCGGCACCCGCGAGGGCGTCGACGCCGCCGCCGCGATACTCGGGCGGGAGTGATCCGGTGCACTCTTCCGCGGTACTGCTGATCGAGTTCGGTTCCATCATCCTGGGCCTCGGCCTGCTCGGCCGGTTCGCCGGGCGCTTCGGCCTCTCGCCCATACCGCTCTACCTGCTCGCCGGGCTGGCCTTCGGCGAGGGCGGGCTGCTGCCGCTCGGCGCGAGCGAGGAGTTCGTCGCGACCGGCGCCGAGATCGGTGTCATCCTGCTGCTGCTGATGCTGGGCCTGGAGTACACCGCCGGTGACCTGGTCACCAATCTGAAGTCCCACTATCCGGCGGGGCTGGTGGACTGCGCGTTCAACGCCCTGCCGGGTGCCGTCGCGGCGCTGCTGATGGGCTGGGGCCCGGTGGCCGCCGTGGTGCTGGCCGGTGTCACCTGGATCTCGTCGTCCGGTGTCATCGCCAAGGTGCTGGGCGATCTCGGCCGGGTCGGCAACCGGGAGACCCCGGTGATCCTCAGTGTGCTGGTCCTGGAGGACCTGGCGATGGCGGTGTACCTGCCGATCGTCACGGCGCTGGTGGCCGGTGCCGGGCTGATGACGGGCAGCGTCACGCTGGCGATCGCGCTGGGCGCGGCCGGGATCGTGCTGTTCGTCGCGGTCCGCTACGGCCGGCTCATCTCCCGGTTCGTCTCCAGCGACGACCCGGAGAAGCTGCTGCTGGTCGTGCTGGGGCTGACGATCCTGGTCGCGGGCGTGGCCCAGCAGCTCCAGGTGTCGGCGGCGGTCGGGGCGTTCCTGGTGGGCATCGCCCTGTCCGGGGAGGTCGCGGAGGGCGCGCACACGCTGCTGAGCCCGCTGCGGGACCTGTTCGCCGCCGTCTTCTTCGTCTTCTTCGGGCTGCACACCGACCCGGCGAGCATCCCGCCGGTCCTGCTGCCCGCCCTGGCACTGGCCGTCCTCACCGCGCTGACGAAGATCGCCACGGGCTACTGGGCGGCGCGGCGGGCCGGGATCTCGGTCAAGGGGCGCTGGCGGGCGGGCGGCGCACTGGTCGCCCGCGGCGAGTTCTCGATCGTCATCGCCGGGCTGGCGGTGTCGGCCGGCATCGAACCGTCCCTCGGCCCGCTGGCGACGGCGTACGTGCTGATCCTGGTCATCCTCGGCCCGCTCACCGCCCGGTACACCGAGTCCATCGCGACCCGGCTGGCCCGGCGCCGCGACGACCGGGGCAAGGCCGACCGCCTTCCGGACGTGCCCGAGCAGGTGCGGCGGACGGCGGACGCGGAGGCGTCGGTGGCCGACTGAGGCGGGCCGCCCGGTCTCGGTCTGTGGCAGGGCGGGGCGGGCCGCCCGGTCTCGGTCTGTGGCAGGGCGGGGCGGGCCGCCCAGGTTTCAGTCTGTGGCCGACTGAGGCCGGGGCCGTCCGGTCTCCGCGCCCTCATTCCTCGCCGTCGGGCGTCCACCCCTGCCGGCGCAGCACCCCCGCCACGTCCGGGGCCTCGTAGTGCTCGCCCTTGAGGACCTTGCCGTCTGCTCTGCGGCTGACCTGGCCGTCGGGGCCCAGCTTGGTCATGTTGGACCGGTGGATCTCGGCGATCACCGCGTCCAGGTCGATGCCGTGGACCAGGGCCGTGCCGTAGGCGACGTAGACCACGTCGGCCAGTTCGTGCGCGAGCCGGTCGAGCGGGCCCTCGACGGAGACCTCGGCGACCTCGGTGGCCTCCTCGGCGAGCAGTTCGCCGCGGTGGGCGGCCAGGGCCGGCGCCACCCGCGACGGGGTGTCGCGGACGTCCAGCCCGAAGGCGTGGTGGAAGGCACGGACCAGGTCGGCGGGGGACCCGCCGGCGCGACCGGCGGGGGCCCCGCTCGTGCGACCGGCGGCGGAGGAACTCGTGCGGCGGACAGGGGACGTACTCATGCGACCGACTGTAACGACCGCCTGTGACAATCGGCTCCGCTCCCGCCCGCCCTGGTCAGCGCGCATGCGGGCTGGCAGGATCGCGGCCATGCCCACCCTGTTCTCCCGTGTCGGCGCACGCCGTGTCCTCCAGGGCGCGGCGGCGGCCGTCGTCGCGCTCGGTCTGCTGCTGTGGTGGCTGCTGCCACTGGGCGAGAAGCCGCCGAGGGGCACGATCACGTTCAGCACCGGCACGCGCGCGGGTGTGTACCACGAGTACGGCGAACTGCTCCGCGCCGAGCTGCGCGAGGACATGCCGGGACTGAAGGTGCGGCTGCTCACCAGCGCGGGGTCGCAGGAGAACGTCGCGCGCGTGGCGACCGGCAAGGCCGACTACGCGGTCGCCGCGGCCGACGCGGTGGAGACGTACGCGTTCGACGACCGCCCCGGCGCGGACCGACTGCGCGGTGTGGCGCGGCTGTACGACGACTACGTACAGCTCGTCGTCCCGGCCGATTCGACGGTCCAGTCCGTCGCCGACCTGCAGGGCAAGCGGGTGGCCATCGGGCTGCCGGACTCGGGCGTGCGGCTGATCGCCACCCGGGTGCTGGAGGCCGCGGGGATCGACCCGGAGACGGACATCACGCCGGCCTCCGACGGCATCGACACCGGGCCGGAGCGGCTGGGGAACGGTCTGGACGCGTTCTTCTGGTCGGGCGGGCTGCCCACCGACGGACTGCAGAGGATCGCCAAGAAGCCGTCGTTCCGGTTCGTTCCGATCGAGGAGGAGATCGTCGCCGAACTGCACGACCAGCCCGGTCCCACCCGGTACTACCGGGCCACCAACGTGCCGGAGTCGGCCTACCCCATGGTCCAGACCGGCTACCCGGTGGCGACCATGGCGGTGGCCAACGTAATGATCACCCGGGACGACGCCGATCCCCGGATCACCGAGTGGCTGACCCGGACGGTGATCGAGAGCCGGGACGGCATCGGCGCGCACGTCCACTCCGCCCAGCTGGTGGACCTGCGTACGGCGATCTACACCGACCCCCTCCAGCTCCACGAGGGCGCCCGGCGCTACTACGCCTCCGTCAAGCCATGACCGTCAAGGTCGAGCCCTGAACGTCACGGCTGGTGCCTCGGCACCGACACCGTCACCGCCAGCCCGTGCGGATGGTGGTGGCCGTAGCTCATCGTGCCGCCGCCCGCGGCGAGCAGGGCGCGGCAGATGGACAGGCCGAGACCGGAGCCCTTGATGTTCTGGTGCCGGCCGCTGCGCCAGAAACGGTCGCCGACACGGGAGAGTTCCTCGTCGGTCAGACCGGGGCCGCGGTCGGCGACGACAACGGTCGCGGCGGTGCCGTCGGAGGCGACCGTGACCTGGACGGTCTCGCCCTCGGGCGTGAACTTCACCGCGTTGTCGATCACCGCGTCCAGCGCGCTGGAGAGCGCCACCGGGTCCGCCCAGGCGGTGGTCGGCGGGCAGTCGCCGGCCAGCACCACGCCCTTGGCGGCGGCGGTCGGCGACCAGGCCGCGACCCGCTCGGAGGCCAGCGCGCCGACGTCGGTCACCTTCAGGTCGGGCGCGGCGTGTTCGGCCAGCGCCAGGTCGAGCAGGTCGTCCAGTACCTGGGCCAGGCGCTTGCCCTCGGTCTGCACGGAAGCGATCTCCTCGTTGCCCTCGGGCAGTTCGAAGGCGAGCAGCTCGATGCGGAGCAGCAGCGCGGCCAGCGGGTTGCGCAGCTGGTGGGAGGCGTCGGCGACGAAGGCGCGCTGCTGCTCCAGCACGTCCTCGACGTTGTCCGCCATCTCGTTGAACGACCGGGCCAGGCGCCGCAGTTCCGGAGGTCCCCCGGACGGGGCGACCCGGGACTTGAGACGTCCGGTGGCGATGTCGTGGGTGGTGGCGTCCAGGACGCGTACGGGACGCAGCACCCAGCCGGTGAGCCGGAGGGCGGCGCCGACGGCCAGTAACATCGCGGCGATCTCGCCGGCGGCGATGACCAGCCAGCCGTCCAGGGTCCGCGACCGCATCGGTCCGGTGGGCGAGTCGGTGACCACCACCGCGACGACGTCGCCGTCCCGGATGACCGGTGAGGCGACCACGAGCCGGCCGTCCTCCCACGGCCACACCTGCTCGGGGTCGTGGCTGCGACGGCTGAGCAGCGCCTCGTCGAAGGCGTCGCGCGCCTCGCCCTTCTGGGGGAGGAACCAGGTCGTCGGGGCGTTGGCCATGGGGATGTGATTGGTGTAGAAGACGGCCGCCCGGATGTCGTAGACCTCGTAGTAGCTGATCAGCTCGCTCTGCAGGGTTTCGAGGCGCTCGGTGGGCGTGGTGCGCGACCCGGAGGGCGCGTCGCCGACGAACTGGGCCAGCGCCGCGAACCGTGCCGTGTCGTCGATGCGGTCGACGACCGTCTCCTGCTGCTCGGCCCGGGCCACGCTGACGGCCAGCGGCACGCCGAACGCGAGCAGCATGGCCGCCATCAGGACGATCAGCAGCGGGAGAAGACGAGCGCGCACCCGGACCCGCTACGCGGTGGGGGCGACGAGGCGGTAGCCGACGCCGCGCACGGTCTCGATCAGCGCCGGCCTGCGCAGCTTGGAGCGCAGGGAGGCGACGTGCACCTCCAGGGTGCGCCCGGTCCCCTCCCAGCTGGTGCGCCACACCTCGCTGATGATCTGTTCCCGGCGGAAGACCACCCCGGGGCGCTGGGCGAGGAGGGCGAGCAGGTCGAACTCCTTGCGGGTGAGCTGGACGACCGTACCGTCGACCCGTACCTGGCGCGTGGCCAGCTCGATGTGCACGGCCCCGAGGCGCACCTCGTGCTCCGTGCCCGGCGCGTCCTCGTGGGCGGTGCGCCGGCTGACGGCGTGGATACGGGCCAGCAGTTCCCCGGTGTCGTACGGCTTGACCACGTAGTCGTCGGCACCCAGGTTGAGACCGTGGATGCGGGAGCGGACGTCGGAGCGGGCGGTCACCATGATCACCGGGGTGGCGGTGCGCTTGCGGATCTTGCCGCAGACCTCGTATCCGTCCTGGTCGGGCAGGCCCAGGTCGAGCAGGACGACGCCGAAGCCGTCGCTCTCGGGGACCAGCGCGCGCAGTGCCTCCTCGCCGTTGCGGGCGTGGGTGACGTCGAAGCCGTGCCGGGCCAGGATCGCGGACAGGGCGGCGGCGACGTGGTTGTCGTCCTCGACGAGCAGCAGTCTCATCCGGTCCCCCTTCGGTTCACCCGCCGTACGCTCGGCACGAGTACAACGATCACGGACGCGTCGGCACGCGCGCGTACCCGTGCAGTCACGCTGATGGACAGGGACGGCGTCAAGGGGGTTCCGGTTGCGGAGACCCTGAAGTTATCCGGCCGATATGCGCCCTGCTGACAAGTGCTACGACACGTGTCCGATTGCTATCGGATCGTGATGCTCAGATTCCCCTCAGATGTAATGACGCAGGTCGTGCGGCGTCACTACTGTCCTCCAAAACCGAGGAGGACGGAGCCTCAGAGCGATGACCGAAGTATCGGTGGCCAAGCAGGATGTGGCCGAGACCGGCGACCTGGTCGTACTGAAGGATGTCAACAAGCACTTCGGCGCGTTGCACGTGCTCCAGGACATCGATCTGACGATCGCCCGCGGCGAGGTCGTCGTGGTGATCGGGCCCTCCGGGTCCGGTAAGTCCACCCTGTGCCGCACCATCAACCGCCTGGAGACGATCGACTCCGGAGCCATCACGATCGACGGCAAGCCGCTGCCCCAGGAGGGCAGGGAGCTGGCGCGGCTGCGGGCCGACGTCGGCATGGTCTTCCAGTCCTTCAACCTCTTCGCGCACAAGACGGTGCTCGACAACGTGGTCCTGGGCCAGGTCAAGGTCCGCAAGGTCGACAAGGCGAAGGCCGAGGAGAAGGCGCGCGCCCTGCTCGACCGGGTCGGTGTGGGCGCCCAGGCGGAGAAGTACCCGGCCCAGCTCTCCGGCGGCCAGCAGCAGCGTGTCGCGATCGCCCGGGCGCTGGCCATGGACCCGAAGGTCATGCTCTTCGACGAGCCGACCTCGGCGCTCGACCCGGAGATGATCAACGAGGTCCTCGAGGTCATGCAGCAGCTCGCCCGGGACGGCATGACGATGATCGTGGTCACGCACGAGATGGGCTTCGCCCGGTCGGCGGCCAACCGTGTGGTCTTCATGGCGGACGGCCGGATCGTCGAAGAGGCCACGCCGGACCAGTTCTTCAGCAACCCGCGCAGCGACCGCGCCAAGGACTTCCTGTCGAAGATCCTGCACCACTGACGCGACCGGCATCCCCGCGTCACCGGTCCACGTCACCCGCGCTCGACGGCCCTCATCTGCTCGTCTGAACACAGTCAAAGGATGTTCACCATGAAGCTCCTCAAGGTCACCGCCGCCTCGGCCACCGTGCTCGCCCTCGCCCTGTCCGCCACCGCCTGTGGTTCCGACGACGACGACAGCGGCTCCTCCGGGGGCGGCAAGAAGATCACCATCGGCATCAAGTTCGACCAGCCGGGCCTCGGCCAGAAGACGCCGGACGGCTACGAGGGCTTCGACGTGGACGTCGCGACGTACGTCGCCAAGAAGCTCGGCTACAGCGAGGACCAGATCGAGTGGAAGGAGTCGAAGAGCGCCGACCGCGAGACCATGCTGCAGCGCGGTGACGTCGACTTCATCGCCGCGACCTACTCGATCACCGACGAGCGCGCCGCGAAGGTCGACTTCGCCGGCCCGTACCTGCTCGCGCACCAGGACGTGCTGGTCCGTGCCGACGACGACTCCATCAAGTCGCAGGAGGACCTGAACAGCAAGAAGCTCTGCTCGGTCACCGGCTCGACCTCCGCGCAGAACATCAAGGACAAGCTGGCCCCCAAGGCCCAGCTGCAGCCGTACCCCACCTACTCCGCCTGTCTGACCGGTCTGCAGAACGGCGCCATCGACGCGCTGACCACGGACGACTCGATCCTCGCCGGTTACGCCGCCCAGTCGCAGTTCAAGGGCAAGTTCAAGCTCGGCGGCTTCAAGATGACCAACGAGAACTACGGCATCGGCGTCAAGAAGGGCAGCGACCTCAAGGACAAGATCAACACCGCTCTTGAGGACATGGTCTCCGACGGCGCCTGGGACAAGGCCGTGAAGGACAACTTCGGTCCCGCGAACTACAAGAACGAGCCCGCTCCGAAGATCGGCGACATCAAGAGCTGAGGCCGCGCCTGACACAGGGTGCGCCGTCCCGGGTGGGGGCCGGCGCGCCCTGTCCGGGCACCCCTACACGCGGAAGCGCGGGAGATCGTGTTCGACTTCTTGGAAGACTACGACCTGCTGGGAGCCTTCTGGACGACGGTGCAGCTCACCCTGCTGTCGGCCGTCGGCTCCCTGATCTGGGGCACTCTGCTGGCCGCCATGCGCGTCAGCCCGGTCCCGCTGATGCGCGGTTTCGGGACCGCGTACGTCAACATCGTGCGGAACATTCCGCTCACCGTCATCATCCTGTTCTCGTCCCTCGGCCTGAGCCAGACCCTGGGCGTCTACCTCGGTGCCGAAGGCGACTTCGAGTCGCTCAACTTCCGGCTCGCCGTCCTCGGCCTGATCCTCTACACCGCGGCCTTCGTCTGTGAGGCGCTGCGCTCCGGCATCAACACGGTGCCGGTCGGCCAGGCCGAGGCGGCGCGGGCCATCGGCCTCAGCTTCAGTCAGGTGCTGAGCCTGGTGGTGCTCCCCCAGGCGTTCCGTTCCTCGGTGACGCCGCTGGCGAACGTGCTGATCGCGCTCACCAAGAACACCACGGTGGCCGCCGCGATCGGCGTCGCCGAGGCGGCGCTGCTGATGAAGGAGATGATCGAGAACGAGGCCCAGCTGCTGCTGATCTCCGCGGTCATCGCCCTCGGTTTCGTGATTCTGACGCTGCCGACCGGCCTGATCCTGGGCTGGGTGGGCAAGAAGGTGGCGGTGAAGCGATGAGCTCCGTTCTCTACGACGCCCAGGGCCCCCGGGCCAAGCGGCGCAACGTCGTCCTCACCGCGGTCTTCGTGGTCGCCCTCGCCGCCGTGCTCTGGTGGGTCATCACCACCCTCCAGGACAAGGGCCAGCTGGAGTGGGCGAAGTGGGAGATGTTCTTCACCGGCACCGAGGCCTGGTCGACGTACATCTGGCCGGGCCTGGAGAACACCCTCAAGGCCGCCGCCCTCGCGGTGGTGATAGCGCTGCCCCTCGGCGCCGTGTTCGGCATCGCCCGGCTGTCCGACCACGCCTGGGTGCGGATCCCCGCCGGGATCGTGGTGGAGTTCTTCCGCTCCATCCCCGTCCTGGTCCTGATGATCTTCGGCCTGGCGCTGTTCGCCGAGTACACCGACGTCAGCTCGGACGACCGTCCGCTGTACGCGGTCGTCACGGGTCTGGTGCTGTACAACGCCTCGGTCCTCGCCGAGATCGTCCGGGCGGGCATCCTCACCCTGCCCAAGGGGCAGTCCGAGGCGGCCATGGCGATCGGTCTGCGCAAGGGCCAGCTGATGCGGCTGATCCTGCTGCCGCAGGCGGTCACCGCGATGCTGCCGGCCATCGTCAGCCAGCTCGTCGTGATCGTGAAGGACACCGCCCTCGGTGGCGCCGTCCTCACCTTCCCCGAACTGCTGTCCTCGGCCAACACGATGAGCGGCTACTACGGCGCCAACACCATCGCCAGCTTCACGGTGGTGGCCGTGATCTACATCGCGATCAACTTCGCCCTCACCAGCTTCGCGAGCTGGCTGGAGCGCCGGCTGCGGCAGGGCAAGAAGTCGACCGGCGCGGTCCTCAAGGCGACCGACGACCAGGCGAACGCCGGGGCCACGACGGTCTGACGGCCGGTCACCTCGCCGGAGCACCAGTGCGGCGGCGCGACCGTCAGTAGGACCGGTACGGCCGTCAGTACGGCAGGTACGGCCGTCAGTACGACCGGTACAGCCGTCAGTACGGCAGGTACAGCCGTCAGTACGGCAGGTACGGCCGTCGGTACGACCGGTACAGCCGTCAGTACGGTCGGCACGACCGTCAGTGCGGCTGTCAGTGCGGATTTCGGTGCGACCACCAGTACGATCATCGGCATGGCCGATACGGAGGCAGTGGCATGATCGCCACTGCCTCCGTCGCTTGACGGGGACACCGGCAATGGGTTGCATACGTTCTGTGATCGTGCACCCTGCTCCAATGTCCTGTTCACCTGTGTCCCCGCGGACACCGCAGCGGGCAGGGGGCGCCGCGCCGTGGACCCGGTGATCATCGTCGGAGCGGGGCCCGTCGGGCTCACGCTCGCCCTGGCCCTGGCCCGGCAGGAGGTGCCCTGCGTCGTCCTCGACGAGGGACCGGGCAAGGACGAACCCCGCCCCGCGCGCACCGTCGTCCTGCCCGAGGACACCGTCGCCCTCCTGGAACGGCTCACGGGCGCGCCGCTCGACCGGGCCGGATTCCGTTGGGCCGGATGGCGGTCGATGCGGCGCAGGCAGGTGACGCGCGAGATCACCTTCGGCGACACCGATCCGGCCCCGCTGCACATCGCCCAGCACCTGCTGACCGGCGCGCTGCGCACGGCCCTGGCCCGCGAGTCCCACGTGAAGATCGCCGTGGACAGCCGCGTGGACGCCGTGGAGCAGGAGCCCTCCGGGGTCACCGCCCACACCCGCGGCCCCAAGGGCACCTGGTGGCGCGGCAGTTACCTGGTCGGCTGCGACGGCCCCCGCTCCACCGTGCGCAAACTCCAGGACATCCGCTTCCCCGGCCGCACCGCGGTGGAACGGCACGCCGTCGCCGCCCTGCGCACCGAGCTGCCGTGGGGTGAAGAAGCGTTGCTCCACCGGTCGCCGCCGTGGCGTACGTCGGGCCCGTCGGCCGGCGAGATCACCGGCCGTCCCCTGCCCGACGGGGTGTGGCGCCTGGACTGGCTGCTGCCGCCGGGCAAGGACCTGGTCACGCCGGAACTGCTGGTCACCCGCGTCCGGGAGACCCTCGCCGGCTGGCACGGCGGGACCGCGCCGGCGTACGAACTCCTCGACACCGGCGTCCACATCGTCCACCACCGACTGGCCCGCCGCTGGCGCGCCGGCCGCGTGCTGCTCGCCGGGGACGCGGCACACCTGCTCGGCGCGCTGGGCACCCAGGGGCTCGACGAGGGGCTGCGGGACGCCGACAACCTGGCCTGGAAACTGGCGCTGGCCTGGCACCACGGGCCGAACGAGGCGCTCCTCGACAGCTACCAGGCGGAGCGGCGCACGGCGATCGTCGCACGGCTGCGGGCCGCCGACCAGGCCCTGCCTCTGCTGCGCGGCGGTGGCGGACTGCGCGGGTACGTCCCCGGCTCGTCCCGGGGTCACGACGCATTGCTCACGGACGGTCACTTGGGGCGCGGAACGCTCGGTGCGCCGGGGGCGTACACCGATTCGCCGCTCGCACCTCCGCACCTCGACGGGGAGATCGCGGTCGGTACGGCACCGGGCGAGCAGGTCAGCGACGTACGGGTGACCGCGGAGGACGGCACCTTCGTCCGGCTGCGGGACCGGCTGGGGCGCGGGGCGCTGCTGGTGGTGCTGGTCGCGCCGGGTACCGGTGTGTGGGAGCGCAGGCACTGGGTGACCGCCGGCATCATGCCCCGGCTGGCGGCGGCGGTGACCGCGCTGCCGTACCGCGCTGAGCTACTGGTCGCCGAGAGCTATCCGGGCGCCGGCGCCCACACCGTGCTGCTGGTGCGGCCCGACGGCCACCTGGTCACGGCGTTGAACGGGGTCCGCCCGGCCGACCTGTACACGGCGGCCGAGGCGGCGCTGGGCGGGGCGGCACGGCCTGCGGCGTCGGCATCGGCCTCGGCATCCGCGCCCCAGGCGTCGGCGGCCTCCGGCTGAGGCACCACTCACCGTCACCGCACCGTCCGCGTGGTGACGGTGAGTTGACCGGTCCGCGCGGTCATGGTGTACTCCGGACCATGACCGACACCGACGTGCGCCTGTGGCGGAGGGTCCATATGGACCTCGTCCGCTACGCAGGCTGCGTGTGTCGTCCGCCCTGCTGAATTCGCCTCCTTCTCCTGCGCGCGCCGTTTCGCACGCCGCCGCGCGCTCCCGCGAACTCCCGGACGGTAACCGTGTCTGTCTCGTTCCCTTCCCTCCCGTCTTCCCCCTCTTCCGCCAGCCCTTCGCCCGCCCGTGTCGCGGCGCCCACCCAGGCGGATCTCCTCGCCTTCGCACGGCGCGCCGCCGCCGACACCACGCTCATCGCCTCGCTCCCGCTGGACCCCCAGGGCCGTACCTGGGTACGGCTGGAGGGGCCGGCCGGCAGTGAGGCGTGGCTGATCGGCTGGCCGCCCGGCACCGGCACCGGCTGGCACGACCACGCCGACTCGGTGGGCGCGTTCGTGACCGCGGCCGGCGAGCTCGCGGAGAACGCGCTCGCCGCCCGGCTGCCCACCCACGCCTGGCGCACCCTGGAGCTGGCCGACGGCGTGGACCGGGAGCGCCGGCTGTCGGCCGGGCAGGGGCGTGCCTTCGGCCGGCACCATGTGCACGAGGTGCTCAACGACTCCCCGGACCAGCACGCCGTCTCGGTCCACGCCTACTACCCGCCGCTGCCGCTGATGCGCCGCTACAGCCGCACCGGCCCCGTCCTCCGTCTGGAGCAGGTCGAACGCCCGGAGGACTGGCAGTGAGCGGCCTGGACGGGCGCGAGGGGATCGAGGGGCTGGTGGCGGATGACGGGCCGGTCGGGGGCGGCGGGCCGGTGGAGGACGAGGGCTTGGTGGGGACCCACGGACCGGCCGGGGCCAACGGACCCGTCGGGGCCAACGGACCGGCCGGGGCCAACGGACCCGTCGGGGCCGACAGACCCGTCGGGATCGACACCCTGCTGGAGCAGGTGCGTCAGGGCTACGAGCGGATCGGGCCGCGCGAGGCACACCGGGCCGCCGAGGCGGGCGAGGCACTCCTGATCGACATCCGGTACGCCGCACTGCGCGAGCGGGACGGCCTGGTCCCCGGCGCCCTCGTGATCGAGCGCAACGAACTGGAGTGGCGGCTGGACCCCCGGGGCAGCCACCGCGTCCCCGAGGCCACCGGTCATGACCTGCGGATCGTCGTGCTCTGCGACGAGGGGTACGCCTCCAGCCTGGCGGCGGAGTCCCTGCACCGCCTGGGCCTGCTCCGGGCCACCGATCTGACCGGTGGCTTCCAGGCCTGGCGGGCGGCGGGGCTGCCCGTGCTGCACCCACCGGTCCAGGCACCGGACTCGCAGTAGAACGATGCCGTGTCCGCCGGGCCCCTGGTGATCAGCCGTGTCCGGATCACGGCCGCAGTACTGTCCCGGCCCTTGACCCCGGCGCCGCACGGGCGGGGTCGGCCGACGCCCCCCGGGTGGTGTCGACCGGCCCTCGGCGTCGAGATCGGCCCACCAGGTGATCGTGCGTCGGGAGTCCCCCTCCCCCGGCCCCCTACCCACCCCGGTCAGAACGACGTCGTGTCCCCGCCCCCGTCCCATTCCCCGAGGACCTCTGTGTCCTCGCCCTCCTCTTCCAGCGCCTGGCGAACCACCCTCAGGGCCATGCCCTCGGAGTAGCCCTTGCGGGCCAGCATGCCCGCGAGCCGGCGCAGCCGCTTGTCCCGGTCGAGCCCGCGGGTGGAGCGCAGTTTCCGGGCGACCAGTTCCCGCGCGGTCTCCTCCTCCTGCTCGGAGTCGAGCTGGGAGACCGCCTCGTCGATGAGGGCGGAGTCGACGCCCTTGGTCCGCAGCTCGCGGGCGAGCGCGCGCCGGGCCAGCCCCCGGCCGTGGTGCCGGGACTCCACCCAGGCGTCAGCGAAGGCGCTGTCGTTGATCAGGCCGACCTCCTCGAACCGGGACAGCACCTCCTCCGCGGCGTCCTCCGGGATCTCCTTCTTGCGCAGGGCGTCGGCGAGTTGCTTGCGTGTGCGCGGGGTCCCGGTGAGCAGGCGCAGGCAGATTGCCCGTGCCTGCTCGACCGGGTCCCGCGGAGGCTCCCCCTTCTCGGCCCTCGACGAGGAAGTGGCGCCTCCGTCCTCTGCGGGCCCGTCACCACGGTCGCGGGCACGGCGCCCCCGGGAACCGCCCGTACCCCGGGCCCGTGCCCGGCCACCGCCCCGACGCGCCCCACCGCCGACTCCGCGTGAACCGCCGCCGTGGCTCCCGCCGCCCTCCGCTCCGTCCCCGTACGGCCCGCCCTGCGCATAACCACCGTCGAACCCGGGCCCCCCGTCGGGCTCGTACTCCCCGTACGGCTCCTCGGCGCCGTACGGGGACGGTCCGTCATATGGGGGCTGGCCGTCATACGGGGACGGCTCACCGTACGGAAACGGGCGGCCGTGCCCCCGCCCCGTACTGTCGGCTGCCGCCGCCACGAGGTCATCGCCGTATCCATATCCGTCCTCGCCCGCCCCGGCGAAGCCCTCGTCGCTCGGTCCCCCCGGTCCGCCCCGGCCACGCCGACGCGCCGGGGTGGCCGGGTAGGCGTCGTACTCGGCCCAGTCGGTTCGTCGCGTCACGGGTCAGCTCTTGGCAGCCGCGGCCTTGGACTTGGCGGCCTTGGCAGCGGGCGCCGTCACCGTCGTGGCCGCTGCGGCCGGATCGGCGGGGGCCACGGCGTCCTTGCCCGGCTCGGCGGCCGGCGCCTCGGGACGCACCCCCACGCCCAGCTTCTCCTTGATCTTCTTCTCGATCTCGTTGGCGAGGTCGGGGTTGTCCTTCAGGAAGTTACGGGCGTTCTCCTTGCCCTGCCCGAGCTGGTCGCCCTCGTACGTGTACCAGGCGCCGGCCTTGCGCACAAAGCCGTTCTCCACGCCCATGTCGATCAGGCCGCCCTCGCGGCTGATGCCCTGGCCGTACAGGATGTCGAACTCGGCCTGCTTGAAGGGGGGCGCGACCTTGTTCTTGACGACCTTGCAGCGGGTGCGGTTGCCGACCGCCTCCGTGCCGTCCTTCAGCGTCTCGATGCGCCGGATGTCGATGCGCACCGAGGCGTAGAACTTCAGCGCGCGGCCACCCGTCGTGGTCTCCGGGGAGCCGAACATCACGCCGATCTTCTCACGGAGCTGGTTGATGAAGATCGCGGTGGTCTTGGACTGGTTGAGCGCGCTGGTGATCTTCCGCAGGGCCTGGCTCATCAGGCGGGCCTGCAGACCGACGTGGCTGTCGCCCATCTCGCCCTCGATCTCCGCACGCGGGACGAGCGCGGCGACGGAGTCGATGACGATGAGGTCGAGGGCGCCGGAGCGGACCAGCATGTCCACGATCTCCAGGGCCTGCTCGCCGTTGTCCGGCTGGGAGAGAATCAGGTTGTCGATGTCGACGCCGAGCTTCTTGGCGTACTCGGGGTCGAGGGCGTGCTCCGCGTCCACGAAGGCGACCTGGCCGCCGGCCTTCTGCGCGTTCGCCACCGCGTGCAGGGTCAGGGTCGTCTTGCCGGAGGACTCGGGGCCGTAGATCTCCACGACACGGCCGCGCGGGAGTCCGCCGACGCCGAGGGCCACGTCGAGCGCGGTCGACCCGGTCGGGATGACCTCGATGGGCTCCTGGGTGCGGTCGCCCATGCGCATGACCGCGCCCTTGCCGAATTGCCGTTCAATCTGTGCGAGAGCGGCGTCCAGCGCCTTCTCGCGGTCGGTTCCTGCCATGGGTTCCACCCGATTTGCTTGAGTCGATCGCTTCACGTCAAAGACGCTAACGCCTGCCACTGACAATGCGCCCCGACGCAGGTCCGACCTGTGGATAACTCGGGTGCATATCTGTCCATAGCCAGACGAACCACCCACCGCGGGTGCCCGCCGACGTCCCCATAAGAATGGATGTTCGATTTTCGTGTCAAGCGCACCACGCACCTCTGCGGAGGGCTGCCGCCCCAGCGGGACGCGCGCCCTGCTGGTCCTCGTCCACGCGGCCCTGACGCTCGTCTGGCTCGGCGCCTACGTGAGCCATCCCGGCATGCGGCGAGCAGCCGGAGGGCGCAAGCGTGGACAGGAGGCCCGCGCAGAAGACGGCGATCTTCGGATTCAGGACGCTGCTGACCAGTCCCGTACGCCACGGGGTTGCCGGCCGGGGCCGGTGCCGGGGCGCCCGGCCCCGGGCTCACCGAACGGCTGCACCGACTCTCCAGCAGCGCTTGGACGCCCAGGAAGCCGATGTACACCGCACCGGCGAGCTTGACGACGGTGCAGGCCGTGCTGGACGCCGCCAGGACGCCGGCCGGCCCCACCACGGGAGCGCGCCCCATATGAGCAGTCCCGCCGTGATGCCCCCGACCGTGCGCAGACCGTCCTGCCGGCCGACCGCGAGGGATCGTTTCGTCACCACACATGGACCGGGTCTCGCACCCGGAATCGCCCGTCCTTTCGAGTCGAGAGGACGATGGCACAGGACAGCTACACCGCAGCCCTCCGACCGCTCAGGAAGACCCCTTCCCTGGCCGTCCCGCCGCCGACCACCTGGCCCACAGCCGCCGCACGCGCGTGACCGCTCCCGGCCCCGGTCCCCGGCCCCGGCGCCCGTGGACACGGGGGTCGTCCGTGACGTCGTACCGCTTGATGTACGCCCCCACGAACGCCTGGAGCGTGGCGACCGCCGGAATGGCGATCAGGGCGCCGACGGCGCCGAGGAGCGCGGTGCCCGCGACGACCGAGCCGAAGGCGACCGCGGGATGGATGTCGACGGTCTTCGAGGTCAGCTTGGGCTGCAGCACGTAGTTCTCGAACTGCTGGTAGATCACCACGAAGCCCAGCACCCACAGCGCGTACCAGGGATTGACCGTGAAGGCGATCAGCATCGGCAGGGCACCAGCGAGGTAGGTGCCGATGGTCGGGATGAACTGCGACACCAGCCCCACCCACACGGCGAGCGCGGGCGCGTAGGGCACCTCCAGGATCTCCAGCAGGACGTAGTGCGCTATGCCGGAGATCAGCGCCATCAGACCGCGCGAGTACAGATAACCGCCGGTCTTGTCCACGGCGATCTCCCACGCGCGCAGCACCTCGGCCTGCCGCGCGGGCGGCAGGACGGAGCAGAGCGCGCGGCGCAGCCGTGGGCCGTCGGCGGCGAAGTAGAACGCGAACAGGGTGATCGTCAGCAGTTGGAAGAGCCCGCCGAGCACCTGGGCGGACACGTCCAGGACCCCGGTGGCGCTGTTCTGCACATAGTTGCGCAGCCAGTCGGAGCGGAGCAGGCCCTCCTGGATGTCGACCCGTCTCAGCTCGGTGTGGAAGTGGCCGTTGATCCAGTTGATGACGGAGTCGAGGTACTCGGGGAAGTCCTCGACCATCTTGACGATCTGCCCGGCGAGCATGGAACCGAGCAGCGTGACGAACCCCGCCGCGGCGATCAGTACCGCGATGAAGACGAGGAAGGTGGCCAGTCCCCGGCGCAGGCCGCGCGCGGCCATCCAGCTCACCGCGGGCTCGATGGCCAGCGCCAGGAAGAACGCGATGAGGACGTTGATCAGCAGCCCGGTGAGCTGGTGGAAGGCCCAACTGCTCAACTGGAAGACGGCGTAGAGCGTGAGGGCCAGCACCATGGCCCTGGGCAGCCAGCGCGGCATGCGGGCGGCCGGCCCGGCGGGGCCGGCCGGGGGCCCGGCGGGCGGCGTCGGGCCGGACGGGGATGAGTGCGGGGTTTCCCGCCCGGTCTCGTCAGTGGATGCCACGGCCCCAGTTTCGCCCATGCCACCGACAGCCGGATGCCGTCCGGCGATCTTCGTGACGATTCAGCGCTTCTCCTGTGGCACGTCCATGACCTCGCAGACCACCTGCCACACGTCCTTGGCGTCCCAGCCGGCGTTCAGCGCCTCGTTCACCGTGCGCCCGCCCAGCTCCGCCATCACGTGGTCGCGCGCGAAGGTGTCGGAGTAGCCCGAACCGAAGTGTTCCGCCATCCGCTGCCAGAAGACCGTCAACCGCATGCCCCCAGTATCCCGCCCCCGGGTGCGGACCCTTCCCACGGCACCTGCCGGCACCGCTTTCCGCCCTACGGTCTGTCGCATGGCCGAAACCGCAGTCCCGCTCCCCCCGACGCCCACGGCACGCTCCCCGCTGGCCCGCGCCGAGCAGTTCGTGTGGCTCACCGCGCGCGTGCTGGAACAACACCTGTTCGCGTACCACTTCCGGGCTGCCGGCGCGGCCCCGGTGGAGACGGCGCTCGACGCCTACCGCAACCCGGACGGCGGGTACGGCCACGCACTGGAACCCACGCTGCGCGGTCCGGGCAGCCAAGTGCCGCACACCGTGTACGCGTTGCGCGTCCTGGACGCCGTCGGACGCCGCACCGGACCGCACATCGAGCACACGTGCCGCTACCTGACGTCCGTCTCCACCCCGGACGGCGCCCTGCCCGGCGCACTGACCGCCACCGGCCCGGCGGTCGGCCTGCTGCACCGCAACGGGGTGTGGCACGCCTGGCTCTTCCGGGCCACCGAATTCTGCTGGCTCAGGACCGAGTCGCTGCGCGCCCGGGACCCCTACGAGATCCAGGCGGCGGTGGCCTTCCTGGACTCCGTACCCGACCGCCCGCGCGCGGAGGCGACCGCCGACCGCCTGGGCCGCCTGCTGCGCGAGCACCACCTGGCGGTACTGGACCCGGACTCCCGCCGCCCGCCCGGCGAGCCGCGCCTCCTCCCGCACGACTACGCCCGCACTCCGCGCTCCCTCGCGCGCGCGTGGTTCACCGACGACGAGATGGCGCGTTCCCTGGACTTCCTCGCGTCCGCGCAGGAGGCCGACGGCGGCTGGCCGGTCCACCGGCCCGGCTTGACACCGGCCGCCGCCCTGGAGGCCCGCCCCGGGGCGACCATCAGCGCCCTGCGCACCCTCCAGGCCCACGGCCGCCCCGTCACCTGACCCGGATACCGCTCACCCGCTCAGGGCCCGCACCCCGGCGGTCACCGCCACCGCCGCACCGACGACCAGCAGAAACGGCGCGCGCAGGACCAGCGCGACGGCCGCCGCAGCGACCCCCGCGGCCCGCGCGTCCAGCACGAGCACCCGCCCGTCGGCGAAGGTCTGCTGCGCCGTGAGAGCGGCGAGCAGGGCGACGGGAAGCAGAGCGGCCAGCCGGCGCACCACGGGCCGCTGCAGGGCGCCCGCGGGCACCAGCAGCCCGACGAGCTTGACCGCGTAGCACCCCAGCGTGGTCAAGCCGATCGCGATCCAGACGCTCACCGCGCGTCCTCCCGCCCGCGACGCCCCCGCGCCCACAGGACGGCCGGCGCGGCCAGCGCCGCGGCCAGCACCGGCGTCCCGGCCGGCAGCACCGGCAGCAGGCCGAGCCCCAGCACCACCGCCAGCCCGGCGACCGCCCGTTCGACCGGGGTCTTCAGCATCGGGGCGAGCAGCGCCAGGAACACCGCGGGCCCGGCCGCGTCGAGGCCCCAGGCATCGGTGTCCCCGATGGCCTCCGCCCCGAGCGCGCCCAGCAACGTGGTGAGGTTCCACAGCACGTAGAGGCTGAGGCCCGTGACCGTGAACCCGATCCGCACCGCCCGCCGCGTCGGCTGGGCCAGCGCCACCGCGGCCGTCTCGTCGATGACCCACTGCGCGGCGAACGGCCGCACCGCCCGCGGCAGGGCCAGCAACTGCGACAGTCGCAGCCCGTAGAAGGCGTTGCGCACGCCCAGGAAGAAAGCCCCGGCCGCGGCCGTGAAGGGGTTCCCACCGGCCGCGAGCGCCCCCACGAGCGCGAACTGGGACGCCCCGGTGAACACCAGAAGGCTGAGCGCGCAGGTCTGCGCCAGGCTGAGCCCGCCACCCGCCGAGGTCACCCCGAAGGCGAACCCGGACAGACCCACCGCGACGCCGACACCCAACGCGTCCCGCACGACGGCCGCGTCGGGCTTCCTCACACTGTCTTGAACTACCGACTGTTCCGCTGCCACGCCCCGGACGGTAGGACCGGTCACCACCGAGCGTCTTGTACGTTCTTGCGCTCACGCTGATAGGCCCCTGGCGGAACGCCCACGATCCGCGTGAAGTGCCGGTTCAGATGCGGCTGGTCCGTGAACCCCACCAAGGCCGCCACCTCGGCCGGGGCGGTCCCGGCGTCCAGCAGCCGCCGCGCACGACGTACCCGGGCATCCGTCAGCCAGGTGTGCGGCGGCATGCCATAGGCGTCCCGGAAGGCCCGCAGCAACGCGAACGGCCCGGTCCCCAGCCCCGCGGCCAGCGCCTCGAGACCAGGCGGATCGGCCATCCGCTCCTCCAGCACGCCACGCGCGCGTGCCGCGACCCGCGCCCCCGCCGACCGTACTTCCCGCCCGGGCAGCGTCCCGCCGTTCAGCCGCAGCAACCGGGTCACGGCCACCCGCAGCAGCGTGTCGGCGGCCAGCGCCTCCCCCTCGTCGGCGGCCCGCAGCACCCGCCGTACCAGTTCCACGGTGTACGGATCACTCACCACCGGCCGGACGAACCCGGGCGTCCCCCGCAACGTGGTGGTCTCCCCGGCGATCGCCGCCACCACCTCCGGCGACGGATACACAGCCCCGTACCGCCACCCCTCCGGCACCCCCGCCCGACCGGTGTGCGGAGTGTCCGGATTGACCAGCGCGAGATCGCCGGCCCCCGCGTACACATCGCCCCCGCCGTGGTGGAAGACCTCCACCCCGCCGTAGATGGCCGCGATGACGAAGTGCTCGTGCGTGTGCCGCACGAACGTCTGCCGTATGTACCGGGCCCGCAGCAGATCGACACCGGGCAACGCGGCGAACCGCCAGTGCCGCGCCCGCTCGCCGTGTCCCATGCGCCCATTCTCCTCACCCGTGGCGTAACGCACCCGCACCCGCACCCGCGTACGCGTACGGCGCGCAGGGGACGGGGTGGGTGTCCGCCCACAGCGATTGGCGCGTCCATCCGCTCCACCCCCGTAACCGACCGATTCCGCACCGTTCCGAGGACGGACACCCCCACCCCGGCCCCGACCACGCACCGCACCCTGGGCGCTACGCGCACCCCCACCGAGCCCGCACAGACGCCGCAGGCACTCGCGTCCGGCCCGATTGTCAGTGCCCGGGTGCACGATGGACGCATGGTCAGCTCCGCACACCGAGCCCTGGACGGCTTCTCCCCCGCGACCCGCGGTTGGTTCACGGGGGCCTTCTCCGCGCCCACTGCCGCCCAGGCAGGCGCGTGGAAGGCCATCGGAGAGGGCTCGGACGTGCTGGTCGTCGCCCCCACCGGCTCCGGCAAGACCCTGGCCGCCTTCCTCGCCGCCCTGGACCAGCTGGCCTCGACACCCCCGCCCGCCGACCCGAAGAAGCGCTGCCGCGTCCTCTACGTCTCCCCCCTCAAGGCCCTCGCCGTCGACGTGGAACGCAACCTCCGCAGCCCGCTGACCGGCATCCGCCAGGAATCCGTCCGCCTGGGCCTGCCCGAACCCGAGGTCAAGGTCGGCATCCGCTCCGGCGACACCCCGGCCGCCGAACGCCGCGCGCTGTCCACCCGCCCCCCGGACATCCTGATCACCACCCCCGAGTCCCTCTTCCTGATGCTGACGTCGGCCACCCGCGACGCCCTGACCGGCGTGGAGACGGTGATCCTCGACGAGGTGCACGCGGTCGCCGGCACCAAGCGCGGCGCCCACCTGGCGCTCTCCCTGGAGCGGCTCGACGAGCTGCTCCCCCGCCCCGCCCGCCGCATCGGCCTCTCCGCCACGGTCCGCCCCGTCGACGAGGTCGCACGCTTCCTCTCCCCGCGCCGCAAGGCCGAAGTCGTCCAGCCCCCGTCCGGCAAGGAGTTCGACCTCTCCGTGGTCGTCCCGGTCGACGACCTGGGCGAGCTGGGCGGCTCCCCGGTCTCCGACGGCAACGACGGCGCGGAACGCCCCTCGATCTGGCCGCACGTCGAGGAGCGGATCACGGACCTCGTCCAGTCCCACCGCTCCACCATCGTCTTCGCGAACTCCCGCCGTCTGGCGGAACGCCTGTGCAACAGACTCAACGAGATCGCCTACGAACGGGAAACCGGCGTCCCCCTGGACGAGCACCACTCCCCCGCCGAGCTGATGGGCGGCTCGGGCGCCGCCCAGGGCGCCCCGCCCGTGATCGCCCGCGCCCACCACGGCTCGGTCTCCAAGGAGCAGCGCTCCCAGGTCGAGGAGGACCTCAAGGCGGGCCGCCTGCCCGCCGTGGTCGCCACCTCCAGCCTGGAGCTCGGCATCGACATGGGCGCGGTCGACCTCGTGATCCAGGTCGAGTCGCCCCCGTCCGTCGCCTCCGGCCTCCAGCGCGTCGGGCGTGCCGGCCACCAGGTCGGCGCCGTCTCCACGGGCGTGGTCTTCCCGAAGTACCGCGGCGACCTCGTCCAGGCCGCCGTGGTCACCGAGCGGATGCGCACCGGCGCCATCGAGTCCCTCAAGATCCCCGCGAACCCCCTGGACGTCCTCGCCCAGCAGCTCGTGGCGATGACGGCCCTGGACACCTGGCAGGTCGACGACCTGCTCGCCACGGTCCGCCGGGCCGCCCCCTTCGCCTCGCTGCCGGAGTCGGCGTTCACCGCGGTCCTGGACATGCTCGCGGGCCGCTACCCGTCCGACGCCTTCGCCGAGCTGCGCCCGCGCGTGGTCTGGGACCGGGTCGCCGGTACTGTCACCGGCCGCCCCGGCGCCCAGCGCCTCGCCGTCACCTCGGGCGGCACGATCCCCGACCGCGGGCTCTTCGGCGTGTTCCTCGCCGGAGCCGACCCGAAGAAGGGTGGCGGCCGGGTCGGCGAGCTGGACGAGGAGATGGTGTACGAGTCCCGCGTGGGGGACGTCTTCACACTCGGCACCAGCTCCTGGCGCATCGAGGACATCACGCGCGACCGGGTCCTGGTCTCCCCGGCCCCCGGTGTACCGGGCCGGCTGCCCTTCTGGAAGGGCGACCAGCTGGGCCGCCCGCTGGAGCTGGGCCGGGCCCTGGGCGCCTTCCTCCGCGAGGTCGGCTCGCTCACCGCGGAGGACGCCCGGCTGCGTTTGCTCGCCGCCGGCCTGGACGACCGCGCCGCGGCCAACGTCCTCACCTACCTCGGCGAGCAGCGCGAGGCCTGCGGCCACATCCCCGACGACCGCACCATCGTGGTCGAACGCTTCCGCGACGAGCTGGGCGACTGGCGGGTCGTGGTCCACTCCCCCTTCGGTGCCCAGGTCCACGCCCCCTGGGCGCTGGCCCTCGGCGCCCGCCTGTCCGAGCGGTACGGCATGGACGCGCAGGTCATGCACGCCGACGACGGCATCGTGCTGCGCCTGCCGGACGCCGATCTGATGGGCCTGGACCTGCTCGATCAGGAACCGCGCAAGGCAGGCACCGAGTACGACGCCGACCAGGCTCCCGTAGGCGCCGCGGACATCCTCTTCGACAAGGGCGAGGTCGACCAGATCGTCACCGACCAGGTCGGCGGCTCGGCCCTGTTCGCCTCCCGGTTCCGCGAGTGCGCGGCCCGCGCCCTCCTGCTGCCACGCCGCAACCCCGGCAAGCGCACCCCCCTGTGGCAGCAGCGCCAGCGGGCGTCCCAGCTCCTGGAGGTGGCGAGCAAGTTCGGCTCGTTCCCGATCGTGCTGGAGGCGGTCCGCGAGTGCCTCCAGGACGTGTTCGACGTCCCCGGACTCGTCGAGCTGATGGGCGACGTGGAATCCCGCAAGGTCCGTCTGGTCGAGGTCACGACACCGGAGCCCTCCCCCTTCGCCCGCTCCCTCCTGTTCGGCTACGTGGCCCAGTTCCTCTACGAGGGTGACTCGCCGCTCGCCGAGCGCCGCGCCGCCGCGCTCTCCCTGGACTCCCGGCTGCTGGCCGAGCTGCTCGGCCAGGCGGAACTGCGCGAGCTGCTGGACGCCGAGGTGCTGACCGAGCTGGAACAAGAGCTGCAGTGGCTGACCGAAGACCGTCGTGTCAAGGACGTGGAGGGCGTCGCGGACCTCCTACGAGTCCTCGGCCCGCTCAAGGACACCGAACTGGCCGCACGCGGCGCCGAACCGCAGTGGGCCCAGGAGCTGGCCGCCGCCCGCCGCGCCCTCAAGGTCCGGATCGCGGGCGCCGACCACTGGGCGGCGATCGAGGACGCGGGCCGGCTGCGCGACGCGCTCGGCACAGCGCTCCCCGTCGGTGTCCCCGAGGCGTTCACCGAACCGGTGAAGGACCCACTCGGTGACCTCCTGGCGCGCTACGCCCGCACCCACGGCCCGTTCACATCGGCCACGGCCGCCGCCCGCTTCGGTCTCGGCGTGGCCGTCACCGACGGCGCGCTGCAACGGCTGACGGCGGCGGGCCGGGTCGTCCAGGGCGAGTTCCATCCGGCCGGCATCGGCCAGGAGTGGTGCGACGCGGCCGTACTGCGCCGCCTGCGCCGCCGTTCCCTGGCCGCGCTGCGGCACGAGCTGGAGCCGGTGCCGCCGCCCGCGCTGGCCCAGTTCCTCCCCCAGTGGCAGCACATCGGCAAGGGCCACACCCTGCGCGGCATCGACGGCCTGGTGCGCGCGGTCGAACAACTGCAAGGCGCCTCGGTCCCGGCCTCCGCGCTGGAGAAGCTGGTCCTTCCGTCCCGGGTGGCCGACTACAGCCCCGCGATGCTCGACGAGCTGACCGCCGCCGGCGAGGTGGTGTGGGCGGGGGCCGGCTCACTCCCCGGCAAGGACGGCTGGCTCTCCCTCTACCTCGCCGACGCGGCCCCGCTCCTCCTGCCCCCACCGCACCCCCTGGAGACGACGGCCCTCCACCAGTCCGTCCTGGACGCCCTCTCCGGCGGCTACGGACTCTTCTTCCGGCAGATCGCCGACCAGGTCCGGGCGACGACCCACCCGGAGGCGACCGACCCGCAGCTCGCCGACGCCCTGTGGGACCTGGCCTGGTCCGGTCTGCTGACCAACGACACGCTCGCTCCCCTGCGCTCCTACCTCGGCTCGGGCCGCACCGCGGGCTCCACGGCGCACCGCGCCAGACGCGGAGTCCCCCGCGGGCGCTACGGCTCCCTCACGGCCGCCGCCCGCCCCGCCTCCCGTACGGGCCCTCCGACCGTCGCGGGCCGCTGGTCGCTGCTGCCCGCCCAGGAGGCCGACCCCACGGTGCGGGCCCACGCACTGGCCCGCACCCTGCTCGACCGGCACGGCGTGGTGACCCGGGGCGCCGTCGCGGCGGAGGGCGTCGAGGGCGGTTTCTCGGCGACGTACCGGGTGCTGTCGGTCTTCGAGGAGAGCGGCCAGGCCAGGCGCGGCTACGTGGTGGAGGGGCTGGGCGCGGCCCAGTTCGCGATGGACGGCGCCGTGGACCGGCTCCGCGCGGTCGCGAGCGCCCGCGAGCGCGGCGACGGCCGGCCCGGCGGCGGACGTCCCTCCGACGGCTTCCCGCCCCAGCACAGCGCCGGGCCCCGCACGGCCCCGGAAGCCACCGGAGAGCCCGACTGGTCCAACGGCGCGTCCCCGCGCCCGGGCGACCCCTTCCCCGCCCTCGACACCGACTTCGCCGCCCCGGCCCCGGCAGGCGGCCACGGGGGCTATGAGGCCTACGACGCCTACGGCGACCACGCTCCCCCAGACGCCGGCCGCCCCCGCGGTGCCGGCAGCCCCTACGGCGACGGATTCCCCCGCGGCTCCCACAGTCCCGCGCGCCCCCGGCACCCCGGCCCCCCTGGGCATCCCGGGCACTCCGGCGCCCCCGGCCGCCCCGGTCGCCGTGACCGTCCCGCCACCCCGGCCTCCCGCGCCGCCGTCCTGGCCGCCGCCGACCCGGCCAACGCGTACGGCGCGGCGCTCCCGTGGCCCGAGCCCCCGACCGGCGCCGGGCACAAGCCGGGCCGCAAGGCGGGCTCCCTGGTGGTGCTCGTCGACGGGGAGCTGGCCCTTTACATGGAGCGTGGGGGCAAGACCCTGCTGGCCTGGCCCGCCGATCACGACACCCCGGCCACCGACGACGCCCGGCTGCGGACGGCCACCGAGGCGCTCGCGACCGCCGCGCGCGATGGCTCCGTCGGCACGGTCACCGTGGAGCGGATCAACGGCACCGCCGCGCTGACCTCCCCGTTCGGCGACCTCCTGGAAGAAGCGGGGTTCATCGCCACCCCCCGGGGTCTGCGGATCCGGGCATGAGGCAAAGCCGCACGCCTCGGCGCGCACCCCCCTGCGCACGCCCGGCACACGCGCCCCGCCGCGTACTCCCCGTGCCACCCTTGACCCATGCCCGAAGGAGACACGGTCTGGCAGGCCACCAAGCGGCTGCACGACGCCCTCGCGGGCAAAGTGCTGACCGTCACCGACTTCCGCGTCCCCCAGTACGCCACCGTCGACCTCACCGGCCGTACGGTCCTGGACGTCACCCCGCGCGGTAAGCACCTGCTCACCCGCATCGAGGGCGGCCTCACCCTCCACTCGCACCTGCGGATGGACGGCGCCTGGAAGGTGTACGCCCCCGGCCGGCGCTGGACCGGCGGCCCCGCCCACCAGATCCGCGTGGTGCTCGGCACCGCCGACCGCACCGCCGTCGGCTACCGCCTCCCGGTCCTGGAACTCCTCCGTACCGCCGACGAGGACCGGGCCGTCGGCCACCTGGGCCCCGACCTGCTGGGCCCCGACTGGAACCCCGACCGGGCCCTGGCCAACCTGCTCGCGGACCCCGCCCGTCCGCTCGGCGACGCCCTGCTCGACCAGCGCAACCTGGCCGGCATCGGCAACGTGTACAAGAGCGAGCTGTGCTTCCTGCTCGGCGTCACCCCGTGGCTGCCCGTCGGCGACCTGCCCGCCGACCGCGCCGCCGCCCTGCCCGCCCTCGCCGTACGGCTCCTGGCGGCGAACCGCGACCGCCCGGTCCGCAACACCACGGGCCGCCGTAACCCGGACCTGTTCGTGTACGGCCGCACGCCCCGCCCGTGCCTGCGCTGCGGCACCTCGATCCGAGTGGCCGACCAGGGCGACGGCTCCCGCGACCGCCCGACCTACTGGTGCCCCACCTGCCAGCGGGGCCCGGCCCCATCCCCCGCGTCCCCGGCCACCCGCCGCCACAGCTCCCGCACCCGCAGGTGACAGCCGCTCCGGTCAAGGCGAACGCCCCGCAACGCCACCGCCGCCGCCCCCGCGCCCGTCTACGCCACCGCGTCCATTGCCGCGCCCGCCGCCGCCCCCACCCTCCCGCCACTCCCGCCAGGCCCAGCGCCATCGCCCCGCCGGAACCGCCCCCTCCGCCCTCCGCCGCGCCACACAGTGCACCGGCAGCACACTCAGCCCCCACCCCGAGGCGGCGACCGCTCCTTCCAGCACGCCGGCGTCGGACGTCAGCGTCAGCCGCAGCACCGCCCACCACCACACCGCTCCCAGTCCCAGCGCAGCCCCCCGGCGCACTATTCGTCCCGGCATGCTCCGTCACCTCCAGGCCCCGTGTACGCCCCGGAAGGACCGGCCTCACCCGTTCTCGGCCTGGAACATCCAGTGCTGCTTCTCCAGGTCGGCGGTGACCTGGATGAAGAGATCCTGGGACACGGGATCCGGGTCACCGGTGGCCGCGATCCGCTCCCTCATCCGTCCGATCACGGCGCCCAACGCCACCACGATCGCGCCCACCGCCGCCGAGTCGTCGACCCAGCCCTCCGGCGTCACCCCGATTCCGCTGCCGACGGCCACGGTCGCGGCGCGCCCGTCGGGCGGGACGCCCAGCGCGGCCGCACGCTCCGCCACCGTGTCGGAGTGTGTACGGGCGGTGCTGACGACCTCGTCGAGCTGAAGGTGCACGGACCGGAAGCGCGGCCCCACCACGTTCCAGTGGATCTGCTTCGCCACCAGGGCCAGATCCACCAGGTCGACCAGGGCGCCCTGCAGCGCCTCCGACACGGTCTTCAGGTCCGCGCCCGACAACGGGCTCTTCACGACGTACATCCGCACCTCCGTGGGCTGCCCCCGTCCACTGCCCCCGCCATGTCCCTCCACGATGACCTCAGCACCCATCACCGGCAAACGCACCCGCACGACGACCACCCAGCGCACCCACCACCCGCCCACCACCCGACCGCCGCGCCCACCACCCG
>NZ_JAGGOO010000131.1 GCF_018614415.1 Streptomyces sp. ISL-12
CGCCTCGGCCCAGTGGTGACCCTGTGGCGACCCCACGGCGACCAGCCCCAGCCGTGCGGTGGCCGGCACGCGCCCCATGGCGACCCGCCCCGGCCGAACGGCGACCGGCCCACACGCCACCCCACGGCAACCAGCCCCGGTCGGTCGACACCGACGCCCACGCTCGCGCCCAGTCCGGGCCGCGAGCGACCGCCCCTGATCAGCGGACCATCGCGGGGACGGTCACCGTCGGGCCGTCGTGCCCTCCACCGCGAAGAGCTGTTCCTCCACGTGGTCCAGGGCCAGCCGCAGCGCGCCCGTCGGTACGGCGGCCTCGCCCAGCAGGGACAGGGCGACCCGCGGGGGGCGCAGACAGTAGCGGGACAGCTCCCGGCGCAGCGGTTCCAGGACGCCGTCGAGGCCGGCCGCCCAGCCGCCGATCACCACGAGCTCCGGGTCGAGGGCCAGCACCAGCGCCGCCACGTCGTGCACCAGGCGCCGGATGAACCGGTCGACGGCCGCGCGGGCCCGCCGGTCACCGTCCCTGGCCTGGGCGAACACCTTCGCGACCGCCTGCTCGTCGAGCGGGTGCAGCGGCTCGTCCGTGGTGGACAGCAGCGTCTCGGGCGTCACCTCACGGCCCAGCAGATGCAGCGCCCCGATCTCCCCGGCCGCCCCGCCGAAGCCCCGGTGCAGCCGCCCGCCGATCAGCGCCCCGGCCCCCGGACTCAGCCCGGCCAGCACGAACACCACGTCGTCCGAGCCGATGGCGGCACCCTGCCAGTGCTCGGCGACCGCCGCCGCGTTGGCGTCGTTCTCGACCAGGACCGGGCACTTGAAGGAACGGCCCAGCCGCTCACCCAGCCGCAGCCCCGTCCACCCCGGCAGCGCCGTGCCCAGCCGCACCGTGCCGTCCGCCTCGACGATCCCCGGCGTCGCCGCCCCCACCGCCCGCAGCGAGCCGCGCGCCACCCCGGCCCGGCGCAGCAACTCGGCGACGGCACCCCGCAGCCGCTCCAGCCGCTCGTCTGCCGACGCGTTCTCGTCGACGTCCTTGGCCTGGACGCCGAGCACCGTGCCGTCCAGGTCGGCCAGGAGCGCGGACACCCGGTGCGGGCCGATCTCCAGCCCCAGCAGATGCCCCGCCTCCGCCCGGAACCGGAACCGCCGGGCAGGCCGCCCCTGCCGCCGGGCCGACCCCTCCTCGGCCGCCGTCTCGACGACCAGCCCGGCCTCGATCAGCCCGTCGACCACGCCCTCCACGGTCGGCCGGGACAGCCCCGTCACCCGGGTGATCTCGGTCAGCGTCGCGCAGTCCGTCGAGCGCAGCGCGTGCAGCACCACCGCGGAGTTGATCCTCCGCAGCAGCGAGGGATCCCCGCCGGTCAGCCGCCCCACGGTCCGTCCTCCCAGCTCGTGCGCGTGTTGGCCGGATCGTACTCGGCACACCGGCCCCCGGCGAGAGCCGGTCCGCCCGGTGCCGCACGGCTCAGCCCGGCGCCACGAACCCCGACTCGTACGCCGCGATCACCGCCTGCGTGCGGTCCCGCGCCCCCAGCTTCCCCAACACGGCGCTCACGTGCGACTTCACCGTCTCCGTACCGACGACCAGCTTGGCGGCGATCTCCGCGTTCGACAGCCCGCGCGCCATCAGCCGCAGCACCTCGCCCTCCCGCTCGGTCAGTTGGGCGCGGTCCATCGCCGCGCGGGCCGCGCGCATCCCGCCGCCGTCGCCGTACTCCGCCGCCAACTGCCGTACCGACGCCGGGAAGAGCAGCGACTCGCCCTCCGCCACCAGCCGTACCGCGTGCACGATCTCCGCGGGCCGGGCCCGCTTCAGCAGGAATCCGTCGGCCCCGGCGCGCAGTGCCTCGTACACGTACTCGTCGTTCTCGAAGGTGGTGATCACCAGGATCTTCGGCGGGTCGGTCACCGTCCGCAGCACGGCGCGGGTGGCCTCGATGCCGTCCAGCAGCGGCATGCGGACGTCCATGGCGACCACGTCCGGCCGCAGCTGCCGCACCAGCGGGATCACCGCCGCCCCGTCGGCCGCCTCCCCGACCACCTCGATGTCGGGCTGCGCCTCCAGCACCGCCCGCAGGCCGGCGCGGACCAGGGGTTCATCATCGACGAGGAGAACGGTGACCGGCATCCGGCCAGGGTAGATCAGCGCACCGGCAGCACCACATGAACCTGCCAGTCACCGGCGTCGGGCCCCGTACTGGCGTGTCCGCCCAGGAGCGCGGCCCGCTCCCGTATGCCGCGCAGTCCGCTGCCCCGGCCCGGACCGGGCGCGGCGGCCGCGAGCGGGCTGCGTATCTCCAGACCAAGAGTGCTGTCCTCCACCCGGATACGGACTCGGACGGGTACGGCACCCGCGTGCCGCAGCACATTGGTCAGCGCCTCCTGGAGAATGCGGTACCCCTCTCTGGACACCGGCCCGGGCACGGTCTCCAGCGGCCCGGTCACCTCCGTGTCGAGCTTCGCCCCGGAGGACCGCGCGGACTCCAGCAGCCGGTCCGCGTCCGCCAGCGTCGGCCGGGCGCTCACCGGCCGCCGCTCCTCCCGCAGCACCCCCAGGACCCGTTCCAGGTCCTCCAGGGCGGTCCGACCGGTGTCCTCGATGGCCGACAGCGCCCGGTCGGTGAAGTCCGGGTCACCGGCCGCCCGCGCCGCGCCCGCCTGCACGACGGCGACGGTCAGCGCGTGCCCGATGGAGTCGTGCAGTTCGCGGGCGATGCGGTTGCGCTCCAGCAGTTGTTCGGTGCGCTCCTCCAGCGTGGCCAGGCGCTCGGCCGGGGAGGGGCCGAGCAGCGTACGGGCGGCCGCGGTGACCAGGGCGCCGAGGCCCACCACCGCTCCGTACAGCGCGACCAGGGGGACCGGCACGAGGAGCGCGTACGCCCAGTGCGGGCCGATCGTCCCGGCGAACGTGTCGATTTCGTGGCCCGAGGCGAGCCGTATCAGCCAGTGCGCGGTGATGGGCAGCCAGACGCAGGCGAACGTCACCAGCCAGCCCAGCGCCATCCGCACCTCCAGCCACACCACCGTGCGCAGCCGGTCCGCCCAGGTCACCGAGGGGCCCGGGGAGAAACCGGTGTCGTCCCCACCGGGCAGCAGGAGCCACTGCGCCTGCAGCCGCTCGCCGCCGCGCACTCCCGCGATCAGGCCCAGCGGGGCCAGCGCCACCGCGGGCGCCCACATCCGTGTGTCGTCGATGAGGATCCACAGGCTCACGACCAGCATCGGCACCCACAGGTGCAGCAGCCGGGTGTACGTCGTCCCCCGCACCAGCGGGCGCAGCAAGCGGACCATGGCGTCATCGTGCCAGCCGCCACTGACATCGGCCCTCCCCCGCACGGGGGAGACGGACTCCACCGGCGGGGGAGGCCCGGGCCGGGCACGACCGGCCACGCTGTCGTCATGACCAGCATCGAACTGCGGGCCCTCACCAAGGAGTACGGCACCCGACGCGCCGTCGACGACCTGACCTGCACCGTCCACTCCGGCCGCGTCACCGGCTTCCTCGGCCCCAACGGCGCGGGGAAGTCCACCACCATGCGTCTCGTCCTCGGCCTGGACCGGCCCACCTCCGGCACCGCCACCCTCGGCGGACGCGCCTACGCCGCGCTCGACGAACCGCTGCGGCACGTCGGCGCCCTCCTCGACGCGCATGCCGCGCACGGCTCGCGCACCGCCCGGGACCATCTGCGCGTCCTGGCGGTGAGCAACCGGCTGCCCGAACGCCGGGTGGACGAGGTGCTGGAGGAGACGGGCATCGCGTCGGTGGCCCGGCGCCGGGTGCGGACGTACTCCCTGGGCATGCGCCAGCGGCTCGGCATCGCCGCCGCCCTGCTCGGCGACCCGGAGGTGGTGATGCTGGACGAGCCCTCCAACGGCCTCGACCCGCAAGGCATCATCTGGATCCGGGAACTGCTGCGCCGGCTCGCGTCCGAGGGCCGCACGGTCCTGGTCTCCAGCCACCTCATGAACGAGACCGCGTCCTTCGCCGACCACCTCGTGGTCCTGGGCCGGGGCCGGCTGCTGGCCGACACCCCGATGCGGGAGTTCATCCACGCGCGCGTACGGCCGCGCGTCCGCGTCCGCACCTCGGACCCCACCGCCCTCGCCGACGTCCTCGCCCGCCACGGCCACGACGCCGTACGGCACGAGGCGGGGCACTGGACCGTGTCCGGCGCGCGCGTGGAGGACATCGGCCGCGTCGTGTCGGCGGCCGGGGTACCGATCCTCGAACTCTCAGCCGAGGAAGGCACCTTGGAACAGGCCTACCTCGACCTGACGGCCGCCGAGGCCGAGTTCACCGCCCAGCCCCAGGAGGCCTGACCATGACACACGCACCCGTCCTGCGTTCCGAGTTCCTCAAGGTCCGCACCCTGCGGTCGTCGTACGGCACGCTGCTGGCGGTGGCCGCCGCCACCACGGCGTTCTCCGCGCTGGCCGGTGTCTCCGACACCTCCGATCCGGACTTCGACGCCCTGTTCATGGCACTGTCCGGCGTCCTGCCCGGCCAGATAGCCGCCATCGCCTTCGGTGCCCTGGCCGTGTCGTCCGAGTACCACGGCAACGCCATCCGGCTGACCCTGGCCGCGGTGCCGCGTCGCGGTCGGTGGTACGCGGCCAAGCTGACGACGATCGCGTCCCTCTCCCTCGCCGTGGGACTCGTCACCGCCCTCGCCGCCCTCCTGGTCACGCGGGCGGGGCTGGGGCCGGCCGCGAGCGGACTCAGCACGGCCGAGCAGGCACGCGGCGTCGTGGGCTGCGGCGTCTACCTCATGCTGATGGCGCTGTTCGCGGCCGGCCTCACCGCGCTGTTCCGCAGCGGCGTCGCCACCCTCTCGGTCATGATCCCGTTCATCCTCATCGTCTCCTTCGTGATCGGCGACGTGGCCGGCGGCGCCACCGACTTCCTGCCGGACAAGGCGGGGCAGGTGGTCCTGTACGAGACGTACGACGGAAGTGTCGGCCCCTGGACGGGACTTGCCGTGACGGCGCTGTGGACGGCCGCCGCCGTGCTGGCGGGCGGGTTGCGGCTGCGCCGCCGGGACGCCTGACGGACCGCCAGTTGTCAGTGGTGCCCGCTTTACTGGAGCCATGGACATCGCCCGGCACATCGCCCTCATCGACGAGCTGTGCTTCCGCCCCTTCCCGGCGGAGCACGACCACCACCTCGTGGTGCTGAGCGGCAGCCACGGCCTGCGCGGCGGCGGCGACCCGGCCGAGCGTGCGGTGACCGTCGACCAGTACGAGAAGGAGCGGGACGCCGTCGACGCCCGCCTGACCGAGCGCTGGGGCGAGTCGGAGATCCTCAACCTGCTCACGGTCCTGCTGCGCACCGAGCGGGCGGAGGCGATACCCGAGCCGTGGACCGAGCTGAGCGCCCGCGCCCGGCTCGCCTACCTCTGGGAGGTGGCGGGCACCGGCCGCTGGGTCGCGCTCGCAGTCGCCGACCGGGACGCGACGGACGAGGTGCAGTTGCTGGCCGCCGTCACGGAGGAAGCCCCGCCATGAACCACGCCCACGCCTGCTTCCACGCCCACGTCCGCAGCTACGCCTGGGCCTACATCTACATCTACATCTACATCTGCGTCTGCGTCTGCGCCGCGACCCGCAGCCGCGCGAACTCCTCCGCCATCGTCTGCGCCGTCCAGTGCGCGTTCAGCCCGCTCGGGTTGGGCAGCACCCACACCCGGGTGTCCCCGATCATCCGCTCCTGCGGCCCCACCTGGGCCTTTCTGTCGTCGAAGGCGGCTCGGTACGCGGTGACGCCGACCACGGCCAGCCAGCGCGGCCGCAGCCGCGTCACCTTGAGGGCCAGCTCCCGGCCGCCCTCCCGGTACTCCTCGGCGGTCAGCTCGTCGGCCCGGGCGCTCGCCCGCGCGACCACGTTGGTGATGCCGAGCCCGTACGAGAGGAGTTCCTCCTGCTCGGCGGGCTTGAGCAGCCTCGGGGTGAACCCGGACAGATGCAGTACGGGCCAGAACCGGTTGCCGGGGCGGGCGAAGTGGTGGCCCGTCGCGGCGGTCATCAGGCCGGGGTTGATGCCGCAGAACAGCACGTGGAGACCGTCCGCGACGACGTCCGGTACGAGACGGTCGCGGGCGGCCTCCAGTTCCGCCGGGGTGAAGCGGGGCATGTCCGTGCGCGCGTCAGAGGATCGCGCCGGGCGTGTAGCCGGCCGCCTCGGGGTGCTGCTTGACGATCTCCTCGACCCGGTCCACGACGGCGGCCACCTGGTCGGCGGCGGCACCCGTGAAGGACAGCTTGTCGGCCATCAGCGCGGTGAGCTGTTCCCGGTCCAGCGGCAGCCGCTCGTCGGCGGCGAGCTTGTCGAGCAGGTCGTTGCGCTCGGCGCCCTGCTCGCGCATGGCCAGCGCGGTGGCGACGGCGTTCTCCTTGATCGCCTCGTGCGCGACCTCACGGCCGACACCGGCGCGCACGGCGCCCATGAGGACCTTGGTGGTGGCGAGGAACGGCAGGTAGCGGTCCAGTTCCCGGGCCACGACGGCCGGGAACGCCCCGAACTCGTCCAGCACGGTCAGGAACGTCTCCAGCAGCCCGTCCAGCGCGAAGAACGCGTCGGGCAGGGCCACCCGGCGCACCACCGAGCAGGACACGTCGCCCTCGTTCCACTGGTCGCCCGCCAGCTCGCCGGTCATCGAGGCGTAGCCGCGCAGGATCACCATCAGGCCGTTGACGCGCTCGCAGGAGCGGGTGTTCATCTTGTGCGGCATCGCGGACGAGCCGACCTGGCCCGGCTTGAAGCCCTCGGTGACCAGTTCGTGCCCGGCCATCAGCCGGACCGTCTTGGCCAGCGACGACGGCGCCGCCGCGAGCTGCACCAGCGCGGTGACGACCTCGTAGTCCAGCGAGCGCGGATATACCTGGCCGACCGAGGTGAACGCCTGTGCGAAGCCGAGGTGTCCGGCGATCCGCCGCTCCAGCTCCGCGAGCTTGCCCGCGTCACCGCCGAGCAGGTCCAGCATGTCCTGGGCGGTGCCGACCGGGCCCTTGATGCCGCGCAGCGGATAGCGGCCGAGCAGTTCCTCCACCCGGCCGTACGCCACGAGCAGCTCGTCGGCGGCGGTGGCGAACCGCTTGCCCAGCGTCGTGGCCTGCGCCGCCACGTTGTGCGAGCGCCCGGCCATCACCAGTTCCCCGTACTCGCCGGCCAGCTTGCCCAGCCGCGCCAGCACGGCCACGGTCCGGTCCCGCACCAGCTCCAGCGAGAGCCGGATCTGCAGCTGCTCGACGTTCTCCGTCAGGTCCCGGGAGGTCATGCCCTTGTGTACCTGCTCGTGCCCGGCGAGGTCGTTGAACTCCTCGATCCGCGCCTTCACGTCGTGCCGGGTGACCTTCTCTCGCTCGGCGATCGAGGTCAGGTCCACCTGGTCGAGCACGCGCTCATAGGCGGCGATCGCCTCGTCGGGCACCTCGATGCCGAGGTCCTTCTGCGCCCGCAGCACGGCGAGCCAGAGCTGTCGCTCCAGCCTCACCTTCTGCTCGGGCGACCAGAGCGTGGCGAGCTCGGCGGAGGCGTAGCGTCCGGCGAGGACGTTGGGGATGCGGGGCTTGGCGGGAGCGGAAGTCACGTAAACGGATTCTACTGGCGATTCGTGCAGGCCAGCGCCGAGGGGGGAACTGGAGGAACCTACGAGAACTCCCTCCCGGCCCAGGACCAGCCGAGCGGACCGCCGTACGGCAGCGGCTCCGGGCGTTTCGCCGGACGCCCGCCGCCGGACCGCAGCGCGACCCAGCGTAAGCTCCCGGACGCGAAGGGTCGCGGAGCGGGGGGCGGTCACGTCTGCCTCTTGGGGGAAGCAAGTCGGGCGGTGCGTCGCCCCCCCCATTCGCTCACTGCGGGCAGCGATCGCGTCCGGCGAGGATTGCGCAGACCGGATGCGGCCTGAAGCTGTTCCAGGGCAGGGGGATCCAGCGGCGGTGCGTCGGCAGGCACGGCCAGTCCAGGGTCGCAGAGCGTAGAGAACGCCATGATCGCGGACGTCCGTGCCTGCTGTGTACCGAACCCCGCCCACTACGACGAGACGCCAGCAATCGGACGTCAGCCGATTGTGCCGAAGTCCTGACCGAATGGCTTGCCTTACCTTGCCGTCACCTCCCCGAAGGGGATATGGGCGATATCTGCCGTAAGCTCTCTTTTAGTTCCTCCGCGCTATCCAACGCACCGAAATGCAACCGCCAGTTGATCCCCAGCGCCATGGCGAGGGACACTATCTGGCGGATGCGTGTTCCCGGCCGAGTGGCACTCGCTTCGGCATCCTCCCGTGCAGGTCGGCGGAGGCCATTTACCCAACGATTACTGGGCAGTTGACCTCAGAGTTTCGTGGTAGCGTTCTTGTTCGGAGGGACAGTGCAACCTGAAAGGGAAATCGTGAACACGGAGAAGATCGCCGCTCGCCGCCTCTCGCTGGAAGAGGTGACGAAGCTCGGCGTGAAGGACAAGCTCTTCGTTTCCGCCGACACGGCAGAACTCAAGCTTCCCGACTGCTATGTCCCTGCTTTTCTGACCAGGTCCGGTGAGGAATTCGAGGGCGGCTCGATCACGGCGCGAACCGTATTCCAGGAAGAAGTCTCCTGCCTTCCCGACGACGAGAATGAAGCCGGGATCTACTTGGCCGACGAGAACGGCCCGGTGACCATCGAGGTCCTCCAGTCCGCCGGTGTCGTGCTGGACCTGGCACTTTTCGTCCCTGGTGGGGACAAGGGAGCCCTCACGGCCCTTTACGCTGCGGCCCGGCAGGCGTTCGGCGCCGACGTCGTGCAGATCTGGCGCCAGGGCCTCAAGGAGGTTCCCGACGTGAAGGTCGACATCTTCGAGGAGCAGATTCCCCGGGGGCGCAAGGCGAGCGACAGCCCCAAGCGTGACCGTCGCGCGATCGACACCTACCCCACCCGTGCGGACTTCATCGAGTTCTCCGCGGGGTGGAAGCCGGTCGTCGAGATTCACAGGCCGATTGTCGACGACACCCCGACCATCTGAGGCAGCGCTGCCTCTGGGTCTCGGCCTGAGGGAAGGCCGAGAGCGCATGCGCCGGGTCCGGTCGACCCCGTCCAGCCTCGAACTTTAGTAACGGTCCGCCGACGGAGTCGGTGGACCGTTTTCGTGCCGTGGGCTGAGGCTGTGCAGGCCGAGGGCCCGAGTGTTGTCTCGGGATGGCGCCGGATTCCACTGCTCCGGGTGTTGGGGTGGTGTCGAAGGGGCCAGAGCTCCGGCGTGGTCGCCGGGTGTCATCGCGCGCCGCCGCGCCGTCTGCTATCCGTTGTGTGCTTCGAGTTCGGTCGCCAGCGTCTGTTGGGTGGCCGCCCACGACGCCAGGAGCGCCAGAGCGTCAGCGGTCGGTGTGCCCGCGGACGCGGTGTAGACGTTGAGGTGCAGGCCGGGTTCGGCGGGCAGTTCCAGGGACTCGACGTCCAAGTCGAGCTGGCCCACGATCGGATGGCGCATCCGCTTGCGTCCGGACCGGTGCAGCCGCACGTCCTGAGATGCCCACCGCTGCCGGAACAGCTCACTGCACGTCGACAGTTCGCCGACCAGGGCGATCAGCTCCTCGTCGTGCGGATCGCGGCCGGCTTCCATGCGTAGCTTCGCGGCCGCGGCACCGGCAACATGGTCGTAGTCGACAAAGAAATCTCTGGCCGCTTCCGGGTTCAGATAGACGAACCGCGCTGTGTTCGCCGGCCGTCGCGGGTCGGCCAGCACCGGTGAATACAGCGCGCGAGCGAGTTGGTTCATGGCGAGCACGTCATAACGGCCGTTGCCGATCCAGGCCGGCGCCTCGGAGATCGCGTCGAGCACCTGCTGCAGCGTCGAGCGCACTGTCACGGCAGACCGGCGCCGGCGCGGGCCGCTGGGCGCCCTGGATCGGCGCGCGAGGTGGAACAGGTGGTCGCGCTCGGCCTCGTCGAGTTGCAAGGCAGAAGCCAACGCGTCGAGCACGCCATCGGAGGCACCGGCGAGGCTGCCGCGCTCCATGCGCACGTAGTAGTCGACCGATACCCCCGCCAGTAGCGCTACCTCCTCGCGGCGCAGACCTTTGACCCGGCGGTTGCCGCCGTAAGCGGGCAGACCCGCCTGCTCGGGTGTGATGCGGGCGCGACGCGAGCTGAGGAACTCCCGGATCTCGGTGCGCAGATCCATCGTGGCCATCTCCTCACCGTAGGTCCGTCCCGCAGTCTAGGGGGTGCCCGATGCGGTCGTCGCGATGCCGCCGTCTACCGGGATGATGGTGCCCGTGAGGTAGGACCCAGCCCGGCTGGCGAGAAACACGGCGATACCCGCCATGTCGTCGGCGCGGCCGAGCCGGCGCAGAGGGGCCGCCGCCGCGATCGTGTCGCCGATGGCATCGAGCGTGGACGCCATCATCTGCGACGGGAACACTCCCGGTGCCACCGCGTTCACGGTGACGTGCTGTGGGCCCAGCTCTCTGGCAAGCACTCTGGTGAGTTGATGGAGTGCCGCTTTGCTGCTGGCGTACGAGTAGTTGGGCGACTGCGCGACGTGGATGGCGGCGATACTGCCGATGTTGATGACCCGCGCGGGATCATCGGCGGTGCCCGCCCTGCGAAGCGCGGGGAGCAGCGCCTGCACCAGCCGGAACGGCGACTTGAGGTTGAGGTCGATCACCGCGTCCCATGCCTCGTCCGGGAACGTCGCCAGCGGTTCGCGCCACATCGCGCCCGCGTTGTTGACCAGGATGTCCAGGCGTTCCGAGTCGCCCATGACAAGATCAGCGAGGCGCTGACACTCGTCGTGCCTGGACAGATCGGCGGGGATGGCGCGAACGTCGCCGAATTCGGACAGCAGCTGCTGTGCCTCCGCGCACGTGTCTGCCTTGCGTGAGCTGATGACGACGCGGGCGCCCGCCTGGAGAAGGCCGCGCGCTATCATCATCCCAATGCCCTTGGTGCCGCCAGTGACAAGGGCGCACTTCCCACTCAGATCGAAAAGTTCTGTGTGAGTGGTGAATTGGTTGTCCGCCATTGGTCTCCGTCCCTTCTGTCATGGAAAAATGCGCAAGCACGGTCGCGCATGCGGGTCAGTTGAATTGGACTGATGGGGGGTGAATCGCCGTGCGTGTCCATGGAGTGTCGCCGGCGCTTTCCTTCGGGGCGCCTGGGGCCTCAGTTCGACCTCGTCAGCGGCCGAACAGCGACTTCAACTGCTCGGGAACGCGCCCGCCCTGGATACGAATCCGGGCCGCGGTCTCCTCGATGCGCTGCAGGTCACCGGGCGTCAGCTCGACGTCGAGTGCGCCTAGGTTCTCTTCCAGGCGGTGCAGCCTGGTGGTGCCGGGGATCGGCACGAACCACGGCTTCTGCGCCAGCACCCAAGCGAGGGCGATCTGAGCCGGCGTAGCCCCCTTGTCGTCGGCAATCTGCTGGAGCAACTCGACCAGCGCCTGATTAGCCTGCCGCGCTTCGGGTGTGAAGCGTGGCAGGGAGCGACGCAGATCGTCGTCGGCCAGCGACGTGCTGGAATCGATTTTGCCGGTCAGATAGCCCTTCCCGAGCGGGCTGTAGGGGACCAGACCAATGCCCAGCTTCTCCAAGGTCGGAATAATATCGGTCTCGTGCTCTCGCATCCAGAGTGAGTATTCACTCTGTAGTGCCGCCACAGGCTGCACAGCGTGGGCGCGCCTAATCGTCGTCGCACCGGCCTCCGACAGGCCGAAGTGCTTGACTTTACCTTCGGAAATCAGCTCTTTCACCGTGCCGGCCACGTCTTCAATGGGTACGTCGGGATCGACGCGGTGTTGATAGAGCAGGTCAATGTACTCGGTCTGGAGACGCGTGAGCGAGGCCTCGGTTGCTCGGCGGATCTGCTCGGGCCGGCTGTCGACCCCCGACATCGGGGTCGGCCCGTGTTCGCCGTGCTTGATGCCGAACTTGGTGGCTATCACCACTTGGTCGCGCACCGGCGCCAGTGCCTGACCGACCAGCTCTTCATTGGTGAAAGGGCCATAGACTTCGGCGGTGTCGAAGAAAGTCACGCCGCGGTCAACTGCCGCCCGCAGCAGCTTCGTCATCTCGGCTGGGTCCGGGAGCGCGCCGTAGAAAAAGCTCATGCCCATGCAGCCGAGCCCCAGAGCTGAAACTTCGAGTTGCTGTCCAAGTTTGCGCTTTTGCACTGGAAACGCTCTTTCAGGAAAGATCATCTGGTCCATTGCTTTCCCCGCGTTCAGCCGGGAACCGACCACAGGCTAAGCAGGCTTGCGGCCGACAGGGAGACCCTGGTGATACAGGTACTGAGAGACCCCCTTGCCCGACTGAGGCTTTTCTGCGGCGATCCGGTCTATGGGCAGCAGGGCCCCGTCCAGCAGCACGAACGCTTTCGACGATGCTGTCCGCGCCGCCTCTGTGAGGGTCGGCGCGAGGGCGGTCAGGGTTTCAACGGCCTCGGTGATGTGCCGGTGCGCGGTCGCGAGCTGGGCATGCGGGCGGCCGTTGCGGAGGTGGGCGAGCGTGAGCGGGGCCTGTCGGCCTGCGCTCAGGCGCCGCCAGCGGGTGCCGAGCTCTACGACCCGCTACGCCCGCCCTCGGCTCGCCTGTTGCCGGGCGAGCGTTGATCACGCCGCTGGCGCCTTCGCGGATCCTCGAACGACTCGGTCGTCGCGCTTGTTCCACTCCGATCGGGCGGCGTGGACCGGGAGCCTGCGACGCCGGCCGTGGATCGGTGAACGTCAGCGGGCGCAGGCAGGGAGGGAACGGTGCCCGCGCTCAAGCGGCGCATGGCAACCGGGCTAGGCTCCGGGGCAGTGCCCCACCCGTCGCCAGTCCGTCACAGGGCCGGGGTTTGTGTGGTCCGCAGGGGTGACCCAGAATGCTGTGCCCAGCTCAGCGTCGAACTGGGCGCCTGTCCGGCCGTCCCCGGAGGAGCGGCCGGTCAGCCGACGGCCGATCCACGGCAGCAGGTGCGTCCGGGCGAACCGCAGGTCGGCGCTCCGCCGCAGCATCCAGCCGGGCGGCGGCGTCGTCGGTACCGGCGTGCGCCACTCGGAGTCCTCGGCCTCGTATCCGAGCGTCTGCCACACCGCCTCGGCGACCCTGCGGTGTCCCTCGGCGGTCAGGTGCAGCCGGTCCACGTCCCACAGCCGTGGGTCGGCCAGCGAGGGCGCCCCGTAGAGGTCGACGACCACGGCACCGTGCCGGGCGGCGAGGTCGTCGACGACGGTGAACAGCGCCTCCATGCGTGGGCGGAACCGTTCCAGGACCGGGCCCTGGCGGCCCGGGCTGCGCATCAGCACCAGTTGCTTGCAGTTCGGGGCCAGCCGCTCCACGGCCTCCGTCAGCAGGTCCCGCACCCGCCCCATGTCGCACTTGGGGCGCAGGGTGTCGTTGAGCCCGCCGACCAGGGTGATCACGTCGGCGCCCATCGCGGCGGCGACGTCCACCTGCTCGTCGACGATCTGGCCGATCAGCTTGCCGCGCACGGCGAGGTTGGCGTAGCGGAAGCCGGGGGTGCGGGCGGCCATCCGGGCGGCCAGTAGATCGGCCCAGCCCCGGTAGGAGCCGTCGGGCAGCAGGTCCGACATGCCCTCGGTGAAGGAGTCGCCGATCGCGACCAGGCTGGTGAAAGTGGGGTTCGTCTGCATGGCGACGAAAATGGTATCCCGAGGCACCCAACGGCATACCCGCCGGTCGGTGCCTGAGCCCGCCGGTCGGTGCCTGAGCCCGCCGGTGGGTGCCTGAGCCCGCCGGTGGGTGTCTGCTGCCTGCCGACGGGCGCCTGACGGCCCACCCGACGGGTGCCTGACGGCCCACCCGACGTTGCCCGGCGCTCACCAGAGGGGGGCGTCCGGCATCCGTCGGCCGGTGTCCTCACGTCCGCTGTCCGAACAGCTCCCGCAGGACGTCCTCCATGGTCACCAGCCCGGCCAGCCGTCCGTCGGCCTCCAGGACGGCCGCCAGATGGGTGCGGCTCGCGCGCATCGCCGTCAGTACGTCGTCCAGCGGGGTGCTCTCCCGTACCCGGGCGATGGGACGCATGTCACCCGGCCGGAACGCCGCGCCGCGCGGTGAGGCGTCCAGGGCGTCCTTCACGTGCAGGTAGCCGACGATCCGCCGCCCGTCGTCCACCACCGGGAACCGGGAGAACCCGGACTCGGCCGACAGCCGCTCCAACTGCTCGGGGGTGACGCCCACGCGCGCGTGCACGACCCGTTCCAGGGGGAGCACCACGTCGCGCACCGGCCGCCGGCCCAGTTCCAGCGCGTCGTGCAGCCGCTCCTGGGCGCGGTCGTCGATGAGCCCGGCCTCGCTCGCGTCCTTCACGATCTCGGCCAGCTCGGTGTCGGTGAAGGACGCCGACACCTCGTTCCGCGCCTCGACCCGCAGCAGCTTGAGCAGCGCGTTGGCGAACGCGTTGACCGTGAAGATCACCGGGCGCAGCGCCCGGGACAGGGCCACCAGCGGTGGACCGAGCAGCAGCGCGCTGCGCACCGGCTCCGCCAGCGCGATGTTCTTCGGCACCATCTCGCCCAGCAGCATGTGCAGATACGTCGCCAGGGCCAGCGCCAGCACGAAGGAGACCAGGTGCCCGGCCCCGGACGGCACCCCCATCGCGTGGAACACCGGTTCCAGCAGATGGGCGATGGCAGGTTCCGCGACGATGCCGAGGACCAGCGTGCACAGCGTGATGCCGAGCTGGGCCGCCGCCATCAGCGCCGACACGTGTTCCAACCCCCACAGCACGCGCTCCGCCCGCCGGTCGCCCGCCTCGGCGTGCGGCTCCACCTGACTGCGGCGCACGGAGATCAACGCGAACTCCGCGCCCACGAAGAAGGCGTTGACGACCAGCGTCAGCAGACCGATCAGCAGCTGTACGACGGTCACCGCCCGGCCTCCTCGTTGCCTGGACCGGAGTCGGCGTTTCCGGTCCGCTCGTCCTCGAGCGGTGCGCGCAGCAGGACGGCGGCGGCCCGGCGGCCCGTGGCGTCCACGACGTCGAGGCGCCAGCCCGCCACCTCCACCCGGTCACCGACCGCCGGGATACGCCCCAGCTCGGCCGCGACCAGCCCGGCCACCGTCTCGTACGGTCCTTCCGGCACCCGCAGGCCGACCCGCTTCAGCCGGTCCACCCGGGCCGAGCCGTCCGCCCGGAACAGCGCGTGCCCGTGCTCGTCCGTGCCGGCCGGGGCCAGCTCGGGCGTCTCGTGCGGGTCGTGCTCGTCCCGCACCTCGCCGACGACCTCCTCCACGATGTCCTCCAGCGTCGCCACGCCCGCCGTGCCGCCGTACTCGTCGATCACCACGGCCATGGTGCGCCGCCCGGAGAGCCGGTCCAGGAGCCGGTCGACGGTGAGCGTGGCCGGCACCAGCAGCGGATCGCGCATCAGCTCGGAGACCGGCACCTCGGACCGCCGCTCGGCGGGCACCGCCAGGACGTCCTTGATGTGCGCGGTGCCCACCACCGCGTCCAGGGTGTCCCGGTAGACGGGGAACCGGGACAGCCCGGTCGCCCGCGTCGCGTTCGCCACGTCCGCGCAGCTCGCGCCGGCCTCCAAGGCGATCACCTGGACGCGCGGCGTCATCACGTGCTCCGCGGTGAGGTCGGCGAGGTTCAGCGTCCGTACGAACAGTTCGGCGGTGTCCGCCTCCAGCGAGCCCTCCCTGGCCGAGTGCCGGGCGAGCGCCGCCAGCTCCTGCGGCCCGCGCGCGGACGCCAGTTCCTCGGCGGGCTCCACACCGAGACGCCGTACGAGACGGTTGGCGGTGTTGTTCAGATGGGTGATGAAGGGCCGGAAGGCGGCGCTGAACCAGCGCTGCGGGGTCGCCACCCGCTTGGCGACGGCGACCGGCGACGAGATCGCCCAGTTCTTCGGGACCAGCTCGCCGACCACCATCAGCACCACCGTGGACAGCGCCGTACCGATCACCAGCGCGATCGAGGAGGCGGTCGACGGAGAAGCGCCCAGGTCCCGCAGCGGGCCCGCGAGCAGTGCGGCGATCGACGGCTCGGCGAGCATGCCGACCACCAGATTGGTCACCGTGATGCCGAGCTGAGCGCCCGACAGCTGGAACGTCAGATTCCGTACGGCCTTCAGGGCGCCCGCCGCGCCGCGCTCCCCGCGTGCCGCGGCCCGCTCCAGCGCGCCGCGTTCGACGGTGGTCAGGGAGAACTCGGCCGCGACGAAGGCGCCACAGGCCAGCGCGAGCAGGACGGCCACCAGCAGCAGGAGCACTTCGGTCACCGGTTCACCTCCGTCCCGCGATCGCCGGTCGTGACGTGATTGTCTGCCGTCCCGTGATCGTCCGTCGTCCTGCGATCGCCTGTTGTCCCGCGACCGCCCGTCGTCCCGCGATCGTCGGTCCCACGACCGTGCGTCCTTCGGTCATCCGTCCCATGATCGGGCAGGGCGGGGCGGCTCGCGCGCTGTCGCACGCCGGGCGGCGGTTCCGTGGACAGGGGCTCGGAGTCCGTCATGGTCGCGCGAGTGCCCGCCCCGGGCCGGATGAGGCCACGACTCCGAGGCGCCTCAGGAGGCGAGGTGCTTCACCCAGCGCCGCCACTGCTCCTCGGGCTCGTAACCGGCGGCCCGCCACGCGTGCTGCGCCCGCTCGTTGCGCACCAGCACCATCGCGTCCCCGCGCCGCCCGCCGAGGGCGACGAAGCGTGCCTCGGCGGCGGTCAGCAGCGCCGTGGCGATGCCCTGGCGGCGCCGGTCCGGGTGCACCGCGAGCCGGTACAGATGGCACCGCCAGCCGTCGAAGCCGGCGATCACCGTGCCGGCCAGCTCGCCGTCGACCTCGCCCAGGACCAGCGCCTCGGGGTCGCGGGCGACCAGGCGCTCGACGCCCGCCCGGTCGTCGCTGATGCTGGTGCCCTCCGCGGCCACCTTCCAGAAGGCAAGCACGGTGTCCAGGTCCTCGGGCCCGGCGGCCCGTACATGAAGATCGATCATGAACCGATCCCATCAGCCACGCAGACGGGTGACCAGCGGTTTCCGGTATGTGGACGGCGGAGGTCACTCCCCGCGCAGCGCCCGCACCACCGGGGCGAAGGCCTCCATGTACGGCTCCAGCACGGTCAGGTACGAGAAGCCGTACCGCTCGCGCTGCGCCCGCACCTGGCCCGCGATCTCCTCGACGGTACCGGCCAGCAGGGTGGGCAGCTCCAGCATCTGCGCGGTGGTCAGGTGCGGTACGCGCTCCGCGAACGGGCGGACGGCGGCCTCGCGGTCCTCGGTGACCAGCACCATCTGAATCAGCAGGTTCAGCTCCGTGGCCGCCGAGTCCGCCGCCCGCGCGCGGTAGTCGGCCACGCTCGCGTCCAGTTCCTCGGCGGTGCGCGGGACCAGTTGCCCCGTCGTGCTCCCCGGCACCGCACGCGCGCCGGTGAACGCCGCGATGTCGGCGTGCTCGGCGGCCAGTTCCAGCATGCGCGGACCGCCCGCGCCGATCAGCAGCGGCACCCGGTGCCGCGCCGGACGCGGCTGGTGGTCGGCGGACTCCAGCAGCCGCTTCAGCTCCCGCACCGTGTGCCGCACCCGGTCCACCCGCTCACCCGGCGAGCCGAACGGCAGCCCGGCCGCGTCGTGCTCCGCCCGCACATACCCGGCCCCGATCCCCAGCTCCAGCCGGCCCCCGGTCAGCGCGTCGGTGGTCGCCACCTCGCGGGCCAGCAGCGCAGGGTTCCAGAAACCCGCGTTCAGCACGAACGTGCCCAGCCGCGGCCGCTCGGTGGCCTGCGCCGCCGCGACCAGCGCCGGGAACGGCGCCACCATGCCCAGATGGTCGGGGACCAGCAGCACGTCGTACCCCAGCTCCTCCGCCCGGCGGCACTTGTCACGCCACTCCTCGGCCGGGGCCGGCACGGTCAGGTTGACACCGAAACGGAACGGACGCGACATGAACTCTCCAGATTGCTCGGCGACTTGAGATCGTGCCGAGTCAATCACCCGGAGCCGACGGCAGCCAGGACGCCCATCCGCGACGCCTCGCAGGGCCCCGTGCGCCGCCGGGTGCGCCGGGAAGAGCGCCAGGCCGGTACGGGCGGCGGCGCCCGGGTCGTGCCCTGACCGTACGGCGGCAAGGGGGGACGTCTTCGCGGCCGTACGGCGTCCCGCCGCTCAGCGCGGTGTCGCCGTGCCGGTCCCCGCCCGCCAGGCGGTGCCCAGTACGCAGTACGACGTGGGCAGCCGTGGACCCTTCTCCGGCATCAGGGTCCGCCGGTAGGGGCCCAGCGTGAACCCGGCCTCGCGCAGCGCGGCGAGCGGGTCCCGCGACACGTGGCAGCCGCCGGCCAGCGGTGGCCACACCGTCCGGTCCAGGGCACGCTGGGCGAGGGTCATCAGCCGGCCGCCGCCCCGCCCGTGCTCGAAGAACCGCACCTCGCCGCCGGGCCGCAGCACCCGCCGCAGCTCCGCAAGTGCCCGGGGCACGTCACGGACGCTGCACAGCACCAGGGAGACCACGGCCGCGTCGAACCCCTCGCTCTTGACCGGCAGCGCCTCGGCGGTGCCCGGTACCACGTCGACGGGGGTCTCCGCGCGCAGCGCCGCCTCCACCGCCAGCTGTCGCAGCACCCGCTCCGGCTCGATGGCGACGACCTCGGAGACGGTGCGCGGGTAGTGGGTGAAGTTGAGGCCGTTGCCCGCGCCGATCTCGATCACCCGCCCGGAGAGTCCGGTGAGCAGCCGGTCGCGGATCGGCCCCATGCCCATCCGGGTCTCGGCGGTCACGCTGAGCCGGGCGTAGCGGCGCGCGAACCACGGGTGGTGCACGGCGTCCCGTGGCATGGCCGGGTCGCGGGCGGAACGGAGCGGCATGGGACCTCCCTCGCCGAGGGACGCGGACGCGTTACCGCGATTGTCCCCCGTACCGGCGCCACGCACCCCTGCCCAGGCCCTCTCTTCGCGAGGGCCGCGCGGGCGGTCCCGGTGCCGACGGGCCGTCGGGCGGGCGCTGCGGGCCGTCGCGGCCAGGACACCACACGTCCGCTCAGGCTCTCCCTCCCGGCCCCGGGGTTCCTCCGTGTGTCCCAGGCGCCGCCCGTCTCCGGATCCGCTCAGGCGCCCTCTCGGTCCCGGGGTTCCTCCGTGTGTCCCAGGCGCCGCCCCTGTCCGGATTTGCTCAGGCCCCCTCTCGCCTCCGGAACTCCTCCGCGTCCCAGGTGCCGCCCACCTCCGGCGCCAGCCAGCTCCGTGCCGCCGTCCGGAAACCGGCCGGGGCGCGGGTGGCGGCGCCTGCGGGCACCGCGCCCAGCAGTGGTGCGCCGGCGACGTCCGGCAGGTCGGTGACGTTGCAGCGCGCGGCGAGGTCCGGACGCGCGGGCCAGCTGCCGATCACCACGCCCAGCGGCACCAGCCCCCGCGCGCGCAGTTCACGGGCCGTCAGCTCCGTCGCGTTCAGGGTGCCGAGACCGGCCGGCGCCACGATCAGCACCGGGGCGCCCAGCGTCCCGGCGGCGTCCGCCAGCGTGCCGCCCGCCGCGTCGAACCGTACGAGCAGCCCGCCCGCCCCCTCCACCAGCACCAGGTCGTGGGAGGCGGCCAGCTTCTCCGCGGCGTCGGCCACGTCGTCCGGCCGCACGGGAGCCAGCCCGGCCCGCCGCGCGGCCGTCGCGGGCGCCAGGGGTTCGGGATAGCGGGCCAGCTCCGCGGTGGTGACCGGGCCCGCCAGCCGCCCGACCTCCTCGGCGTCCCCGGGCTCACCGGGTGCCACCCCCGTCTGCGCGGCCTTCAGCACCGCCACCGACCGGCCGGCCGCCACGGCCGCCGCGGCGACGGCGGCGGTCACCACCGTCTTCCCGACCTCCGTACCGGTCCCCGTGATCATGAGCACGGTCATGTCGTCCTCCTGTCCGCCGGGCCGCCGGGCGTACCTCGTCCGGTCACGTCACCCCTCCCGCGCCGCCGCGCACACCGCGCGGCCGATCCGGGCCACGTCCGCGTCGTCCGTGACGTACGGCGGCATCGTGTAGACGAGGTCGCGGAACGGCCGCAGCCACACCCCCTCGCGCACGGCCGCCGCCGTCGCCGCAGCCATGTCGACCTCGTGGTCGAGCTGGACCACGCCGATCGCGCCGAGCACCCGTACGTCCCGCACCCCCGGCAGCGACGCGGCCGGCGCCAGCCCGTCCCGCAGCCCCGCCTCGATCCGCCCGACCTCGGCGCGCCAGTCCTGTCCGAGCAGCAGCCCGATCGAGGCGCAGGCCACGGCCGCCGCCAGCGGATTGCCCATGAACGTCGGCCCGTGGGCCAGTACGGGCACCTCGCCGCGCGAGATGCCCTCGGCCACCCGGGACGTGCACAGTGTGGCCGCCATCGTCAGATAACCGCCGGTCAGCGCCTTGCCCAGGCACATCACATCCGGCGCCACCGCCGCGTGCTCCGCCGCGAACATCGTCCCCGTACGCCCGAAGCCGGTCGCGATCTCGTCGAACACCAGCAGCACGCCGTGCGCGTCGCACGCCTCCCGCAGCACCCGCAGATACGCGGGGGAGTGGAACCGCATCCCGCCCGCCCCCTGCACCACCGGCTCGACGATCACCGCCGCCAGTTCGCCGGCGTGCCGTTCGACCAGCGCCCCCAGCCGGGCGGCGTACGCCTCGTCGTACTCCGCCGGCGGGGCGTCGGCGAAGACCTGGCGCGGCAGCAGCCCCGCCCACAGCCCGTGCATCCCGCCCTCGGGGTCGCACACCGACATCGGCTGCCAGGTGTCGCCGTGATAGCCGCCGCGCCAGGTCAGCAGCCGCCGCTTCGCCGGCCGGCCGAGCGAACGCCAGTACTGGAGACACATCTTCACCGCCACCTCCACCGACACCGAACCGGAGTCGGCGAGGAAGACGTGTTCCAGACCGTCGGGCGACAGGTCGACCAGCAGCTTCGCCAGCCGTACGGCGGGCTCGTGGGTGAGCCCGCCGAACATCACGTGACTCATCCGCCCCAGCTGTTCGCGTGCCGCCCGGTTCAGCACCGGGTGGTTGTAGCCGTGCACGGCCGACCACCAGGAGGACATGCCGTCGACCAGTTCACCGCCGCCGTCGGCCAGCCGCAGCCGCACCCCGTCCGCCGACGCCACGACCAGCGGGTCGCGCCGGCCGGGCATCGGACCGTACGGATGCCACACGTGCCGCCGGTCGAGGTCCAGGAGTTCCTCCACCGTCAGGTCAGGCATTGGGCGCGAGGTCCGTTCCGGCACCGCGACGGCGTACGGCCACCAGATCGGTGCGTTCACCGCCCGCCCGGTGCTCCGGCAGGGTCGCCTCGCCGGCGCCCTCCACCTCGAACCCGGCGTCCGCGATCATCTCCAGGTCCGCCCGGCCCGCCTGGCCCTCGCTGGTGAGGTAGTCGCCGAGGAAGACGGAGTTGGCCAGGTGCAGGGCGAGCGGCTGCAGGGTGCGCAGATGGACCTCGCGGCCGCCCGCCACCCGCACCTCCACGTCCGGGCAGACGAACCGCGTCATCGCCAGGATGCGCAGGCACCGCTGCGGCGTCAGGTGCCACTCGGTGGCCAGCGGCGTTCCCTCCATCGGGATCAGGAAGTTCACCGGCACCGAGTCCGGGTCCAGCTCGCGCAGCGAGAACACCACGTCCACCAGGTCCTCGTCGCTCTCGCCCATGCCCGCGATCAGCCCGGAGCAGGCCGACAGACCGGCGGCGTGCGCCTTGCGCACCGTGTCCACCCGGTCGGCGTACGTGTGCGTGGTCGTGATGTCCCCGTACGTCGCCTCGGACGTGTTGAGGTTGTGGTTGTAGGCGTCGGCGCCCGCCTCCCGCAGCCGCTCCGCCTGGCCCTCGGAGAGCAGGCCCAGGCAGGCGCAGACCTCCACGTCCTCGTGCCGTTCCTTGATGGCCGCGACGGTCTCCGAGACCCGGTCCACGTCCCGGTCGGTCGGTCCGCGCCCGCTCGCCACCAGGCACACCCGCTTGGCGCCCCCGGCGACCCCCGCGGCGGCGGCCTCGGACGCCTGGTCCGGCTTGAGCCAGGTGTACTTGAGGATCTCCGCCCCCGAGCCGAGCCGCTGCGAGCAGTAGGAGCAGTCCTCGGGGCACAGGCCCGACTTGAGGTTGACGAGGTAGTTGAGCTTCACCCGGCGGCCGAACCAGTGCCGGCGCACCTTGCCGGCCGCGGCCACCACATCGAGCAGATCGTCGTCCGACGTGGCGAGGACGGCCAGCGCCTCCTCGCGGGTCGGCGGCTCGCGCCGCAGGCCTTTGTCCACCAGCGTGTTCAGCAATGCGCTCAGGTCCATGGCAGGCGATCCTGGCCCATCAACGGCCCTCGGCGAAAGGAGGGTTCCCACAACACGTCCGGTTCGACCTGTGGGGATTGCCACACCGTGAGCCCCTTGCCGGGCCGCTAGTGTCTGTTCACTGTCTACAAACCTCTGCTCACAGATCACCCGGAAGGACCGTCCCATGGCGTTCGACTGGATCGACACGCAGCGGGAACTGCGCCGGCGCTCCGGGCTGCTGCGGAGCCTGCGTTCCCGCCCGGCCGGGGACCCGCTCCTCGACCTGGCGAGCAACGACTACCTGGGTCTGGCCCGGCACCCCGAGGTGACCGAGGGGGCGGCCCGGGCGGCACGGATCTGGGGCGGCGGCGCGACCGGATCCCGGCTGGTCACCGGGTCCACGGAACTGCACGCGGAACTCGAACACGAACTGGCCGCCTTCTGCGGCTTCGAGGCCGCCCTCGTCTTCTCCTCCGGTTACGCGGCCAACCTCGCCGCCGTCACCGCGCTGGCGCCGCACGGCTCGCTGCTCGTCTCCGACGCCGGCAACCACGCCTCGCTGATCGACGGCTGCCGGCTGGCCCGGGGCACCACCCAGGTCGTGCCGCACGCCGCGCCGGACGCGGTGCGCAAGGCGCTGCGGACGCACGACGGGCCCGCGGTCGTCGTCTCCGACACGGTGTTCTCGGTCGACGGCGACGCCGCCCCGCTGACCGCGCTGGCCGCGGTCTGCCGGGAGCGCGGCGCCGGGCTGCTCCTCGACGACGCCCACGGCCTCGGCGTACTCGGCGACGGCGGCCGGGGTGCCCCGCACGCCGCCGGACTCGCGGGCGCGGAGGACGTCGTCGCCACGGTCACGCTGTCGAAGTCGCTGGGCAGCCAGGGCGGGGCGGTCCTCGGCCCGGCGCGGGTGATCGGCCATCTGGTCGACACGGCCCGGACGTTCATCTTCGACACGGGACTGGCGCCCGCGGCGGCTGGGGCCGCGCTGGCGGCGCTGCGGCTGCTGCGCCGCGAACCGGAACGGGCCGCGCGGGCCCGCGCGGTGGCGACGGACCTGCACGCGCGGCTGACGGCCACGGCCAGTACGGCCACGGCTCCTACGGTCCCGGTCCGTACGGCCACGGCTCCTACGGCCCCGGCTCGTACGGTCTCGGCCCGTACGGCCCCGGGTCTGGAGGCGGTGCGCCCGGACGCCGCCGTGGTATCGGTGCGCGCGCCGTCCTCGGTTCAGGCCGTACGGTGGGCGGCTGACTGCCGTACGGCCGGCCTGGCCGTGGGATGCTTCCGTCCTCCTTCCGTGCCCGACGGCATCTCACGGCTCAGGCTGACCGCCCGTGCGGACCTCACCGAGGATCAGGTCGAACGTGCTGTGCGGACGATCCGCGAAACGCGGCCATGAGTCGGCGTGACACGGCCGTGCGTCGTCGGCTGCCGCACGGGGTTACTTCTGGCGGAGCCCAGCGGTGAAGCCCGTCCAACTCCCGGGGGAGATGAGCAGGGCCGGTCCGGCGGGATCCTTGGAGTCGCGCACGGCGAGGAGTCCGGCCCAGGGGCCGGCCGACGGACGGGCCGTCTCCACGCAGTTGTTGGCCCCGGTGCTGTAGCTGCTGCGCAGCCACCGGACACCGTGCAGTCGGGTGCTGGAAGGGACGTGCCGCGGAGGTGTTGACATGGTGCCTCCTTACGCGCCGGCCGCTGTCGCGGCGATGAGATCCAATGAGTCGTCGGGCGAAAGGGCGTGAACCTGCAGGGCGTTGAAAGCCTCGGTGTAGGCCTCCAGGTCTTCTTTCCGTTCCAGATAGAGGCTACTCGTCAAGTGGTCGAGAACAACCACGTCTAGATCAGAAGTGCTCGAAAACGAGAAGATAACGAAAGGCCCCGTGACGCCGATGTGGGCTCCGGCGGCGAACGGCAGCACCTGGAGCCGGACGTGGGGCAGCCGCGCCGCGTCGACCAGCCGCTCCAACTGGCGGGCCATCACGCCCGGCTCGCCGACCGTCCGGCGCAGCACCGCCTCGTCCAGTACGGCGCTGAGGCGCAGGGGGGTGGCGGAGCGCAGCACGTCCTGCCGGGTCAGCCGCACCTCGACCAGTGCGTCGATCCGTTCCTCCGGCAGTCCGTCCATCGCGGCGCGGGTCACCGCACGGGCGTACTCCGGTGTCTGGAGCAGGCCGGGGACCACGGTGGTCTCCAGGGTGCGCATCGTGCTCGCCTGGGACTCCAGGCTGATGAAGTCGCGGTAGGCCGGCGGCAGCACGCCCCGGTAGGGGTGCCACCAGTGCTGCCGGCCGCCGTTGTCCTCGGACCCCGCCAGGGCGAGGATGACCTCGCGCAACTGGGCGTCGGCCACGCCGTAGACGTCCAGGAGTAACCGCACGTCGCCGGGTTTCGCGCCACTCGTCCCGGTCTCGATCCGGCTCACCTTGGACTGGTGCCATCCCGCCAGCCGGGCCGCCTCGCCGCTGGTGATCCCCGCCTCCGTGCGCAGCGTGCGCAGTTCGGCGCCCAGCTTCCGGCGGCGCACCACGGGACCGTGCCGCATGGGCCAACTCCTTACTCCTTATGAGTCGCGCAAAAGGGGTCTGCAGTCGCAGAGTTCACCGCTTCGAGCGACAGATATATGCACATCTTGGGGGATCGCCACCCTTCACCGGCGTGGTGATGGCACTCTGGCGACCAAGCACAGTCCGGGACCGTACTCGAACCATCCGCTCCGTGTGGGGCTGCGGTCCCGTCGGAAAGGGACGACGTCGCCATGGCAGACCACCTGGAAGCATCCGTCACTCTGCCGAGCGATCCCGCCTCGGTGTCCGCCGCCCGGACCTACGTCGTCGGCACGCTCGCGGAGTGGGGACTGTCCGCCGGCACGGAAGTGTCCGACACCATCCGGCTCATCGTCTCGGAGCTGGCGACCAACGTCGTGCAGCACACCCTGGGACAGTCACCCACCTTCACGGTGGACCTGGCGCTCGACCGTGACGAGCACCTGCGCATCGGTGTCACCGACAGCCACCCGCGCTTCCCCAAGCGCCTGCCCGCGGCCGTCCAGCAGGACAACGGCCGCGGCATGGTCATCATCCGCTGCCTCGCCGCCGAATGCGGCGGGCGCCTGAGAGTCCGCCCCACCCGGGAGGGCGGCAAGACCGTCTCCGTCGAACTCCCCTGGACACCCCCGGCCGAGCCGCTCCCGACGACGGTACGGCGCGATCGGCGACGGTGACGGGGCGGGCTGGGTGCGGCGGGCCGCCCTCCGGGACCCGGCGTCCCCCGCGCGCTCCGTCCGCCGCACCCGCCGCGCGCGGCAGGTGTCACCGCGGCGGGTCTCGTCGCGCGCGGTCCGGGAAGGGCGGCCGGTCATGCCGTACGGACCACCCGCCGGGCCCGCGCCACGCCTGGAGCTCCCGTGCGCCCCGTATGCACCCGTACGCCCAGTACGCGCCCGTACGGCACCCCTGCCGACCCGTACGGTCCCGTGCGACCCGTACGGTCCCTACGGCGCCCATGGGGCCCGTACGCCCGGTACGGCCCCATACGCACTCGAGGGAGCGCGCCCCCGGCAGGGTCGGCGGCGCGCCCCCTCGGGCGGATCACTTCACCCGGCCGTACCAGACGCTCTTCGTCCAGATCTTCTGCAGCCGCACCACGTCACCGGTCTTCGGGGCGTGCCAGATCTTGCCCTTTCCGGCGTAGATGCCCACGTGGTAGACGCTGCGGCCGGAGTGGAAGAACACCAGGTCGCCGGCCTTGCGGCTGGAGGCGGAGACATGGCGGGTCCGGTTGTACTGCTGGGCCGCCGTGCGGGGCAGTTTCTTGCCGGCCTTCTTGAACGAGTACAGCGTCAGCCCTGAGCAGTCGAAGCGGGACGGCCCGGTGGCCCCGTACCGGTACGGGGCGCCCTTCTTGGAGGCCGCGATCTTCAGCGCCTTGGTCGCATGGGTCGCCGCGGCGGCCTCGGAGGCGATGCCGGGGACCACGATCGAGCCGCCCACGGCGGCGATGGTGAGGGCCGAGGCCGTACCGGCCCGGACCATGAGCGACGGGACACGATTGAGCGCAGTCATGCGCAACCCTTCGTCAGCCGCCTGTGAAGGATGACCTGTCGGATTCGGGCTGGCGAAGTTGCCCGGCCGCACGAGTGCGGCTTCACCCCAAGGGCTGCTCGGCTCCGGTCATGGCGTGACCGGGCCGGCGACCCGTCGTGCTCGGGTCCTCCACTCCTGCCGATCCACTCCTGTCGACCGGTCATCCGGGCGGCGGCAGGACTCGGCGTCCGCCCGGATCGCCCCGCCGCTGCGGCGGGGTCTTGTCGTCAGTCAGGGATCTTGACGCACCGAAGTGGGAAAATCCCAACGGAACGTGGACTTTGTGTTGTTACTCACCACTCATCCATTCGGGTGGACGGTGCACCGTCCGGGCCACCGCCGCCGGGGCCGGTGACCTCCCCACCAGCGGCGGAGTCGCCATTTCGCCGATGAGCCAGGCGCGTTGCGCAAGCCGGACGGTCCCGGAAACGGACGTGAATCTACGCCGATAGGCGGTACGCCGTTCGGCCCGTTCCGGCTCCGTTCGGCCCCCCGCGATACGGAACCCGGAGCGGGCGCCGGAACCGGCATCGGCGCCCGCGCGTCCGCTCGGGCCGTTCCCGCGTCCACGCGAGCCGTCCCCGCGCCCGTTCACGCGTCCCTTCACGCCTGGGCAAAGGGACGCCCAAGAAGTAGCTCCGGGCAACGAGAAGTGATCTTGGGCGGGTTAACGTGAGCGAAACCCGGTGCAACTAGCCTGCCGCTCCGGCCACCTGGGACGTCGCCCCGTGGCCGCGGCGACCGGACCCGGCACGGTCCGGAGCGAGGACTGTGAGGTGGGACGTGCGACTGACCCCGCATGAGCAAGAGCGGCTGCTGATCCATGTGGCGGCCGATGTCGCCGAGAAGCGCCGGGCGCGCGGCCTGAAGCTGAACCATCCCGAGGCCGTCGCCCTGATCACGTCGCACATCCTGGAGGGCGCGCGGGACGGCCGCAGCGTCGCCGAGCTGATGTCCTCCGGCCGCAAGCTGCTCACCCGGGACGACGTCATGGAGGGCATCCCGGAGATGCTCCACGACGTGCAGGTCGAGGCGACCTTCCCGGACGGCACCAAGCTCGTCACCGTCCACGACCCGATCGTCTGAGGGGGAGCCGCGCCGTGATACCCGGAGAGATCCTGTTCGCCGACGGCCCGATCGTCTACAACGAGGGCCGCGAAACGACCCGGCTGACCGTCCTCAACGCCGCCGACCGCCCCGTCCAGGTCGGCTCGCACTACCACTTCGCCGAGGCCAACCCGGGACTGGAGTTCGACCGCGCCGCGGCCCGCGGCAAGCGGCTGAACATCGCAGCCGGCACGGCCGTACGCTTCGAGCCCGGCATCCCCGTCGAGGTCGAACTCCTCCCCGTCGCCGGCGCCCGGATCGTGCCCGGACTGCGCGGCGAGACCGGGGGTGCCCTCGATGCCTGAGATCTCCCGCCCCGCCTACGCCGACCTGTTCGGCCCCACCACCGGCGACCGGGTCCGCCTCGCCGACACGGACCTGCTGGTCGAGATCGAGGAGGACCGCTCCGGCGGCCCCGGACGCGCCGGTGACGAAGCCGTGTTCGGCGGCGGCAAGGTCATCCGCGAGTCGATGGGCCAGTCCCGCGCCACCCGCGCCGACGGCACCCCCGACACCGTCATCACAGGGGCCGTGATCATCGACCACTGGGGGATCGTCAAGGCCGACGTCGGCATCCGCGACGGCCGGATCACCGGCATCGGCAAGGCCGGCAACCCGGACACCATGGACGGCGTCCACCCCGACCTCGTCATCGGCCCCGAGACCGAGATCATCGCGGGCAACGGGCGCATCCTCACCGCCGGCGCCGTCGACGCCCATGTGCACTTCATCTGCCCGCAGGTGGCCGACGAGGCGCTGGCGTCCGGCGTCACCACCCTGGTCGGCGGCGGCACCGGTCCGGCCGAGGGGTCGAAGGCCACCACCGTCACGCCGGGGCCCTGGCACCTGGCCCGGATGTTCGCGGCGATGGAGGCCTACCCCCTCAACATCGGCCTGCTGGGCAAGGGCAACACCGTCTCCCACGAGGCGATGCTCTCCCAGATCCGAGGAGGCGCGGCCGGTCTGAAGATCCACGAGGACTGGGGGGCGACCCCGGCCGCCATCGACGCCGCCCTCACCGTCGCCGACGCGACCGGCGTCCAGGTGGCCATCCACACCGACACCCTCAACGAGGCCGGTTTCGTGGGCGACACGCTCGCCGCGATCGGCGGACGCGGCATCCACGCGTACCACACCGAGGGCGCGGGCGGCGGCCACGCGCCCGACATCATGACCGTGGTCTCCGAGCCGCACGTGCTGCCCAGTTCCACCAACCCGACCCGGCCCTACACCGTCAACACCGCCGAGGAACACCTCGACATGCTGATGGTCTGCCACCACCTCAACCCGGCCGTCCCCGAGGACCTCGCCTTCGCCGAGTCCCGCATCCGGCCGTCCACCATCGGCGCCGAGGACGTCCTGCACGACCTGGGCGCCATCTCGATCATCTCCTCCGACTCCCAGGCGATGGGCCGGGTCGGCGAGGTGATCCTGCGCACCTGGCAGACCGCCCACGTCATGAAGCGCCGGCGCGGCGCGCTGCCGGGCGACGGCCGCGCGGACAACCACCGCGTGCGCCGCTATGTCGCCAAGTACACGATCAACCCGGCGCTCGCCCAGGGCATGGCCCGCGAGATCGGCTCCGTCGAGACCGGCAAGCTCGCCGACCTGGTGCTGTGGGAACCGGAGTTCTTCGGCGTCAAGCCACTGCTCGTGATCAAGGGCGGCCAGATCGCGTACGCGCAGATGGGCGACGCCAACGCCTCCATCCCGACCCCGCAGCCGGTCCTGCCCCGGCCGATGTACGGGGCGATCGGACGGGCCCCGGCCGGCAACTCCGTCAACTTCGTGGCCGGCCCGGCGATCGACGACGGGCTGCCCGAACGCCTCGGTCTCGGCAAGGGCTTCACGGCGATCGACTCCACCCGCGCGGTCACCAAGGCCGACATGCGGGAGAACGACGCGCGGCCCGACGTACGGATCGACCCCGACAGTTTCGCCGTGCACATCGACGGCGAGCTGGTCGAGGCGGAGCCGGCCGCGGAACTGCCCATGGCCCAGCGTTACTTCCTCTTCTGATGTCCAGGGCTGCGCTGCTGGTCCTGGCCGACGGCCGCTTCCCCGCCGGAGGGCACGCGCACTCCGGGGGCGCTGAGGCGGCCGTACGCGCCGGGCGGATCACCGGGGCCGAGGACCTCGAAGCCTTCTGCCGGGGCCGGCTGCACACGACAGGGCTGGTGTCGGCCGCGCTCGCCGCGGCGGCGGCCCTCGGCGCGGACCCGGTGGCCCTCGACGCCGCCGCGGACGCCCGGACGCCGTCGCCCGCGCTGCGCACCGCCGCGCGGAAGCTGGGCCGGCAGCTGATGCGGGCGGCCCGTGCCACCTGGCCGTCCGCCGAACTCGCCGGTCTCGCCCGGGCCTTTCCCAAGGGCGCGCACCAGCCGGTCGTACTCGGGCTGACGGCGCGCGCGGCGGGGCTCGGGCCGGACGACGCGGCGTACTGCGCGGCGTACGAGAGCGTGAGCGGGCCGGCGACGGCCGTGGTGCGGCTGCTGAGCCTGGACCCGTTCGACGCCACCGGGGTGCTGGCGCGGCTGGCGCCGGAGCTGGACCGGGTGGCCGACCGGGCCGTCGAGACGGCCCGCGAGGTCGTCGACACGGGGACGGAGGCATTGCCCGCGGCCTCCGCGCCGCTGCTGGAGATCCTGGCGGAGGCGCACGCGGGGCGGCCGGTGCGGCTGTTCGCTTCCTGAGCTTGCCGTCCTGAGGGCCGCACCCCCCAATCCCCCAGTTCGAGAAGGAGCCGTCATGCACCTCGATCACCCCCACTCCCACGGTCCCGCCGCCGTCAGCGCCGACGCGCACCGCCCCGACGGGACCCGCCGTGCCCTGCGGATCGGGCTCGGCGGACCCGTCGGGTCCGGCAAGACCGCCACCGTCGCCGCGCTCTGCCGGGCGCTGCGCGACGAACTGTCCCTCGCGGTCGTCACCAACGACATCTACACCCGCGAGGACGCCGAGTTCCTGCTCCGCGAGGCCGTGCTGCCGCCCGAGCGGATCGCCGCCGTGGAGACCGGGGCCTGCCCGCACACCGCGATCCGGGACGACATCTCCGCCAACCTCGAAGCCGTCGAGGACCTGGAGGACGAGGTCGGCCCCCTGGACCTGATCCTCGTCGAGTCCGGCGGGGACAACCTGACCGCCACCTTCTCCCGGGGCCTGGTCGACGCGCAGATCTTCGTCATCGACGTGGCCGGCGGTGACGACATCCCGCGCAAGGGCGGCCCCGGCGTGACCACCGCCGACCTGCTCGTCGTCAACAAGACCGACCTCGCCCCGTACGTCGGCTCCGACCTGGCCCGGATGTCCGCCGACGCCAAGGCGCAGCGTGGGGAACTGCCCGTCGTCCTCCAGTCGCTCAGGGCGGAGACGGGCGTGGCGGACGTCGCCGCATGGGTCCGGTCCCGGCTCGCGGCGTGGACGGCGTGAGCCGCACGGACGCCGCCCGCGGACCCGCTGGCGTCCGGGAGACCGCCGGTGCCCGGGAATCCACCGACGCCCTCGGAACCGCCGGCGTCCGGGCCACGGCCCGCGTCCACGCCCGACGCGACGGACGGGGCGGTACCGCGTTGCCGGTGCTCGACGGTGAGGGACCCCTCGCGCCACGCCGGACCCGGTCCGTCGGGACCGAGGCGCGGGTGACGCTGGTCGGCGCGATGAGCGGACCGCTCGGCGGGGACCGCCTCACCGTCGAGGCGGACGTCGGCGAGGGCGCCCGGCTGCGCGTCGGATCGGCGGCGGCCACCATCGCGCTGCCCGGCCAGACCAAGGACGAGGCCCGCTACGTCGTCCGCCTCACCGTCGCCGACGGCGGCGAACTGTACTGGCTGCCCGAGCAGTTGATCGCCGCCCGCGGCAGCGACCTGTACGTCACCACCCGGGCCGACCTCGCCGCCGGCGCCCGGCTGGTGCTGCGCGAGGAACAGGTGCTCGGCCGCGCCGGTGAGGAACCGGGGCGGCTCACCAGCCGGCTGACGGTGCGGATCGCGGGCCGGTGCGTCCTCGACCAGGAACTGTCCTGCGGCCCCGGCGCCCCCGGCGGCTGGGACGGCCCCGCGGTGCTGGCGGGACATCGCGCCGTCGGGCAAGCCGTCGTCGTACGGCCGGAGTTCGCCCAGTCGCCGCCGTCGGCCCGGACGGCCGGGGAGGGGGCGGCCGTGCTGCCGCTGGCCGGGCCGGCCGTCCTCGTCACCGCGGTGGCCCCCGACGCGCTGCGCCTGCGCCGGCTGCTGGACGAGGCGCTGGCCGGCCTCGACGGGGACTGAGGACCGTACTCCGCCGATCGAACGGGTGGCGCCGTTTATCGGATTGGCAAAGAAGTCGGGTCGGCCCTGTCCTCAGGGAACCCACAGCCGAGAGGATCCCCGTACCAATCGCAAGGATGTACGGGGAGGTCCACTTGAGGATGAGACGACTGAAGGGGAGCACGGCCGCGCTCGGCACCGCCGGGTTGCTGGTCTCCGGGTTGCTGACGGCCGGAGCCGTCACCGCGCCCGCGGCCGACGCCAGTCCGGCCGCCCGGCACGGGAACACCCAGGACCGGCAGGCGTACGGCGCCGCCGTCGCCGCGGCCCGCGCCGCCAAGGCCGGGATCGACTGGCAGGACTGCCCCGCCGACTGGAGCCTGCCCGCGCCGATCCAGTGCGGCTACGTCACCGTCCCGCTCGACTACGCCAAGCCGTACGGCAAGCAGATCAAGCTCGCCGTCGACCGCATCGGCAACACCGGCACGAAGGCCCAGCGCCAGGGTGCCCTCATCTACAACCCCGGCGGCCCCGGCGGCTCGGGCCTGCGCTTCCCGGCCCGCGTGACCGCCAAGAACGCGATCTGGGCGAAGACGGCCGAGGCGTACGACTTCGTGGGCTTCGACCCGCGCGGCGTCGGCAAGTCGACGCCGATCTCCTGCGTCGACCCGCAGGAGTTCGTCAAGGCCCCCAAGGCCGACCCGGTCCCCGACTCCGAGGCCGACAAGCGCGCCCAGCGCAAGCTGGCCCGCGAGTACGCCGAGGGCTGCGCCGAGCGCAGCGGCGAGATGCTGCCGCACATGACCACCCCGAACACCGCGCGCGACCTGGACGTCATCCGCGCGGCCCTCGGCGAGAAGAAGCTCAACTACCTCGGTGTCTCCTACGGCACCTACCTCGGCGCCGTCTACGGCACCCTCTTCCCGGACCACGTCCGCCGCATGGTCGTCGACAGCGTCGTGAACCCCTCCCGGGAGAAGATCTGGTACCAGGCCAACCTGGACCAGGACGTCGCCTTCGAGACCCGCTGGAAGGACTGGCAGGACTGGGTCGCGAAGAACGACGCGACGTACCACCTCGGCGACACCCGCGCCGAGGTCCAGGCCCAGTGGCTGAAGCTGCGCGCCACCGCCAAGGAGAACCCGATCGGCGGGGTCGTCGGCCCGGCCGAACTGCTCGGCTTCTTCCAGAGCGCCCCGTACTACGACTCCGCCTGGGCGTCCGTCGCCTCGGTGTTCAGCGCGTACGTCGCCGGCGACACCCAGGCCCTGGTCGACGCCGCCGCCCCGGACATGTCCGACACCGCGGGCAACGCCTCCTCGGAGAACGGCAACGCCGTCTACACGGCCGTCGAGTGCGCCGACGCCAAGTGGCCCACCGACTGGAAGACCTGGGACCGGGACAACACCCGCCTGCACGAGGACTATCCGTTCCTCACCTGGTCCAACGCCTGGATGAACCTGCCCTGCGCCACCTGGCCCACCCAGCAGAACACCCCGGTGAACGTGAAGACCGGCAAGGGCCTGCCGCCCGTGCTGATCGTCCAGGCGGAGCGGGACGCGGCCACCCCGTACGAGGGCGCCGTCGAACTGCACCAGCGGTTCAAGGGCTCCCGGCTGATCACCGAGCGGGACGCCGGTTCGCACGGCGTCACCGGTCTGACCAACCCCTGCGTCAACGACCGCGTCGACACCTACCTGCTCACCGGCAAGGTGGACGCCCGCGACGTGACCTGCGCCCCGCACGCCACGCCGAAGCCGTAACCCGTCAGGGTCAGGGGCGGCCGGTGCTCATCCGGCCGCCCCTTTCTCATGCCCGGCGCCCCGCCGGCCAGGCGTCCTCCGCCGCGTAGTCGAAGAGGTCCCCGTAGTTCCGGGCCATCTTCGGGTACGCCTCCCGCCAGTCCCGTCCCCCGGCCAGCCGCTCCGCGATGAAGGCGACGGTCTCCGGCAGCGACTCGGCGTACCGGGTCACCGGCCGGTAGCCCAGCTCCCGCTCCGCCGCGCCCATGCCGCACACCACCGGCGCCGGCACCGACCAGGGCGTGTCGCCCACCCGGGGCGCGGGCGGAGGCCCGTCCACCAGGACGTCCTCCACCGCCACGCCCATCACCGCGTCGATCGCCGCAGCGATCTCGGCCACCGTCGGCGCGTCCGGGTCCACGGCGTTGAGCACCCGGCTGCCCGGCCGGGCGGCGGCCAGCCGGATCACCTCGGCGACGTTGCGCACCCCCGCCGGATGGAAGCGGCTCGCGCCCCCGTACGCCAGGACGCGGCGGCGCCGCCCGTCGAGGTTGCGCTTGACGAAGTACAGCTCACGGGGCGTACGGCAGTACGGCCCGTGGACCGCGCCCGCCCGTACCAGCGTCACCGGCAACCGGTCGCCCGCGGCCAGCAGTTCCCGCTCCAGCGCCGCTTTGCGGGTGCTGTAGGTGGCGTCGCCCGGCCGGACGGTGCGCTGCTCCTCGGTGAGCGGCACCGGATACTCGGGGAAGCCGCCGGGCTCCTCCTGGGTGTCGAAGTTGCGGCCCTTGTCGTCCTCGTACACCGACACGCTGGAGAGCACCACCGCCGAGCCGATCCGCCCGGCGAGCGAGGTCAACTGCCGCGCGTGTGCCGGACCGAACGCCACCGCGTCCACCAGGACGTCGCAGCCGTCACCGACCGCGGCGGCCAGGGCCCCGTCGTCCTCCCGGTCGGCCCGCACGACCCGTACGTCCTCGGGCCACTCCGCGTCCCGTCCGCCGCCGCGCGAGACGGCGGTCACCTCCCAGCCGTCCCGGGCCAGCGCACCCACCGCCGGCCGCCCGATCTGTCCCGTCGCCCCGATCACCACAGCACGTCTCATACCGGGACCGTAGGCGCGCGGAACCCCTCCCGTCGTGCGTGTCTGCCGAGGGCAGAGGGACGCTAACCGAGCGGCATCCGGGGGAACCGGCGCCCCCGCGCGGCCTTCTTCTCCTCCTCGGCCTTGACGTCGGCGGCGTACCGGTCGACGTACTCCTGCCCGGACAGCGCCATGATCGCGTACATGATCTCGTCGGTGACGGCCCGCAGGACCGTCTTCTCGTGCTCCATGCCGGCGTAGCGGGAGAAGTCCAGGGGCGCGCCGAAGCGGATCGCCACCGGGCGGACGCGGGGCAGGCGCCGGCCCGGCGGCTGCGCCTCGAAGGTGCCGATCATCGCGCACGGCACCACCGGCACACCCGCCGTCAGCGCCATCACCGCGACCCCGACCTTGCCCTTGTAGAGCCGTCCGTCGTGCGAGCGGGTTCCCTCCGGGTAGATGCCGAGCAGTTCGTCCCGGCCGAGCACGCCGAGCCCCTCCCGGATCGCGGCCCGGCCCGCCTCCTTGCCGGAGCGGTCCACCGGGATCTGCCCGGCACTGCGGAAGAAGGCCGCGGTCAGCCGCCCCTTGAGGCCGGGGCCGGTGAAGTACTCGGCCTTGGCGAGGAACGTGATCCGGCGCCTCAGCACGGCGGGCATCAGGAAGTGGTCCGAGAACGACAGGTGATTGCCGGCGACGATGGCCGCCCCCGACGGCGGCACATGGTCCAGACCCTCGATCCGGGGGCGGAAGACCAGTCTCAGCAGCGGTCCCAGCAGTACGTACTTGAGCAGGTGGTAGAACACGGCTCGCCCCTCACTCCAACCGGATCCGTCATGCTGACAGCCGACCGCACCGCCTGAACAGCCCGCGGGTCCCCACGGCGTGTCCGGTTCTGGCCCGTCCGCCGTAAATGCCTGGACTGGTGGCCTCTCCCGCCGGGAAACTTCCGAGTTCCGACCTTCGGGAGTGTGATGGGAACAGAAGATTCGCGGCCACCGACGCCGGGCAGGAGCGCGGTCGTCCTGGCGCTGCGCCACTACGGCAGGGAACTGCTGAGACTGCGGCGGCTGAGCCTGCCCGCCCTGCTGCTGCCGGCCGTCGGCAACATCGGCATCCGCTACGTCGCCCCCCTGCTCATCGCCAAACTGGCGGGGCAGGCCGCCGGGGACGGCGGCCTCACCCTCGCGACGGCGCTGCCGTACGTGCTGGCCTTCGGCGTGACACTGCTGGTCGCCGAGGCCGTGTGGCGGATCGGGCAGCACTGTCTGAACCGCGTGGACGCCCTCGGCATGGAACACCTGTACGTCACCGGGATGGACGAACTCCTCGCCAAGGACGCGGCGTTCTTCCACGACAACTTCGCCGGGTCCCTGACCAAGCGGGTGCTGAGCTTCGGCAAGCGCTTCGAGGACTTCGTCGACACGGTGACGTACCGGATCGTGGGCAGCCTCGTCCCGCTGGTGTTCGGTGCCGTGGTGCTGTGGCGCTACGAACCGATGCTCGTCGCCGGCCTGCTGCTGATGATCGCGCTGACCGTGCTGGGCGCGACCCCCCTGATCCGCCGCCGGCAGAAGCTCGTCAACGACCGGGAGGCGGCGCTCGCCCGGGTCTCCGGGCACGTCGCCGACAGCCTGGCGAACATGGAGACCATCCGGGCGTTCGCGGCGGAGCGGCGGGAGGCCGACGAACACCGCCGCCGGGTCGCGGAGTCCCGGCGCCTGACGCTCAAGTCGTGGGACTACGGCAATCTGCGCGTCGACACCCTGGTCGCCCCGATGTCCGTACTGACCAACGTGCTGGGCCTGTTCGTCGCCATCGCCTTCGGCGGCCCGGGCCTCGGGGTCGAGGAGATCGTCGTCGCCTTCACCTACTACTCCAACGCCACCCAGATCATGTTCGAGTTCAACCAGATCTACCGGCGGCTGGAGAGCTCCATGACCGAGGCCGCGCAGTTCACGGAGCTGCTCCTCGACCCGCCCACCGTGCTGGACGTGGCGGTGCCCGAACCGATCGCGCCGCGCGACAGCGGCGTCCGCTTCGAGGCGGTGACCTTCGCGCACGCCGGAGCCAAGCCGATCTTCGAAGGCCTCGACCTGGACGTGCCCGGCGGTGCGCGGATCGGCCTGGTCGGCAGGTCCGGCGGCGGCAAGACCACCCTCACCCGGCTGCTGCTGCGGATGTCGGACGTCGACGGCGGACGCATCCTGATCGGCGGTCAGGACATCAGCGCGCTGCGCCAGACCGACCTGCGCTCACTGATCGCCTACGTCCCGCAGGAACCCGCCATGTTCCACCGCAGCCTGCGGGACAACATCGCCTTCGCCCGGCCCGGCGCCACCGACGAGGAGATCCACGCGGCGGCGAGGGCCGCGCACGTCACGGAGTTCGCCGACCAGCTCCCCGACGGCTTCGCCACCCTGGTGGGGGAGCGGGGCGTGAAGCTCTCGGGCGGCCAGCGCCAGCGGGTCGCCCTGGCCCGGGCCATCCTGCGTGACGCCCCGATCCTGCTGCTCGACGAGGCGACCAGCGCGCTGGACTCGGAGAGCGAGATCCTGGTCCAGGACGCCCTGTGGCGGCTGATGGAGGGACGTACGGCCCTCGTGGTCGCCCACCGGCTGTCCACGGTCGCCGGCATGGACCGTCTCGTCGTCCTCGACCGGGGCAGCGTCGTCGAGCAGGGCACCCACGAGGAGCTGCTCGCCGCGGACGGTGCCTACGCCCGGCTGTGGCAGCACCAGTCCGGCGGCTTCCTCGCGGAGAACGTCGAGCCGGTGCCGGGGGACGGTCCCCCGGGGGCGGGTCTCGCCGGGCTGCCGGAGCCGGCCGGGCCGCCCGCGCACGCGACGGACCGGTCCGCCGCGACGAGGCGGTGACGGGCGGCCTCGGCACCGGCTGACCCGGGCCTCGGGTCCGGGTGCCGGGGCCGGGGCCGGGCAACAGACGGTGTTCCGTCACTGAACCGGTCCCTGAACCCGCCCCCTAGGGCCTGTCGTTTGGATCAGGACGCAGGACACCGGCGGGACTTGTCCATGCCGGTGAGCGGGGTCTGGTGCGTGCAGCTGCAAGGCGGAGGAGGGAGTCGACGCG
>NZ_JAGGOO010000132.1 GCF_018614415.1 Streptomyces sp. ISL-12
CCCCCGCGCACCCTCCCCGACCGGCTCCAGCACATGCCCGCCCAGGCCGACGACCCGCGCCACCGCGTCGTCCACGTCGGCCGTCTCGAAGTACGTCACCCAGTGCGGCCCCCGGTCCCGGGGCAGGGCGTCGCCCACACCGCGGACATCGGCGACGGGCCGGCCGTCGACATGCAGGGTCACGTGGTCGGGGCCGGCGGCGGACCCCGCCTTCGGCGCGTGGCCGAACACGGTCGCGTAGAACGTGGCGACGCCCGCCGCCTCGTAGGTGATCAGCTCGTTCCAGGCGGGCGTGCCCGGGACCCCGGTGACGGCCGTGCCGAGGTGGGCCGCGGCCTGCCAGACGCCGAAGACGGCGCCGGCCGGGTCGGAGGCGATCAGCATCCGCCCGGCCTCGGCCGCGTCCAGCGGCCCCACGCCGATCGTGCCGCCGCACAGCCGGACGGCGCCGGCCGTCCGGTCCACGTCGTCGGAGGCCAGGTACGGCGTCCAGGCGACGGGCAGGTGCCGGTCCGGGGGCAGTTGTCCGAGGCCGGCCACCTCCCGTCCGTCGAGCAGGGCCCGTACGTAGGGGCCGAGCTGCTGGGGGCCCGGCCGGAACTCCCAGCCGAACAGCGCTCCGTAGAACTCCTGGGTGGCGTCCAGGCCGTGCACCATCAGGCTCACCCAGCACGGTGTGCCGGGCGGGCGCCGGGCGCGCCGGTCGCCATCGCGGCCGGTCCGTCCCCGTGACTCGGTCATCGTCGCTCTTCTCTCGGCCCCTCGCGGTGGCCGGTCGCTTCCGCACTGACGGACCCCGTGGCCGTACGGCATCGCGCCGGCTCGCTCCGCGCTGTCCGTTTCCGCACGCTGGTGGTCGGATGCCGATCGGCTGTACAGCATGTGCCCGATCCCGTACGCCTCGTGATCGAGGCTGCCCGGCGGGCAGGTTAACGCGACAACGACATGTCGGCCAGACGGTGCGTCAGGATGGTGGCCATGAACGCCATCATCTCCGCACCCGACCTCGCCGACGACCTCGCGGGCACCGACCCGCCGGTCCTGCTCGACGTCCGCTGGCAGCTCAGCGTGGCCAAGGCGGCCGGTGAGCCGCCGTTCGACGGCCGGGCCGAGTACGCGGCCGGTCACCTCCCCGGCGCGGTCTACGTCGACCTGGACCGGGAACTCGCCGCCCCGCCCGGGCCGGGCGGCCGGCACCCGCTGCCCGACCTCGCGGAGTTCGGCGCCGCGATGCGCCGGGCGGGCGTGTCGGCCCGGCGGCCGGTCGTCGTCTACGACGGCGGGCAGGGCTGGGCGGCGGCCCGTGCCTGGTGGCTGCTGCGCTGGACCGGCCACCCCGACGTGCGGGTCCTGGACGGCGGGCTGCCGGCCTGGCAGGGGCCGCTCGTGACCGACGCGCCGGTCCCCGCGCCCGGCGACTTCGAGCCGGCCCCGGCCGCTACCGGCCTGCTCGACGCGGACGGCGCCGCCGAACTGGCGCGCACCGGTCTGCTGCTGGACGCCCGCGCGGGGGAGCGCTACCGGGGCGAGGCCGAGCCGATCGACCCGGTCGGCGGGCACATCCCGGGCGCGGTGTCGGCCCCGACGGCCGAGAACGTCGCGGCGGACGGGCGGTTCCGGTCCGCCGGGGAACTCCGCGCCCGCTTCGCGGAACTGGGCGCCGCCGGGGACACCGAGGTCGGCGTGTACTGCGGGTCGGGCGTCTCCGCCGCGCACGAGGTGCTGGCCCTCGCGGTGGCGGGCATTCCGGCCGCGCTGTACGTGGGGTCGTGGTCGGAGTGGTCGGCGGACCCGCAGCGGCCGGTCGCCGTGGGACCGGACCCGCGCTGAAGGCACGGGTAAGGGCCGCTCTCCTGGAGAGCGGCTCTTGCCTATGGGCCGTACGGCAGCCCGTCTACTCCTGCTTCTTGCGCCGCGTCCCGAACACGATCTCGTCCCAGCTCGGGACCGCCGCCCGGCGCCCGGGCCGGACCCCGTCGGCCTCGGCCTGCCGGTCGGTGGAGCCGACCAGCCGGTCCCGGTGGCTGCCCACCGAACGCGGCATCAGCACATCGGCGTACGCGGAGCCCGCCCCGGCCGACGCGGCGGGGGCCGGGGGCTCCTCGGCCTCCGGTTCCTCGGCCGGCTCCTCCACGGGCTCGGGTGCGGCGGCCGGGCGCTCGGGCACGACCAGGTCGCCCCGGAAACTCGGCACCGCCTCAAGGAGGCTGGTCAGCGAGTCGCGCTCGCTCTCCTCGGCGACCGGCTCGGCCGACGGGGCCGGCAGGCCCGGCCGCTCGCGCTCCCGGTCGCCGGGCCGGTCCAGCGGCCGGTCGCGCGGCAGCCGGGCGATGCGCGGCACGAACGGGAAGCTCGGCTCGGGCGCGGCGAGGTCGTCGGACTCGCCGATCAGCGCGCGCGCCTCGTCGTCGACGGCCTGGACGAGCCGCCGGGGCGGGTCGTACGTCCAGCTCGCCGAGTGCGGTTCGCCCGCGACCAGGTAGACCAGCAGCACTTCCCAGGTGCCGTCGTCGCGGCGCCAGGAGTCCCACTGGACGGTGTCCTTGTCGGCGCCGCGCAGCAGCAGCCGCTCCTGGACGGCCTCGCCGAGCGGCGGACCGGAGTTCTCGCCGGGGCGGCGGACGGGTGTCTTGCGGGCCCGCTCGGCCATGAAGGCGCGCTCGGCTAGGACGGGTCCCTCGAACCGGCGGACCCGGTCGACGGGGATGCCGGCCATCTGGGCGACCTCTTCCGCGGTCGCGCCGGCTCGTATACGTGCCTGGATGTCGCGGGGGCGGAGATGGCTCTCCACCTCGATCTCGATCTGGCCGAGGCGAGGACGGTCGCCGCGTACGGCGGCGCGGAGGCGCTCGTCGATCGGAAGCGTGTACTCCGTCGCGTCGGCAGCCTTCAGCACCAGCCGTGTGCCGTCATTCGAGACGGCCACGACACGCAGTTCGGGCATGGGGACCTCCCGGGTGGTGCCTGCCGACGTCACGTGCGTCGCTGCTTCCGCTCTGTCGAGTGTGGCCTGCCCGGGTGCAGCCTGCCACAACCTTGCCGAGTTGCCCGGCGTGTCGGGCGAGGGCCCTGGATCGCCGTTATGGCACGGTTACCTATTCGCAACGCTAAGTGACCACTTTAGTCACCCAGTGCAACTAGCCCCCTCCCGGCGGTCCTTGCAGGCCCTGAACCCCCTGACGGGAGACCGGACCCAGGGCTCGCAACAGTACTCCATTCGGGCCACGCGCGTGGATCGGCGCGCCGCCCGACTTCCACCGGGAAGGGGCGCCCGGCCCCTTCCCGCCCGGTACCTGGACCTTTCGGGTGGCGTACTTCACGTAATCACCAGAAACGGAACTAAAGATTTCGCCTGTACGTCCCCCTCTCGTGCAGTTGTCGGCTCACGTTCGGAAAAGACAGGCAAGGTCCGGTGATGCGGGAAAGGTCCGTTGACGACGTCACGGAGAACAGCACCGAGGGCGACTCGGGCAGGCGGATCGACCTGAGCGTGCCCCAGGTCGCGGGCAGCGCCCTGGCGGCCGTGGTGGCCGCCAAGCTCGCCGCCTCCTTCGGGGTGTACGGCACGATCCTCGGCGCCGGTGTGGTCAGCGTCGTCGCCACCTGCGGCGGCACGCTCTTCCAGCACTTCTTCCGGCGTACCGGTGAGCAGTTGAAGGTCCGGCGCACCGCCGAGCAGCCCCGGGCGGCCGGCGGCCCGTCCCGCTCCGGGGAGTTCGGCGAGGGCACGGTCTACCGGGCGCGGGTCAGGAGCTGGCGGCGGCCGGTGGTCGCCGCGGCCGTCGTCTTCGGCGTCACCATGGGCGGCATCACGACCTACGAGCTGATCACCGGTCAGAACCTGAGCGGCGGCAGCAGTACGACGGTGAGCGACGCGCTCTCCGGCCACAGCGGCTCCTCCTCGGACTCCGGGGACTCGGGCGGCACGGGGGACGAGGACGGCTCCACGGCGTCGCCCGACCCGGGGGAGTCCACCGGCTCCGGTGCGGGCGGCACCCCGGCGGCCACCCCGTCCGGCTCGGCGGACGCGACCGACGACGGCACGTCCACGCCGGACGACGGCTCCGCGGCGGACGGCGGTACGACGACCTCCCCGACGCCCACGCCGAGCGCCACCGCCGGTCAGGACGACGCCGACGGCTCCGGCGACACCGCCGCCCAGGACCCCACCGCGTCGGCTACGGCCCCAGAATCCTCCGCAAGTGGTCGTTCCGGAACCGACGATCAGGGTCAAGACGATCCCGCAACGCCGTGAACTCACCGAAGCGCGGATACACCCGGGAGAGGTACTCCGCGTCCCGGGTGTGCAGCTTGCCCCAGTGCGGCCGGCCCTCGTGCGCGGTGAAAACACGCTCGGCGGCGGTGAAGTACGACCGGTAGGGCGTGCCGCGGAACATGTGGACGGCGATGTAGGCGCTGTCCCGGCCCGACGCGGTGGAGAGCGCGATGTCGTCGGCCGGGGCGGTGCGCACCTCGACCGGGAAGCTGATCCGCAGCCGGGAGCGGTCCACCATCGCCTTCAGCTCGCGCAGCGTCTCGACCACGGCCGCGCGCGGAACGGCGTACTCCATCTCCACGAAGCGCACCCGGCGCGGTGAGGTGAAGACCTTGTAGGGGATGTCCGTGTACGTACGCGCGGACAGGGCCCTGCTGGAGATCCGGGCGATCGCCGGGACCGTGGCGGGTACGGCGCGGCCGACCCAGTTGGCGGCCTGGAAGACGCCGTTGGAGAGGAACTCGTCCTCGTAGAAGCTCCGCAGCCGTCCCACCGGGCGCTCCGGGCCCGCGCTGCGGTTGTTGCGCTTGGTGTTGGTGTTCCCGGTGTGCGGGAACCAGTAGAACTCGAAGTGCTCGTTCTCCGTCCACAGTTCGTCGAACCGGGACAGGACCTGGTCCAGCGGCATCGGTTCCTCGCGCGCGGTGAGCAGGAAGAGCGGTTCCACGGCGAGGGTGAGGGCGGTGACGACGCCCAGCGCGCCGAGGCCGACGCGGGCGGCGGCGAAGACGTCCGGGTTCCGCTCCGCGGAGCAGGTGAGGACGGAGCCGTCGGCGGTGACCAGTTCCAGGGCCCGGATCTGGGCGGCGAGCGAGGCGGAGTCGCGGCCCGTGCCGTGGGTGCCGGTGGAGGTCGCCCCGGAGACGGTCTGCTCCATGATGTCGCCCATGTTGGCCAGCGACAGGCCCTCGCGCGCGAGGGCGAGGTTGAGCCGCCTGAGCGGTGTGCCGGCCTCCACCGTGACGGTCATCGCCTCCCGGTCGATGTGGCGGATGCCGGTCAGCAGGTCGGGGCGTATCAGCAGTCCGTCGGTGGCCGCTATCGACGTGAACGAGTGCCCGGTGCCCACGGCCTTGACCGGCAGTCCGTCCTCGGCGGCCCGGCGCACCGCCTCGGCCAGTTCCTCGGCCGAGGCGGGGGCGACCACCCGCGCGGGACGGGCGGAGACGGTGCCGCCCCAGTTACGCCAGGTGCCGTTCCTGCCGCTCACGCTCGCTGTGCTGCTCAACGATGCCTCCCCGACCCGCGGCCGGCCGCTCGAGCCGGCGGAACCCGAGGAAACCGACCGCCAGCGCGACGGCTCCGGCCACCGCCGGAACCCCGTACCCGGCACTCGCCCCCGCCGCGTCGATCACCCAGCCGCCGGCGGCGGAGCCGAGCGCGACGCCGACCGCGAGGCCGGTGCTCACCCAGGTCATGCCCTCGGTGAGCTGTGCGCGTGGTACGTGCTCTTCGATGAGGGACATCGTCGTGATCATCGTCGGAGCGATGGACAGGCCCGCAACGAACAGCGCCACGGCCAGAGACGGCAGGTTTCCGACCAGTAGGGGTGGGATCATACTCACGGCCATCGCGCAGACGCCCAGCAGCCAGCGGCGCGCGGGCGGTCCCGCGAAGCGCAGCAGCCCGAACACCATGCCCGCCACGCAGGACCCGGCCGCGTAGACGGCGAGGACCAGGCTCGCGGCGGCCTTGTGCCCCTCCTCCTCGGCGAAGGCCACGGTGACCACGTCGACCGACCCGAAGATCGCGCCGGTGGCCACGAAGGTGCCGACGAAGACCTGGAGCCCCTTGGAGCGCAGCGCGCTGCCGCCGCTGCCCCGGTCACGCGGATGCGGCGCGGGCTCGGTGGCGCGCTGCGCGGTCAGCCAGAAGACGCCGGCCGCCAGGAAGCAGGCGGCCAGCAGCGGCCCGGCCTCCGGGAACCAGGCCGTGGACAGGCCGATGGAGATGATCGGCCCGAAGATGAAGCAGACCTCGTCGACCACGGACTCGAAGCTGTACGCGGTGTGCAACTGGGGCGTGCCCCGGTACAGGGCCGCCCAGCGGGCCCGGACCATCGCGCCGAGGCTGGGCACACAGCCGATGCCGGCGCAGCACACGAACAGCACCCAGTCCGGCCACCGGGAGTGCGCGGCGAGCAGCAGCCCGGCCGCCGCGGCCAGCGAGACCAGGGTGGCGGGCCGCAGCACCCGCCGCTGCCCGTACTGGTCCACCAGCCGGGAGACCTGGGGGCCGCACAGCGCGGCGGCCAGCGCGATGGTGGCGGAGAGCGCCCCGGCCAGCCCGTACCGCCCGGTGAGCTGCGAGACCATGGTCACCACGCCGATGCCCATCATCGACAGCGGCATCCGGCCGAGGAAGCCCGCGGCGGAGAAGCCCTTGGAGCCGGGGGCGGCGAACAGGGCGCGGTAGGGGCTGGGCAACGGGGTCTCCGGGAAACGGCTCAGTAACGGCTCAGTGGGATCCGAGTAAGGTCCGAACGCAGTCGATACAGCTTACTGGGCGGGTGACCCGGGTGCACCCGTCCGGACCAGCCGGTACGGGGAACACCCCCGCCGTGGCCCCGTTGTCAGTGGGGGGTGGCAGGATCGAGACATGCCAGACGTGCTCGATGCCACCCCCTACGACGCCCTCCTCCTGCTCTCCTTCGGCGGCCCTGAAGGACCCGACGACGTCGTCCCGTTCCTGGAGAACGTGACGCGCGGCCGCGGCATCCCCAAGGAACGCCTGAAGGAGGTGGGCCAGCACTACTTCCTCTTCGGCGGGGTCAGCCCGATCAACGACCAGAACCGCGCCCTGCTGGACGCCCTGCGCAAGGACTTCGCCGAGCACGGCCTGGACCTGCCGGTCTACTGGGGCAACCGCAACTGGGCGCCCTACCTGACGGACACCCTGCGCGAGATGGTCCGCGACGGCCGCCGCCGCATCCTGGTCCTCGCCACCAGCGCGTACGCCTCCTACTCGGGCTGCCGCCAGTACCGCGAGAACCTCGCCGACGCCCTGGCCACCCTCCAGGAGGAGGGCCTGGAGCTGCCGAAGATCGACAAGCTGCGGCACTACTTCAACCACCCGGGCTTCGTCGAGCCGATGGCCGACGGCCTGGTGCAGTCGATCAACGACCTTCCCGAGGAGGTCCGCGACGGCGCCCAGATCGCCTTCACCACCCACTCCATCCCGACCTCCGCCGCCGACACCTCCGGCCCGGTGGAGGGGCACGGCGACGGCGGCGCCTACGTCCGCCAGCACCTGGACGTGGCCCAGGTGATCGCCGACGCGGTCCGCGAGCGCACCGGCATCGACCGGCCCTGGCAGCTCGTCTACCAGTCCCGTTCCGGCGCCCCGCACATCCCGTGGCTGGAGCCCGACATCTGCGACCACCTGGAGGAGCGGCACGCGGCCGGGGTCCCGGCCGTCGTCATGGCCCCCATCGGCTTCGTCTCCGACCACATGGAGGTCCTCTACGACCTCGACACGGAGGCCACGGCCAAGGCCGAGGAGCTGGGGCTGCCGGTGCGCCGGTCGGCCACCGTCGGCGCCGACCCGCGGTTCGCCGCCGCGATCCGCGACATGATCCTGGAGCGCGCCGCCGCCGAGCAGGGCCGCGGCGTCACGCCGTGCGCCCTGGGAGCGCTGGGCGCCAGTCACAACCTCTGCCCGGTGGGCTGCTGCCCGGCCCGCGCCCCCCGCCCCGCCGCCGCGGGCGCCGACAGCCCCTACGCGTGAGGAAGGCCGTGACCAGCCCTGTGACCGACGTGACCGACCCCCTGTACGCCGAGCTGTCGGAGACCGCCCGGGAGGCCGCCCGCCGCGCCGGTGAGCTGCTGCGGGACGGGCGCCCCGCCGACCTCGCGGTCGCCGCCACCAAGTCCAGCCCGATCGACGTGGTCACCGAGATGGACATCGCGGCGGAGAAGCTGATCACGACGCTGATCGCCGACCGCCGCCCGGACGACGGCTTCCTCGGCGAGGAGGGCGCCTCCGTCGAGGGCACCAGCGGCATTCGCTGGGTGATCGACCCGCTCGACGGCACGGTGAACTACCTCTACGGGCTGCCGACCTGGTCCGTCTCCATCGCCGCCGAGCAGGACGGCGAGACCGTCGCCGGAGTGGTCGCGGCGCCGATGCGCGGCGAGACGTACCACGCGATACGCGGCGGCGGGGCCTGGGCGACCGGCTCCTGGGACGGCGAGCGCCGGCTCACCTGCCGGCCCGCGCCGCCGCTGGACCAGGCCCTGGTCTCCACCGGGTTCAACTACGTCGCCGAGGTCCGCGCGCACCAGGCGGAGGTCGCCCGGCAGCTGATCCCGCGGCTGCGGGACATCCGGCGCGGCGGCTCGGCCGCGATCGACCTGTGCGACCTGGCCGCGGGCCGCCTCGACGGGTACTACGAGCGCGGTCTGCACCCCTGGGACCGTGCCGCCGGTGACCTCATCGCCCGGGAGGCGGGCGCGCTGACCGGCGGACGTCCCGGTGAGCGCCCGACGGACGACCTGACGGTCGCCGCCACCCCGGGCGTCTTCGAGCCCCTCCAGCGGCTCCTGGAGGAACTCGGCGCCTGGCACGACTGAGGCCGCCCGCTCCGACGGACGCACCGCACCCCCGGCGCTGGATTCGCCGGGGGTGCGGTGTCGTGCGGGCGCGGTCCTGCGAGCGCGCGGGGCGGTCAGCCGCTGGTCGCGGTGACCTCCACGCCGTGCTCGGCGGCGAGGCGGCGGAGGTCGTCCAGCTCGCCGAGTTCCACCTCGACGAGGAAGTCGTCCCCCTCGTCACGGGCCCGCGACAGGTCGGACTCGGTCGCCTTTATGCGCTGCAGAAGTCCTGTGGTGAAAGCGTCCATGCTGCGCCCCCTCGTCCTGGGTCGTGGGTCGATGGCACGGGGGTGTGCCGTTCGGAAGGGGCGATCACGTCTGCGACAGGTGCCCAGCGCCGCGCGGCCGGGCGGCGACGGTGCCGGACACCCGCGCCCGCCCTGCGGCGAAGGGTCGCCGCGTACCGCCGGTCGTGCGGTACGGGCAGAGCGTGATCGCGGGGTGTAAAGCCGTCCTCCCCCCGCTCCCTTCCGCGGAAACCTCAACCTTCCGAGAAAATCTCGCATTCCCGTTCGGACCGGCTTTCTCCCGGGCACCGGGGTCCCGGCCCGCCGGGCACCGCGGTCTGTGACCGCCGGATACCTCGGGCACCGCGGTCCGGGACCTGGACCGCCGAATCCCGCCGGGGGGGATACCGCCGGATACCGGCAGACACCGGCGGGCATCGCAGGGTGCCGCGGGAGAGCCGCCGAACACCGTCCGGCACCCCCGCCGAATTGCCGGCGGACACTCCTGGCCACCGCCGAGCACCGCCCGGCATCCCGTCGAGCACTGCCTGGCCCCGCCCGGCCCCGTCGGCCCCGCTCCCGCCTTACAGCCGACTTATAGCCGAAAAGGGCAGGATGGAGGTCAACACACCCACCAGACCCCTGCCCGCGTGCGCCCGCCAGGCGCGGCCGGGCGGACACAGGAAGGACAAGCGACGTGCGCGTACTCGTCGTCGAGGACGAGCAGCTGCTCGCCGATGCGGTGGCCACCGGACTGCGCCGGGAGGCCATGGCCGTCGACGTCGTGTACGACGGTGCGGCCGCTCTCGAGCGCATCGGCGTCAACGACTACGACGTGGTCGTCCTCGACCGCGACCTCCCCCTCGTCCACGGCGACGACGTCTGCCGCAAGATCGTCGAGCTCGGCATGCCCACGCGCGTGCTGATGCTCACGGCCTCCGGTGACGTCAGCGACCGGGTCGAGGGGCTGGAGATCGGCGCCGACGACTATCTGCCCAAGCCCTTCGCGTTCAGTGAGCTGATCGCCCGGGTCCGGGCCCTCGGCCGGCGCACCAGCGTGCCCCTGCCGCCGGTCCTGGAGCGCGCCGGGATCAAGCTCGACCCCAACCGCCGCGAGGTCTTCCGCGACGGCAAGGAGGTGCAGCTCGCGCCCAAGGAGTTCGCCGTCCTGGAGGTGCTCATGCGCAGCGAGGGCGCGGTCGTCTCCGCCGAGCAGCTCCTGGAGAAGGCCTGGGACGAGAACACCGACCCGTTCACCAACGTCGTCCGGGTGACCGTGATGACCCTGCGCCGCAAGCTCGGCGAGCCCCCGGTGATCGTCACCGTGCCCGGCTCCGGCTACCGGATCTGATCGGCCGTGGCTGCGTCCCCCGCGCCCCCGCAGGCGCCTCCGAAACCCACCTGGGACCCCCCGTCGGCCGCCCCTTTCCCCTGGCTGCGCCCCACCATCCGGATAAGGCTCACGCTGCTGTACGCCGGCATGTTCCTGATCGCGGGCATCGTGCTGCTGTCGATCATCTACCTGCTGGCGGCCCAGGCCCTGGACGTGGGCAGCGATCTGCCGTTCAAGATCACCTCGGGCAGTGTCACCAGCGACACCTGCAACCTGCCCACCAACGCGGTGCCCGAAGTGTTCAACTCCGCGATGAACGACTGCGTCAACGAGCAGCGCCAGCACGCCTTGGACAGCCTGCTCAGCCGCTCGCTGCTGGCCCTGCTGGGCCTGGCCGTGATCGCCTTCGCGTTCGGCTTCGCCATGGCCGGCCGGGTCCTGCTGCCGCTGGGCCGCATCACCCGCACCGCGCGCGCGGTGGCGGGCTCCGACCTGTCCCGCCGGATCGAGCTGGACGGCCCGGACGACGAGCTCAAGGAGCTGGCGGACACCTTCGACGAGATGCTGGAGCGCCTCCAGCGGGCGTTCACCGCACAGCAGCGCTTCGTCGGCAACGCCTCGCACGAACTGCGCACCCCGCTGGCGATCAACCGCACGCTTCTGGAGGTGCACCTGTCGGACCCCGGCGCCCCGGTGGAGCTCCAGCAGCTCGGCAAGACCCTGCTGGCCACCAACGAGCGCAGCGAGCAGCTCGTCGAGGGCCTGCTGCTGCTCGCCCGCAGCGACAACCAGATCGTGGAGCGCAAGCCCGTGGACCTCGCCGAGGTCGCGACCCAGGCCGTCGACCAGACGCTGGCCGAGGCCGAGGCCAAGGGCGTCGAACTGCGCGGGCAGCGCGCGCCCGCCGTAGTCCAGGGCAACGGCGTCCTGCTGGAGCGCATCGCCCTGAACCTGGTGCAGAACGCCGTGCGGTACAACATCGCCGAGGGCGGCTGGGTCGAGGTCACCACCGAGGTGGAGCACGGCCAAGCGGTCCTCGTGGTGACGAACACCGGCCCGGTGGTGCCGGCGTACGAGATCGACAACCTCTTCGAGCCGTTCCGGCGGCTGCGCACCGAGCGGACCGGCAGCGACAAGGGCGTCGGCCTCGGGCTGTCCATCGTCCGTTCCGTGGCCCGGGCACACGGCGGTCACATCTACGCCCAGCCGCGCGAGGGAGGTGGACTCGTGATGAGGGTGACCCTGCCGGTCTGAGACGGAGCGCCGATCTGAGATCATGACGCCGATCACTGTTCCGAGGTCCGGGCTTGTTCGCTTTGCGCGGAATTTTCGGACCGAGGCTCCGGTGCTCGCCTGTGTGATCGATCACAGCGGCGCTTTTCCGGCCATCCACTCTCCGTGGCCAAGAACTCTGCCGGAAAGCCGGGAAAGTCCGGGTTTTCAGGGGTCTTGATCACGGGAAGTACACGGTGAGACGCCTTTGGCGTGCGGTATTCGGACCGTGTACGGTCCCCATCGCCATCCAAGCCGATCACTCGAGCGGAGTCCGGTTGGGTGTCGATTGAGTAACAGACCTTGATGTGAGGCAAAATCTCCGCCTCGGGTCGGGCACAAGTCCGGCCTCTCACGCGTTACGTGCGCTGGAGACACCGCAGACACCCAGAGGGGGAGAGCGACATGGCAACCGATTACGACACTCCACGCAAGACCGACGACGACGTCGACTCGGACAGCCTCGAAGAGCTGAAGGCTCGCCGGAACGACAAGTCGGCTTCCGCCGTGGACGTCGACGAGTTCGAGGCCGCCGAAGGCCTCGAGCTTCCCGGAGCCGACCTCTCGAACGAGGAGCTGGCAGTCCGAGTACTGCCCAAGCAGCAGGACGAGTTCACTTGCATGAGCTGCTTCCTGGTGCACCACCGCAGCCAGCTGGCCCGGGAGAAGAACGGCCAGCCGATCTGCCGCGACTGCGACTGAGGCGGGGTCGGCCGTGACTGGCTCGACCCCTCCCTGGAAGCGCCGCTTCTCCCAGCGGGGAGCGGACCAAGGGCCGTCCGACGGCCCCCACCGCGCGCGTGACGACGAGCGAGGCCCGACCCTCCCGGGGACGGCCTCGCTCGAACCGGCTGCCGACCGGACTGACCTCCCGGTGCCGGTGCCGACCGAGGTGCCCGCTGCCCGACGCCGGGCGGCGGTGCTCCGGCAGAAGGCGACAGCGGGTGCCCGCAAGGGCGGCGACCGTGCCAGGGCTGCCCTGGCGCACCTCGCCGACCGCGTCATCGAGATCGCCCCGCGGGTCCCGGTACGGGACCTGGCGACGCTCCGTCGTCAGTTCCCCGGCCTCGGGCCCGAGGAACTGGCCGACCGGCTGGTGGCCGGTGCCACCAAGGCCACGGCCACCGTCGGCGCGGGCGTCGGCGCGGCGGCGATGCTGCCCGTGCCGCCGGCCATGCCCACCGAGCTGGCCGCGGAGGTGACCGGCGTCGCGGCCATCGAGCTGAAGCTGATCGCCGAACTCCACGAGGTCTACGGCGTACGCCCGCCCGGCGGCCTCAGCCGGCGCAGCACCGCGTACCTGAACGCCTGGTCGGACGAGCGCGGCATCGACGTGACCAAGCCGTCGACGTTCGGCACGGCCATGAACGGCCACCTGAAGCGCCAGCTGCGCCAGCAGATCATGAAGCGGATGGTGCGCAACCTGCCCAACCTGATGCCGTTCATGGTCGGAGCCGCCGTCGGCGCGGTCATGAACCGCCGCGACACCCACAAGCTCGCCGCCCGCGTCCGCGCCGACCTGCGCAAGCACCAGGTGCCCTGGGAGGAACTGCCCGCCCTGCCGGCCCTGGAGATGCCCGAGGACGCGCTGGAACTGGACGGCCGGGAGTGGCGGGGCGACGAGGAAGGCCGCTGACGGCGAGGGCCGGGAGCGGCGTTGCGGAAGGCCGCTGAGCACGCGGGCCCGGAGCGGCGCGGCGGGAAAGGCGGCTGATCACGCGGGCCCGGAGCGGCGTTGCGGGAAGGCCGCGGATGGTGGCGGCCGGGAGCGGCGCAGTAAGAAGGGCTGCTGAATCACCTGGGCCGAGGGCGGCGCAGCAGGAAGGGTCGCTGATCACCCAGGCCAGGAGTGACGCGAGGGGAAGGCCACTGACGGCGGCGGTCCGGAGTGGCGCGGCGGGGGAGGTCGCTGGTCACGCACGCCCGTAGCGGCGCCGCAGCCAAGGTGCTGACCACGTGCGCCCGGAGCGGTGCGGTCGGAGAGGCCGGGGTGGCCGAAGAGGGGTGTGGTCCGGGAAGGGCCGCCGGCTACGCGGCCGCCTTCGCCGCCTCCAGTGCCTCGGCCAGCCGCTCGGGCTCGCGGGTCGACAGGTACAGGTACGGCGTCGGGTCGTCGGGGTCGGTGACCTCGACGCGCAGCGCCGTGGGGATGTAGGCGCGCAGCAGCAGGAAGGCGCGGGTGTCGGCCTTGTACGTGCGCCAGGCACGGGCCTCCTCCGCGTCCATCACCGTCGCCTCGCCCAGCGCCGTGACCGGGATCTTCGCGTCGCCCGCGATCAGCGAGCCGCCCACGACCCGGATGCGGACCGAGCCGTACGAACTGGCGACGACCGCCGCCGCGGCCGTGCCGCAGGCCAGGCCGCCGAGGATCGGGAGCGTGCCGAAGGGCACCAGGACGATGGCGATCGCGAGACCCACCAGGAAGCACAGCAGCCACGAGGAGCGGGGCGTGGTGAGACGTTCTTCGTACGGGGCGGCGGAGAGCTGCATGGAGCCAAGCTTGGCACGGGTTCGCGGCGGGGCCGCAGCCAGGTCGGACAGGTAAGGTCTGCGCCTGTGAGTGGTACTTCCCCGGCCCTTCAGCCCCCCGTCGACGCGGTGAAACCCGTACGGCACCCCGACGCGCCCGCCCCCGGCGAGCTGCTCGGCGCGCATTACGGACAGTGCTTCGGCTGCGGCGGCGACCAGCCCCACGGACTGCATCTGGCGGCGCGGGCCGGCGAGGGCGTGACGATCACCGCGGAGTTCACCGTCCAGCCCGCCCACCAGGGCGCCCCCGGCCTCGCGCACGGCGGGGTGCTGGCCAGCGCCCTGGACGAGACCCTCGGCTCGCTCGGCTGGCTGCTGCGCACGATCGCGGTGACCGGACGGCTGGAGACCGACTTCCTGCTGCCCGTGCCGGTCGGCACCACCCTCCACCTGGCGGCCGAGGTGACCGCGGTGGCCGGCCGCAAGATCTACTCCACCGCCACCGGCCGGATCGGCGGCCCCGACGGCCCCGTCGCGGTCCGCGCGGACGCCCTCTTCGTCGAGGTCGAGGTCGAACACTTCACCGACCACGGCCGCCCCGAGGAGATCCGGGCCGCGCTGGACGACCCGGACCAGGTGCGCCGGGCGCGCGCCTTCGAGGTGAACCCGTGAGCCGCGCCCCGCTGGAGGTCCTGCTCCGGCGCGTCGATCCGGACGTACCGCTTCCGACGTACGCGCACCCCGGCGACGCCGGCGCGGATCTGCGGACCACCGTCGCCTGCGAGCTGGCGCCCGGCGAGCGGGCCGTCCTGCCCACGGGCGTGTCTGTGGCCCTGCCGGAGGGGTACGCGGCCTTCGTGCACCCCCGTTCCGGCCTCGCGGCCCGCTGCGGTGTCGCCCTCGTGAATGCCCCGGGGACGATTGATGCCGGGTACCGTGGGGAGATCAAGGTGATCGTGGTGAATCTCGACCCGCGTGAGGCCGTGCGGTTCGAGCGCTTCGACCGGATTGCCCAACTGGTCGTCCAGCAGGTCGAGAGGGTCCGCTTCCGCCAGGTCGCGGAACTTCCCGATTCGGCACGGGCCGAGGGGGGCTTCGGGTCCACCGGCGGACACGCCGGAGCGGACCCGGCAAGCGGCACAAGCGGTCGGGCCGTCGAAGGCGGTCCGACGGGTGGGAATCGATACGCTTCGGTCGTATCCGACCGGGAAGGACAGTGACGTGTTCGGACGTCGCAAGAAGAAGGGTGCCGCCGAGGACGCGGCCGGCGAGGCCGAGCAGGTCGTCGACAGCGTCGACACCGAGGCGGACGACGAGGGCACCCGCGTACGGCTGGAGCCGGAGCCGCGGCCCGACGGGCCGTGGGACAGCACCGAGGTCCGTGACCCGGCCGAGGGCCGGGTGGACCTGGGCGGCCTGTTCGTGCCCGGCGTCGACGGCATGGAACTGCGGGTGGAGGTCGCGGGCGACGCGATCGTCGCGGCCACCGTCGTGCTGCGCGACAGCGCCATCCAGCTCCAGGCGTTCGCCGCCCCCAAGCGCGAGGGCATCTGGGGCGAGGTCCGCGAGGAGATCGCCACCGGGATCACCCAGCAGGGCGGCATCATCGACGAGGTCGAGGGCCCCCTCGGCTGGGAGCTGCGGGCCCAGGTGCCGGTCAAGCTGCCGGACGGCACCGGCGGCTTCCAGGTCGTGCGGTTCGTCGGCGTGGACGGCCCCCGCTGGTTCCTGCGCGGGGTGATCTCCGGGCAGGGCGCGGTGCAGCCGCAGGCGGCGGGTCTGCTGGAGCAGATCTTCCGGGACACGGTCGTGGTCCGCGGCGAGGGTCCGATGGCCCCCCGCGACCCCATCGTCCTGAAGCTGCCGAACGACGCGCAGATGGTCCCCGAGGGCGTCCAGCAGGAAGAGGGCTCCCGCTTCGCCGGCGGCATGGGCCAGCTCCAGCGCGGACCGGAGATCACCGAGGTCCGCTGACCGACGTGGCGCGCGGGGCGGCAGCCCACGCGCGCGTGGAGGGGCCGCGTGCCCGGCTGGGCACAGAGAGGCCGCGTACCCCGCCGGACATGGAGGGCCGCGTACCCCGCCCGGGGTACGCGGGCGGGGTACGCGGCCCTTCGTCGTTGACGGAGGGACACGTCTCCGTGCTGTTGACGGCGGGGCCCGCCCCCGCGTCAGAGTTGCGTCAAAGACGCCTCAGGCGCCGCGATCCGTCCGATTCGCCCCGGTCGCCGGTCGTAGGGTCGACGCTGCGCGGGCAGCGGCACGGCGGCCGGCGGGCGGCGGAAGACAATGAGGACATGGGACGCGGCAGGCTTCGGATCTACCTCGGCGCGGCGCCGGGCGTCGGCAAGACGTACGCCATGCTGTCCGAGGCGCACCGGCGGGTGGAGCGCGGCACCGACTGCGCCGTGGCCTTCGTGGAGCACCACGGCCGTCCGCGCACCGAGGTGATGCTGCGCGGCCTGGAGCAGGTGCCGCGCCGGACGGTGGAGTACCGCGGCACGCTCTTCGAGGAGATGGACCTGGACGCGGTGCTGGCCCGGCGACCCCGGGTGGCCCTGGTGGACGAGCTGGCCCACACCAACGTCCCCGGTGTGCGCAACGCCAAGCGCTGGCAGGACGTGGAGGAACTGCTGGCCGCCGGGATCGACGTCGTCTCCACCGTCAACATCCAGCACCTGGAGTCGCTCGGCGACGTGGTCGAGTCCATCACCGGGGTACGGCAGCGGGAGACCGTGCCGGACGAGGTGGTGCGCCGCGCCGACCAGATCGAGCTGGTCGACATGGACCCCGAAGCGCTGCGCCGCCGCATGGCGCACGGCAACGTCTACCAGCCCGACAAGGTCGACGCGGCCCTGTCGAACTACTTCCGCCCCGGCAACCTCACCGCCCTGCGGGAGCTGGCCCTGCTGTGGGTGGCCGACCGGGTCGACGCGTATCTGAAGCAGTACCGCAGCGATCACCGGGTGTCGCGGATCTGGGGCTCCCGGGAGCGGATCGTGGTCGGCCTGACCGGCGGTCCCGAGGGCCGGACGCTGATCCGGCGGGCCGCGCGCCTCGCGGAGAAGGGCGCCGGCGGCGAGGTGCTCGCCGTCTACATAGCCCGCAGCGACGGGCTGACCTCCGCCTCCCCGAAGGAACTGGCGGTGCAGCGCACCCTGGTCGAGGACCTCGGCGGAACGTTCCACCACGTGGTCGGCGACGACATACCGGCCGCCCTGCTGGACTTCGCGCGCGGGGTCAACGCCACCCAGATCGTGCTGGGCTCCTCCCGCCGCAAGACCTGGCAGTACGTCTTCGGCCCCGGCGTAGGCGCCACGGTCGCCCGCGAGTCGGGACCCGACCTCGACGTGCACATCGTCACCCACGAGGAGGTCGCCAAGGGCCGCGGACTGCCCGTGGCCCGCGGGGCCAGGCTGGGCCGGTGGCGGCTGCTGTGGGGCTGGCTCGCCGGCATCGGCGGTCCGCTGCTGCTGACGCCCGTGCTGGACAGCGTCCACCTCGGCCTCGCCAACGACGTCCTGCTCTACCTGGCGCTCACCGTCGCCGCGGCGCTGCTGGGCGGGCTCTACCCGGCGCTCGCCTCGGCCGCGGTCGGCTCGCTGCTGCTGAACTGGTTCTTCACCCCGCCGGTCAGCCGCATCACCATCTCCGACCCCAAGAACATCCTGGCGCTGGCGATATTCGTCGGCGTCGCCGTCTCCGTCGCCTCGGTCGTCGACCTGGCGGCCCGGCGCACCCACCAGGCGGCCCGGCTGCGCGCCGAGTCCGAGATCCTCTCCTTCCTCGCCGGTGACGTGCTGCGCGGCGAGACCAGCCTGGAGGCGCTGCTGGAACGGGTCCGGGAGACCTTCGGACTGGAGTCGGCCGCCCTGCTGGAGCGCGAGAGCGACGTGGCGCCCTGGACCTGCGCCGGCCGGGCCGGCCAGGGACCGCCCGTCGAACGCCCCGAGGACGCGGACGTGGACATGCCGGTCGGCGACCACATGGCGCTGGCGCTGACCGGCCGGGTCCTGCCCGCCGAGGACCGCCGGGTGCTCGCCGCCTTCGCCGCCCAGGCCGCCGTCGTACTGGACCGGCGGCGGCTGCGCGAGGAGGCCGACCAGGCCCGCACGCTGGCCGAGGGCAACCGCATCCGCACCGCCCTGCTGGCCGCCGTCAGCCATGACCTGCGGACCCCGCTGGCCGGGATCAAGGCGGCCGTCTCCAGTCTGCGCTCCGACGACGTGGCGTGGTCGGAGGAGGACCAGGCCGAGCTGCTGGAGGGCATCGAGGAGGGCGCCGACCGCCTCGACCACCTGGTGGGCAACCTGCTCGACATGTCCCGGCTCCAGACCGGCACGGTCACCCCGCTGATCCGCGAGATCGACCTCGACGAGGTGGTGCCGATGGCCCTGGTCGGGGTCGCCGAGGCCGACGTGGAGGCGGACATCCCCGAGACGCTGCCCATGGTCGCCGTCGACCCCGGGCTGCTGGAGCGGTCGGTGGCCAACCTCGTCGAGAACGCCGTCAAGTACAGCCCGCCCGGCGCCGGCGTCCTGGTCGCCGCCAGCGCCCTCGGGGACCGGGTCGAGGTCCGGATCGTCGACCGGGGGCCCGGCGTGCCGGACGAGGCCAAGGACCGCATATTCGAACCCTTCCAGCGGTACGGGGACGCCCCGCGCGGCGCCGGGGTCGGGCTCGGCCTGGCCGTGGCCCGCGGCTTCGCCGAGGCCATGGGCGGCACCCTCGACGCGGAGGACACCCCCGGCGGCGGCCTCACCATGGTCCTCACGGTGCGCGCGGCGGGACCGGCCGCTCGACCTCGTAGTGCTTCCCCAGCAGAAAGGCAGGCTGCCCGATGACCCGGGTGCTCGTGATCGACGACGAGCCGCAGATCGTGCGTGCCCTCGTGATCAACCTCAAGGCGCGCCAGTACGAGGTCGACGCCGCCCACGACGGCGCCACCGCCCTCCAGCTCGCCGCCGCCCGCCACCCCGACGTGATCGTCCTCGACCTGGGCCTGCCCGACATGGACGGCGTCGACGTGATCAAGGGGCTGCGCGGCTGGACCCGGGTGCCCATCCTGGTGCTGTCCGCCCGGCACTCCTCCGACGAGAAGGTGGAGGCGCTGGACGCGGGCGCCGACGACTACGTCACCAAGCCCTTCGGCATGGACGAACTGCTGGCCCGGCTGCGGGCCGCGGTCCGCCGGGCCGAGCCGGTGCCGGGCGGCACGGACGAGGTGATCGTGGACACGGGCGGCTTCAGCGTCGACCTGGCCGCCAAGAAGGTCGTCCGGGGCGGGAAGGACGTACGGCTGACCCCCACCGAATGGCATCTGCTGGAGGTGCTGGTGCGCAACACCGGCCGTCTTGTCAGCCAGAAACAGCTGCTTCAGGAGGTGTGGGGGCCGTCGTACGGCACGGAGACGAACTATCTGCGCGTCTACATGGCGCAGCTGCGCCGCAAGCTGGAGGCGGACCCCGCCCACCCGCGGCACTTCGTCACCGAGCCCGGCATGGGATACCGGTTCGAGAAGTGAGCGTTCCGGCTGCCTCCCCGGCGGCTGCGTGGCTGTCGGCGCGTCCCGGTACGCTTCAGGTATGAGCGCTGTTCCTCGTCCCGACAAGCCGGTGGGCCGTTTCCGGCGCATGTTCGACCGGCTCTCCTCCTCGCAGGAGGACCTGGAGTCGGAGGAGCTGCGGGAGGACGCGGAGACCACCGGCTGCACCCGCATCGGCGACTGCCAGGACCGGCAGATCGTCTCGGTTACTGGTACCTTGCGCACGGTCACGCTGCGCCCTCGGGCGGGAGTCCCGGCGCTGGAGGCCGAGTTGTTCGACGGCTCCGCGGCTTTGGACGTCGTGTGGCTGGGCAGGCGTTCCATCACGGGCATAGAACCGGGACGCAAGCTCATCGCATCGGGCCGGATCTCCATGAGCCGGGGCCGCCGGGTGCTGTTCAACCCCAAGTACGAACTGCGACCCCTCGGACGGGAGTAGCCGGTGACGTCCCTCGACAAGCCGACTGAGGACATTGAGGACACGGGAGCGGACGACGCGCGGGCGGTGACGGAGGCCGCCCTCTTCGAAGCCTTCGGCGGCGTGCGGGGCATGATCGAGACGGTTCTGCCGGGTCTGCTCTTCGTCACGATCTACACGGTCAACAAGGACCTGCGCATGTCGGCGATCGCCGCGCTGGCCGTGTCGGTCGTGCTGGTCGTGGTCCGCCTGGCGATGAAGGGCACCGTCAAGCACGCCTTCAGCGGTGTCTTCGGGGTGGCCTTCGGCGTCGTCTTCGCGATGATGACCGGCAACGCCAAGGACTTCTACCTCCCCGGCATGCTCTACACGTGCGCGCTGGGGCTGGCGTACATCATCACGACGCTCGCCGGTGTCCCGCTGATCGGCCTGATCCTCGGCCCGGTCTTCAAGGAGAACCTCTCCTGGCGCACCCGCAACCCGGGCCGCAAGAAGGCGTACGCCAAGGCCAGCTGGGCCTGGGGGCTGATCCTGCTCGCCAAGTGCGCGATCCTCTTCCCGCTGTACTGGTGGGCGGACACCACGCAGCTCGGCTGGGTCCTGGTGGCCCTGAAGATCCCGCCCTTCCTGCTCGCCGTCTGGCTGACCTGGGTCTTCCTGGCGAAGGCGCCCGCGCCGATCGACGTGTTCGCGGAGATGGAGGCTGCGGAGAAGGCCGAGGAGGCGGAGCGGGCCGCCCTCGGCACGCATCCCGAGGGCGGCCGCCACCGCAAGGGGTGACGACAGCGCCCCGTGAGGGGCGCGGGGCTGTGTCGGATATGCGGCTCCGCCGCGTGGGCGACCAGCCACGACGCACCCGCGACTGACGTAATACCGCAGGCCGGGGGCGCCCGGAGCATTCCGGGCGCCCCCGGCCCCGCTCAGCCGGCGGAGCCACCCCGCCGAGCCGACAGCAGGTCCTCCAGCTGCCCCTCCCGGTCCTGCGCCGCGACGAAGAGCAGTTCGTCGCCCGACTCCAGCGAGTCCTCCTGCGACGGCGCCAGGACACGGGTGCCGCGGATGATGGTGACCAGGGACGTGTCCTCGGGCCACTGCACATCGCCGACCCGCGTGCCGGCCAGCGCGGACTCCTCCGGCAGCGTCAGCTCCACGAGGTTCGCGTCGCCGTGGCTGAAGCGCAGCAGCCGCACCAGGTCGCCGACGCTCACCGCCTCCTCGACCAGGGCCGACATCAGCCGCGGCGTGGAGACGGCGACGTCCACGCCCCAGGACTCGTTGAACAGCCACTCGTTCTTGGGGTTGTTCACCCGGGCGACGACGCGCGGAACGCCGTACTCGGTCTTGGCCAGCAGGGAGACGACCAGGTTGACCTTGTCGTCGCCGGTCGCGGCGATGACGACGTTGCAGCGCTGGAGCGCCGCCTCGTCCAGGGACGTGATCTCGCACGCGTCCGCGAGCAGCCACTCCGCCATCGGCACGCGCTCGACCGAGATGGCGGTCGGCGCCTTGTCGATGAGCAGGATCTCGTGCCCGTTCTCCAGCAGTTCGCCCGCGATCGAACGTCCGACCGCGCCGGCTCCGGCAATGGCGACCCTCATCAGTGACCGCCCTCCTCTTCGGGACCCTTGGCGAACGCCGCCTCGACCTTGTCGACCTCGTCGGTGCGCATCATCACGTGCACCAGGTCGCCCTCCTGCAGCACCGTCTGCGAGCTGGGCAGGATCGCCTCCCCGAGCCGGGTGAGGAACGCCACCCGCACCCCGGTCTCGTCCTGGAGCCGGCTGACCTTGTGGCCGACCCAGGAGGCCGCCGTGTGCACCTCGGCGAGCTGGACCCCGCCGGTGGGGTCGCGCCACAGCGGCTCGGCGCCCGAGGGCAGCAGGCGGCGCAGCATCTGGTCGGCCGTCCAGCGGACGGTCGCGACGGTGGGGATGCCCAGGCGCTGGTAGACCTCGGCGCGGCGGGGGTCGTAGATGCGCGCGGCGACGTGCTCGACGTCGAACATCTCGCGGGCCACCCGGGCGGCGATGATGTTCGAGTTGTCACCGCTGGAGACGGCGGCGAAGGCCCCGGCCTCCTCGATGCCGGCCTCGCGCAGGGTGTCCTGGTCGAAGCCGACGCCGGTGACCCGGCGGCCGCCGAACGAGGAGCCCAGGCGGCGGAAGGCGGTGGGGTCCTGGTCGATCACGGCGACCGTGTGCCCTTGCTGTTCCAGGGCGTGGGCGAGAGCGGAGCCCACGCGCCCGCAGCCCATGATGACAATATGCATCGCGTCACACCGTGCTTCCTGCGGGCCTTCGGACAGGCCTTCCGACCTGCGTTTCTGTCGTGCTCATGTCTCTCTTTCGGCTCACCTGGCGGCATGGTGCGGCCAGTGCGCGGGCCGCGGGGGACCATCATGCCGGTGACCGTCGGCCCTGACCCCTCCAGGGGCCCGGGACGCCGGGTTCCCCCGTCCGGGACCAACGTATCGGCGGGGTGCGGGGCGGGGGAGGGCACGGGCGCTCGGGTCGTCCAGGACTCCGAGGCGACGGGGCCGCGGGCTTCGGGTCACCGCTGCGGGCTACGGCCGGGCCGGGGGCCGGCGGCGCCCGATGCTGCGCACGCTTGCACGGGTGAGGAATCCGAGGCCGACGAGTGCGGCGAGGGCACCGATCAGCTCTGCGTGCGCGGGCATACGGCCTCCTGGACGGCGGCGAAGGGCCGCTGAAGTGGCGAGATTCGCATGGGTGGAACGAGTTTTGTCATATAGGCACACCAAGCCCGTCACCTGCGGAATCCGTAGCCGCACGGCCCTGTGAATTCACCCGGAGAGCAGAGGACGGCCGCGGCGGGGGTGGCGGGTGGGCGACCCCCCGTTCGAACGCTTACGATCCTCTGTTGTGTCCAAACTGACCGACGTGCCCAAGCGGATTCTGATCGGGCGCGCACTGCGCAGTGACCGGCTGGGGGAGACCCTCCTGCCGAAGCGCGTCGCCCTCCCCGTCTTCGCCTCCGACCCGCTCTCCTCCGTGGCATATGCCCCTGGCGAGGTGCTGCTGGTCCTGTCCATCGCGGGCGTGTCGGCGTACCACTTCAGCCCCTGGATCGCCGTCGCGGTGGTCGTGCTGATGTTCACCGTGGTCGCGTCCTACCGGCAGAACGTCCACGCCTACCCGAGCGGCGGCGGCGACTACGAGGTGGCGACCACCAACCTCGGCCCGAGGGCCGGCCTGACCGTGGCCAGCGCGCTGCTGGTCGACTACGTCCTGACCGTCGCCGTCTCCATCTCCTCCGGCATCGAGAACCTGGGCTCGGCGATCCCGTTCGTCGTCGAGCACAAGGTCTTCTGCGCCCTCGCCGTCATCGTGCTGCTGACGCTGATGAACCTGCGCGGCGTCAAGGAGTCGGGCAAGCTCTTCGCGATCCCGACGTACGTCTTCGTCGCGGGCGTCTTCATCATGATCGTCTGGGGCGTGTTCCGCGGCGCCGTGCTCGGCGACCACATGCACGCCCCGACCGCGGACTACGAGATCAAGCCCGAGCACCAGGGCCTGGCCGGCTTCGCCCTGATCTTCCTCCTGCTGCGCGCCTTCTCCTCCGGCTGCGCGGCGCTCACCGGCGTGGAGGCGATCTCCAACGGCGTCCCGGCCTTCCGCAAGCCCAAGTCCAGGAACGCGGCGACCACCCTCGCCATGATGGGCCTGCTCGCCGTCACCATGTTCTGCGGCATCATCGGCCTGGCCATGGCGACCGACGTGCACATGGCCGAGAACCCGGCCGCCGACCTGATCCACAACGGCGTCGCGGTCGGCGCGGACTACGTCCAGAACCCGGTGATCTCCCAGGTCGCCGAGGCCGTCTTCGGCAAGGGCAGCTTCCTCTTCATCGTCCTGGCCGCCGCCACCGCGCTCGTCCTCTTCCTCGCCGCGAACACCGCGTACAACGGCTTCCCGCTGCTCGGCTCGATCCTCGCCCAGGACCGCTACCTGCCCCGCCAGCTGCACACCCGCGGCGACCGCCTCGCCTTCTCCAACGGCATCGTGCTCCTGGCCGGCGCCGCCATGCTCCTGGTCTGGATCTACGGCGCCGACTCCACCCGCCTGATCCAGCTCTACATCGTCGGCGTGTTCGTCTCCTTCACGCTCAGCCAGATCGGCATGGTCCGCCACTGGAACCGCCACCTGGCCACGGAACGGGACCAGGCCGCCCGCCGCCGCATGGTCCGCTCCCGCGGCATCAACGCCTTCGGCGCCTTCTTCACCGGCCTGGTCCTGGTCGTGGTGCTCTTCACCAAGTTCACGCACGGCGCCTGGGTCGCGCTGCTCGGCATGTGCATCTTCTACGCCACGATGACCGCCATCCGCCGGCACTACGACCGGGTGGCCGACGAGATCGCACCGCCCGAGGGTCCCGACACCGATGACGTCGTCCGCCCCTCCCGCGTCCACTCCGTCGTCCTCGTCTCCAAGATCCACCGCCCGGCGCTGCGCGCTCTGTCCTACGCCAAGCTGCTGCGCTCGGGCAGCCTGGAGGCGCTCAGCGTCAACGTCGACCCGGCCGAGACCAAGACGCTGCGCGAGGAGTGGGAACGGCGCGGGATCGACGTACCGTTGAAGGTGCTGGACTCGCCGTACCGGGAGGTCACCCGCCCGGTGATCGAGTACGTCAAGAGTCTGCGCAAGGAGTCGCCGCGCGACGCGGTGTCGGTGATCATCCCGGAGTACGTGGTCGGCCACTGGTACGAGCACCTGCTGCACAACCAGAGCGCGCTCAGGCTCAAGGGCCGCCTCCTGTTCACCCCGGGCGTCATGGTGACCTCCGTCCCCTACCAGCTGGAGTCCTCCGAGGCCGCCAAGCGGCGGGCCCGCAAGCGCCAGGACTGGAACGCGCCCGGCGCGGTCCGGCGCGGCCCGGCCCACGACCACCACGACCGGGCCAAGGAGTCCTCGCAGTCGACGTAGACTGGTCGGCTGTTGTCGTCACTCGTCCCCTTTCACTGGAGTCACCCCGCCATGCAGGCAGAACAGAACACGTCGCCGGCCGGGTCGCTGGTAGGGGAGGAGTACGAGGTCGAGGTCGGCCCCGTCGCCCACGGCGGCCACTGCGTAGCACGCACCGCCGAGGGCCAGGTGCTGTTCGTCCGGCACGCGCTGCCCGGTGAGCGGGTCGTGGCCCGGGTCACCGAGGGCGAGGAGGGCGCCCGCTTCCTGCGCGCGGACGCGGTCGAGATCCTGGACGCCTCCAAGGACCGCATCGAGGCCCCCTGCCCCTTCGCCGGCCCCGGCCGCTGCGGCGGCTGCGACTGGCAGCACGCCAAGCCGGGCGCCCAGCGCCGCCTCAAGGGCGAGGTCGTCGCCGAGCAGCTGAAGCGGCTCGCGGGCCTCACCCCCGAGGAGGCCGGCTGGGACGGTACGGTGATGCCGGCCGAGGGCGACAAGCTCCCCGCCGGCGAGGTCCCGGCGTGGCGCACGCGCGTGCAGTACGCCGTGGACGCCGACGGCAACGCGGGACTGCGCCGCCACCGCTCGCACGAGGTCGAGCCGATCGACCACTGCATGATCGCGGCGCCGGGCGTCTCCGAGCTGGGCGTCGAGAAGCATGACTGGGCGGGCATGGAGTCGGTGGAGGCCATCGCTGCCTCCGGCTCCCAGGACCGCCAGGTGATCCTCACGCCCCGGCCGGGAGCGCGGCTGCCCCTGGTCGAACTGGACCGGCCGGTGTCGGTCATGCGGGTCGGGGAGAAGGACGGGGGCGTGCACCGCGTCCACGGCCGCCCCTTCGTCCGCGAACGCGCCGACGGCCGCACCTACCGCGTCGGCAGCGGCGGCTTCTGGCAGGTCCACCCGAAGGCCGCCGACACCCTGGTGACGGCGGTCATGCAGGGCCTGCTGCCGCGCAAGGGCGACATGGCGCTCGACCTGTACTGCGGTGTCGGCCTCTTCGCCGGCGCCCTGGCCGACCGTGTCGGCGACACGGGCGCGGTCCTGGGCATCGAGTCCGGCAAGCGGGCGGTGGAGGACGCGCGGCACAACCTCGCCGGGTTCGACCGGGTACGGATCGAGCAGGGCAAGGTCGAGGCGGTCCTGCCGCGCACGGGGATCTCCGAAGTGGACCTGGTCGTCCTGGACCCGCCACGGGCCGGTGCCGGTCGGAAGACGGTGGAACACCTGGCGTCGCTGGGCGCGCGGCGGATCGCGTACGTGGCCTGCGATCCGGCGGCGTTGGCCCGGGATCTGGGGTACTTCCGGAGCGGGGGGTATCGGGTGCGGATGTTGCGGGTGTTCGATCTGTTTCCGATGACCCACCACGTGGAGTGTGTCGCCATCCTTGAACCGGCCGCGAAGGGCTCCTGACCTGCGGTTTCTTACGCGCGCATTATGTGCGTTGTGGGCGTTACGGGCGATATCTTGACGCTGAAATGACGCTCGTGACGCTCATTTGACGCTCGTTCTGATGGGGCGTCAGGCGTTCGTCTCCGCAGGTGACGCCGCGTCGGGTGTGGCCCGAGAAGACTTGTCCTTTACCTGCTCTTGGTGAAGTCGTGTTCAATATGCTCCGTTTTGGGCTCAGTAGGAGTGGGGGCCGTAAGGGCTCCAATGGCCGAGAAAGGGCTTGAGGTCGTCGCCGCTGGGCTTCGGCGGCGTGGGTAGTTTCGGTGTCGAGGTGGACTGGGAGAGGCGTTGAAGATGGGCGTCTGCGAACGTGAGCCACTCCTCGATCTCGGTCCTTTCCAGCCCGGGCGGCAGTGAGGTGACCCCGTCGCGCACCGTTGTGACGTATTCGGTCAGGCGCTTGGCCTGGTGCCAGATGCCCGACTGTTCTTCGAGTTGTTTGGCGCGGTAGGTGTGGGCGTATGCGACGCGGGCCTCCTGCATGGCGGCTTCCCAGCGCTGTTGCTTCGCTTCTCGGGCTTGCTGGTCTGCGAGGCGCGGTGCGATGGGGTCGGCCCGCCTTGTGCTCCGTCAGCCGGTGGTCAGGGTGATCGCGTCGGGAATGGTGTCGAACGCTTCGCTCACGCGGGCGGCGAGTGTCGCACGGCCGCCCTTGCCTCGCTGGCCAGCGCCTTTGCCGCGGCCCGCGGTCCAGTTCTTGGCGCCGACACGGTAGGCGCCGAAGGCGATTTCGCCGAGCAGGCGCAGTCGTATGTCCTCGCGGCCATCGCGTCCGAGTTTGGCTTCGAGCTGCTCGACGATCTGCTCCTGGTGGTGGCTGGCCATGACGAGACTGTGCCTGCGCAGGCCACTGTGGCCGGCGGCGAGGCGGCGGGTGGCCAGGAAGCGGCGGGGCCAGTCCTCGTCCATGCCGGTGATGGCCGTGGTCAGGGCGGTCCGTAGGGCGGTGAGGACGTCGCCGTGCAGATCGGTCGCCGTGAACTCGTCCACGTAGGCGATCCACAGCTCGGCCTCCGCGGCGAGGGCCACGGACTCCTTGGACGAGTAGTAGCGGAAGAAGGTCCGCTTGGAGATCTCGACCTCGTCGACGAGTTCGTCCAGGGTCACCTCGTCGAAGCCCCGCTCGGTGAAGCGCGTGAGTGCCACGTCGGCCAGGGAGCGGAAGGTGCGCTGCTTCTTGCGCTCGCGCAGGGGCAGAGTGCGGTCGGCCGCGCTGTCGACGGCGGAGGAGCCGGAGGTCGGGGTCGCCATGCACGTCACTCTAAGCCTTCCGAGGGAAAAAGCCTCTGATGCATCTGTGCTCCTCATGGCATACTGCCACTCAGTGACGTTTCTGCTCGCTCGGTCCGGAGTCGCCATGCATCTCGCTGCTCACAGCGGAACACCCGACCAGGCCGCCCCGGGCGGGGGTGAGTGGGCGTGACCGTGCTGTTCCGGCTGCTGACCGCCGGACTCCGTCCCTACGCCCGTGACGTCGCCCTGATCGCCGTGCTGCAGCTCGTGCAGATCACCGCGACGTTGTATCTGCCGACGCTCAACGCGGACGCCATCAACCACGGGGTCCTGACCGGCGACACCGGGCACGTCCTGCAGGTCGGCGGGGTGATGCTCGGTGTGACGCTGGTGCAGATGGCGTGTGCCGGCGTGGCTGTCCACCTGAGCGCGCGGACGGCGATGGCGCTGGGCAGGGACCTGCGGGCGCAGCTCTTCGCCCGGGTCCAGACGTTCTCGGTACGAGAAGTGGAACGCTTCGGTGCGGCCTCGCTGATCACCCGGGCCACCAACGACGTACAGCAGATCCAGACCCTGGTCCTGCTGGTGTTCACGCTGGTGGTTGCGGCTCCGGTGATGGGCGTGGGCGCGCTGGTGATGGCGGTGGGGCTGGACGCGGAGCTGTCGCTGCTGCTCGTGGTCGTGCTGCCCGTGCTGACCTGTGCGATGGGCGTGATCTTCGGCCGGCAGATGCCGCTGTCGGCCTCCCTGCAGCGCCGGGTCGACCGGGTCACCAAGGTGGTGCGGGAGCAGATCACCGGGATCCGGGTCGTCCGGGCCTTCGTGCGCGACCGGCACGAACAGGAGCGGTTCGCCGAGGTCAACCGGGATCTGCTCGACGTCGGGCTGCGGCTGGGGCGCATCCAGGCGTTCGGGATGCCGACCGGCATGCTGATCCTGGAGTTCTCGGGGATCGCGGTGCTCTGGTTCGGCGGGCACCGGGTGGCGGAGGACGGCATGCAGGCCGGGACACTGATCGCGTTCCTGCAGTACCTCACGCAGATCCTGCAGGCCGTGATGATGGCGATGATGGCGTTCCTCCTCTCGCCCCGGGCGAGCGTCTGCGCGACGCGCATCCGTGAGGTACTCGAGACCCGCAGCAGCCTGATCCTGCCCGACACACCGGTCACCGTCCTGCCCGAGCCCGGCCACCTGGAACTGCGTGACGTCGGCTTCCGCTACCCGGGCGCGCAGGAACCGGTACTGCGCGGGGTCTCGCTCACCGCCAGCCCCGGTCAGACGGTCGCGGTGGTCGGATCCACCGGCAGTGGCAAGACGACGTTGCTCCAGTTGGTGCCCCGGCTGTTCGACGCGACCGACGGGCAGGTCCTCGTCGGCGGCACGGACGTACGCGAGACGGACCGGGCCACGCTTGCGGCGACGGTCGGACTGGTGTCGCAGAAGCCGTACCTCTTCTCCGGCACCATCGCCTCCACTCTTCGCTACGGACACCCGGAAGCGACCGACGAGGAGCTCTGGCAGGCGCTGGAGACGGCGCAGGCACGCGACTTCGTCGAGGCCCTGCCGGAACGGCTCGACGCACCGGTCGCGCAGGGCGGCGGCAACCTGTCGGGCGGGCAGCGTCAGCGCCTGGCCATCGCGCGGGTGCTGCTGGCCCGGCCGGACGTGTACCTCTTCGACGACTCCTTCTCCGCGCTGGACGCGGCCACCGACGCCCGCCTGCGTTCCGCGCTGACCGGCCGGACCGCCGGGGCGACGGTCGTGATCGTCGCCCAGCGGGTGTCCACCGTCCGCCACGCCGACCGCATCGTCGTCCTGGACGAGGGCCGGATCGAAGCGAGCGGCACCCACGAGGAACTGCTGGACACCAGCTCGACCTACCGGGAGATCGCCCTCTCCCAGATGACCGCAGAGGAGGCGGCCGTATGACGGCCGATGCCCCGAGCACGTCGAAGCCCCAGGACTTCCGCCGCTCCGCCGCGCGGCTGCTGCGCGCCATGGGCCCCGACCGGCGTCTGCTGGTCCTGTGCCTGGCGCTGAGTGTCGTGAGCGTGGCGCTCACCGTGTCGGTGCCGATGATCCTCGGGCACGCGACCGACCTGATCGTGTGGGGCGCCGCAGGTGACGGAGTGGACTTCGGGCGAGTGGGGCGGGTGCTCGCGGTGGCGGCCGTCCTGGTCGTCATCTCCGCGTCCTGCGCCTTCGCCCGCGGGCGGCTGGCTCAGGACATCGGCCAGCGCACCGCCTACCGTCTGCGTGAGCAGGCGTCCGCCAAGCTCACCGTTCTGCCCCTGAGCTACCTCGACCGCCGCCCGCGCGGCGACCTGGTCTCCCGGCTCACCAACGACGTCGACAACATCGCCCTCACCCTCCAGCAGCTCCTCACCAAGATCGCCGTGTCGCTGCTCAGCGTCGTCGGCGTCCTCGGGATGATGCTGTGGCTGTCACCGCTGCTCACCCTGATCGCGGTGGCGTCCCTGCCGGTGGTCGCGGTGGTCACCAGGTGGCTGGGGCGCCGCTCCCAGCCGGAGTTCACCGAGCAGTGGCGGGCCACCGGCGAACTCGGCGCCCATGTCGAGGAGATGTTCACCGGGCACGAGCAAGTACTGCTCTTCGGCCGCGGCGAGGACGCACAGCGAATTTTCGACCAGCGCAACCACGGTGTCTTCGAGGCCGCCCACCGCGCCCAGTTCCTGTCCGGCATCATTCAGCCGGCCACGGCCTTCCTCGGGCACCTCACCTTCGTGGCCGTCGCCGTGGTCGGCGGGCTGAGGGTGGCGTCGGGCGCGATGACGGTCGGCGAGATCCAGGCGTTCATCACCTACACCCTGCAGTTCAACAACCCCCTCACCCAGGCAGCCGCCCTGGTCGGCATCGTGCAGTCCGGCGTCGCCTCCGCGGAGCGGGTCTTCGAACTCGTCGACGCGGACGAACAGACTCCCGACCCCAGGGAACCGCAGCGGCTCCCGGAGGCTTCGGGCAAGGTGGAGTTCGAGGAGGTGTCGTTCCGTTACGAACCGGACGAACCGTTGATCGAGAACCTCGACCTCGTCGTCGCACCGCAGGAAACCGTCGCCATCGTCGGCGCCACCGGCGCAGGCAAGACCACCCTGGTCAACCTCTTGCTGCGGTTCTACGAACCCACCAGCGGTCGCATCACCCTCGACGGCATCGACACCCGCAACCTCTCCCGTGCCGAACTGCGGCACCACATCGGCATGGTGCTCCAGGACACCTGGCTCTTCGAAGGCACGATCGCCGCCAACATCGCCTACGGCAGGGACGGAGCCACACACGAGGAGATCGTCGCGGCGGCGACGGCGGCCCGCGCCGGCCACTTCATCCGCACCCTGCCCGACGGCTACGACACCCTCCTCGACGAGAACGGAGCGAACCTCAGCGCCGGGGAGCGTCAACTCCTCACCATCGCCCGCGCCTTCCTCACGAAACCGTCCATCCTCGTCCTCGACGAGGCCACCTCATCCGTCGACACCCGCACCGAGGTGCTGATCCAGCACGCCATGGCCGACCTGCGTACCGACCGGACCAGCTTCGTCATCGCCCACCGCCTCTCCACGATCCGCGACGCGGACACCATCCTGGTCATGGAGCAGGGACGCATTGTCGAACGCGGCCGACACGAGGAACTGCTGGCGACAGGCGGCGCATACACGCGGCTCTACGCGGCCCAGTTCGCCCAGCCTGCCACGCAACCGGCCTAACCGGTCCGCCCAGGGCGGCGCGGCAGGGCGAGCGCGACGACGGCCGTGACGGCCAGGACCATCGCGATGGCCAGGAACGCCCGCGCGTATCCCGCGGTGAGCGCCTGCGCGCCGGCGACGTCGGTCGCGGCGAGCGTGGACAGGCCGGCGAGACCGAGGGCACCGCCGACCTGTTTGGTGGTGTTCATCAGTCCGGACGCCGCCCCCGCGTCTGCCGGACCGACGTCGCTGGTGACCGCGGTGGTGATCGGCGTGAGCAGCAGCCCAGTGCCGATCGAGACGACCAGTGCCGGACCCAGCACCCCGTCGACGTAGCCGCTGCCGGTGCTGATCCGGCTCTGCCACCAGAACCCGGCTGCCGAAACGACGGCACTGGTGATGATCAGGATCCGCGGGCCCGCGAGTTCCATCAGGCGTGGCGCGAGGCGGGCGCTCACGGCCGTGGTCACCAGGGTGTGCGGCAGGAAGCCGACGGCCGTCCGCAACGGGCCGTAGTGCAGCACCTGTTGCATGTAGAGGGACAGGAAGTACCACATCGGGACGAGGCAGGCTCCCGTCAGCAGCAGGATCAGGTTGCCCACGCCCACCGAGCGGATCCGCAGGAGGTGCGGAGGCACCAGGGGAGTGCGTGCCACACGGGCCTGCACCCAGGCGAAGGCCATCAGAGCGAGCAGCCCCACCGTCATCACCCCCACAGTGAGGGCATCGCTCCAGCCGCGTGACTCCACCTGCGCCAGGGCGAAGGTGAGCGCGGTGATCCCGGCGGTCGCCAGCGCGGCCCCCACAACGTCAAGGCGTGGGCGCGACCCGCCGGCCGGCCTGCCTTGCAGGAGCCGTACGCCCGCCAGCGCACCCACGGCTCCGACAGGCACGTTGACCAGCAGAATCCACCGCCAGGACAGGTACTCGGTCAGCGCGCCGCCGATCAGGTTGCCCGCAGCGCCCCCCGCGACCCCGACCGCCGTCCAGGCCGCCAAGGCGCGCGTTCGCGAGGCCCCTTCGGGGAACGTGCCGGTCAGCACCGTCAGCGTCGCCGGGGCTAGCAGCGCCGCGCCGGCGCCCTGCGCCGCGCGGGCCGCGATCAGTGCTCCGGGCGACGCGGCCAGCCCACCCACCAGGCTCGCGCCCGAGAACAACGCCAGCCCGAGCACGATGGACCGCCGGTGCCCCAGGATGTCGGCGAGGCGGCCCCCGAGCAGCAGCAGCCCCGCGAACGCGAGCCCGTACGCGTTGACCACCCACGACAGGTCCGCCGTCGTGAAGCCGAGGGCAGCGCGGATCGACGGCAGCGCGACATTCACCACGGAAACGTCCAGCACCACCATGAACTGCGCGGCACAGGCCAGAGCAAGGACCCAGGCCGCGCGACGGAGCCCGGCGCCGGGAGCCCGCACCATGCTTCCCTCCGGCGCCGCGTTGTCCTTCGTCACGTCACCCAGCCTCCCCAGACGTTCACCGGTCGGGCGCGGCCACCCTCACCGAGCCGCGTGGACCGTTATGATACGCCGTACCAAAACGTCAGGGGAGAGTGAGACGAGCGTGCCGAGGACCGCCGACCATGCCCAGCGCCGGGCCCAGATCATCGATGGCCTGGTCCGCCTTGCCACCCGCTCCGGCCTGCACGCCGTGACGATGCGCTCGGTCGCCGCGGAGGCGGGCGTATCGGTCCGGCTCGTTCAGTACTACTTCGAGACCAAGGCGCAGCTGCTGCTCGCCGCGCTGCGGCAGCTGGAAGAGGACAGCCACGCCCGGTGGGCGGTCCGCCTCGCCGCCCAGCACGGCCCGCAGAGTCCGCGCGAACGGGTCGAGGCACTGCTCGCCGAGGCCCTGCCCACCGATGAGGCGAGCCGGACCTTCCACCTCCTGTGGACCTCGTGCGCGATGCTGGCGATGACCGACCCGGAGCTGGCCGCCCAACCCTTCGTCGAAGGACCCAACCGCCTGGAAACACAACTTGCCGAGCTCTTGCGGCAGGCGCAGAGCGACGGCGTGCTCGACCGGAAGGCGGATCCGGGCGCCGAGGCGGCCCGCCTGCTCGCCCTGAGCCACGGGCTCGGCACGAGTGTCCTGGTGGGCCGGCGCACGGCTCAAGCTGCCACGGAATTACTGGGCTACCACCTCGATCGACTGTTCGCTCCTCGGTAGGCCGCAGCCGAGGCGGCTACTTCTTGCGCGCCACGTACACGGTGTTGGTTGCCGTGCCGTCCTGGAGAGGGTTGTCGAACGTGACGACGTGAGCCTGCGGTGCGGCGAAGGCGTCCGCGAGCGCGGAGGTGAACTGCTCGTCCGGCGGATCGTTCGACCACAGGGCGAACACCCCGTCCGGGTGGAGATGCGCTGCCAGGGCACGAAGGCCGGCAGGCCGGTAGAAGGCCGCATGGCGGGGGTCGAGCACATGGCGCGGTGAGTGGTCGATGTCCAGCAGGACGGCGTGGAAACGACGGCCCGGCATCGTCGGGTCCAAACCACCGGGATCGGCGGCCAGCGCGAAGAAGTCCCCATGTACCAGTCGGCAGCGCGCATCCGAGGTCAGTGCGGTGCCGAGGGGGACCAGGCCGCGCTGGTGCCAGTCGATGACTTCGGCGAGTGCGTCGATCACCGTGAGCGTGCCCACCCGGGGATCGTCCAGCGCCGCCCGGGCGGTGTATCCCAGCCCGAGTCCGCCGACGGCCACGTCCAGCCGGACATCCGGCAGCCTCGCCAGCCCCAGCTCGGCCAGCGCGACCTCACCGGCCGTGAAGAGGCTGGACATCAGGAACTCGTCGCCCAGTTTCACCTCGTAGACATCCTCGCCCGTCGCCGGATGGCGGCGCCTTCGCAGACTGATGTCACCGATCGGCGTCTCCCGCCAGTCGATCTCCTCGAAACGCAGACTCATCCGTTCACCTTTCTGACGTCCGTGCGCTGGGAAAAACTGGCCCCGGGACGGTGCCTGGCAGCAGGGCCGGCCCGGGGCGATGTGGAACGCGCCCCTGTCAGGCGTCGACGATGACGGGAATGACCAGTGGCCTGCGGCGGTGCGTGCGGAACGCCCAGTTCGCCACGGCGCGGGCGATGAGCTGTTCGAGCTGGCGCGCGTCACCGACGCCTTCCTGTGCAGCGGTGGCCAGTGTCTTCTCGATGACGGGGACGACGGGCTCGAAAGTGGTCTCGTCGTGCACGAAGCCACGGGCCAGGAAGTCGGGCGGCTCGGCCAGCGCGCCGGTGTCGGCGTCCACGAGGGCCACGACGGTGACGACACCCTCCTCGGCGAGGGTGAGGCGGTCCTTGAGGGACGCCTCGGTCGCGCCGCCGACCTCCATGCCGTCCACGTACACGTTGCCCGCGGGCACCTTGCCGCTGATGGAGGCGCGACCGTCTACGAGGTCGACGACGACACCGTCCTCGGCGATGACGACCCGCTCGGGGTCCACACCGGTACGAATCGCCAGGTCCGCGTTGGCCCGCAGGTGCCGGAACTCGCCGTGCACGGGCATGACATTGCGAGGCTTGACGATGTTGTAGCAGTAGACGAGTTCGCCGGCGCTGGCGTGGCCGGAGACGTGCACCTTGGCGTTGCCCTTGTGGACGACGTGGGCGCCCCACCGGGTGAGGCCATTGATCACCCGGTAGATGGCGTTCTCGTTGCCGGGGATGAGGGAGCTGGCGAGCAGGACCGTGTCGCCCTTGCCGACGCGGATCATGTGGTCGCGGTTGGCCATCCGTGAGAGCGCGGCCATCGGCTCGCCCTGGGAGCCGGTGCACACCAGGGTGACCTTGTGGTCCGGCAGCTTCTCCAGCTCCTTGGTGCTGACCACCAGACCGGACGGGACGCGGAGGTAGCCCAGCTCGCGGGCGATGCCCATGTTGCGGACCATCGACCGGCCCACGAACGCCACCTTGCGGCCGTACTGGTGAGCGGCGTCCAGGACCTGCTGGATGCGGTGCACATGGCTGGCGAAGCTGGAGACGATGACCCGCCTGGGCGCGGTGCGCATCACCTGCTCGATCGCCGGGTTCAGCTCCCGCTCGGACGTGGTGAACCCGGGCACCTCGGCATTGGTGGAGTCGGTGAGGAAGAGATCGACGCCCTCCTCACCGAGCCGGGCGAACGCCCGCAGGTCGGTGATGCGGTCGTCCAAGGGGAACTGGTCCATCTTGAAGTCGCCGGTGTGCAGCACCAGGCCGGCGCCCGTCCGCAGGGCCACCGCGAGCCCGTCCGGAATGGAGTGGTTGACGGCCACGAACTCGCAGTCGAAGGGACCGAAGCCACGTCGGTCGCCCTCTCGTACGAGAACCGTGCGGGGCCTGATGCCGTGCTCCTTGAGTTTTGCCTCGATGAAGGCGAGCGTGAGCTTCGACCCGACGACGGGGATGTCGGAGCGCTCCCTGAGGAGGTAGGGGACGCCGCCGATGTGGTCCTCGTGGCCGTGGGTGAGCACGATGGCCACGACATCGTCCAGGCGGTCCCGGATCGATGTGAAGTCAGGAAGGATCACGTCTACGCCGGGCTGGTTCTCCTCCGGGAACAGCACGCCGCAGTCCACGATCAGCAGCTTGCCGGCATGCTCGAAAACGGTCATGTTGCGACCGATCTCGCCCAGACCGCCCAAGGCGGTGACCCTCAGCCCTCCGTCAGGCAGCGGCGGGGCAGACTTGAGTTCTGGATGCGGATGACTCATACCCTGACGCTATCCGAGAGTCCTTCGGGGGTGGTTCGTGGCCTGCCTGGTGCAGTCGAGCAGTATGCGGGACTCGGAACTCGGACGCGACGGCAGGGAGGGAGGTGCCGACGCCCCGGGGCCCAGGAAACGGGCGGGTGTCCGACCTCGGGGCGTACGGTCGCGGCTCCGGACCGCACGGGGATACGGGTCCCGGGCCGCGAGGCGGTGCGTCGCCGGTCTCTTCCGCGGCGCCACCCACTACAGCATACCCTCACGTTGCGTAATAGATGACGACTTCGCGGCCTGGACGACAAGACTAGTAAGCAGCGGCTTGTCGATGGTTGCGTCTCGACTGTGAGGTAACACTACACTTGCGTTAAGGTAGTGTTCGACGCTGGACGAGACGATTTGCTCCGGGAGATGCCCACGTCAGCTCTGTCGCGGTTGCGCTTTGGCCAGTTGGGTGCCCGTGGAGGCCGTCCGATTCGGAGCCGCGCCCGTGCGTCGGCCGGCTGTCTCGGATGTGAAGGGGAATCGTGGCTCTGTTCATGCTGCAGCTCGCCAGTGGTGAGAAGGCGGTTATCGACGCGGATGCCGCTGGGTGAACCGCAGCGGGAGAGATCGTCCTCGAACGCACCGACCGGTTCGGCCCGGCTGTTCGGCTGAGGACTTACCGGGCCGAGGAGGTGTCCGCGGTGTTCCGCCAGGCTCCGGTGGACGGCGGCGGCTATGGCTGGGTGCCTCAGCCGGCCACTGGACCGTGGTGGTGCTACTGAGCACCCGCGTCCTTCGAGGGCTGTCCGTGCACGGGGAACGGCGGCCTGCGAGCAACAGCCACATCCTGTGCTCCAGGGAGGGAGAGGAGAGCCATGAGCGAGCAACGAAGCGACATGGACGGTAGACCCGCAGCAGAACTCCCTCCGCAGGTGCGGGCGGTGCCCGAAGGCAGACTCCTGCAGTACTGGAAGGAACGAGAACGCCAGCACGTGCGCGACGTCTACGCAGGACTGCGCATCAAGAAGTTCCCCGAAGACCTGCGTATGTTCGAACACTTGCTGTGGCTCTCCCGCGCGCAGGTGGTCGTCGAGTTGGGAACGCATCTGGGCGGGTCCGCGCTGTGGTTCCGGGACCGGTTGCGCACGCTGGCCGCCTACGGCCGGGTGCCCGAAGACATTCGCGTCGTCACCGTGGACACTGCCCAGGACCGGGTTGCGACGCTGTTGCGGAACGCGGATCCGTACTTCGACAAGGACATCGTTCTGGTCGAGGCGGACGTCACCGATCCGGGTGTCACCGAAGCCGTGTCCCGGCACGTCCCGTCCGGCGCCCGGTGCCTCGTCGTCGAGGACACCGCTCACACCTACCGCACCACCTACGCCGCGCTTCAACACCTTTCCGGACTCGTCGCCACCGGCGGCTGCTTCGTCGTCGAGGACGGCATCGTCGATGTTCCGCAACTGCGCCCCGAAGGCATGCCCGGAGGCGTCGTGCCGGCCATCCAGGACTGGCTCACCACGGATCAGGGGCGCGCCTTCCACGTGCGCCGAGACCTTGAGCGGTACGGCATTACGTCCCACCCCCACGGCTGGCTTCAGCGCATCCATCCGTGACCGGCGCCGGGCATCCCTCCTGCGGTCAGCGTTGAGGCATGGCCAGCGAGCGGTGGAGGCGGTAGCGCCCGCCGTGGGTGAGGCGGACGCCGGGCGTGTCGGACATGATGGCGTGGGCCTTGTCGTGGTCCCCGGCTTCGGCGGCTTCCTGGTGGGCCTCTGGGGTGGTCCACTCGGTGTACAGCAGTACGCGGCTGCCGTCGGCGCTCAGCATGAAATGCGCTGAGATCGCGCCGGGATGGCCGCCGTCCTCAGGCTGGACGGCGATGAGGCCGTCGACGAGATGGCGCTGCCGCTCGGGGCCGTCGGTGTCGAACGCGGCGGTGATCAGGCAGCCCGGGACGCGGGCCTCATTGGGCTCTGTCAGGCTGCGGTGCAGGCGAAAGCGGGGCGGGCCGGCCAAGGCGGCCGTGTAGCCGCCGCCGCGCAGGTGAGCCGGTGTGCCGCCCCATGACCTCGACGATGAGCACCCGCTGGTGGGACTCGGCGGTGGTCTTCAGCCGGTCCAGGGACTCGGTGGCGACGGTCACGGCCGTGTCGAAGCCGGAGGTCACGTCGGTGACCGCTATGTCGTTGTCGATGGTCTTCGGCACGCCCACGATCGGCAGGCCGCTGTCGGACAGCAGCCGGGCCGCCTTCAGCGGGCCCTCGCCGCCGATCGGGGTGATCGGGTCCAGGCCGAGTTCCCCGAGGTGTCCCCGGGCGCGCTCGACGCCGTCGCGCAGGTGCTCGGGATGGTCCAGGGAGGAACCGAGGATGGTGCCGCCGCGCGCCAGGATGCCGTCGGCCGCGTCCAGGTCGAGCTTGAGGTAGTCGCACTCCAGGAAGCCCTTCCAGCCGTCCCGGAAGCCGATGGCCTCGTCGCCGTGGTCGACGACGGCACGGTGCACGACGGACCGGATGACGGCGTTCAGGCCGGGGCAGTCGTCACTGGACGTGAGGACACCCATACGCATGGCTGGGAAAGCTCCAGAGTGGGGTGGTGCGATTCCGGGCGGATCTGGCCGGCAGTGGTGCACGTGGACGGCAGCGTCACCCCGAGGTGGGTGGGGCGACGCTGCCAGTGACGACGACGGCAATCTGTCCAGGGTTGCCACCGCTCCACGCACTTGCGAACTTACCTTAACGAGAGGGTAGCGTTGTAGTCGGCAACGGTGCCAGCACATCGAGCGAGGCGGTGAGCCATGGGCGGAAGACTGATGCAGATCGGCGAGGTGTCCGAGCGCACGGGACTCTCCCTGCGCACCATCCGCCACTACGAGGACGTCGGTGTGGTCGCTCCCAGCGAGCGCAGCTCCGGCGGGTTCCGTCTCTACACCGAGGCCGAGGTGCGCCGCCTGGCGCTGGCCCGGCGCATGCGCCCACTGGGCTTCTGCCTCGAAGACGTACGAGCCGTGCTGGACGTACTGGAACAGCTTCCGGACGGTGGCGAGCCGCTGCCCGAGACCGACGAGCAAGCACACGAGGAACTGGTGGCACGACTACGCACGTACTGGGTGGAGGCCGACGCGCGGTGTGGCGATCTGCGGCGCCAGCTGGCGTCCGCCGAGGAATTCGCCCACTCCCTGCACGGACACCTGGCCCGGCTCATGGACGCCGACGCGGTCGGCCGGAAGGCGGCACGATGAGCCCGAACAGCGAGTGGGCTGCCGGCGAGGCCGCGCGTCGGCGCACGTTCGCGGTGATCAGTCACCCGGACGCGGGCAAGTCCACGCTCACGGAGGCTCTCGCCCTGCATGCCCAGGCGATCACCGAGGCGGGCGCGGTGCACGGCAAGTCCGGACGGCGCGGGGTGGCCTCGGACTGGATGGAGATGGAGAAGGCCCGCGGTATCTCGGTCACCTCCGCCGTGCTGCAGTTCGCACATCACGGGTGCGTGCTGAATCTCCTGGACACGCCCGGCCACGCGGACTTCTCGGAGGACACCTACCGGGTGCTGGCCGCCGTGGACTGCGCGGTGATGCTGATCGACGCGGCCAAGGGGCTGGAGGAGCAGACCCGCAAGCTCTTCGACGTCTGCCGCCACCGCGGTATCCCGGTCATCACGTTCATCAACAAGTGGGACCGGCCCGGCCGCGAGGCCCTGGAACTGCTGGACGAGATCGAGCGCGAGTTCCGCCTCAAGCCCACCCCCATCACCTGGCCGATCGGCGACGCGGGATACCTGCGTGGCCTGATCGACGTACGCGAACCGGGACGGATGCTCCGCTACACCCGCAGCCCCGGCGGTGCGCACGAAGCGGTCGAGGAGACGGTGCCGGCCGATCAGGCGGCCCAGGAGGAAGGCGCTGACTGGGGCAAGGCGCTGGAGGAGTTGGACCTTCTGCGGGTCGACGGTGCCGTGCACGATCAGGAGACGTTCCTGACGGGGCGCTCCACCCCCGTGTTCTTCGGCGCTGCCGTGTCCAACATCGGCGTGCGGCTGCTGCTCGACGCCGTCGTCGACCTCGCCCCGGCCCCCGGTCCACGCGAGTTGGCGGGCGGCGGCTCGCGGCCGGTCGACGCCGCGTTCTCAGGGCTGGTGTTCAAGGTCCAGGCCAACATGGACCCCGCCCACCGCGACCGGATCGCCTTCATGCGGGTCTGTTCCGGCATCTTCGAACGGGGCATGACCGTCACCCGCGCCGCCTCCGGCAAACCGTTCGCCACCAAGTACGCCCACAGCGTCTTCGGCCAGGACCGCTCCATGGTCGACATCGCCTACCCCGGCGACGTCGTCGGCCTGGTCAACGCCGCCGCCCTGCGTGTCGGCGACACCCTGTACGCCGACCAGGCCGCGGTCTTCCCGCCGATGCCCACCTTCGCGCCCGAGCACTTCGCGGTGGTCCGTCCCGTCGACATCAGCCGCTCCAAGCAGTTCCGGCGCGGCATCGCGCAACTGGACGAGGAAGGGGTCGTCCAGGTCCTCGTTTCCGACCTGCGCGGGGACCAGGCACCGGTACTCGCAGCTGTCGGCCCCATGCAGTTCGACGTTGTCAGCGCACGGATGGCTGGGGAATTCTCCGCTGCTGTCAGGCTGGAGAGCCTCCCGTACCACCTGGCCCGGGCCACCGACACGGCCGGCGCCGACGCGCTCAACCGCTCCCGCCTGGTCAAGGGGGAAGCACTCACCCGCCTGCGCGACAAGGCCCAGCTCGCCCTCTTCCCGGACCGCTGGCAGGCCAACTCCTTCCAGCGCGAGTTCCCCGACGCCCACCTCGCCCACCTCATCGCCGCCCACGATCAGGTGCCGTGAGCGACTTGGCCCACCGGAGCGGCTGTAGAGCGAGCCGCGTATGCACGGTAGGCAGGTGCTGCGGCTGTGGCTCCCTGAGTCCCGGCGTCGGCCGACGCACAGCCCTTCAGCACAGTCAGCCTACCCTCACGTGAGGGTAGGCTTTAAGGCGTCGTCCAGGGAGGAGGTGGAGGATCATGGCGAGCGTGACAGCCTGTCCTGCCTGCGGGGAGGCAGAAGAACTACGCGGGACCCCCGCGGACGATGACATCCGGGTCACCTGCCTGAGGTGCGGCGAGCAGTGGATGCGGGGCGGACTCCGGTGCGTGAACTGCGGCGGTCAGGACATCGTTCACCGGCCGCAGGCCATGACCCGGCACTCACGTGGAACACAGCTGTCCATCATCGGCTGGCGCGAACTTCCCCTGTGCCGCATATGCGACGCCGATGCACTGGAGACATCCACCTCCCAGAACATCCCCGTGCCCAGCGACTACGTCGCGGCCTGCCTCGGAGCCGCTGCCTCTGCCACTCCGGACGCGGAGGTGACCACCGAGCTGCCCGCGACCTCGACTGCCTCGCCACCCGCCCCGCGGCCCGTGTCGACGCCCGAAACGAAGCCGGCCGCAGTCCAGGGCGAACCGAGGCAACCGCGCACTCCTCCGCGCCCACGACCCCCTCGGTCGAAAGCCGCACCCTCACCGTCGACGGTGCCGACCGTCCGGCAGGCGATCGCTGCCTTCATGGGTGAAGCCTCCGGTCAGCCCGACGCCACCGCGATGCTGCTGCTGGGTACGCACTTGGGCTCTCACCAAAGGCTTGGCGTGTTGGAACAGGAGGGCGCCGCCGACCGGCTGGCTGACTGGTGTCAGGGGCACTGGGGTGGCGGCAGCGACCGCGATCAACGCGCCCTGAGCACCATCTGCCGGGCAGTCGACTTCTGGGGGACCCGCGGCTGGCTCACGTCCGACCCCGCTGCGCGGCTGCGCTAGCGGCGGGCAGGGCGGCAGTCCCGGGCCATGAGCAGCATGGAGGACCGTCCCGGGACTGCCGTGCCGATGGTGACCTGTCCAGTGGATCCATCGACAGAGGCAATCTACTCGTACGTAAGAATAGGAAGCCAATCCTGTCAGTCAGGAATGGGCTTCACAGCGTGCGTACTCTCGCGTTAGGTTAGGGATGAACGGTCGGCGCCGATGTCCTGCGTCCCGCCTCGGGCCACAAAGGCGGGGCTCGGCAGCGGCCCCGAGGCGGCCGTCGGCCGCAGCCCGCGAGGCCAGGTTCTGGCGTGACCGAAGCGGTCTCGCGGGCCCGGTTTCCTCCGGGCACTGCTGCGGGCGCCGCTCCCCGACGCATGCCCGGTCCTCAGCCCGCAGACAAGGAGCCCGCATGCCGTCCTCCGCTTCGCACTCCGGCGCTTCCTGTACCGGCGAGACGTCCGACATGCGGCACCTGGCTGCGGTCGCTGCTCGCCTGGCTCGTACGCTGCCGTCCCCGTCACCACCCCTGGGGGTCCTGCGCGGTTGGAACCGAACCGATCGGGACAGGGCGAAGCGGCTGCGTCACCACTTGAACGAACACGGCATCCGGTCGATGGAATTGAGTCCGGTTCCCGAAGCCGGCGAACGCGACGCAGGGCACCGAAGCCCGGCGCGACCTCGGGTCGAGCTGCTGGTGCATGCCGGCGGGCCGCAGCCGGAGCAGGCCATGCGGGCCGCGGCCCTGTGGCGGATTCCGCTGCTGATGGAGCCGCAGGAAGGGGCGCCGGGTGGCGAGCCGAACTCCTTCCGGGGCCACCGTAGACCGGTCATCGGAATCCACCTCGCCGATGGGGACTTCGTTGTGGCGGTGCGTGAGAATGCACTTGTGGCACTGCAGCCGCACCCCGGCAATGCCCGGCTCATCCTCGACAACGAGAAGATCCTCGCCCCCGGTGAACAACCACTGGGCATCCGCCTGACCGGCGAGGGGCAGTTGGAAGTGCGAGGTGACGCCTTCGGTCTTCGCCGCGTCCGGCGACTGCGCTTCGAACGGGCCTGGGGTGCCTACCGGTTGGACATCGACGGCACACCTTCGCGGGACGTCCGCGCCCCGCTGCGCATGGAAGCCCAACCGGGGCGGCTGCACCTGCTGCATCCCTGACCAACAGCCGCTTACCGCGCGCATCAGTGGGTCACCGCGCTGGCGAAGTCTGTCACACCCTCCCCATATGGCAGTGTTCAATCGAGCGGGCAGTGCATCGGCTGCGCCCTTCGAGGCCAGGCCATGACCACTACTTGATTTCCCGAAGGAGTGAAGCTTGCCATTCGACTCTACCCTTGCGTTAGAGTAGAGGGGCTCGCCGACAGTGTCGGTCTGCTTTCGAGTGCTGTTCCCGGGCCGTGCCCGAGCCTGTGGTGAAGGGCGGCCCGGGAACAGTGCAAACGCCGCCCGTCGGGCTGCCCCGACCAGTGCCGCGAGGTAATGCCTGCGAGCGCGCTCGGACTTCACACCTGGGGAGAGCCATGACCGAAGATGTCACCCGCATCGAGATCGCAGACCATCTGGCCGGCGTGTTCGCCAACGGCGCGGTCACCAAGCACGACCTGCTGATCGCCGCCGCCGTTGCCCGGGCCGAGGTGCGTGACGTTCTTGCAGAACTGCGGGATCGCCGCTACACGGAACTGCGTCAGGTCTGGGAGGACCTGCCGTGGGTTCCGGTCGGCGCCTGAGCCGGCGGACAGCGTGATCGTGCCGGTCTTCATGTTGCGGCACGCCGACGGCCACGACGCGGCCGTCGAGGGGGCCGCTGTCGGTCGCACGACCGAGGGCGAGATCGTCCTGGAAGGAATCGATGAGCAAGGCAGTGTCAAGCGGCTGCACACCTTCCGGGCCGGGACGGCCACTGCCGTCTTCCGTCGTCGTCCCCTCGACGGCGGAGGACACGGCTGGTTTCCGCAGCCCGCTGACGGGCACGTGGCGGTGCCGCTGACGCGGGCGCCGAGGGAAAGGAGAAGGGCGGAGCAGTGGGTCTCTTTCTGCTGCAGATGAGCGACGAGTCCGAAATGATCCTCACCGCCGGCCGAGCCACACGCACGGACACCGGAGACATCGGGTTCGAGAGAGTCGACGCCTGCGGCAACTGGTCCCGCTTCTGCACGGTCGCCGGCGGGCAGATCAAGGCAGCCTATGCGCGCAAGACTGACGGAGACGGGGCGGAGCGCTGGGAGCCCCAGCCGTCCACCGGACGCTGGTGGGCCTACTGACCATCGACCGGGTCCGCCGTACGCCCATAGCGAGGGAGGGCCTCACTTCGGGAGGTGCGGGCCCATCCTCGCGCTCTACCGTTGCGGCCGCTTCCTGCCGGAGTCGGTCTCGAGCCTTCGCTGCAGAGTGGCGGCGAAGTCCTCGGCCATCGTCAGGCGCGCGCGCAACGTCTCGCAGCGCGCGTCGGCCACTTTCCGGTAGGAGTCCAGCCGCTCCCGCAACCGCTCCCTCTCCTCGCCGGCCGGGGCCTCATCGGGAGCAGCGAGCCGGTCGGTGATGTCCAGCAGGTCCCGCATCTCCTCAAGGGAGAAGTCCAACGGCTTCATGCGGCGGATCACCATGAGCCGTTCGACATCGGCCTCCGTGTAGAGGCGGAAACCGCCCTTGCTGCGGGCCGAGGGAATAACGAGGCCGACTTCTTCGTAGTGACGGATGGTGCGCAGCGACAAACCGGTCCGTTCGGCGACCTCGCCGATCTGCATGTGCCGCTGTTCCGTCATCGTCCTGCCATCTCCCTCTGTTCGGTCTGCCGGGGCTTCGAAACCGTTAAGTGAACTACTCTACGTGAGAACAATCACAGGGCCTCGTGCGCTGTTTACCTGCGCTTCACAAGCCGCAACTCGCACTCTGCCCTCACGTCAGGGTAAGCTGCTTAGGTGCTCGCCTTCACCGTCCATTGCAGGGTAGGGGCGAAACTGCAGTGGTGTCGGCCCCGACCGGGTCTCTGGCGGCACTGAAGACTTCCGGGCAATGATGCCCGACCGGCGACCTGAGGGTCGCCGCCCTGTCCGGCAAGGCCCCCGCCGAGGCGGCTGGGCTGCCAGACGATTCCTCACCGGGATCACGTACGCCGAGCGCGTGTGTCCAGCGGCAACGGACGCCTGCGCCTGAACAGAAACGGTTGCATGTCCTCAC
>NZ_JAGGOO010000133.1 GCF_018614415.1 Streptomyces sp. ISL-12
GAGCTCCTCGGTGTGCTGGTGCTCCTTCATGGCCTCGTGGAAGTCCTTGAGGCCGCGGGAGTCCCAGGAGCCGACGTCGGGGAGGGTGTCGGCGTCGCCGCGCAGGCGGTGCGGGAGGACCTTGCCCTGGGCGGTCCACTTCTCGCGGCCCTGGGTGCTGGGGAAGGTGCCGATGACCAGTCCGGGGACGGCGACGACGTCCCACTCCAGGCCCTTGGACTTGTGCGCGGTGAGCACCTTGACGGTGTTCTCGCCGCCGGGGAGGGCGTTGTCGAGTCCCTTCTCGTACTGGGCGGCCGTGCGCAGGAAGCCGAGGAAGGCGAGCAGGGACGCCTCGTTGTCCCCGGCGGCGAAGGACGCGGCGACGTCCAGGAAGTTGGAGAGGGTCTCTCGGCGGCGGGCGGCCAGCGCGTTCGGGGACGCCGACAGTTCGACCTCCAGGCCGGTGACGGCCAGGACCCGGTGCAGTACGTCCATCAGCGGGTCGGCGAGGGAGCGGCGTAGGTCGCGCAGTTCGGTGGCGAGGCGGGCGAACCGTACGCGCGCGTCCGGCGAGAACGGCAGTCCGTCGTCGTCCCCGCCGCCGTCCATCGGCGTCTCCAGGAACGTGTCCAGCGCGTCCGCGAGCGATATCACCTCGGACGGGTCGACGCCCTCGACGGCCTCGGCGAGCCGCCGGTCGGGGTCGTCGTCGCCCGCCACGCGCGCGTGGGCGACGAGACGGCGGGCGCGGCGCCCCAGCAGGGCGAGGTCGCGCGGGCCGATACGCCAGCGCGGGCCGGTGAGCAGCCGCACCAGGGAGGCGTTGGCGCCGGGGTCCTGGAGGACCTCGCAGACGGCGACCAGGTCGGCGACCTCGGGCAGGTGCAGCAGGCCGGAGAGGCCGACGACCTCGACGGGGATGTCGCGGGCCACCAGGGCGCCCTGGATCTCGGCGAAGTCGGTCGCCGTGCGGCACAGGACGGCGATCTCGCCGGGCGCCGTCCCGGTGCGTACCAGGTGGGCGATGGAGTCGGCGATCCAGTCGATCTCCTCGGTGTGGGTGGGCAGCAGGGCGCAGCGGACGGTGCCGTCGCGTTCGGCGCCGGGAGCCGGGCGGAGGGCCTCCACGCCCGCGTGCATGGCGCGCAGCGGGGTGGCGAGGCCGTTGGCGAGGTCGAGGAGGCGGCCGCCGCTGCGGCGGTTCTCGCTGAGCGACTGGCGGAGGGCGGGGCTGCCGTCGGCGCGGGCGAAGTGCTCGGGGAAGTCGTCGAGGTTGGCGACGGAGGCGCCGCGCCAGCCGTAGATGGCCTGGCAGGGGTCGCCGACGGCGGTGACGGGGTGGCCGGTGCCGCCGCCGAAGAGGCCCGCCAGGAGGACGCGCTGGGCCACCGAGGTGTCCTGGTACTCGTCGAGCAGCACGACCCGGAACTCCTCGCGCAGCAGCCGGCCCACCTCGGGCAGTTGGGCGAGCTGGGCGGACAGGGCGATCTGGTCGCCGAAGTCGAGGAGGTCGCGGTCGCGTTTGGCGGACCGGTAGCGGATCACCAGCTCGGCGAGTTCGCGCCGGGCGGCGGCGGCTTCGGGGACCTTGCGCAGGTCTGCGTTGGTGAGCTTGGCGCCTTGGAGGCTCTCCAGAAGGTCGGTGTCCCAGCTGAGCAGCCGCTCGGGGCGTACGAGGTGTTCGGAGAGCTCGGAGTCGAGGGTGAGGAGGTCGCCGACCAGGTCGGGGAAGGAACGGGTCAGCGCCGGGTAGGACCCGGGGGCCTCGCGCAGCACCCGCGCGGCGAGCTGGTAGCGGGTGGCGTCGGCGAGCAGCCGGGAGGACGGTTCCAGGCCGGTGCGCAGGCCGTGGTCGGCCAGCAGGCGGCCGGCGAAGGCGTGGTACGTGGAGATCACCGGCTCGCCCGGCGGATTGTCCGGGTCGATCACGTCGGGGTCGGTGACGCCGGCCTTGACCAGCGCCTTGCGGACGCGTTCGGCCAGCTCACCGGCGGCCTTGTTGGTGAAGGTGAGGCCGAGCACCTGTTCCGGGGCGACCTGGCCGGTGCCGACCAGCCAGACCACGCGCGCCGCCATCACCGTCGTCTTGCCGGAGCCGGCTCCGGCCACGATCACCTGCGGGGCGGGCGGCGCGGTGACGCAGGCCGTCTGCTCCGGGGTGAAGGGGATGCCGAGGAGCTCCTTGAGCTGCTCGGGATCGGTGATACGGGCGGGCATGACGAAAGGCTAGCGGCGGCCACTGACAGCCGGGGCCGGATCGGCCGGCCGAGGCGGAAGAAGCGCAGGTCAGCGACTGTGGTGCGATGGGTCACTCGACCACGTGCCGGCCCTCCGGGCGGGCGCTGCACGAGGCCCGGAAGGCGCAGTGCGCGCAGTGCTGGCCCGAGGCCGGTGTGAACCGTTCGTCGAGAACCTTGCCGGCGGCCGTGGCCAGCAGGTCGCCGACCCACTCGCCGTCCGGTCCGTCGAGCGGCTCCTGGGCCTGCACCTTGGGCAGCGTCTCGCCGCCGTCCCGTTTGGCGGCGCCCTGGCGGAGCTGGACCAGTTCGGCGCCGCCCGGTTCGGGGCGTACGCCGTCGAACGCCTCGTCGACGGCGCCCTCGCGGACGGCGAGCTGGTAGACGGCGAGCTGGGGGTGGCGGGCCACCTCGGCGGAGCTGGGCGTCTGTTTGCCGGTCTTGAAGTCGACGACGTAGGCGCGGCCGTCGCCGTCGGCCTCCACGCGGTCCATCTGGCCGCGGATGCGTACCTCGTAGTCGCCCGCGGCGAGCGTGACGTCGAAGTCGTGCTCGCTGGCGACGGGCCTGCGCCCGGTGCGGTCCATGACGTGCCACTTGAGGAAGCGTTCGAGCGCCACGCGCGCGTGCGCCTTCTCCTGCTCGGACTTCCACGGCGCGTCGAAGACGAGCGCGTTCCACACCGAGTCCAGGCGCGCCATGAGCACGTCGAGGTCGGCGGGGGTGTGCCCGGAGGCGACCTCGTCGGCGAGGACGTGCACCACGTTGCCGAAGCCCTGGGCGGCGGTCGCGGGGGCGTCAGCCTTGACCTCGCGGCCGAGGAACCACTGCAGGGCGCAGGTGTTCGCGAGCTGGTCGAGCGCGCTGCCGGAGAGCACGACGGGCTGGTCGCGGTCGCGCAGCGGCACCTTGCACTCGGTCGGCTCGAACATGCCCCACCAGCGGTAGGGGTGCGCGGAGGGCACCAGGGGGCGGCCCTCGTCGTCGCTGAGGGCGGCGAGGCGGGCCAGCCGGCGGGCGGCGGCCTCGCGCAGGGCGTCGGAGACACGGGGGTCCACGGTCGTGGCGCGCAGTTCGGCGACCAGGGCCGCGACGGACAGGGGGCGCCGCGGGCGGCCTGTGACGTCCTTGGGTTCGACACCCAGTTCGGCCAGGAACCGGGAGGGCTGGTCCCCGTCGTCCGCCGGTGCCTTGACGGCCGTGACGACGAGGCGGTCACGCGCGCGCGTGGCGGCCACGTAGAACAGGCGGCGTTCCTCCGCGAGCAGCGCGCCGGGCGTGAGGGGCTCGGCGAGACCGTCGCGGCCGATCCGGTCGGCCTCCAGCAGGGAGCCACGGCGGCGCAGGTCGGGCCACAGCCCTTCCTGGACCCCGGCGACGACGACCAGCCGCCACTGGAGGCCCTTGGCGCGGTGTGCGGTCATCAGGCGCACCGCGTCGGGGCGTACGGCACGCCGCGCGAGGGTGTCGGCGGCGATGTCCTCGGCCTCCACCTCCTCCAGGAAGTTCAGGGCGCCCCGGCCGCCGGTGCGCTCCTCGGCGCGCGCGGCGGTCGCGAACAGGGCGCATACGGCGTCCAGGTCGCGGTCGGCGTTGCGGCCGGCGGCGCCGCCGCGCCGGGCGGCCCGCTCCAGGCGTCCGGGCCACGGGGTGCCGGCCCACAGCTCCCACAGCGCCTCCTCGGCCGTACCGCCGCCCGCCAGGCGTTCCCGGGCCGTGCGGAGCAGCGCGCCCAGGCGTTGCGCGCCCCGCGCGTACGCCGGGTCGTGCACGGCCAGGCGCTCCGGCTCGGCCAGGGCCCGGGCGAGCAGTTGGTCGGAGGGGGGCGGCAGCGCGTTGCCCGCGGCCCGCTCCTCCTCGCGCAGAGCCCGGCCGAGGCGGCGCAGATCGGCGGCGTCCATGCCGGCGAGGGGTGAGGTGAGCAGAGTGAGGGCGGTCTCGGTGTCCAGCCAGCTCGCTTCGAGGGCGTCGGCGGGGGCGTCCGGCGGGGCCTCTGCCGCCTCCGGCTGCGCTGTCTCCTCCGCCTCTGTGGCCGCCGCCTCTGTCGTCTCTGTGGCCTCTGTCGTCTCTGTGGCCTCTGTGGCCTCTGTGGCCTCTGTGGCCTCTGCCACCTCTGGGGTCTCTGTCGCCTCTGCGGTCTCTGTCACCTCTGGGGTCTCTGATGCCTCTGCGGTCTCTGACACCTCCCTAGCCCCGAAGGCCCTCCCAGCCCCAGCAGCCCCAGAAGCCACCCCCGCCTCAGCCATAGCCACCGCCCGCAGTGCCGTCAGCAGTGGCGCCACCGCCGGCTCGTGGCGCAGGGGCAGGTCGTCGCCGTCCACGTCGACCGGGACGCCGGCCGAGGTGAGGGCGCGGCGGACCGCCGGGAGGGTGCGGGAGCCGGCGCGCACCAGGACGGCCATCTCGCTCCACGGGACGCCGTCCTCCAGATGCGCCCGGCGCAGGATGTCCGCGACGTTGTCCAGCTCCGTACCGGCGGTCGGGTACGTGTACACCTCGACCCGGCCGCCGTCCCGTACCGGCGCGAGTTCGCGGTGGGCGCGTACCTGGTCGGCGGGGAGGCGGGTGAGCGGCATGCGCCGGGTCAGCAACCGGGTGGCGGCCAGCAGGGCGGCTCCGGAGCGGCGGGAGGTGCGCAGCACCCGCACGGGCGCCGGGCGGCCGTCCGCGCGCGGGAAGGCGTGCGGGAAGTCGAGGATGCCGCCCACGTCCGCGCCGCGGAACGCGTAGATCGACTGGTCGGGGTCGCCGAAGGCCACCAGGGTGCGCCCGCCGCCCGCCAGGGCGTGCAGCAGCCGTATCTGGGCTGGATCGGTGTCCTGGTACTCGTCGACGTAGACAGCGTCGTACTGCCCGGCGAGCCGCTCGGCGACCTCCCGGCGGTGGGCGAGGAGCACCGCGCGGTGGACGAGTTCCGCGTAGTCGAGGACGCCCTGGAGGTCGAGCACGTCGAGGTACTCGGCGAGGAAGACGGCGGCGGCCCGCCAGTCGGGGCGGCCGATGCGCCGGGCGAAGTCCGCCAGGGCGTCCGGGCCGAGGCCCAGCTCGCGGCTGCGGGCGAGCACCGCGCGGACCTCGTCGGCGAAGCCCCGGGTGGTCAGGCAGGCGCGCAGTTCGTCGGGCCAGCGCACATGGGCCAGTCCGCGCCGTTCGAGGTCGGCCTGGCCGGCGAGCAGCTCGCGGACGGTCACGTCCTGTTCCGGTCCGGACAGCAGCCGCAGGGGCTCGGCGAACAGGTCGCTGTCCTGGTGGGCCCGGACGAGGGCGTAGCTGAAGGAGTGGAATGTGGTCGCGCGCGGGGCACGCGCCGCGCCGGTGCGCCGGGCCATGCGGTCGCGCAGTTCGACGGCGGCCTTCCGGCTGAAGGTCAGCACGAGGATCCGCTCGGGGTCGGCGCCGCGGGCGATGCGGGCCGCGACGGACTCCACGAGCGTGGTCGTCTTGCCGGTGCCCGGGCCGGCGAGCACGAGCAGCGGACCGGTCCGGTGGTCAACCACGGCGCGTTGGGCGGCGTCCAGAAGAGGGGGGTCCACGCGCGGCGGCGGGGTACGAACCAGTCGGTAAGCGCCACGGACCCCCTGTCGCCCCGCGGGGTGCGACGGGTGTCTGGTGGAGGAAGAGGAGCTCACGTGGTTCGCCGGTCCTGGTGGGTGTGCTGGTGGGACGACCGCCGCGTGGGACGGGCGGTGGACGCGGGGTGAACGGGATGCGCGCAGCCGACGCTACGCCGACGCCCGGGCGGGTAGCAGGGCTTCCGCTTCTTCCCTCCCTTCACCCGCGACGCAGGAGTCCCGCGCCCCTCGAACGTACGTCATTCCACGGACGTGCCCGTTCTGCCCCGATTCCCTCATACGGATCACCGGTCACCCCTCGGGGCGTCCGATGGCGGAAGCTTTCAGGTGTGACCCTGCGCGTGCTCGCCGCCGTCCCACCGCGCTCGCCGCATGTCGACGCGCGGCAGATGGTCCTCCGCGGCCCGGCCCGCCTCCTTCAGGGGCGTGCCCTCCTCCCGGTACCGGGAGAGCGCCTCCAGTTCATGGCCCGCCAGCAGGACTCCGTCGGCGCGGACCACGCGCCACCACGGAACTCCCACCCCATAGAGGGACATCACCCGGCCGACCTGCCGGGGACCGCCCTCCTCCAGCCATTCGGCGACGTCCCCGTAGGTCATGACGCGTCCCGGCGGGATCAGCTCGGTGACCTCGAGGACCCGCTCGGCGTACTCCGGCAGCGCGTCCGCGGGCTCTGGACGGACTCCGTCCGGAAGACTTTCCTCGCTCATCCGCCCCATACTGCCGCACCCCACCGACACCGCGACGCGCTCGCGCGGCCGGTCCGCGCCCCTCGCCCGGGGACGGCGCTTGCGGCAGACTGTGCGGCCCGCGCGTGCGCCCTGATCCACCCTGATGCCCCCATGTGTCGGTGCGGCATGCCACCATCGTGCGGGCGGTGACCAGTGATACGAGAGCAAGAAGAGACGATGAAGCAACAGGGTGTGCGGCCCGGCGGCACGCAGGGCTCCTCCGACGCTTCGTCGCGCCCCGGTGCCGCCGCCGGCAAGGGTGACACCGGGAGCACCGCACCGGACACCGGTCCCGCGGACACGGCGCACATCGACGAGGTGGAGGGCGACGAACCGCTCCTCCCCGCGCGCGTGCACCGTCCCTCCGACCTGATGCGGCTCCTGGTGGGCGTGCTCGCGGTCGGCGTACTGCTCGCCGTCGCCGCGTTCGCCCACGGCACCACCTCGGGCCTCGAACAGGACATCAACAAGGGCACCGGCCAGGCGCCCGATCTGCTGATCAAGATCGCCGGCCTGGCCTCCAGCATCGCGATCCTGCTGGTCCCGGTCGCCTTCGCGATCGAGCGGCTGATCAAACGCGACGGGCTGCGCATCGCCGACGGCGTACTGGCCGCCGTACTCGCCCATGGCGTGACGCTCGCCACCGACCTGTGGGTGGCCAAAGCCGCCCCCGACTCGATCCAGGAAGCGCTCACCCAGCCCTCGCCGGGGGACATCCACGCCCTCACCGACCCGGTGCACGGCTATCTGGCGCCGGTCATCGCGTACATGACGGCGGTCGGCATGTCCCGCAGACCGCGGTGGCGCGCGGTGCTGTGGATCGTGCTGCTGCTGGACGCGTTCTCCATGCTCGTCACCGGCTACACGACGCCGTTCTCCATCATCCTGACCGTGCTGATCGGCTGGACCGTGGCCTACGGGACGCTGTACGCGGTCGGCTCGCCCAACGTCCGGCCCACCGGGCGGACGCTCATGGCGGGCCTGATGACGGTCGGTTTCCGCCCGGTGACCGCCTCGCGCGAGGAGGTGCCGGCGGACACCCTGGAAACCGGTGACCGCGGCCGGCGCTACTTCGTCACCCTGGAGGACGGTCCCCCGCTGGACGTCACGGTGGTCGACCGCGAACAGCAGGCGCAGGGGTTCTTCTACCGCGCGTGGCGCAACCTGACACTGCGCGGCTTCGCCACCCGCAGCAGCCTCCAGTCGCTGCGCCAGGCGCTGGAGCAGGAGGCGCTGCTGGCCTACGCGGCGATCGCGGCCGGCGCCAACGCGCCCAAGCTGATCGCCACCTCGGAACTGGGCCCCGACGCGGTGATGCTGGTCTACGAGCACACCGGTGGCCGCTCCCTCGACTCGCTGCCGGACGAGGAGATCACCGACGACCTGCTGCGCGACACCTGGGAGCAGGTACGGGCGCTGCAGTCCCGGCGGATCGCGCACCGCAGGCTGGTGGGTGACTCGATCCTGGTGGATCGTTCCGGCACGGTGAGCATCACGGACCTGCGCACCGGCGAGATCGCCGCGGGCGACCTGCTGCTGCGCATGGACATCTCCCAGCTACTGGTGACGCTCGGACTGCGAGTGGGGGCCGAGCGCTCGGTGGCCTCGGCGGTGGGTGTGCTCGGCCCGGACACGGTGGCGGACTGTCTGCCGATGCTCCAGCCGATCGCGCTGAGCCGCTCCACGCGCGCGACGCTGCGCAGACTCGCCCGGGAACGGTCCCAGCGCGAGCGCGAGGCCGTCCTGGAGGCGTCCCGGCAGGCCAAGCAGGCCCGGGTGGAGGCCGCGGCCGACGACGGCTCCGGCGCCACGGCCGCCCAAGTCGACAAGCCCGGCAAACCGGACAAGAAGAGTGAGCGTGCGGAGCAGCGGGCCGAGAAGCGGGCCCTCGACGAGGCCATGGACGAGGCGCGCGAGGAGGACCTGCTCACCCAGATCCGGCACCAGGTACTGCGGATCAGGCCGCAGGCCCCGGTCGAGCCGGCCCGCCTGGAGCGAGTCAGGCCGCGCACGCTGATCAGCTTCATCGCCGGCGCGATCGGCGCGTACTTCCTGCTGACGCAGCTCACCCACATCGAGTTCGGGCCGCTGATCAGCAACGCCGAGTGGGGCTGGGTCATCGCGGCCGTGCTGTTCTCGGCGGCGAGCTATGTCGCGGCGGCGATGTCCCTCCTGGGGTTCGTGCCCGAGCGGGTGCCGTTCCTGCGGACCGTGGCCGCGCAGGTCGCCGGGTCCTTCGTGAAGATCATCGCGCCCGCGGCGGTCGGCGGCGTAGCCCTGAACACCCGTTTCCTCCAGCGCGCCGGGGTGCGCCCCGGGCTCGCGGTGGCGAGCGTCGGCGCGTCGCAGCTGTTCGGGCTCGGCTGTCACATCCTGATGCTGCTGTCCTTCGGCTATCTGACCGGCACGGAGAAGACGCCCTCCCTGTCGCCGTCCCGGACGGTCATCGCGGGTCTGCTGACGGTGGCGGTCCTGGTGCTGGTGGTCACCTCGGTGCCGTTCCTGCGGAAATTCGTCGTCACGCGCGTGCGTTCGCTCTTCGCCGGTGTCGTGCCGCGCATGCTCGACGTGCTGCAGCGGCCGCAGAAGCTGATCACCGGTATCGGCGGCATGCTGCTGCTCACCGCCTGCTTCGTGATGTGCCTGGACGCCTCGATCCGCGCGTTCGGCGACGAGACGGCGTCGATCAGCCTGGCCAGCGTCGCCGTCGTCTTCCTCGCGGGCAACGCGCTCGGCTCCGCGGCGCCGACCCCCGGCGGGGTGGGCGCGGTGGAGGCGACCCTGACCCTCGGCCTGATCGCCGTGGGCCTGCCCAAGGAGGTCGCCGCACCGGCGGTGCTCCTCTACCGGCTGCTGACCTTGTGGCTGCCGGTGCTGCCGGGCTGGCTGGCCTTCAACCACCTGACCAGGAAACAGGCGCTGTAGCACGCCCGGCAGCGGGTATTCCGCAGAAGCCGGGCTCCGCAGTGCCCGGTACTCCGCAGCAGCCGGTACTCCTGCACCCTGTACGCGGCAGAACCCGGTACTCCGCGGCACCTGGTACTCGGCAGAACCCGGGCTCCGCAGGACCCGTCACTCCGCGCCCTCCCGTACCTCGTACGGCCCGCGCCCCGAGCGTCCCGTCCGGCGTGCCCGCACGATGGGGACATGCCGAATCCCGCCCGGCTGCGCGCCGCCGCCCCCGCCGCCACCGTCGTCCTGCTGTCCTCCCTGCTGGCCGGCTGCGGCGACAGCACGGCGGACGGGAACGGGGACGTGACACGGCAGAAGCTCTCCTGGCGGGACTGCCCGGCACCGTCCCAGGCACAGGGCGGCGGCGCCGCGCCCTCTCCGCTGCCGGACGGCGGCACCTGGCAGTGCGCCACCATGCGGGCCCCGCTCGACTGGGACGACCCCGACGGCGACACCATCGGCATCGCGCTGATCCGGGCCCGGGCCAGCGGCGCCGCCGACCGGCGGATCGGGTCGCTGATCTTCAACTTCGGCGGCCCGGGCGGTTCGGGCGTCACCACGCTGCCCGCCTTCGGTGACGACTACGCCAAGCTGCGCACCCGCTACGACCTGGTCAGTTTCGACCCGCGCGGCGTCGGCCGCAGCGCCCCCGTGGAGTGCCTGGACGACCGGCGGCTCGACGCCTACTTCCAGCAGGACGCCACCCCCGACGACGCCGCCGAGCGCACCGCACTGGTCGACAACACCGAGGAGTTCAACGCGGCCTGCGAGAAGAACTCCAAGAAGATGCTGCCGCACGTCGCCACCACCGACGCCGCCCGCGACATGGACCTCATGCGCCAGGTCCTGGGCGACGACAAGCTGCACTACTTCGGCATCTCCTACGGCACCGAACTCGGCGGCGTCTACGCCCACCTGTTCCCGAAGAAGGTGGGCCGCGCCGTCTTCGACGCCGTCGTCGACCCGACGCAGGACTCGGGACAGGGCTCGCTGGGCCAGGCCAGGGGATTCCAGCGAGCCCTCGACAACTACGCCGAGAACTGCGTCTCCCAGACCGAGGACTGCCCCGTCGGCGACACCGCCCAGGACGTCAAGAACCGCATCGCCGCACTGCTGAAGAAGCTCGACCGCGAGCCGATCCCCGGCATCTCCCCCCGCCGACTCACCCAGACCGCCGCTACCAGCGGCATCGCGCAGTCCCTGTATTCGAAGGATCTCTGGGAGTACCTCACCGAGGGCCTGGAGCAGGCGTACGACGGTGACGGCAGGATCCTGATGGCGCTCGCGGACGCGCTGAACGGACGCGGGGAGAACGGCGAGTACAGCAACATCACCGCGGCCAACGTCGCCATCAACTGCGCCGACGACAAGCCGCGGTACGACGCCGCGTACGTGCGGAAGAAGCTGCCGGAGTTCCGCGCCGCCTCGCCCCTGTTCGGCGACTACCTCGCCTGGTCCATGGTCAGCTGCACCGACTGGGCGGTGGCCGGCGCCGTCGACCACCCCGACGTCAGCGCCCCCGGCGCCCCGCCGATCCTGGTCATCGGCAACACCGGTGACCCGGCCACGCCGTACGAGGGCGCGGGCAAGATGGTGGACGCCCTGGGCTCGGACGTCGGCGTCGAGCTGACCTACAAGGGCCAGGGCCACGGCGCCTACGACAGCAAGAACACCTGCGTGCGCGAGGCGGTCGACGGATATCTGCTCGACGGACGGACGCCGAAGACCGGAACGGTCTGCTCCTGACCTCGCCGCACCAGCCCCGAGATCGAGTGATTCAGCAGGTCAAAGCGTTATCCACAGGCCCCAGCGGTCATCGTGCGCCCGCTCTACCATGGCATGACAGCCATCCGCCGCACGGCGCGGACGGCCTGTCAGGGGGGAAGCGCGCATGGGGCGGTACGCACGGTCGCGGAACGTACGGTGGCTGGCTTCGCTGGCCGCCACCGGACTGCTGCTGTCGGGGTGCAGCGGCAGTTCGTCCGAGGACGGCACGGACGGGAAGAACGGCACGGACAGCGGGGGCGGCGCGACCGCGGGGAAGTCGCTGACGTCCCAGCGGCTGGACTGGGGCCGCTGCAGGGCCACCGACGACGCCCCGGCGCCGGGCGGCGACTGGCAGTGCGCCACGCTCCAGGTGCCGGTGGACTGGGCGAAGCCGGACGGCGAGCGGATGGGGCTGGCGCTGATCCGCGCCGAGGCCACCGGGGACCGGCGGGCCGGCTCCCTGCTGTTCAACTTCGGCGGCCCCGGCGGCTCGGGCGTCTCCACGATGCCGTCGTACGCCTCCCTCGCGTCCTCCCTGCACGAGCGGTACGACCTTGTCAGCTGGGACCCGCGCGGAGTGGCCGCCAGCGAGGGCATCCGCTGCCGCGACGACAAGGAGATCCAGGCGGCCGAATCGACGGTGGACGCCACACCCGACACCGCGGCCGAGGAGCAGGCGTACCTGAGGGATGCCGCGGACTTCGCCGAGGGCTGCCAGCGGACCGCCGGGAAACTGATGGCCCACGTCTCGACCACGGACACCGCCCGCGACATGGACCTGATGCGCCAGGTCCTGGGCGACAAGAAGATGCACTACTTCGGCATCTCCTACGGCACCGAACTCGGCGGCGTCTACGCCCACCTGTTCCCGGAGAAGGTGGGCCGCGTGGTCCTGGACGCGGTCGTCGATCCGACCGCCGACACCATCGGCCACGCCGAGCACCAGACCAGGGGCTTCCAGCGCGCGCTGGACGACTATCTCCGCTCCACCGGACAGGACCCCGAACAGGGCTCACGCGAGATCGCCGACCTGCTGGAGCGGATCGACGCCGAACCACTGCCGACGTCGTCGTCCGGCAGGAAGCTGAGCCAGACCCTGGCCCTCACCGGGATCGTGCTGCCGCTGTACAGCAAGGACAGCTGGCCGGCGCTGACCAGCGCGCTGTCGGCGGCCGAGGCGGGCGACGGCTCGGAGCTGCTGGCACTCGCCGACGGCTACAACGAACGTGATCCGTCGGGGCACTACGGCACGAGCACCCACTCCCAACGGGTCATATCGTGCTTGGACGACAAACAGCGGCCGACCCTGGAGGAGACGAAGAAGCTGCTGCCCGAGTTCGAGGAGATCTCCCCCGTGTTCGGCGCCTTCCTGGACTGGGACACCGCGGGATGGTGCCACCAGTGGCCGGTGGCCGGGCAGTACGAGACGCCCGAGGTCAGCGCGGACGGAGCGGCACCGGTGCTGGTGGTCGGCAACACCGGCGACCCGGCGACGCCCTACGAGGGGGCCCGCGAGATGGCGGACGAGCTGGGCGAGGACGTCGGTGTGATGCTCACCTGGAAGGGCGAGGGGCACGGTGCGTACGGCAGCGGAAGCGACTGCGTCGACTCCACGGTGAACGCCTATCTCCTGGACGGAACGGTGCCGGAGGACGGCAAGGTCTGCTCGTAACGGCGACCACACCCGCGACGCCGACCGCGGTCCCCGTCCCGGCTCCGTTCATGACGACGGCGGGGGTCCCGGGCACCCCTGGTGCGCGACACCCCCGCCGCTCGGGAGATCTGGCCGGCCTTGACTCCCGCCTTTGCTCAGTAGACCGGCTTCTCAGGCTCGATCTGGTTGACCCAGCCGATCACGCCGCCGCCGACGTGCACGGCGTCCGAGAAGCCCGCGGACTTCAGGACCGCGAGAACTTCCGCACTGCGGACACCCGTCTTGCAGTGCAAGACGATCTTCTTGTCCTGCGGGAGGTTCTCCAGGGCGGTGCCCATGAGGAACTCGTTCTTCGGGATCAGCCGCGCGCCGGGGATCGAGACGATCTCGTACTCGTTCTGCTCGCGGACGTCGATGATCTCGATGTTCTCGCCGTCGTCGATCCACTCCTTGAGCTGCTTGGGAGTGATCGTGGAGCCGGCGGCCGCCGCCTGGGCCTCCTCGGAGACGACGCCGCAGAACGCCTCGTAGTCGATGAGCTCGGTGACGGTGGGGTTCTCGCCGCAGACCGCGCAGTCGGGGTCCTTGCGGACCTTGACCTGGCGGTACTGCATCTCCAGGGCGTCGTAGATCATCAAACGGCCGACCAGCGGCTCACCGATGCCCGCGAGGAGCTTGATGGCCTCGTTGACCTGGATGGAGCCGATGGACGCGCACAGCACGCCGAGCACGCCGCCCTCGGCGCAGGAGGGGACCATGCCGGGGGGCGGGGGCTCCGGGTAGAGGCAGCGGTAGCAGGGCCCGTGCTCGGACCAGAAAACGGAGGCCTGGCCGTCGAAGCGGTAGATCGAACCCCAGATGTACGGCTTGTTCAGCAGGACACAGGCGTCGTTGACCAGGTAGCGGGTGGCGAAGTTGTCCGTGCCGTCGACGATCAGGTCGTACTGGCTGAAGATGTCCATCACGTTGTCGGCTTCGAGCCGCTCCTCGTGAAGGACCACGTTGGTGTACGGGTTGATGCCCTTGACGGTGTCACGCGCGGACTCGGCCTTGGAACGGCCGATGTCGGACTGGCTGTGGATGATCTGGCGCTGCAGGTTCGACTCGTCGACCTCGTCGAACTCCACGATGCCGAGAGTGCCCACGCCCGCGGCGGCGAGGTACATCAGCGCCGGCGAGCCCAGGCCACCGGCGCCCACGGCCAGCACCTTGGCGTTCTTCAGCCGCTTCTGCCCGTCCATCCCGACGTCGGGGATGATCAGGTGGCGGGAGTACCTGCGGACCTCGTCTACGGTGAGCTCGGAAGCCGGCTCGACCAGGGGTGGCAGCGACACGGGGACTCCGTTGGTCGGTCAATCATTACGGTTGTTCTCCCAGTAACACTGCCACGGCCTTTTTCATTCCGAGACACCCGTCCCGATGCGCGAGACGATGTCGTCCCAGTAGCCGGGCATCGTCTCCCAGGGGCTCGGGGCGACGCGGCCGCGGTGGTCGGTGCGGTCGGTGAACCAGACCGTCGCGGCGCCCTGCCAGCGGGCGATGCGCAGAGCTTCGTCGAGGTGCGGGCGGGGCACGCCGTGGACGAGGTGGCAGAAGCGCTCGGGCGGGTGCTCAGCGGTCCACTCGGCCACCTGGGACCAGCGGTAGTCGCTCCAGGAGCCGCGGAAGGTGACCAGTTGGTCGGCGTTCTCGGCGTAGCCGGGATACGGGTGGGTGTCGTGGCCGAGGACGACGTGGGCATCGTCACGGACCGTCCGCAGAGTGGTGACCGTGCGGCGGACGGCGGGGAGCGCGTGCCGTTCGCCGGGGCAGTGGTCGAGGAGGAAGCCGTCGGTCCGGTACCAGTCGGCATACCGGTGGGCGTCCGTGACCAGTTCGCCGAGGGGGCGGGCGCCGTGCGCGGCGTCGAGCCGGCCGAGCACGCGGTGGCCCGCGTTGCGCAGCCGGCCGACCGCCTCCAGGCAGTGCGGGTCGGGGACGGTGCCCGGGCCGTCGGCGATGTCGAGGACGGCCCAGTGCAGGGGTGTGCCCGGACGGGTGAGTTGCGCCCACTCGGCGGGGGCGACGAGCGGATGGGCCAGTCCGGGGGCGCCGAGGCCGGTACGGACGTCGGTGCTCGCGGTGCCCGTTCTGGTACTGGTCAGATACGGCACGCGGCCTCCATCCAGATGTCGGCGAGGGACTCCTCGAGGTTGATACGGGGCCGCCAGCCGAGCCGGTCGCGGGCGGTGCGCACATCGGCCTGCTGCCAGCTGCCGCAGCCGTCCGGGTACGGGTAGGCGACGGGGGCCGGGTGGTCGGCGTCGCCGCGGGGGCCGAGGCCGTCCACACGGTGGGCCACGGCGTCGGCACGGTGGTGGCCCGTCGACTCGGCGCGGTGACCGAGCGCCTCGGCGCGGTGGACGGCGGACTCGGCCCGGGGGTGGCCGATGACCGGGCGCAGGGCACCGGGCGGGCCGTCGAGTTCGTGCAGGGCTCCGCCGTAGCCGGCCACGCGGGCGAGGGTGGTGGCGGCGTCACGCAGCCGGACGGCGCGGCCGGAGCCGATGTTGATGACGCCTTGCGCGGCGGAGAGAGAGGCGGCGTGTACGGCACGGGCGACGTCGCGGACGTCCACGAAGTCGCGCTGGGCGCCGAGGCCGCCGAGGCGCAGTTCACCGTCCCCGGACTGCATGGCACGGCGCATGGCCTCGGCGAGGCGGCCCAGTGGGGAGCCCGCGGGGGTGCCGGGCCCGGCCGGGGAGAAGACCCGGAGCACCACGGCGTCCAGGCCGGAGCCGAGGACCAGTTCGGTGGCGGCGAGTTTGCTGACGCCGTAGGGGCCGCCGGGCCGGGGGACGGCGTCCTCGGCCGTGGAGGACCCGGGCTGGCTGGGGCCGTACTCCGCGCTGCACCCGATCTGCACCAGGCGGGCGCCGCATCCGCTGCGGCGCAGGGCCTCGCAGACGGTGGCGACGGCGACGGTGTTGTGCCGGGTGAGCTCGCGGGCCCCGCCGCGGGTGGCGCCGGCGCAGTTGACGACGACGCCGGGGTGCACCGCGTCGAGGAAGCGGGTGAGAGCGCCGGGGCTGCCGCTGGCGAGGTCGAAACGGACGTCGGCGTCGTCGCCGCGGCCGAGCGCGGTGAGCTGGACGGCCGGGTCGGCGAGCAGGCGGTCGGCGACGAAGCGGCCGATGTAGCCGTTGGCTCCGATCAGCAGGACTCTCATCGGACGACTCCCGGGGCCGAGGCTTCGGGTCGGGAGGTGGTCATGTCGGGTTCTCCTTCGAGGGTGGTGCCGGGAGGGTGTTCCGCCACGGCTCGCGCGACGGCCCGTGCCGTGGTGCGCGGGACGACTCGCGCTGCCGTCCGTGCTGCCGTCCGTGCTGCCGTCCGTGCTGCGGCGCGGGGCTGGGGTGGGGAGCGTCGGGTGCCCGGGCGGGCAGGCCCCGGCGGGCCGTGGGCGGCGGGGGATCCGCCGGGAACGGAGGCGTACGTACCGGGGTCGTGCCGGGACGGGGCTGCGGGGGCGCCGTCAGCGCTCGGGCCACGACTACGACTACAGCTACAGCTACAGCTACAGCTACAGCTACAGCTACAGGCGGCGTACCAGGGAGAGTTCATCGGCGGGGCTCCGGGTGGGCATGGGCCGAGGCTTTGGTCAGACGGCGCACCGTGTGCGGGAGCAGGACCAGGGCTGCGATGCCGCACGCCGATGTCGGGACGCTGCCGCTCCCCCAGGCGGTGACGAGTTTCTCCACGGGGACGGCCAGAACTTCGCAGCCGGGGAGCCGGCTCGCGAAGAGGCTGGCCAGGGCGGTGAGCTCGGCGGTCGCCGCTGCGGTGAGGACGAGCGCCGGCGCGTACGCGGAGCCGTGGGCGGTGAGGAGGCGTGCCAGGAGCAGGAGGGCGCCCAGGGTGAGGCCTTGGGCGTAGGCGGCGGGTTGGTCGAGGACCGCGCCGGTGAGAGCGAGGAGGGCCGAGAGCGCGCCGAGGAACAGTGCGAAGACGCCGAACAGCAACGGCCGTACGGAGGCGGCGAACTCCTCCAGTCCGCGGCTCGTCTCCAGTCGGCGACGGGCGTGGACCGCGAAGAGGCGGGTGCACCAGAGCGCGGGCGCGCAGGCCAGGACCAGGGCCAGCACGGGGGCGACCGTGACGGGCCAGGGCCCGTCGGCGGTGCCCGTGGGCAGACCGTCGGGGCCCCCGCCGAGAACGGCGCCGAGGAGGCCGTCGCCCAGGAGGGCGTAGCCGACGAGGCAGTGCGCCCAGACGCCGCTGTGGTGGTTCTCGGTGCCCGGCAGCCGTTCCCGGCGTAGGAGCACGCGCACGGCCAGGGCGACGGCGAGCGCCCCGACGGCGGCCGTGACCAGGCGCGGCTGCCCGTGGGTAAGACGCAGACCGGCGACCGTCGCCGCGCCCAGGGCGCCGGGGAGCAGGGTGAGGGCGAACCAGCCGATGCCGGGGTGGGGGGCGGAGGCACCTGCGGGATTCGCCGAACCGGAGGAACAGGGAGCACGGGAAGAACCGGCGGAACTGGGGGGACTGGCGGCATCGGCCAGGTCCGGGAAGCTGCCGGGTCGGTCGCCGTCGCGTGGGACGCGGGCGTACATCTCCTCGGCGAGGGCGAAGACGTCGCGGTGGCGGAAACGCGCGGCGGTCCGGTCGGTGACGCCGTGGGCCTCCAGGCCCGCCGCGATCTCCAGGGGGTCCACGGCGCGTTCGCACAGCTCTTGGTGGCGGCGCATCAGGGCCTTGACGGGGTCTGCCCCGGTCCGGATCCGGCGGGCGGTGCCCGGGCCGTTGCCGCTGTTGACTTCGTTGATGTCGTTGATGTCGTTGATGTCGTTGGCGTCAGTGAGGTCGTCGAGGTGGCTCATCGGGCCCCCTCGACGATGACGGAGACCGGCGCCTCCGTCGCCCAGCCGGGGCCGGGGGCGGGGGCGGGGGCGGGGGCGGCGACATGGGCCTCGGCCGGCACGGCGAACGGCAGGGGCGTGCCGGCGCCGTCGAGGAGATTCCGCCGGAGCGGTGTACGCGAGAGGATTTCCAGGTAAATGCTCTGAAATGCCGCGATGTTCTGTTCCACGGTGAACAGTTCGAGTGCGCGGGCTCGCGCGGCGGCGCCCAGGCGCTCACGGCGCTCGGGGTCGCGCAGCAGTGACAGGCACGCCTCGGCCAGCGCCCGCGGGTCGCGCGGTGGCACGACCAGCCCGGTACCGCCGATCACCTCGACCACCACACCGGCCTCCGTGGACACCGTCGCGCGACCGCAGAGCATGGCCTCGACCAGAACGACCGGGAAACCCTCGACCACGCTGGAACTGACGACCAGGGCGCCCGCGGCACAGGCGTCGGCGACGGACGGCAGGTCCGGCCCGCCGACCTCTTCGAAGGACACCGGGTTCCGGCCGATGGCGTGCGGGTCGTCGGCCTCGGCGGGGAAGAGCCGGTCGGCCAGCCCCCGGCAGTGCGCCAGGTAGGCCGCGTCCCCGGAGAAACCGGAAGGACCGGAGGAGACGGAAGAGCCGGAGGAGACGGAAGAGCCAGAGGAGCCGAAGGAACTGGGGGAACTGGGGGAACTGGGGAAGTCAGAGGAAGCAAGCGCACCGGAGACACCGAGCGTGCCCGGAGCGGACACGATCCGCAGGCGGGACCGGGGCCTCGCCCGGCGGATCTCGGCGAAGGCGTGCAGCAGGGACACCAGGTCCTTGACGGGTTCGACGCGCCCGACCCAGACGAGGGTGTCCGGGTCGGCACGGCCCGGCGCTTCCCCGACCTCGGCGAAGGGCGCCGCGTCCATACCCGGGTGGACCGTGCGCAGTTTGTCGCGGTCGGCTCCGCAGCGCTCCTGCCAGCGGCGGGCGTGCGCGTTGCCGTGCGTGACGACGGTGGCCCGGCGGTAGGTCTCCGCGGCGAGCCGGCCTTGGAAGGCGGCGAGCAGGGTGCGTATCGCGGGCGACGAGTCGGGAGCGGTCAGGTAGTGCGTGCGCAGCCGCACCCCGTACTCGGTGACCAGCAGGGGGACGCCGAAGAAGTGCCGGGCGAGGAGGCCGGGCAGGGCGGCCGAGCCGCCGGACGTCGCGTGGCACAGGTCGACCGCGCCGAGACCGGCGTCCTCGTACCAGTCGAGCGAGAGAGGGCGCAGGGCGCGTTCCAGGTGCGCGGCGACGGCGAGGAGATCCGGGACACGGGCCTCGCGCGCGGGGCGCTGGGCGCCGGGGGCGCGACAGGCGTGCTCCAGCGCGCGTACGGCGGCTTCGGAGCGGAGCGCGCCCACCAGGCCGCCCTCGTCACGGGCGAGCCCGGCGAGTCCGTACAGGGCGCTGGCGAAACGGTCCGCCTCGACGGCCCGGGCGGCATCCGCCGTACCGGACGGGTCCCCGGGGCGCGTGGCGCACAGGACGGCGACGAGGTCGCCGTAGCACTCGGCGAAGCGCCTGCGCGCCCGTCGCCCGTACACCATGCCGTCGTCCTCGGCCGTCCACAGCGGCGCGGTACGCACCCGGTTGACCTGCGGCGGAAGCGGGACCCAGCCGTCGTCCTCCTGGTGCTCACCACGGCTGAGGGCGTAGACGTCGAACTCGTGCTGCCCGAGCCCGCGCACGAGCCGGTCGCACCAGAGTCCGGCGTCACCGCTGACGTACGGGTAACCGCCCTCCGTCAGTAGTCCGATGCGCACGTCCACTCCATCTCCCGTGTGGGGAGCCGCCGTTGGTCCAGCGGCTCGCAGCGGGGACGAACGTATGCGGACAAGGCGGTGGCGCGACGGACGGTTGTCCATCGCGCCACCAAAAGGGGTGAACGGGCGTAACTTTCCCGCGCGGTGCGCGTTCGGCTCCGCTAAGGGTTCGAACGGAACCCGAACGTCATGCGACGGGGTGGCCGGATCAGCCGGCCGGGTAGGCCCAGGCGTTGGGACGGCACCGGATCCCGTTGTACTCCAGGAACTTGGTCTGCTGCTGCATGACGGGAGCGAGGTCCCCGTCCTTGTCGCAGGTCACGTGGTTGTAGCCGAGACGGTGACCGACCTCGTGATTGATCAGCATCTGCCGGTACGGGTAGATCTTGTCGTCGCCGTACGTCTCCGCACCCCGCGCCCATCGGTAGGCATTGATCATCACACGCTCGGTGGCGGCCGAGTCGCAGGAAACGTTGTCGACCGTGGTGTCCAGGCCCGACTTGGCGCACCAGTCGGCGGTGGTGCCCGGGCTGGCCAGCGTGATCACGAAGTCGACCTTGCCGGAGTGGACGCGCTCGAACGTACGGGCGCCGTTGTGGGCCCAGCTCCGGTCGTCGTTGATCGTCTTCTGCACGGCCTCCGCGAACAGTTCGCCGTCGAGGTCCAGCCCTTGCTCGACGTCCACGCGGTAGGTGTACTTCTGCCCCTTCCCCGGTGCCTTCGCGATGCCCTCGATCGCGTCGAACTTGCCGGAACCCTTCAGTGTGGGGCTGAGCGGGTAGATCTTGCCCATCTGCTGCGCGTACGTGAGCGGCGCCGAGGCCCCCGACCCGGTCCCGGAACCGGAATCCGAGCCCGACCGGGCCTTCTGTCCGTCCGCGTCCGCACTGGCTGTGCGGGTGGCACGCGCCTGGTCGGCGGCCGACTGGGACGATCCCGCGTCCTCGCCGATACGCCCGTCGGTGACCTGTCCGGCCACGACGATCGCCAGCGTGGTGGTGACCGCCGCGGCGGCGATGCCGGCGAAGGCCCGCCCCTTGGCGCCCTTGGCCGCCTCGGGCTCGTCGGCGAGCGGCCCGTTGCCATCGGCGTCACCGTCGGAGCCACGCGCCCCGTCCACGGCGCGGACGGGGCCGGCCTCGGCGTTCCAGTCGGTGACGGAGGCGTACGGGGCGGGCACGGGCGCGTCGGCACGGGCGCGCGCCGGCGCGTGAGCCGCGAAGACATCGTCCTCGCTCTTGCCGAAGGCGTCGAGGTAATCCTGCCGGGGCCCACCCGCCGGCACCCGCGGCCCCTGCGGCGCCTGAGGCCCATGCGGCAGTTGAGGTGCCTGTGATCCTTGCGGCATCTGCGGCGCTTGCGGCATCTGTCGCTGCCGCGGAAGGGGGACACCGGCACGGCCGGGAGCGATGCCGGACCCAGGGGCTGCGCCAGACCCGGGAGACCCGGAAGGCCCGGGAGACCCGGGAGACCCGGAAGGCCCGGAGGGCCCAGGAACCACGCCGGGCGGCGTGCCACCGCGCCCCCCGAACGCGCCCCAACCCCCACCCGGTTCCCGCTGCTCAGGGTGTCCGCCGCGCACCTGCCGTACTCCGTCGGCGGGGGTGCCGTCCGGCACTCTCGGTACGCCTCGGGCCGGTGTCCCGTCGACGGCGTCCGGCGCACCGTAGGACGGCGTTCCGTAGACCGGAGTTCCGTAAGCCGGGGTCCCGTAGGCAGGAGTTCCGTAAGCCGGAGTCCCGTACGCCGGAGTCCCGTACGCAGACGTGTCACCCTCCGGCGCGGCTTCGGGCGCCGTTCGGCGCACCTGCCCCGGCGGCACGACCGGACCGCCCGTCTCCTGCGGCCGTCCGTTCCTCTCCCGCGGCCGGCCGTCCGTCTCCTGTGACCGGCCGCTCCGGCGTTGCCGTGCTGCGGTCGCGTCCGCGGTCTCGCCCTTGGGGGCCGGTCCGCGACGGCTGTGGCGTCCCACGTCGCGCCTCAGCCTCCTGTGTTGTCGTCGGTGTGCAGGTCAGCGGCGGCGCGTCGGGCGTCGCCGTCGGGCGCCAACCCGGCTGTGTCCGCGAGGAGTTCACGGAAGGCCGTGGCGACCGTCTGCGGATACTCCATCATGGCGACGTGCCCCGCGTCCGGCAGGGTCAGCAGCCGCGAGTCGCGGAAGGCGCGGGCCGCGCGCTGGGCCATGCGGTAGCCGACGAGCTTGTCCCGGCCGCCGTAGATGAGCAGGGTGGGCGCGAGGACCCGTTCGGCCTGGCGCCACAGTCCGTGCTGGCCGCCCACCGTGTAGGCGTTGACGATCCCCCTCGCGGAGCGCGCCATCGCGTCCCAGAAGTACGGCAGCCGCTGCCGCCGCTCCATCTCCTCCACCGCGTGCCGGAAGCCCTCCTCGGACACCTGCGCGGGATCGCCGTAGCACAGCGCCATGACGCCGCGGACCCGCTGCTCGGCCGTCCAGTCCCGGCTCAGGCGGGTGAACAGCGAGGCGACTCCGGGCAGCGCCAGCAGTCCCGTCGGCACGGCGCTGCGCTGGACGCGGATCTCCGGAAGCGCGGGCGAGACGAGGGTGAGCGTCCGCACCAGGTCGGGGCGGGCGGCGGCGACGCGGGTGACGACGGCACCGCCGAGCGAGTTGCCCACCAGGTGCACGGGGCCGCGCCCGGTGGAGTCGAGGAGACGGATCACCGCGCGCGCGTGCCCGGTGATCGAGTAGTTGCCGTCGTCCGGTGGCGGGGAGTCGCCGAAGCCCGGCAGATCGACCGCCTCGTTGTCGACGACGTCGTCCAGCAACGGCATCAGCGCCGACCAGTTCTGGGACGAGCCGCCGAGGCCGTGGACGTACAGGGCGGGCGGCAGCCCCGCGCGGGACGGGCGCCGCGACCGCACCGTCAGGGTGATCCCCGGCAGTCGCACCGACCGCAGCCGCTCCCCCTCCGCGACCCTGACGGCCGCCGCCTTCGGCAGCACGTTGGCGGGCGGCACGGACGGCAGCTCGGTCGAAGACATGCGGCAATGTTACGAGACGATCACGCGGGGGTTCATGTGTTCGGCGTCACAAGAGAGACGCATCTGTTCGACCCTCCACACGCACCCCCTGTTCCCCCTGTGCTCCCCTGTGCCCCCTCAACTCCTCCGACCTCCTCGTGCGGCACCAGATCGCACAGCATCCGAATCGGGTGTCTCCTAGGCTCGTACAGAGGGCACCCGCACCTGACCCCCTGCCTCCCGGCGGGGACGTTCACAGAAAGGGAGCCGGCATGGCCATCGATCCCAGCGACCCCGAGACGTTCGAGGACGACGCGGCGCAGGACACCCAGGACGTCGGCGTCGAGGCCCCGGACGCCGACGCGGCCGAGCAGCAGACGGACATCGCACCGGTCCGGGACGACCCGCTGACCGGCGTGGACCCCGACCGCGCCAGCGAGGCGGATCTCGCGGAGCAGGCCCGCGTGGTCTCACTCGACGAGGACGACTACCGCTGACGTGCGCCGAGCAGGCAGGAGGTCGATACTGCCCGAACCGCACATGTTCAAAACATTTTGTGGCCTTTTCACCACCGTCCGGTCCATGAAATTCTCAGCTCGCACCGCGCACACCACGGTTACCGAAAAGTACGATGGCCGCGCGGCGCACACCGCACAGGGACGACTTTGGGAGGCGGCGTGACAGCCATCGAGCAGACAGAGGCGGCACGCCCGCGGGGCACGCGCCTGCCGCGTCGCGCCCGACGGAACCAGCTGCTGGGCGCCGCACAGGAAGTGTTCGTGGCGCAGGGCTACCACGCGGCCGCGATGGACGACATCGCCGAGCGGGCCGGCGTCAGCAAGCCGGTGCTCTACCAGCACTTCCCGGGCAAGCTGGACCTCTATCTCGCCCTGCTGGACCAGCACTGCGAGTCCCTGATCCAGTCCGTCCGCAACGCCCTCGCGTCGACCAACGACAACAAGCAGCGCGTCCGGGCGACCATGGACGCCTACTTCGCGTACGTCGAGGACGACGGCGGCGCGTTCCGGCTGGTCTTCGAGTCGGACCTGACCAACGAGCCGGCCGTGCGCGAGCGCGTCGACAAGGTCACCAACGAGTGCGCCGAGGCGATCTGCGACGTGATCGCCGAGGACACCGGTCTCTCGCGCGCGGAGTCGATGCTGCTCGCCTCCGGCCTGGGCGGCCTCGCCCAGGTGGTGGCCCGCTCCTGGCTGCACAGCGACCGCAGCGTGCCGCGCGACCAGGCGGTGCAGCTGCTCGCCTCGCTGGCCTGGCGGGGCATCGCCGGCTTCCCGCTGCACGGCAACGAACAGCACGGCGGCGAACAGCACTGAGGCGATCGACTGAGGCGATCAGCGCGTGCCATGGTCGTTTGTTCCCGGTGACTGTTCGCTCCTGGCGTTCCCGCGGCGAGCGTGTACGTCCCCTCCCCGGGCTAATGTGTGCTGGGTACGGCGCGGAAGATCGCGCACATCACTGACCGTCGGAGGGACAAAGCCGTGGAGGTCAAGATCGGCGTGCAGCACGCGCCCCGCGAGATCGTTCTGGAGAGCGGTCAGAGTGCCGAGGAGGTAGAGCGCGTGGTGTCCGAGGCACTGGCCGGCAAGTCGGCGCTGCTCAGCCTCGTCGACGAGCACGGCCGCAAGGTACTGATCCCGGCCGACCGTCTCGCCTACGTCGAGCTGGGCGAGCCGGCCCCGCGCAAGGTGGGCTTCGGCGCGCTGTAGCCGAACCGGCATGTGGAAGGGCCCGGCG
>NZ_JAGGOO010000134.1 GCF_018614415.1 Streptomyces sp. ISL-12
CGATGTTTACGTAAACATCGCGAGTTCAGCATATGAACCCCAGCAAGGAACGAGATGACGACGCTGCACCCCCCAGCGGCCTCCGGACCGCGTCCCGCACCGCCCAAGGCGCGCCGGGACCGCCGGTCCTGGACGGGCTGGGGCTTCCTCGGCCCGTTCGTGGCCGTGTTCGCCCTGGTCTTCCTCGCGCCGATCGCGTACTCGATCTACCTGAGCCTGTTCCGCGAGCAGTTGATCGGCGGCACCACCTTCGTCGGCCTGGACAACTACCAACAGGCCCTGGACGACGACCGGTTCTGGTCCGCCCTCGGCCGCGTCACGCTCTTCCTGGTCGTGCAGGTGCCGATCATGCTGGGCCTCGCGCTGCTGGTGGCCCTGGCCCTGGACAGCGGACGCCTGTACGGCCGGGACTTCTTCCGGATCTCGATCTTCCTGCCGTACGCCGTGCCCGCCGTGGTAGCCACCCTGATGTGGTCGTTCATGTACGGCACCCGCTACGGCCTGGTCGGTGACATCAACGACGCCCTGGGTGTCTCGCTGCCGGACCCGCTCGGCGCCGACCTGATGCTGGCCTCCATCGGCAACATCGTCACCTGGGAGTTCATCGGCTACAACATGCTGATCTTCTACTCGGCGCTGCGGGTGATCCCGAACTCGCTGTACGAGGCGGCGCAGATCGACGGCGCGGGGCAGTTCCGGGTCATCACCGCCATCAAGCTCCCGGCGATCCGCGGCGCCCTGGTGATCGCCACGATCTTCTCCATCATCGGCAGCTTCCAGCTGTTCAACGAGCCGAGCATCATCCGGCCGCTGGCGAGGAACGCCATCACCACCGACTACACGCCGAACTTCTACACGTACTCGCTGTCCTTCAACGGACAGCAGCAGAACTACTCCGCGGCGGTCGCCATCATCATGGGGCTGATCACCATGGTCATCGCCTACATCGTCCAGCTGCGCGGCACGCGCAAGGGAGTGTGAAGCAGCGATGACCAGTCCTGTCACCACCGCCTCGGGCCGTCACCACGCCACCCCGTCCGGCCGTTCGCACGCCGCGCCGCCGCGGCTGCGCTCCCACCGCCGCCGGCCGTCGGCCGGCAAGCCGAAGCGCAGTGTCCTGCTGACCGTCCTCACCGGCCTGGTACTGCTCTACGCCCTGGTGCCCCTGCTCTGGCTGCTCATCAGCGCCACCAAGACCCAGGAGGGGCTGGGCAGTTCGTTCGGCCTGTGGTTCGACGACGACTTCGCCCTGTGGAGCAACATCGCCGACACGTTCACCTACGACGACGGTGTGTTCACCCGCTGGCTGCTGAACACCCTGATGTACGTCGTCCTGGGCGCGGGCGGCGCCACCTTCCTCGCCGTGCTCGGCGGCTACGCGCTCGCCAAGTACCAATTCCCGGGCAAAAAGGCCGTGTTCGCCGTCGTGATCGGTGCGGTCGCGGTGCCGACCACGGCGCTGGCGGTGCCCACCTTCCTGATGTTCAGCAAGATGGGACTCACCAACACCCCTTGGGCAGTCATCATCCCGTCACTTATTTCGCCGTTCGGTCTGTACCTGATGTGGGTGTTCGCCACCGATGCCATACCGACCGAACTGATGGAAGCCGCCCGTATCGACGGTGCGAGCGAGGCTCGAACTTTCTTCCGAGTTGCACTGCCGCTGCTGGCTCCCGGTATTGTGACGGTCCTGCTGTTCACCATGGTCGCGACATGGAACAACTACTTCCTGCCGCTGATCATGATCAAGGATCCGGACTGGTACCCCCTGACCCTGGGACTGAACGCCTGGAACGCTCAAGCCCAAACGGCCGGTGGCGAGGTGGTGTTCAACCTGGTCATCACCGGATCCCTGATCACCATCGTGCCCCTGGTGGCCGCGTTCCTGCTGCTTCAGAGGTACTGGCAGTCCGGGCTCGCCGCCGGGAGTGTCAAGGAGTGACGGCAGCTCCCCCCAGCACGACCTCCCCCCACGCATGTTCCTCGTTCTGCACACCCCCGACAGGGCCGACCCCGGCCACAAGGAAGTGGAAGCTCGACCATGCACAAGCACTCGCGCCGCCTGCTGCGCAGCATCGGACTCGTCTGCGCTCTCGCGCTGGGAGCCACCGCCTGCGGTGACTCCGACGGAGAATCGAGCGGGAAGTCGGTCTCCGAGTCCGACATCAAGGCGGCTCTGGAGAAGGGCGGCGAGATCACCGTATGGGCATGGGAGCCCACGCTGAAGAAGGTGGCCGCGGACTTCGAGAAGGCGCACCCGAAGGTCAAGGTCAACCTGGTCAACGCCGGCACCAACGCCGACCAGTACACCGCCCTGTCGAACGCCATATCGGCGAAGAAGGGCGTCCCGGACGTGGCGCAGATCGAGTACTACGCCATCGGCCAGTACGCGCTGTCCAAGGGGCTGACCGACCTCAGCGAGTTCGGCGCGGGCAAGCTCGCCGCGCACTACTCCCCCGGCCCGTGGTCCGCGGTCCAGTCGGGCACCGACGGGGTGTACGCGCTGCCCATGGACTCCGGTCCGATGGCGCTGTTCTACAACAAGAAGGTCTTCGACAAGTACGGCATCGAGGTGCCCAGCACCTGGGACGAGTACGTCGAGGCCGCCAAGAAGCTGCACCAGGCCGACCCCAAGGCGTACATCACCGCCGACGCCGGTGACGCGGGCACCACCACCAGCCTGCTGTGGCAGGCCGGTTCGCGCCCGTACTCGGTGACCGGCGGCACCAACGTGAAGGTCGACTTCTCCGACCAGGGCGCCACCACCTACAGCGACACCTGGCAGAAGCTCCTCGACGACGACCTGGTCGCCCCCATCGCCGCCTGGAGCGACGAGTGGTTCAAGGGCCTGGCCGACGGCACCATCGCCTCCCTGGCCACCGGCGCCTGGATGCCCGCCAACCTGGAGTCGGGCGCCAAGGACGCCTCCGGTGACTGGCGGGTCGCCCCGCTGCCGCAGTGGAAGGAAGGCGGCAAGTCGAGCGCGGAGAACGGCGGCAGCTCGCTGGCCCTGCCGGAGCTGGGCAAGAACGAGGAACTGGCCTACGCGTTCGTCGAGTACGCCAACTCCGGCAAGGGCGTGAAGACCCGGCTCGACGAGGGTGCCTTCCCGGCGACCACCGAGGACCTGCAGTCCTCGACGTTCCAGGAGACCAAGTTCGACTACTTCGGCGGCCAGCAGGCCAACAAGATCTTCGCCGAATCGGCGGCCGACGTCGCGGACGACTGGTCGTACCTGCCCTTCCAGGTGTACGCGAACTCGATCTTCAACGACACCGTGGGCAAGGCCTACGTCTCCGACACCAAGCTGAGCGACGCCCTGAAGTCCTGGCAGGACGCCTCGATCAAGTACGGCAAGGAGCAGGGCTTCACCGTCGAGTGACCCGATAGCTCAACTCCCGGGGCGGTGCGGCGAGTCCGCGCCGCCCCTTTGCACATCTGCACCTCTGGAAGGACCGCCATGATCTCCACTCTCCTGTCGCGCTCCGGCGGCCCGGACGACGACGACCGGACCCCCCGTCTCCTCTTCGGCGCCGACTACAACCCCGAGCAGTGGCCCCGAGAGGTGTGGGACGAGGACGTCCGGCTGATGCGCGAGGCCGGCGTCAACGTCGTCTCCGTGGGGATCTTCTCCTGGGCCCGGCTGCAACCCGGTCCGGACCAGTGGGACTTCGGCTGGCTCGACGAGGTCATGGACCTGCTGCACGCCAACGGCGTCGGGGCCGACCTGGCCACCGCCACCGCCTCCCCGCCGCCGTGGCTGACCACCGCCCACCCGGAGATCCTGCCGGTCACCGACCGGGGCGAGACGGTGTGGCCCGGGGCCCGGCAGCACTGGCGGCCCACCTCGCCGGTGTTCCGCGAGCACGCGCTGCGCCTGGTGCGCGAGATGGCGACGCGTTACGCCTCCCACCCGGCGCTGGTCGCCTGGCACGTCTCCAACGAACTGGGCTGCCACAACGTGTACGACTACTCCGACGACGCGGCCCGTGCCTTCCGCGCCTGGCTGCGCGCCCGGTACACCTCGCTCGACGCCCTCAACCACGCCTGGGGCACCGCCTTCTGGTCCCAGCGCTACACCGACTGGGAGCAGATCCTGCCGCCCCGGCTGGCCGGCTCGCACCCCAACCCGACGCAGCAGCTGGACTTCAAGCGGTTCTCGTCCGACGCGCTCAAGGACCACCTGCGGGCCGAGCGCGACATCCTGCGGGAGATCACCCCGGACGTCCCGGTCACCACCAACTTCATGGTGATGGGCGGCACCAAGGGCATGAACTACGCCGACTGGGCATCCGAGATCGACTTCGTCTCCAACGACCACTACGTGCACCCCGGCCCGCAGGACCGCGACGAACTGTCCTTCTCCGCCAACCTCACCAGCGGCATCGCCGGCGGGCGGCCGTGGTTCCTGATGGAGCACTCCACCAGCGCGGTGAACTGGCAGCCGGTGAACGTGGCCAAGCGGCCGGGCGAACTGGCCCGGGACGCGCTGCTGCACGTGGCGCACGGCGCCGACGCGGTCTGCTACTTCCAGTGGCGGCAGTCGGCGGCGGGCGCCGAGAAGTACCACTCGGCGATGGTCCCGCACGCCGGCCCGGACAGTGACCTGTTCCGCGCGGTCGTGTCCCTGGGCCAGACCCTGAAGGCCCTCGCGCCGGTCGCCGGCAGCGAGCGGGAGGCGGCCGAGGTCGGCATCCTCTTCGACTGGGAGTCGTGGTGGGCGAGCGAGCAGGACTCGCACCCCACCTCACTGCTCGACTACCGCCAGGAGGCCCTGGACTGGTACTCGGCGCTGCTGGCCCTCGGCGTCCGCGCCGACCTGGTCGCCACCCGCGCCGAGCTGAGCCGCCACAAGGTGCTGATCGCGCCGGTGCTGCACCTGGTCCCCGCCGACCTGGCCAAGGAGCTGACCCGGTACGCCGAGCGGGGCGGTCACCTGGTCACCACGTACTTCTCCGGTGTCGTCGACGAGAACGACCACGTCTGGCTGGGCGGCTACCCCGGGGCCCTGCGCAAGCTGCTCGGCATCCGCATCGAGGAGTTCGGGCCGCTGCTCGACGGCGACACGGTGGAACTCGACGACGCGACGACGAGCGGTGCGACGGCGGGCGGTACGACCACGAGCGGTGCGACGGCGGGCGGTACGACCACGAGCGGTGCGACCACGGGCGGGCTGTGGACCGACCGGATCACCGTCACCGCCGAGGAGACCGAGGTGCTGGCCCGCTACCGCACCGGTGACCACGCCGGACGCCCGGCCGTGACCCGGCGGCCCGCCGGCGACGGTTCGGCCGCCTATGTCTCCACCCGGCTCGGCGTCGCGGGGCTCACCGCGCTGCTCCCCCGGCTGCTGGAGGCGGCCGGGGTGGCGAGCGACCTCCCCGCCGGACTGCGCGGACGCGTCGAGGCGACCGTGCGGCGCGGGCCGGACGCCCGGTTCCTGTTCCTGGTCAACCGCACCGACGACACGGTGCCGGTGCCGGAGCTGCCCGGCGAGATCCTGACCGGCACCACCGGCGCCGACGGCACCCTCGTCCTCGGCCCCCGCGAGGTCGCCGTACTGCGGCAGCCCGGCGGCTGACCGGACCCCCGTCCGCGCGCTCCCCGCGGGGGGCGCGCGGACCGCACCCGACCCAGGAGGACCCGTGACACCCGACCCGCACGAACAGGACGTACGCCGGCGCATGGCGGCCCGGGAGCTGTACTCCGACGGCGTACCGGGCCTGACGGAGGAGCGGCTGCGCGGCAAGGAGCCGGCCGACGCCTACAACCGGACCGCGCCCCGCGACGAGGCGGGCCGTACGGCGCTCCTGACGGAGCTGTTCGGCGCGCTGGGCACGGGCGTGTGGATCGAGCCGCCGCTGCACGTGGCCTACGGACGCAACGTCCGCCTGGGCGACGGCGTGTACGCCAACTTCGGCCTCACGCTGGTCGACGACGTCGAGGTGGCCGTCGGCGACCGGGTGATGTTCGCCCCGCACGTCACCGTGAGCACCACCGGTCACCCGGTCCACCCGGAGCTGCGCCGGGACGGCACCCAGTTCTCGGCGCCGGTGCGCATCGAGGACGACGTGTGGATCGGCGCGGGGGCGCTGATCATGCCGGGTATCACCATCGGCCGGGGGTCTGTGGTCGGCGCGGGCAGCGTGGTGACGGCCCACGTACCGCCCATGACCGTGGTCGCCGGCACCCCGGCGCGGGTCCTGCGCGAGATCACCGACGCGGACCGGGAATGGACGTACCGGCCGCCGCGCACCCTGCCGCTCGACTGACCCGTGCGCGTCCCAACTCCCCCTCCCCGGCAGTACGATGATCACCAGGTGCGGTCCCGACGCACCCCGGACGACGGACGACGGAGCGTGCCATGACGACGGACAGTTCCCGGCCCCTGGAGATCGACACCAGCAAGGCCCATCCCGCGCGTGTCTACGACTGGCTGCTGGGCGGCAAGGACAACTACCCCGTCGACGAGGCGGTCGGCCGGACCCTGCCGGCGGAGGCGCACGACGCGGCCCGGCAGAACCGGGCGTTCATGAACCGCGCCGTCGCCCACCTCGCCGCCCAGGGGATCGACCAGTTCCTCGACATCGGCACGGGCATCCCCACCGAGCCCAACCTGCACCAGATCGTGCAGCGCACGGTGCCGACGGCCCGGGTGGTCTACGCCGACAACGACCCGATCGTGCTGCGGCACGCCGAGGCGCTGCTGGTGAGCCGTCCCGAGGGCGCCACGGACTACATCCAGGCCGATGTGCGCGACCCGGACGAGATCGTGAAGCACGCCCGGGCCGTCCTCGACTTCGACCGGCCGATCGCGCTGTCCCTGATCGCCCTGATGCACTTCATCCCCGACGACCAGGACGCCCACGGCATCGTCCGGCGGCTGGTCGACACCCTGCCCTCCGGCAGCCACCTGGTGCTCTCGCACGCCGCGATCGACCTCTTCCCCGAGCTGGCGGAACAGGTCATCGCGCAGTACGCGAAGGGCGGCATCCGCCTCGGCTTCCGCACCAGGGCGGAGGTCGCCCGGTTCTTCGACGGACTGGGGCTGATCGAGCCGGGGCTGGTCACCGCGCCCGAGTGGTACGGCCCGGAGCAGGAGCGCCCCGAGCCGGAGGAGAGCGGTATCTACGCGGCGGTCGCGCGCGTTCCCTGACCGTCAGCGCCGGCGGGTCCGGGCCGCCCAGCCGCTGCCGATCCCCGCGACGTGCAGCGCCAGCAGGGCGAGCCCGACGAGCATGAAGTTGACCGACGTGAAGACGTCGTTGGTCGAGATGTCCGCCGCGTTGATCAGAAAGGCGATGAGGAACAGAACCGCTGCGACGATGGCGAGCACGGGGGCCTCCTCGGGTCGGACGGCGCCGTGCGGCGCCGTGCCACCCGTATGCCCCCGTACGGCCCGGAAACACGGTGGCCGACGACTCCCTCGCTGATGCCCGTACAGTGGAACAACGGTCCTTTACGGACATACCCCACACCGCGGAGCACCGATGCACCCCCCGTCCCCCGTCCCGGACGACGATCCCGGCACACTGTTCGGGCTCGACGCCCTGACGGAGACGGCCGGGACGGGTCCGTCCTTCCGTGACTCGGCCACGGCCCGCCGGCTGCTGCCCGTCCGGGAGATCCACGCCGAGCCCGCGGCGGCCGCCTCGCCGCGCGGCCGGCAGATCCTCGCCCGCTTCCCCGGCGCCCGGCTGACCGAGGTCGCCTCCCACTGGGGCATCCCGGGGCTGCACGGCAACGAGGGGAACGTCGAGCGCTGGGTCCGGGTCAAGGGCGAGACACTGGTGCTCGGCGAGCGCAAGACGCTCACCACCCGCCCCAACGGACGCTCCGCCGACTGGATCGCGCCGGGCGCCTCCAACGGCTGCGCCATGTCCTGCGCCTACTGCTACGTGCCCCGGCGCAAGGGCTACGCCAATCCGGTCACGGTCTTCACCAACATCGAGCGGATCATCGGACACATCGGCCGGCACGTGGCCCGGCAGGGTCCGAAGCCCGAGCCGAACCAGTGCGACGCGACGGCGTGGGTGTACGACATCGGCGAGAACGGCGACTGCTCGGTGGACGCGCTGATCAGCGACAACACCGCGGACCTGGTCCGCGCGTTCCGGCGGTGGCCGACCGCGAAGGCGTCGTTCGCGACCAAGTTCGTCAACCCCGACCTGCTCGCCCTCGACCCGCGCGGCCGGACCCGGATCCGGTTCTCGGTGATGCCCCCGCAGGACGCCCGGCTGCTGGACCTGCGCACCTCGCCGGTGGCCGAGCGGATCGCCGCCGCGGCCGACTTCCTGGACGCCGGGTACGAGGTGCACTTCAACCTCTCCCCCGTGGTGCTCCGGCCCGGCTGGCAGGACGCCTGGGCCGAGCTGCTGGATCACCTCGACGACGTCCTGCCGGAGCGGGTCAAGCGGCAGGCCGCCGCCGAGGTGATCATGCTGACGCACAACCGGGACCTGCACGAGGTCAACCTCGGCTGGCACCCCCGGGCCGAGGAGGTGCTGTGGCGGCCGGAGCTCCAGCAGGCCAAGCGCTCCGAGAACGGGGCGCTCAACGTCCGCTACCGGAACCAGGCCAAGGCGGAGGCGGTGGAGGCTTTGCGCGCTCTGATCACCGCCCGCGCGCCCTGGCTGCGGGTGCGCTACGCGTTCTGACTACTTGAGAGCCCCGGCGAACAGCGGGACGACCTTGTCCAGGGCGTAGCCGACCGACAGCACTGAGTTGGTGGCGAAGGCCTGGCTGATGTCCTGGTCGTCGAAGACGACGTCGTGGCCCTTCTTCACCGCGGGCAGCGACTTGTACAGCGCGTCACCGGAGATCTTGGACGCCTCGATGCCGATGGGTGCCATGACCACCAGGTCGGCGTCGAGCATCTGGAGGTTCTCCTCGGAGACCGTCACCGAGAAGCCCTCACCGGCCTCGGCCTCGATCTTCGGGTTGTTCTCGAAGCCCAGCTCCTCGACGAAGCCGATCCGGTCGGTGCCCCGGACGTAGGCGCCCCAGCCGCTGGAGGTGCGGGAGCCGACCGTGATCGTCCTGCCCTTGAACTCGGGGTGCGCCTTCGCGGCGGCGGCGAACTTCTCCTCGTTATCGGCGATCAGCTTCTCGCCCTCGTCGGCGAGGCCGAGCGCCTGGGAGATCATCGTGGTCTGCTTCTCCCAGCCGATCTTGTACTGCTCGCCGCCCTTCGGCACCCCGATGGTGGGGGCGATCTTGCTGAGCGTGTCGTAGCGGGTCTGGTCGCCGCTGGACTTGGTGTCGAGGATCAGGTCGGGCTTGAGCGCGGCGATCTTCTCGTACTCGGGCTCCAGGGTGCCGATCTTCTGGGGGCTCTCGTCGTACAGGTCCTTCGCCCAGGGGCCGGTGCCGTCGCCGCCGAAGGCGAGCCAGTCGCTCTGGCCGACCGGCTGCACGCCCAGGGCGAGGGCGGTCTCGGCATCGCCCCAGCCGAGGGCGACCACTCTCTTGGGCTGTTCGTCGACGGTGACGGTGCCGAACTTGGTGGCGACCTTGGCCGGAAAGGCACCGGAGGCCGTCTTCGCCGAGGAGTCGGCGGCGGAGTCGTCCGAGGACGAACCGCCGCCGCAGGCCGCGAGGGCGCCCATCAGGGACAGGACGAGGGCCGGGGCGAACAGGCGCCAGGGGCGGCGGGAGGCGGACGTAAGAGACATGAGGGGGCTCGCTCTTTCTGTGCGGTTCACGCGGTTCACGGGGCGGGGACGTGGTGCCGGCCGAGCGGGACCACCATCGGGGTGCCGGAGGCCGGGTCCTCGATCACCGTCGAGCGCAGTCCGAACACCTCGCGCACGAGGGACTCGGTGACGACGTCGGACGGGGCGCCCTCGGCGACGACCCGGCCGGCCTTCATGGCGATCAGGTGATCGGCGTAGCGGCAGGCCAGGTTGAGGTCGTGCAGGACGACGGCGAGGGTGACGCCGCGGTCCCGGTTGAGGTCGGTGAGCAGGTCCAGGACGTCCAGCTGGTGGCTGATGTCGAGGTAGGTGGTGGGTTCGTCGAGCAGGAGGATGTCGGTCTCCTGGGCGAGCGCCATGGCGATCCACACGCGCTGGCGCTGGCCGCCGGAGAGTTCGTCCACGGACCGGTCGGCGAGTTCCAGGACGTCGGTGGCGAGCATGGCCGCGGCCACACCCTCGCTGTCCGCCGCGGTCCAGCGGCGGAACCAGCCCTGGTGCGGGTAGCGGCCCCGGCCGACGAGGTCGGCCACGGTGATGGCGTCGGGGGCCACGGGGCTCTGCGGCAACATGCCGAGACAGGCGGCCACCTCACGGGTCGAGGTGCGGTGGATGTCCTTGCCGTCCAGGAGCACGGTGCCGGCGGTGGGGGTCAGCAGCCGGGCCATGGCGCGCAGCAGTGTCGACTTGCCGCAGGCGTTCGGGCCGACCACCACGGTGAGGCGGCCCGGCGGCAGGTCGACGTCGAGACCGGAGATGATCTCGCGCTCCCCGTAGCCGAGACCGAGGTCGCGGGTCTGAAGGGTGTGCTGGGACGACACCGGGGTTCTCCTACGTCGGACGGGTACGGGGGTGACGGACGGGGTGCGGTGCGGTCAGCCGGCGCGGCCGACCCGGCCCGCCCGGGCCAGCAGCCACAGCAGGTAGGGGGCGCCGATGACGCTGGTGACCACGCCCACCGGCACCTGGGTGCCGGGCAGCGCGTGCTGGGCGGCGAAGTCGGCGAGGCAGACCAGCGCGGCGCCGGTCAGCGCGGACGGCACCAGGGCGGCGCCCTGGCCGGGCATTAGGCGGCGGGCGACGGGCGGGGAGACGAAGGCGACGAACCCGATGGGACCGGCCGCCGCGGTGGCCGCGCCGACCAGGGCGGTGGCGCTCGCCAGCAGCGCGAGCCGGTCGCGCTGCACCCGGGCACCGAGGCCGCCGGCCGTCTCGTCGCCGAGCTGGAGCGCGCCGAGGCCGCGGGCCGCGGCCAGGGTGAGCGGCAGCAGGACGACGGCGCAGCCGAGCAGGGGCCAGAACTGGTCCCAGGAGCGGCCGTTGAGGCTGCCGGTCAGCCAGACGAAGGCGTTCGCCGCCTCGGTGACCTCCGCGCGGGTCATCAGGTAGGAGCGCAGGCTGATCAGTCCGGTGCCGACGCCGATGCCGATGAGCACGAACCGTCCGCCGCTGACCCCGTCGCGCCAGGCGAGCAGGTAGATGGCGGTGCCGGCGACGAGCGCGCCCACCAGGGCACTGCCCGACATGGCGAGGCCGCTGAGGCCGAACGCCATGGATGCGAGGACGGCGCCGGCACTGGCGCCGGCGCTCACGCCGATGACGTCGGGACTTGCCAGCGGGTTGCGCAGCAGTGCCTGGAAGACGGCGCCGGACAGGCCGAAGCAGCAGCCGACGAGGAGGGCGAGCAGGGCGCGGGGCAGCCGCAGTTCGCCCACGATGAACCAGGTGCCCGCGTCCGCGCGTCCGGTGAGGACCGCCAGTACGTCCGTGAACGGGACGTCGATGTCGCCGACGGTGAGGGACAGCACCAGCGCGGCCAGCGCGACGAGTGCCAGGGCCGCGCAGACGGCGGCGAAACGGATTGCGCGGGCGCGGCGGAGGCGGCCGATGTGCGCGGCGGCCTCCGGGGTGGCGGTGGCGGTGCGGGCGTTCACAGGTCCGCCTTCCCACGCCTGCGGACGAGCAGGATGAACGGCACGCAGCCCACGGCGGCGGTGACGACGCCGACCTGGACCTCGCCGGGCGGGGCGACGACCCGGCCGATGACGTCGGCGACCAGCAGCAGGACCGGTGCCAGCAGGGCGCTGTAGGGCAGCATCCAGCGGTGGTCGGGGCCGGTGAGCATGCGGACCGCGTGCGGCACCGCGAGGCCGACGAAGCCGATGGGTCCGGCGATCGCGGTCGCCGCGCCGCACAGCAGGACCACGCTGACGGCCCCCGTCAGGCGGGCGACGGCGACCCGTTGGCCGAGGGCGCGGGCGATGTCGTCGCCGAGCGCGAGGCCGTTGAGGCGCGGTCCCATGCCCAGCGCCAGGACGCCTCCGACGACGACGAAGGGCGCTGCCTGGAGGAGGACGTCGGGGTCGCGGCCGTCGAGCGCGCCGACCTGCCAGAAGCGGTACTGGTCGTAGGTCCGGCTGTCGGTGAGGAGCATGGTGTCGGTGAGGGAGACCAGCAGCCCGGTGGCGGCGGCTCCGGCGAGGGCGAGCTTGACGGGCGTGGCGCCCTCGCGGCCGAGGCCGGCCACCCCGTAGACGAGTCCCGCCGCCAGGCAGGCGCCCAGGAAGCCGAACCAGATGTACTGGCCGGGTTCGGTGAGGGACAGGACGCTCATCGCGAAGACGACGGCGACGGCCGCGCCCGCGTTGATGCCGAGCAGGCCGGGGTCGGCGAGCGGGTTGCGGGTGACGCCCTGCATCACGGTGCCCGCGAGGCCGAGGGCGACGCCGGCCAGCACTCCGGCCAGGGTGCGCGGGAGGCGTACCTCCTGGACGACGAGCTGGGCACGGACCGAGCGGTCGGGGTCCAGCACGCCCCGCACGACGTCGCGCAGGGGCACGTCGCCCGAGCCGACGGCCAGGCTGAGCGCGATCGACACGGCCAGCAGGACGGCCAGCAGGCAGAGCCCCGCCGTGACGGCCGCGCCGCCGTGCCGCCGGCCGGCGCCGGTCCCGGTGTTCCCGGCGTCCTGCGGGCGGGCCGGGGCGGGAGCGGTCACCGGGGGGCCGGCCGGGGGGAAGGGACTGGGCGCATGGGAAGTCCTTGGGGGCAGGTGAGCGGCCCGAGTCACCGGACGGACCCGCCCGGATGATCAGGTAAGGCGAACCTAACATCAGATATCGTTCGGTTCGCAACCACTCATCGTCCCCGCACAGCTTGGAGCCGGCCTTGCCGCACACGATCGACGCCGCCGAGGACCGGCCGGACACCGGCACCGGAGAGGGCTGGGTCGAGCTCGGCTCCCGCGCCGAGCTGCGCGAACTGCTGGGTGAGCCCTGGCCCTTGGTCATCGACAAGGTCCACGACCGGCTGACCGACGAGGATCTGGAGATCCTGGCCCGCTCCTCCTTCTGCCTGCTGGGCACTTCCGACGCCGACGGGAACTGCGACGTCTCCCCGCGCGGTGACGCCCCGGGCTTCACCCATGTCCTCGCTCCGGGCCGGATCGCGCTGCCGGACCGGCCGGGGAACCGGCGCGGGGACAGCTTCCACAACATCCTCGACAATCCGCGCGCCGGTCTGCTGTACCTGGTCCCGGGCGGCAAGCAGGTGCTGCGGATCAACGGCCGGGCCCGCATCCTCACCGACGCCCCGTTCTTCGACGCGATGGCGGCGGGCGACGGCAGGCGTCCCGCGCTGGCGATCGTGCTGGACATCGACGAGATATACCTGCACTGCCCGGCCTCCCTGAACCGCTCGGGCATGTGGAAGCCGGAATCCTGGCAGGCGGGTTGAGCCGTCGTCCGGTCGTCGTCGCGACCCGGCACTACCAGCAGTTATTAGGTTAGGCTAACCTTCACCTCGTGAGATCTGGTGAAGAAGCGGACGGCGCCGTGCGGTTGCGCGGCCATGAGCTGTCGGCCACGGACGTGACCGTGGCGTACGACGGCGTGGACGTCGTCCACGGCGCCGCGGTCGAGCTGCGGCCCGGCGAGGTGACCGTCCTGATCGGCCCGAACGGCAGCGGCAAGTCCACGCTGCTGCGTACGATCGCCCGGCTGCAGCGGGCCCGGAGCGCCACGGTACGGATCGACGGCGACACCGACGCGTCGGCGCTGACGTCCCGTGAGTTCTCGCGGTACGTGTCGCTGCTGACCCAGGGCCGCCCCACGCCGAGCGGGCTGACCGTGCGCGACGTGGTCGAGTTCGGCCGCTACCCGTACCGGGGCCGCTGGGGTCGGTCGGACCCGCACGGTCCGGCCGCGGTCGACCGGGCGCTCGCCCTGACCGGCGTGACGGAGCTGGCCGGACGCGGCGCCGACCACCTCTCCGGCGGGCAGTTGCAGCGGGTCTGGCTCGCCAGCTGTCTCGCCCAGGAGACCGGCGTCCTGCTGCTGGACGAACCGACCACCTACCTCGACCTGCGCTACCAGGTCGAACTCCTCGATCTCATCCGTGACCTGGCCGACGACCACGGCATCGCCGTCGGCGTCGTCCTGCACGACCTCGACCAGGCGGCGGCCGTGGCCGACCGCGTCACCCTGCTCGAAGCGGGCCGGATCGTCGCCGACGGTCCGCCCGAGGAGGTCCTGACGCCGGAACGGCTGACCGCCGTCTACGGCATCCGGATCGACGTCGACACCGACCCCCTCACCGGCCGGCTGCGCACCCGCCCGATCGGCCGCCACCACACCCGACGTGAAAGGCTCGGCACCACCTCATGAGACGTACGCTCCTCACCGCGGTCACCGTCACCGCCGCGGCGCTCGCCCTGTCCTCCTGCGGCACCACCGAGCCGGCCGCGGACAGCTCCGGGAAGTCCTCCGAGGCCATCACCCTCACGGACGGCACCGGCGCGAAGGTCGAGCTGGACGGGCCCGCCACCAAGGTGGTCGCCACCGAGTGGAACGTCGTCGAGAGCCTCGTCTCGCTCGGTGTGAAGCCGGTGGGCGTCGCCGACCCCAAGGGCTACAACACCTGGGACAGCGCGGTGCCACTGACCAACTCGCCCAAGGACATCGGCACCCGCGGCGAGCCCAGCATGGACACCGTCGCCTCGCTCAAGCCCGACCTCATCGTGACCACCACCGACCTGCCGGCCTCCGCCGTCAAGCAGCTGAAGAAGGTCGCCCCGGTGCTGTCGGTCAAGTCCGCAGACGGCGCCGGACAGATCGACCGGATGCTCGGCAACGTGGACCTCATCGCCGAGGCCACCGGCACCACCGAGAAGGCCAAGACGGTCCGCGCGGACTTCGAGGCGAAGGTCGCCGAGGGCAAGAAGGCCATCGCCGACGCCGGTCTGGACGGCGCGGACTACGCCTTCGCCGACGGCTACGTCACCTCCAACCAGGTGTCGATCCGCCCGTACACCGCGAACTCGCTGCTCGGTGAGGTCGCCGAGGAGATCGGGCTGAAGAACGCCTGGACGGTCAAGGGCGACGCGGCGTACGGCCTCGGCTCCACCGACGTCGAGGGCCTGACCGACCTGCCGGACGACACGCGGTTCGCGTACATCGGCAACGACGCGGACGACAACGCCACCCCGTTCACCGGCGTCCTCGCCAAGAACTCGGTGTGGAAGTCGCTGCCGTTCGTCAAGTCCGGTGACGTGCACCGGCTGGACGACGGCATCTGGATGTTCGGCGGCCCCGGGTCGATGTCGGCGTACATCGACTCGCTCGTCGACGCGCTGACGAAGTAGCGAGGTCATGGCCGTCACCGCGACGAAACCCGTCACCCGCCCGTCGGCGGCTCCCGTCTCCCGTTCGGGCGCGGGCGCGGTGACGGCCGGACTCGTCCTCCTGGTCGCCGTCCTCGCCGTCTGGGACATCGCCCAGGGCACCGCCTCGGTCGGACCGGCCGAGGTGTTCAAGGCCCTCACCGGGCGGGCCGACGCCTCCGACGCGTCGGTCGTGATCGCCTCCCGGCTGCCCCGGGCGGCGGCCGGCCTGCTGGTCGGCGCCGTCCTCGGCGTGGCCGGCGGCGTCCTGCAGGCGGTCAGCCGCAACGTCCTCGCCTCCCCCGACACCCTGGCGGTGAACGCCGGTTCCTACCTGGCGCTCGGCCTGGCCGGCGCCACCGGCCTCTCCCTGCCGCTGCTCGCCTCCTCCGGCGTCGCCTTCGTCGGCGGTCTGGCCGCGGCGGCGGTCGTCCTCGGCCTGTCCGGGCTCGGCACCGGCACGGTCCGGCTGGTGCTGGCCGGCACCGCGCTGATGCTGGGCCTGAACGCCGTCACCGAGGGGCTGCTCCTGCTCTTCCCCGAGCAGACGGAGGGCCTCTACGCCTGGAACCAGGGCAGCATCGGCCAGAACGGCTTCGACGGCGTCCTGCAAATGCTGCCGGTCGCCGTGATCGGCCTGGCGGGACTGCTGCTGACGGCCCGCCGGATCGACGCGCTCGCCCTCGGGGACGACGCGGCGCGCGGCCTGGGCGTGCCGGTGCGGGCCACCCGCGTCACGGCGGTCACGCTGGCCGCGCTGCTGTCCGCGGCGGCGGTCACGCTGGCCGGGCCGATCGGCTTCGTCGGCCTGTGCGCGCCCGCGCTGGTCCGGCCGCTGTCCCGCCGGTTCCGGGGGTTCGCCCGCTCGCGCGGCAGCCTGCCCGCGGCGGCGCTCACCGGCGCGGCCCTGGTCCTGGGCTCGGACGTGCTGCTGCGGGCGGTGGCGCCGGACGACCTGTCGGTGGCCGTGCCCACGGGTGTGGTCACCAGCCTGGTCGGTGCCGTGTTCCTGGTCGCGATGGCACTGCGGCTGCCGGACACCGGCGAGTCGGGCGCACCGGACCGGATGCGCGTCCCCGGCCGGGCGGCGTTCCTGACGGCGGTGGTCCTCCTGGTGGCCGCCTTCGTCGGCGTCACGATCGCCGGGGTGCTGATCGGCGACAGCAAGCTGCTGCTGGGCGACGTCACCAACTGGCTGCAGGGCCGGGCCGGGCAGACCGTCTCCTTCGTCCTGGACACCCGTGTGCCCCGCGTGCTGGCCGCGCTCGGCGCCGGTGCGGCGCTCGCCCTGTCCGGCACGCTGGTGCAGGCCGTCACCCGCAACCCGCTCGCCGACCCCAGTGTCCTCGGCGTCTCCGGCGGGGCTGCGCTCGGCGCGGTGCTGCTGGTGACGACCGTGCCCACGGCCGGCGGCTGGGGCGTCGCCGGGGCGGCGTTCGCGGGGGCCGGCGTCACCGCCGCCCTGGTCTTCGGCCTCGCCGCGCGGGACGGCTTCCGGCAGAACCGCCTCGTCCTGGTCGGCATCGGCGTGGCCTCCGGGACCACGGCGCTGATCAGCCTGCTCATCGTGCTCACCGACCCGTTCAACGCGACCAAGGCGCTGACCTGGCTGTCGGGTTCCACCTACGGGCGGACCCTGACCGACGTGCTGCCGGTGGCGCTGGTCCTGGTCGTCGGCGTCGTCTTCGCGGTGGCCCGGCGCACCGAGCTGGACCTGGTGTCGCTGGACGAGGACACGCCCCGGCTGCTCGGGCTGCGGCTGGCCCCGGGCCGCCTCGGCTTCCTGGTCGTGGGCGTCCTGCTCAGCGCGACCGCCGTGGCCTGCGCGGGCACCATCGGGTTCGTCGGCCTGGTGGCCCCGCACGCGGCCCGCGCGCTGGTGGGCCGGCGGCACGTGCGGGTCGTCCCGGTCGCGATGCTGCTGGGCGCCACGCTGGTCTGCGCTGCCGACCTGCTGGGCCGCACGGTGATCGCCCCGTCCCAGCTCGGCGCCGGCCTGATGACGGCGGCCATCGGGACGCCGTACTTCCTTTATCTGCTGATCCGCAGCCGGCGGTGAACGGGGTGACGGGCGGGTGCGGGGCTTCTACCGTGCCGCCATGGAAGGAACCGCCGCCGCGCCGGACGGCCGCCCGGGACTGCTGAACGTCGTCGACGTGGAGGCCACCTGCTGGGCGGGGCAGCCGCCGCCGGGCGCGGTGAGCGAGATCATCGAGATCGGGCTCCCCGTCGTCGATCTGCGCGCCCGGGTCCGGGTGGGCCGGCACCGCCTCCTGGTGCGGCCCGCCCGGTCCACCGTGAGCGCGTTCTGCACCGAACTGACCGGGCTGACGCAGGCGGAGGCGGAGACCGGCGTGAGCTTCGCCGAGGCGTGCCGGGCACTGGCGCGCGAGCACGACGCCGGGCGGCGCCCCTGGGCGAGCTGGGGCGACTACGACCGGCGCCAGTTCGTACGCCAGTGCCGTGCCACCGCCGTCCCCTGCCCCTTCGGCCACGCGCCCGAGCGGACGCACACCGACGCCAAGGCCGTCTTCACCGCGGCGTACGGGCTGTCCCGGAAGCCGGGCATGGCGCGGGCGCTGGGCCTCGCCGGGCTGCCGCTGGAGGGGCGGCACCACCGGGGCGACGACGACGCCTGGAACATCGCGGCGCTGGTGCTCGACCTCGCCGGCCGGGGCGCCTGGCCCGCCTGAACCGGCCTCCCCGCGCCCTGTTTATCAGACACCACGTCAAGTTACTGAACCGTAATAAGCCTGGTGCTACCCCGGGTAACTTCTGGCCCGGTACGGTCCCGACACCCCTGCAGAAGCAGCGCGAGCACACTCCACCAGGAGGTCCGCCATGCCCGCACGCCCCAACCTGCTCGCCACCGCGATCGCCGCCGCGCTCGCCCTGGGCGCCCAGGCCGTGCCCGCCGCCGCGGCCGGCGGTTCGGCCGCCGTGGTCTCCCGCGGCGTGGAGATACCCGCCTTCTACACCCCGCCGTCCACCCTGCCCGAGGCCGACGGCGCCCTGGTCCGCAGCGAGCCGCTGAAGCTGGCGCTGAGCCTGCCGAGCCTCGGCGGTCCGCTGCCCGGCCGGGCGACCCGGCTGATGTACAAGTCGACGGACGCGGGAGGCGGCCCGATGGCGGTCACCGGCGCCTACGTCGAGCCCACCGCGAAGTGGCGCGGCGACGGGCCGCGTCCGCTGGTCGTCGTCGCCCCCGGCACCATGGGACAGGGCGACCAGTGCGCCGCCTCGATGGGCCTGGAGCATCCCCTGCGCTTCAACGGCCGGACCGTCTCGGTCGGTTACGAGGACCTGGCCGTCTACCGGCTGCTCGCCCGGGGCATCGCGGTCGTCGTCACCGACTACGCCGGGCTGGGCACCACCGACCGGCTGCACACCTACGTCAACCGCGTCGACGAGGCGCACGCGGTCCTGGACGCCGTACGGGCCGCCCGGTCCCTGGCGGAGGCGTCGGTCACCGCCGAGTCCCCGGTGGGCCTGTTCGGCTACAGCCAGGGCGGCGGCGCGACGGCCGCCGCGGCCGAACTCCAGCCCTCCTACGCTCCCGACGTCACGCTCTCCGGCACCTACTCGGGGGCCGCGCCCGCCGACCTGACCGAGGTCACCGAGGCGATCGACGGCAGCGACCTCGCGGGCGCGCTGGGCTGGTCCCTGAACGGCTTCCTCCAGACGGAGCCGGCCCTGCGCCCCATCGCGGACCAGTACGTCAACCAGGCGGGCAGGGAGGCGCTGGAGGACCTGTCGACCATGTGCGTCGGCGACGCGCTGTTCGGCTACGCCTTCGCCCGCAGCGGTTCCTGGACGAAGACCGGACAGTCACTCGGCGACGTCATCCGCGCCGAACCCGCGCTCCAGGCGTTCCTGGCCGAGCAGCGCATCGGCACCAGGAAGCCGGCCGGCCCCGTCCGGGTGGCCACCGGCACCAGCGACAACCTGGTCCCGCACGGCCAGACCCGCGAGATGGCCGCCGGCTGGTGCGCGCTGGGCGGGCAGGTCGACTACGAACCGGTGGTCCTGCCGAACGTCGGCGACAAGCTGATCAACCACTTCGCCGCGCTCCTCGCCGACCAGGGCGAGGCCGTCTCCTGGCTCACCGACCGCCTCGCGGGCGAGCCTGCCGCGTCCGACTGCCGGACCCTGCCGCTCCAGCCCTGACCCGACGTGGAGGTGCCGGTGGCCCTCAGGTCACCGGCACCTCCACGCGTACCGTCACTTGGTGGTGAGCATGCCCTCCCGCAGCCGGGCCAGGGTCCGCGACAGCAGCCGGGAGACGTGCATCTGGGAGACGCCGAGGCGTTCGCCGATCTGCGCCTGGGTCATTTCCTCCACGAACCGCATGTGGATGATCTGCCGGTCCCGTTCGCCGAGTTCGGCGATGAGCGGGGCCAGCGCGTGGAAGTCCTCGACGAGTTCCAGCGCCGCGTCCTCGGTGCCGATGAAGTCCGCGAGCACGGTCTCGCCGTCCTCGCTGCCGCCGAGCGCGGCGTCCAGCGAGGAGGAGTTGTAGCCGTTGGCGGCCAGCCTGGCCTCCACGACCTCGTCCTCCGTCAGGCTCATCAGCTCGGCCAGTTCCTTGACGGTCGGCGTGCGGCCCAGCCGGCTGCGCAGTTCGTCCGTCGCCTTGGCCAGCTCGACCCGGGCCTCCTGGAGGCGGCGCGGCACGTGCACCGCCCAGGACGTGTCGCGGAAGAAGCGCTTGATCTCGCCGACGATGTACGGCACGGCGAAGGAGGTGAACTCCACCTCACGGGTCAGCTCGAACCGGTCGATCGCCTTGATCAGGCCGATCATGCCGACCTGGACGATGTCCTCGCGCTCCTCCGGGCCCCGGCTGCGGAAGCGGGACGCCGCGTAGCGGACCAGGGACATGTTCATCTCGATCAGGGTGTTGCGCGCGTACTGGTATTCGGGGGTCCCCTCCTCCAGCACCGCGAGCTGGTCGAAGAAGAGCCGCGACAGTTCGCGGGCGTCCTTCGGTGCCACCTTCGACGGGTCGGCGACCTGGGGCAGCCGGACCGCTTCTCCATCGACGTCCGTCTTCCGCGTCGTCATCGCCGCCGTCATCACGAGCCCTCCCGAGTTGTCGTTCCGGTGCCGGCCCACTGGGCCGACAACAGGTCGCGTACCCCGGCTTTCCTCGAACACGCCTACGTCTTTCCACTGATCTGGACGCCGACGGCTCACCGGACGGCCCAGTGCCGTACCGCCACGCGAGTGACCCGGCCGTCGGACCGGGTCACCGCCCCGCCGCGGCCGCACGTCTGACGCGGCGCCACCGCGGGACGGGGCCCGCGTCCCGTCCGCCCCGTCCGGCCGCCTGATCGGCGGCACCGGCGCCGGCCGGCCGGGGCCTTGCCGGGGCCGAGCCGGCCACCGTGTTCCCAGCCGCACCCGATGGCCCGGTGTGAGCCGGTGCGGACCCGGGCAGCAGCCACGGCGTGCGCCGGACGATCAGTGCGGCACAGAATTCGCGTAGGCAAAAGCCGTGAGGAACAGAAAGGCGGCAGCGTGAGGGACCCCAAGCCCGACGCCCGGTCGGGGCCGCTGGGCCGGATGAAGATGCCGCAAGCGGTCGCGAACCTGCCGGGACAGGTCCGCGAGGAGCTGACCCACCGGTTGCGGCGCAACAAGCGGGCCTTCCGCGAGGAGGACGTCCAGGTCGTCGAGCGGCCGTTGCTGAAGCGGGCGGTCGGCGCCTCGGCGCTGGGCAACTGCATGGAGTGGTTCGACTTCGGCGTCTACAGCTACCTCGCCGCCACCGTCGGCAAGGTCTTCTTCCCCGGCGCCTCCCCCGGCGTCCAGCTGATCTCCTCCTTCGCCACCTTCGCCGCCGCGTTCGTGGTCCGTCCGCTGGGCGGCCTGGTCTTCGGTCCGCTCGGTGACCGCATCGGCCGGCAGAAGGTGCTCGCCACCACCATGATCATGATGGCGCTCGGCACCTTCTCCATCGGCCTGATCCCGAGCTACGCCACCATCGGCATCGCCGCCCCGGTCCTGCTGCTGCTCGCCCGGATGGTCCAGGGCTTCTCCACCGGCGGCGAGTACGGCGGCGCCACCACCTTCGTCGCCGAGTACTCGCCGGACCGCCGACGCGGTTTCCTCTCCAGTTGGCTGGACTTCGGCACCTTTGTCGGATATGCCCTGGGTTCCGCGCTGGTGACGGTACTCCATCTCCTGCTCACCGACGACCAGATGCTCTCCTGGGGCTGGCGCCTGCCCTTCCTGATCGCCGGTCCGCTGGGCGTGATCGGTCTGTACATGCGGCTGAAGCTGGAGGAGTCCCCGGCCTTCCAGCAGCAGCTGGACGAGCACGAGAAGAGTCTCGCCCAGAAGTCGGCGGGCAGTGAGTTCAGGACCATCCTCAGGAACCACTGGCGTCCGCTGCTCATCTGCATGGGCATCGTGCTGCTGTACAACGTCACCAACTACATGCTCACCGGGTACCTCCCGACGTACCAGACCGAGACGCTGGACCGCTCCAGCGGTTTCGCGGACGTCCTGGTCCTGATCGGCATGGTGTGGATCGTGCTGCTGATCACCTTCCTCGGGCGGCTCAGCGACCACGTCGGCCGGCGTCCGCTGTACGCGGTCGGCGCGGCGGCGATGATCGTGCTGGCCGTGCCGGGGTTCTGGCTGCTGAAGTCGGACGGCACGGTGGCCCCGGTGTTCGGGATGCTGCTGCTGGCCACCCTGCTGGCCTGCTTCGCCGCGCCGAGCGCCGCGACCCTGCCCGCCCTCTTCCCGACCGCCGTGCGCTACGCCGCGATGGGCATCGGCTTCAACTTCGCCGTCGCCGCGTTCGGCGGCACCACCCCGCTGTTCACCGAGGCGCTGGTGAACGCCACCGGCGACGACCTGGTGCCCGCGTACTACCTGATGGTGGCCGGCGCCATCGGTCTGCTGACCGTCCGATTCCTGCCGGAGAGCGCGCAGGTGCCGCTGCGCGGATCGCGGCCGATGGTCGGTTCCCGCACCGAGCGGCAGGAGCTGATCACCACCTCCGAGGAGCTGTACGACTTCGCCAAGGAGCGCTCCGCGTCCCGCTGAGCCTCACCGCCGGCTCAGCCGTCCCGGCCACCACACCCGCCGGCCGATGTCCCGGGCCAGCGCCGGTACCAGCAGGGACCGTACGACCAGGGTGTCGAGCAGCACGCCGAAGGCGACGATGAAGGCGATCTGCGCCAGGAAGGCCAGCGGGATCACCCCGAGCGCCGCGAAGGTCGCGGCGAGCACCACACCGGCGGAGGTGATCACCCCGCCGGTGGTGACCAGGCCGCGCAGGACGCCCCGGCGCACCCCGTGCCGCAGGGACTCCTCCCGGACCCGCGACATCAGGAAGATGTTGTAGTCCACGCCGAGGGCGACCAGGAACACGAAGCCGTACAGCGGGACGGACGGGTCCGTGCCGGTGAAGCCGAGGACGTGCGGGAAGACGAGGGCCGAGACACCGAGGGTGGCGAGGAAGTTCAGCGCCACGGTGAGCACCAGCAGGGCCGGCAGCAGCAGTGAGCGCAGCAGCGCGACGAGGATGACGAAGATGATGGCGAGGACGACGGGGACGATGAGCGTGCGGTCCCGCTCGGCGGTGCGCAGGGTGTCGTACTGCTGGGCGGTGTAGCCGCCGACCTTCGCGTCCGCGCCGGGCACCGCGTGCAGCGCGTCGCGCAGCCGGGCCACGGTGTCCTTGGCCGCGTCGCTGTCGGCGGCGGCGCTCAGGGTGACGTCGACCCGGACCCGGCCGTCGACGGTCAGCGGCTCGCCCCCGCCGGGCCGGCCGGACGCGGTGACGGGGGCGGCCGAGGCGACGCCGTCGGTGTCCTCGGCCACCGCGACCACCCGGTCCGCGCGTGCGGCGTTCGCGATGACGACCGCGGGGTTGCCGGAGCCGCCGGGGAAGTGCTCCCCCAGGGTGCGCTGGGCCTCGACGGAGCGCGCCTCGCCGACGAAGGTCTCGTCCAGCGGTACGCCCTTGGAGTCGAGGGCCGGTGCGAAGGCGGCGGCGGCCAGCAGGCACACCAGGGATACGGCCCAGACCTTGCGCGGGGCGCGGTCCACCAGGTCGGCGACCCGGTGCCACACGCCCCGCTTCTCCTCGGCCGGACGGGGCCTGACGGGCCAGTAGGCGGCGCGGCCCAGGAGGACGAGGACGGCCGGCAGGAAGGTGAGGGTGGTCAGGACGGCGCAGACGATGCCGATGGCGCCGACCGGGCCGAGCGCGCGGTTGTTGGTCAGGTCGCTCAGCAGCAGGGCGAGCAGGCCGAGCGCGACGGTGGCGGCGCTGGCGACGATCGCGCCCCAGGACTCGCGCAGGGCGGCGCGCATCGCCGCGAAGCGGTCCTCGCGGTGGGCGAGTTCCTCGCGGTAGCGGGCGGTCAGCAGCAGGGCGTAGTCGGTGGCGGCGCCGATCACCAGGATGGACAGGATGCCCTGGACCTGGCCGTCGACCCGGACCACGTCGTGGTCGGCGAGGACGTAGACGACCGCGCAGGCCACGCCGAGGGCGAAGACCGCGCCGAGGATGACGAGAAAGGGCAGCAGCACGCTGCGGTAGACCAGCAGCAGGATGACGAGGACGGCCACCAGCGCCACGATCAGCAGCAGGCCGTCGATGCCGGCGAAGGCGTCGGACAGGTCGGCCTGGCTGGCCGCGGGCCCGGCGATGCCGACCTGGGTGCCGGGGACCTTCCCGGCGGCGTCCCGGACGCGGTCGAGGGCGCCGGCGAGGCCGTCGCCGAGGTCGGGCCGCAACTGGACGACGCCCTCCAGGGCTTCGCCGTCCTCGGAGACGACGGCGGGCGACACCCGCCCGGTCACCCCGGGGGCGTCCGCGAGCGAGGCGAGCGCCTCGGTGGCCGCGGCCCGCCGGCCGCTCACCTCGCCGCCGCCGTCGGCGGTCCACACGACGATCGCGGGCAGCGTCTCGTCCTGCCGGAAGGCTTCCTGTTCGTCGATCACCTCGGTGGACTCGGCGCTGCGCGGCAGGAACGCGGCCTGGTCGTTGGTGGCGACCTCGCCGAGGCGTCCGGCGAACGGGCCGGTGGTGGTGCCGACGCCCAGCCAGGCGATCAGCAGCAGGGCGGGCAGCAGCAACCGGACCCAACGGGTCCGGCGCGTGATGACAGGCATGGCTCTCCCGACAGCGTTTTCGAGCGTTTTCGAGGTGACGCGAGGTGGCTCAGGTATCTCGATGAAAAACAATCTCAATCATCAAGATAGTTGGTGGCCAGGTGATCGTAGACGACACCTGATTCTTCCCCTGCCACCGGTCACCGGCCGCCGGGCGCACCCGGACGGGGGAACCAGGAGTTGCCTCTCCGGTCACGACCGGAGAGGCAGACCGTCGACGTGGCGTCTGCTCAGTTCTTGTGTGCGGTCACCAGAGCGAAGGAGAGGAATTCTCCGCGGACTGTGGTGAGCATGTCGATAACGGGCTGGTTCGCGCTCTGGCCATCGGGATGGTGTTCAGCGCCGGCCCGGGCCCACAGCAGCCAGTCCTGCCAGGCGTTCTGCTGCAGCCGCGCGGATGTGACCTGCACCAACTCGGTGATGTCCCACTGGAAGCGCCACCACTCCGCCGTGTGCCAGGCGATCGCTTCCCAGCCGACCACTTTCTTGATGTGGGGCGGGATCATCCCAAGTTCACGGATCTCCCGTGTCATGGCGGGGGTCGCCATGCCCAGCTGTCCCCCGGGCCGGAGGAAGCGCAGCAGGTAGGGCAGGAAGTTGTCCGCCGTACCGAAGTACTCGAAGGCGTCCACGCTGACGATCGCGTCGAAGCTCTGCGCCTCGAACGGCAGGGCGTGCGCCTCCGCTCGCACGGCCTCCACCTGGTCACCGACACCCGCCTCGGCGAAGACCGCTGCCGCCTGTTCGGGGGCGATCCACAGGTCGGCCGCGACGACCTCGACTCCATACTCGCGGGCCAGGAACACCGACGTGGCGCCCTTGCCGGAGCCGAGGTCGAGAACCCGCATGCCCGGGCGCAGGTCGAGATCGTGGGCGAGGTCTTCCAGCAGCCACAGCGGGTTCGGCCCCATGTCGAGGTCGAGCAACCAGGCGGGGTCATACCGAGAGGAGCGTGGATAGCGGTCCGGAAGTACGAGATCGTTCAATGCAGTCACGTGCAGGCACCCAAGCCGATCATATGCCCGGTCGCAACCCGTTTCGGCCGCACTACGTCGACTCTTGGTCCACATGGGACGGTGCGGGCGGCAGCCGGACATGCCTCCGGTCACGAGCGTAGGCAGATCAGGAGTGCTGCGGCGGTGACGGTGCCGAGGAAGACGTATCCCCGCTTGTCGTAGCGGGTCGCAACAGCTCTGAATGCCTTGTCGGCACCCACACTGGCCTTCGGCGAGGCCGGCCCGGGCCCAGCCGAGGGACACGAATCTTGTCCATGACCGCTTCGAACTGCGTACAGTCGGCCCGCTGCCCTGGTGTCACGGCCAGCGACAGCGGCCGGCACTTGCCGTCCGCGCTCAGGTGCAGCTTCGTCGTCAGCCCGCCGCGCGAGCGTCTGAGCGCCTCGCCTGCCGCACCGTCTCCTCCGAGAACGGCCGCAGACACAAGTGCGCGCATGTGAGCTGATCTTTCCGCTGCCCCTTTGATGTGGCCGACAGGGTGGCGGCGGTGCCTTTGGTGCTCCGGCGACGTGCAGGTGAGCGCGGATCGAGGTGGAGTCGATGTTGATGTCCCAGTCGATGTTGCACTCGGAGTCGGCAACGGCCCGGACGTGTCGGAGCAGCGTCTCCCAGGTGCCATCGACCGACCAGAGCATGTGCCGTTTGCGGATGGTCTGCCAGGGACCGAAGCGCGCAGGCAACTCGCGCCACTGGCAGCCGGTACTGACCCGGTAGATGATCCCGTTGATCACCTGCCGATGGTCTCGCCACCTGCCACATCGGTTGTTGCTCTTCGGTAGCAGCGGCTCCAGGACCGCCCACTCGTCGCGGCCAGATCCCCTCTGCTGAGCATGACCAGAACAAGGAGCAACTGATCGCAGAGACACGACCTAGTAGTGCTTCGTTACGT
>NZ_JAGGOO010000135.1 GCF_018614415.1 Streptomyces sp. ISL-12
GGCCTTCGGGCGTCGGGTCGGGGGGCTGGCTTTCGGGGGCCGGGGTGGAGGGCTGGCCTTCGGGCGTCGGGTCGGAGGACGGGCCCTCGGCCGCCGGGTCGGGGGACGGGCCCTCGGCCGCCGGGTCGGGGGACGGGCCCTCGGCCGCCGGGTCGGGGGACGGGCCCTCGGCCGCCGGTACGGAAGACGGCCCGCTGCTCGACCGTCTCGCCGCCCTGGACGGCCTCACCCCCGGCGCAGCCGCCCTGCGCGACCGCCTGCTCGGCCGGGGCTCCCGCGAAGCCCTCCGCGGTGACGCGTACGCGGCGGTGCGGTCCGCCGTCGTACGGCGGCTGGCGGCCGAGCCCGCCTTCGCCGCGCTGGCCGCGCCGCCCGCGTATCCCGAGGTGTTCCAGCCCCATCTCGCCCTGGCCCCGCGCCTCGCGCACGCCCTCGGCCGGCTGCTGCGCGCCGAGACGCTGTACGGCGTCGACCGTACGGCCGTGCTGCGCGCCGCCGTCGAGGAGACGGCCGCCGCCCTCGACCGGCCCGTCGGGCGGGGCGACGCCTGACCGTCCGCGTACGCTGCCGGGATGAGCAGTCCGCCGACCCCCGAGGACCTCGTCGCGCACTACGGGCTGGAGCCGATCCCGCGCGAGGGCGGCCTGTTCCGGCGTACCTGGGCCGGGCCCGAACGTCCCGACGGCCGGCCGGAAGGCACCGCGATCGTCGCGCTGCTGACCGCCCGCCCGGACGACTTCTCCGCCCTGCACCGCCTGCCCACCGACGAGATCTGGCACCACTACCTCGGCGACCCCCTTGGCCTGCTCCTCCTCGCCCCCGACGGCACCGCCCGTACGGCGGTCCTGGGACCGGACGTCCTGGGCGGCCAGCACGTCCAGCTCACCGTCCCGGCCGGCACCTGGATGGGCGGCCGGGTCGCGGCGGGCGGCGCGTGGACCCTCTTCGGCTGCACGATGGCGCCCGGCTTCACCTACGCCGACTACGAGCACGGCGACCCGGCGGAACTGACGGTGCGTTACCCCGCCGAGGCGCCCCGGATCGCGGAACTGTGCCGCCCATGAGCCTCCTTCACGGACAGACCGCCCTGGTCACCGGCGCGGGCGGCGGCATCGGCCGGGGCATCGCGCTGCGCCTGGCCGAGGAGGGCGCGGCGGTCGCGGTGCACTGCCGTACGTCGGTGGCGGCGGCCGGTGAGGTCGCGGACCTGGTGCGCGGGCGCGGCGGCCGGGCCGTCGTGCTGCGGGCCGACCTCACCGACGCGGACGCCTGCCGCCGGCTGGTCGAGGAGGCCGCCGACTGGGGCGGGGGACGGCTGGACGCGCTCGTCAACAACGCGGCCGTACAGCCGGTGCGGGAACTGCCCGGGATGACGGCCGCCGAGTGGCGGACGGTGGTCGACACCGATCTGACCAGCGTCTTCGCCTGCACCCAGGCGGCGGCGGAGGTGATGCGCCGCACCCGTACCGGCGGCACCGTCACCCACATCGCCTCCATCGAGGCGCGCGCCCCCGCCCCCGGGCACGCCCACTACGGCGCCGCCAAGGCGGCGGTCGTGGCGCACGCCCGCGCGGCGGCCCAGGAGTACGGCCCGTGGGGCGTCCGCGTCAACACCGTCTCGCCCGGCCTGACCGACCGGGAGGGTCTCGCCGAGTCCTGGCCCGAGGGCGTACGGCGCTGGCTGGACGCGGTGCCCGCCGGCCGGCTCGGGCGCCCGGAGGACGTCGGCGACGCGTGCGTGTTCCTCGCCTCCCGGCTGGCCTCCTTCGTCACCGGGCACGACCTAGTGGTGGACGGCGGGGTGTCGGCACGCCCGTCCTGGTGAGCCGGCCCGCGGCTCGGTGAGCACCCGGCCCCTCACGTCCGTACGTATCCCCGAGCCGGTGCGTCACAGGACGGGGTGGGGACGTGAGGAGTGGTGGACACCTTGGACCTGAGGGACGTCGTCGACTTCAAGGGCTGGTGCTGCTCGGCACCGTGCTGGTCCTGTTCCTCCTCTCCCTCCTCGGCGCCGGACCGGCGTCCGCCCACGCCGCCCTCACCGCCACCGACCCCGCCGACGGCACCGTCCTCCCCCGAGCCCCCCGCCACCTCACCCTGACGTTCAGCGAGTCCGTCGGCCTGCGCGACGACTCGTTCCGTGTCCTCGGCCCCGACGGGCACCGCGTCCGCACCGGGGAGGCGGAGAACGCCGACGGCCGGCCGGACACCGTCCGCGTCTCCCTGCCGGGCCCGGACCGGCTGGGCAAGGGCACGTACACGGTCGCCTGGCGGGTGGTGTCCGCCGACAGCCACCCGGTCTCCGGCGCGTTCACCTTCTCCGTGGGCGCCCCCTCCGCCACGGCCGCCCCGGTGGACCCCGGCCCGGCCGGGGACCCGCTCACCGGCGCCCTGCACGGCACCGCCCGCTACCTCGCCTACCTCGCCGGCGCCCTGCTCGTCGGCACGGCGGCGTTCGTCGCGCTGTGCCGTCCGCCGGACCCCGGGCGGCTGCGTCCCCTGGCGGCGACGGGCTGGTGGACCCTGCTGGCGGCCACCGTCGCCCTGCTGATGCTGCGGGGCCCCTACGAGGCGGGCACTGGCCCGGCCGCCGCCGTCGACCCCGGCGTACTCCGCGACACCCTGACCACCCGGCCGGGGGTGCTGCTGCTGGCCCGGCTGGTGCTGCTCGGGGCGGTCGTGTGGCCGGCGGCCCGGCTGTTCCGTCCCGGCGGCGGGACCGGGCGGGGCGCGCGGGCCGCGGGCGCGGCGCCGGCCGTCGTACTCGCCCTGACCTGGGCCGGCGCCGAGCACGCCGCGGCCGGCGTCCAGGTTCCGGCGGCGCTCGCGTCGGCCGTGCTGCACCTGCTGGCGACGGCCTGCTGGCTGGGCGGCCTCGCGGCCCTGCTCACCCTGCTGCGCCGTACCCCGGCGGGCCCGGCCCTCCCGGCCGCCGTCGTCACCCGGTTCTCCCGGCTGGCCCTGACCTCGGTGGGCGTCCTGACCGCCACCGGTGTCTACCAGTCCTGGCGCGGGCTCGGCTCCTGGGCGGCGCTCACGGGTACGCCGTACGGCAGGCTGCTGCTGGCCAAAGGGGCCGCGGTGATGGTGCTGGTGGCGGTGGCGGGGATGTCGCGCCGGTGGACGACACGGATCGCCCCCGCACCCGAGGCTCCACCTCCACCTCCACCTCCACCTCTGTCTCTGCTGCGCCGCTCCGTGCTCGTCGAGACGGTGGTCGCGGCCGGGGTGCTGCTGATCACCACCGTGCTCACCGGCACGGCGCCGGGCCGCGCCGAGACCGAGGCCGGGACCGAGGCGGCCCGTGCCGTGCCGGCGGGGGCGCCGCGGCCCGCGTCCGTCACCACGATCCCCTTCGACATCGGCACCCCGGGCGGCCGGGGAACCGTACAGATCACCCTGGACCCCGCCCGCAGCGGCGACAACGCGGTGCAGGCCGTGGTCTTCGGCGCCGACGGCGGCCTGACCGCCGTACCCGAACTGCGCCTCACCTTCTCCCTCCCCGCCCGGGACATCGGCCCGATCGACGCCCGACTGACCGACCGGGGCGGCTACTGGAGCACCAACTCCGTCACCCTTCCCCTCCCCGGCACCTGGACGATGCGGGCGACGGTGCGGGTGTCGGAGGTGGACCAGACGACGGGGACGGGGCGGGCGCGGGTCACTTCCTAGTGCCGCGCGGGTGCCGCCGGCCCGGACCACCCGCGGGCCGGGCGGGCCCTCGGCATCCCCGTCGGCACCGTACGGTCGCGGCTGTCCCGGGCCAGGTCCCGGCGAGGACGTCACGGCCGGCAGAAGGACACGGTCAGCCGGTGGCTCCGCTGCCCAGCAGGCAGTGGGGGATGTCCTCGACCAGCGCCGCGTGGAGAACGACCAGCGAGCCGTCCGCGGTGAACAAGGCGGACAGGAGCAGGTGTCCACCACTCGGGGACAGGTCCCGCAGACCCGCCAGGCGGAGGAAGCGATCGACCGGATCCTGGCCAAAGCACCTGTTGAGCAGCGACGGCTTGCGGATGGCCGCAACACGAAGACCGTCCTGATCGGCATGGTCTCCGAGTGGGAGGAGGTCCGCGGAGGCAGATTCGAGTGCCGCCCCACCGGCAGCAGGTGGGCTCATCTCTCCGACGATTCCTTGGCAATCGGAGACTTCCGCCCCATCGGCCTGAGTACGGACCTCTGCGCAGTAAGCGACCATGCGATGGCGCGCACTTTCGCCTCCGGCTATCGAGAAGCAATCTTCGGAAACGCCCCGCCGGTTTCCTACTGGAGCACCGTCACCATGGTGCAAGACGCCATTCCGGTCATGATGGCGGTCCTCGATCGGGAGCTGACCGGTGCGGTCGGATGCCTCGACTGGTACATGCGAACCCCCTGTTGGCCCGCGCTCTGCCAGCAGCACCCAGGCGAAGGCGACACGTCCTCCTGCGGCTCGCCGAGCTGTGCGTTGGCAGCACCAGCAACGCCGTGCGACTGCGCCTGCGGCGGCGTGAACCATGGGATGGGGGAGGAGGCCCTCCCGGCGCTACGGCCGGTGGCCCCTGACTGGTCCGTTGCGCCGGCACCGGTGTGGAAGCCGGGTTCTGGCACCGTGGAAGTCGACCGCGAGCACCGACGCGTAGTCGGGCGAGACCCTTTCGGTCGGCACGGTGCTCGCGTCCGGCCCTCTTCATCGGCGTGGACGTCGCCAGCCGCCACCGCTCCGCGCGATTCGCGAGAGGTGACAACCGAAACACGAAAGGCCGACCCGTGACACGCGAACTGGTCGCCATCTGCGATGCGTGAAACAGCCCATTGCCGACGGTGAAGGCCGCCTCTGGGTGGACATGTCGGAGGTCGAGCGGGCGACGGTCAACGAACGCGCCTGGGAGCAGCTCGAAGCTGATCAGCCCGAGCGCGGGGTTCTGACCTTCTCCGGCGAAAGCCTCCAGTCGTATCCGGATCCGGCCCGCTGGCGCGTTCACCACTACTCGTGCGACTCGGCTCTCGACGCCAACTCGTACGCCATCGAAGTCCACCGGTGTCGCAGCTGGGCAGACCTCGTCTGGTGGACGGCACACCTCATGGGCAAGGTATGGCTCCCCCAGACTGACTGGGATGAGGTATTGGAGGCAGCGAGCGCGGCCGCCGGAACCCGAATCACGCCAGCCGTACGACCGACCCTTCATCGGTAACCGTGCCTGAGACCCCGCGGCGAGCATCCTGCAAGACCCAGCCTCGCGCACCCGCGAGGCCCGTCAGCTCCCGTACGCCCGCTTCCAGCGCGCCCGGTGCCGGGAGTCTCCCTGGCCACGGCCGTTCACCTCACTCAGGGACAGCAGTGAGGCCCCGTTGTTCCACAGGCCGAGGTGATCGCGGTGCACGGCGAGGATGCCGTGCTGCACCGCGAACCGCTCGGAGGGATGGCTGAAGCGTGTGGTCGTCACGAACACCGCCAGGTCTGCCTCGAAGTGCACCTTGGCACCCAGCAGATCGCGTAACTCGCGACTCGCGATCGTGCTGCTCGGCGCGTAGCGCTTGCACTGGATCACCATGGTCCGCCCGTCCGGGAGACGGCCGACGACGTCGGCGCCGTTGTCGTTCGCACCGCCCACCCGCCGGACTTCTGTGCATCCGTCCCGTCGGCAGAGGTCCGCGACCAGGTCCTCGAACTCGGTGCCGGTCATCGCGTCCACCTCAGAGAGCGTCCGGTGCCCGGTCTTCACCGCTTCTTCCTGCCGCCACAGACGGTCCCGCCCCCGCACGAGCCGGTCCGTACGCCACAGCCACCAGCCCGCCGCGCCGACGCCGCCGAGGACCAGTGCACCCGTGATGTAGGGCCACACGGCCGACCAGAACACCACCAGCAGGACCAGCACCAGGCCACCGCCGGCCGCCACCACCTTCAGCCGCGCCGCCCGCCGCCTGCGAGCAGCGGCACCCCGTCTACGCCCAGCCACGATTGAAGCCCTCCCCCACCGGTCCGTGTACGGCAGTCTGAGCAGCCCGAGGGCAGCACGAGAAGGGCGCAAGTTGGCCATGCCCGGATCCCGATTGCCTGACAGCGCAGCGTGGGCCCAGTACCGGTGAACGACACGACCACCTCGGACGTCAACGACAGCGACGTCCGCCGCTCTTTCCGGTGGTCACCGGGCTGATCGACTCCGTAGAGGCTGATTGCGCCGTGACACTCGCCGGGTGGCCGGCTCGACATCGCATGCACCGGGCGGCTCCGACCCCTCCCCGGAGAGTGGACCCACGTCGGCGGGGAGGAGCGCGGTCGGCACCGGCCGCGTACGGTTCTCGCTCGTGCGCTGGGTGCTTGCGCCTCGGACGACGTGGCAGGCCCGCCGCCTGGCCGCCGAGTTCGGGTCGGGCATGGACGCTCGCACTGCCTGGGTGATGGCGCGGCTGGCACGGCACCCGAAGGAGCACGTATACGCGATGCGGCTCCTGAACGATGATGAGGACGCCGGCTGATCTCCGTGCGAGGGCCCGTTGCCGATGCGGCCCTCACACGCTGCAGGATCGTGCAAAAGGGCTGGCCTGCCCCCGCCATGTTCCCCTGGTGCGCGCCCTGTTGAGTGTCAGTGGACGTTCCTATCGTGGAGGAATGGCTAACGGGGTGTGGCACACCGGATATGGCATAGAGATCAATCTGTCGTTACCCGATCTCGGGCATCCGGGCCGTCCGGAGCTGCTCGGCGAGATCACCGCGAGCATCACCGACCGCGACCCGCAACTGCTGGAATGCCTGGCGCACCACGCGGGGCGGGAGTGCCAGTCGGAGGCCGGGGGGAAGTCTCCGTGGATGTTCATCCGCCGAGGCCGGATAGGGGGCCGAAGGCCCTTGGTTGCCTCGCACCTACCGGTCACACACAAGCCGACCCCGGCGGAGAGCGCACAGCACAAGGCCACGAAGGAACGGGTCGTCGAGACCGCTGCGAAGTACGGGCTGGACTCCGAGGCCGAGGTTCCCGTAGCCAACCGGCGGAGCGTCACCGACGCGGTCGTCACCGGGCCCAGCGGCCTACGGATCGGCTGGGAGATCCAGTACCACCACCTCAGCCCCAGCAGCGTGCATCGCCGCTCGGCCAACGCTGTGGAGCACGGCATCACACCTCTCTGGGTGGCGAAGGACCGGACGGCCTCACTGATCGACCGAGCCCCATGGGCACGCGTGGACGACATGCCGTGGAAGGACATCGCCGACGGCAAGGAGATGGTGATCCGCGGCGGGTACCGCCACCTGGAGGTATGGAAGTGCGTACCCAGCAGCGACCGCCATTGCCTCGTCAGCGAGGGTGCCGGTCACTGTGGCGCGATTCACGCCGACTGGTTCGTCCCCGCGCTGTGTGTGCCCGAGAAGAAGCCGGTCTACATCGAAGACCTGGTCTTGCAGAGCGCCACGGGGGAGAGCGTCCCGGTCTACGTGCCCAGCCGCGGCAACGGCCGGGCCGGACGGCACATGTGGGTGTCGGCGGACGACCGCACGCTGTGGGAGGAGATCGTCGGTGAACGGACGCCTCTTCCTCCAGCCTCGGCCGATGAGGACGACGACGTGATCACCTTCGCCGAGCAGGAGATCGACCGTACTTGCCGGGCAGGAGAAGAAGGCTGGTTCGTCAGCGACACCCGGCCCATCCGCGACCTCGGCCAGCCGACTGGCGGCATCACCCTTCCCCGCATGCCCGTGCAGGGTTCTCGTGATCCGATGCGGATCACCCCTGTCGAGCGGGCCGCCGCCTCCGCCGCGCTGGGATGCCCGACGTGGGAGCTGGGGCCGTGTGCCGGGTGCGGCCAGCTGATGCGCAGGTACGGGCGGTACGCGGCGATGTACTGCCGCGTGTGCCGGACCGTCCTCAACGGGAGGTAACCGGTAACTGCAACCAAAACTGCAACCACGGAACAACGAAGGCTCCGACCGTGATCCGGTCGGAGCCTTCGTTTGCCCAGGTGGGCGGCTGCGGAGGATACGAGATTCGAACTCGTGAGGGGTTGCCCCCAACACGCTTTCCAAGCGTGCGCCCTAGGCCTCTAGGCGAATCCTCCGCTGGAGACATTACATGACGTCGGAGGGTGCTCGCGAACTCGTTCCGGGGGTCGGCGATCAGGTAGGCTGGGCGCAGCCCCTCACGCGGCGCTATCTGACTGAACTCCCCCAGGGCCGGAAGGCAGCAAGGGTAGGTCGGCTCTGGCGGGTGCGTGGGGGGCGTCTGCGTTCCGGGGGTCTTGCCTGGGGTCCTCGCCCGGGGCTCTCCCGTTCTCCCGGGTTCTCGCGGGGGACGTCCGGTGGGATCTTCGGGGATCTCCTGGGGATCTTCGGCATCGGGCCGGTTGTCAGTCGTCGCCTATAACCTCGTATGCGTGTCGTCTCTCGCGCTCTACCGCCGCTACCGCCCCGAGACCTTCGCGGAGGTCATCGGGCAGGAGCATGTCACCGACCCGCTGCAGCAGGCGCTGCGGAACAACCGGGTCAATCACGCGTACCTGTTCAGCGGTCCGCGCGGCTGCGGCAAGACGACCAGCGCGCGCATCCTGGCACGGTGTCTGAACTGCGAGCAGGGGCCGACGCCCACGCCGTGCGGGGAGTGCCAGTCGTGCCGTGACCTGGCGAGGAACGGGCCGGGTTCGATCGACGTCATCGAGATCGACGCCGCCTCGCACGGTGGTGTGGACGACGCGCGCGACCTGCGTGAGAAGGCATTCTTCGGGCCCGCCGGCAGCCGGTACAAGATCTACATCATCGACGAGGCCCACATGGTCACGTCGGCCGGCTTCAACGCGCTGCTCAAGGTCGTCGAGGAGCCGCCGGAGCACCTCAAGTTCATCTTCGCGACCACCGAGCCCGAGAAGGTCATCGGGACGATCAGGTCGCGGACCCATCACTATCCCTTCCGGCTGGTTCCGCCCGGCACCCTGCGGGAGTACCTCGGTGAGGTGTGCGGGAAGGAGGACATTCCGGTCGAGGACGGTGTGCTGCCGCTCGTCGTGCGGGCCGGCGCGGGGTCCGTGCGTGACTCCATGTCCGTCATGGACCAGTTGCTGGCCGGGGCCGGTGCGGACGGTGTGACGTATGCCATGGCGACCGCCCTGCTCGGCTACACGGACGGCTCGCTGCTCGACTCCGTCGTCGAGGCGTTCGCCTCGGGGGAGGGGGCGGCGGCCTTCGAGGTCGTGGACCGGGTCATCGAAGGGGGCAATGATCCGCGGCGGTTCGTGGCCGACCTGCTGGAGCGGCTGCGGGATCTGGTGATCCTCGCCGCCGTTCCGGACGCTGCGGAGAAGGGGCTCATCGATGCTCCGGCGGATGTCGTGGAGCGGATGCAGGCCCAGGCGCGGTCCTTCGGCGCCGCCGAGCTGAGCCGCGCCGCCGACCTCGTCAACGAGGGGCTCACCGAGATGCGGGGCGCCACCTCGCCGCGTCTGCAACTGGAGTTGATCTGCGCGCGCGTGCTGCTGCCGGCGGCTTACGGCGACGAGCGGTCGGTGATGGCCCGGCTGGATCGTATTGAGCGTGGCGTGAACTTCTCGTCGGGCGCGGGACTGCCGGCCGCCGGGTACGTGCCGGGGGCCGAGGCCCACGCCCACGCCGGCGCCGCGGCCGTGCCGCCGGTCGCTCCGGTGCCGCCGGGCGGCGGTGCCGCCGCGGCCCGGGCCGCGGTGCGGGGGCCCGCGGGGCAGGGTGCGGGGATGGGCGGACCCGGGGGCGCCGACGCGGGGGGCGGTCCTGTCGGCCAGCGCGGGCCCGCGCCTGCGCCGGTGCCCGCGGCGACGGAGGGGCGGGGGGGCGGTTTCGGTGGGCCCGGTGGTTCTGATGGGTCCGGTGGTTCCGGTGACGGAGCCGCTGCCGTTCCGGCTGCTCCCGCCCCGGCTCACGCTGCCGCTCCGGCCCCCGCTGCTCCCGCCCAGCCCTCCGCGCCCGGCGCCTGGCCTACCGCGACTCCCGCGGGGGGCGGTCGGCGGCCGGGTGGCTGGCCGACGGCGACTCCCGCGGGGAGCGCCGGGCAGCCTGCTGCACCGTCGGCGCCTGCTCCTTCGGGCGGACCCGCCCGCCCTGACAGCAGCGCCCCGAGCCCCGCACCTGCACCTGCCCCTGCACCTGCCCCCGCCCCTGGCCCAGGCCCGGGCCAGGCCGTCCCGGGCGGTGCTTTCACCGCGCCCGGTGGCCTCGACCCCCGTACCCTCTGGCCGAACATCCTGGAGGCGGTCAAGAACCGCCGCCGGTTCACCTGGATCCTGCTCAGCCAGAACGCCCAGGTCACCGGCTTCGACGGCACGTCCCTCCGGCTCGGCTTCGTCAACGCCGGTGCCCGGGACAACTTCGTCAGCAGCGGCAGCGAGGACGTACTGCGGCAGGCCCTGAGCGAGCAGTTCAACGTCCAGTGGAAGATCGAGGCGGTCGTCGACCCGTCCGGCGGCTCCGCACCCCCGCCCCCGGCCGGCCCCTCCGGCGGCGGCCCTTCCGGCGGATACGGCGGTGGGGGCGGATACGGGGGTGGCAGCGGTGGCGGCTACGGCGGTGGCGCCCCGGCCCAGCGCCCGGCGGCACCCTCAGCCGCGGCACCCGCGCCCTCCGCTCCCACGCCGCCCCCGGCGTCCTCAGGGCCCGGGTCCGCGTCCGCTTCCCTGTCGTCCGGCCCCGCGCCACAGCCGCCGAGGCCACCGGCTCCCGAGCCGCCGCCCGTCTCCATCGAGGACGACATCCCCGAGGACGACGACCCCGACCTCGACGAGTCCGCCCTCTCCGGCAAGGAACTGCTCGTCCGGGAACTGGGCGCGACGGTCGTGGAGGAGATCGCCAACGAGTGAGGGCCCACGGGAGTTCAGTGGCGTACGCGCCCCAGTGATCCCGTGTGAGCGCGCGCACTCGGAGGATCCGACGAACCGTCGGCGCCCACCCGCTCGGCGGCCCGCACAAACCACGCCCGTCCGCTCCCGTTAGGCTGACCCCGTGAAGGTCCTCGTCATCGGCAGCGGTGCCCGCGAACACGCCCTGTGCCGTTCCCTGTCCCTCGACCCCGACGTCACCGCGCTGCACTGCGCCCCCGGCAACGCAGGCATCGCCGAGGTCGCCGAGCTGCACCAGGTCGACGCGCTCGACGGCGCGGCGGTGACCGCGCTCGCCACGCGACTCGGCGCCGAGCTGGTCGTGGTCGGCCCGGAGGCGCCCCTGGTCGCCGGGGTCGCCGACGCCGTGCGCGAGGCCGGCATCCCGGTCTTCGGCCCCTCCAAGGAGGCGGCGCGGCTGGAGGGCTCCAAGGCGTTCGCCAAGGACGTGATGGCGGCGGCGGGCGTGCCCACGGCCCGCTCCTACGTCTGCACCACCCCGGAGGAGGCCGACGCGGCCCTCGCCGCCTTCGGCGCGCCGTACGTCGTCAAGGACGACGGTCTCGCCGCCGGCAAGGGCGTCGTCGTCACCGACGACCTCGAAGCCGCCCGGGCCCACGCGCGCGCGTGCGACCGCGTCGTCATCGAGGAGTTCCTCGACGGCCCCGAGGTCTCCCTCTTCGCCATCACCGACGGGGACAACGTCCGCCCGCTCCAGCCCGCCCAGGACTTCAAGCGCGCGCTCGACGGCGACGAGGGCCCCAACACCGGCGGCATGGGCGCGTACTCCCCGCTGCCGTGGGCCGACCCGAAGCTCGTGGACGAGGTCGTGCACACCGTCCTCCAGCCGACCGTCGACGAGCTGCGCCGCCGCGGCACCCCCTTCTCGGGCCTCCTCTACGCCGGACTCGCGATCACCTCCCGCGGAATCCGCGTGATCGAGTTCAACGCCCGCTTCGGCGACCCCGAGACCCAGGTCGTACTGGCCCGCCTGCGCACCCCGCTCGCCGGGCTGCTGATGGCCGCCGCCACCGGCAACCTCGCCGACCTGGAGCCGCTGCGCTGGAGCGACGACGCGGCGGTCACCGTCGTCATCGCCTCGCACAACTACCCCGGCACCCCGCGCACCGGCGACCCGATCACCGGGCTCGACGAGGTCGCGGCCGAGCACCCCGCCGGGGACGCCCCGCACGCGTACGTGCTGCACGCCGGCACCAAGCGCGAGGGCGACGCCGTCGTCAGCGCCGGCGGACGCGTCCTGTCCGTCACGGCCACCGGCGCGGACCTCACCGAGGCCCGCGACCGCGCCTACCGGGCCGTCGCCCGCATCGGCCTCGACGGCTCCCAGCACCGCACGGACATCGCGGCGAAGGCTGCTGCCGAGGCGGCGGCCGAGGCGTAATCCGGCCCCGCACGGTCACAGATCCCGCAGGCCCCGGTTCTCCAGGAACCGGGGCCTGACGCTTGCCGTCCGTCACCCACCTCTGCCCAAAGCCATTCCATCGAGTGACCGATGCTCCATACGGCTGACGGGCCCCGAGCCCCCAACTAGGGTGCGGCGCAAGCATTCCGGCACTTGGCCCACCGCGCATTGCGATGTCAGTGGCGGGTGCCACAGTGGGGGAGTGAGCACTATCGGCAACGGGATACCGGCAACGGCACGACAGGCAGGCGCGTCAGGTCAGTGAGGGGATGAGGTCCGGGCATGAGCGGCATGGGCGTGGAGGAGCGGGGAGCGCAGGGCGCGCGGGCCCGGGCCCTGGCCGTGCTGCGGGTCCGCAGCCGAGCTCTCGCCGTCGCGCTGCTGCCGTCCGCCGCCGCGGTGATCCTGTTGGTGGGCGGCTCCACCGGCCACCTCGTCGGCGCGGGCTGGGACGCCGCGCGCTGGGCCGTGTCCGTGCTCGCCCTCCTCGTACTGCTCGCCGCCGCCGGTGTCGCCGCGGTCGTCGTCCGCGCGCGTCCCGCCGTCACCCCGACGGTCGCGATCGCCGAGTCGTCGGCGCCGGACCTGTACCGGATGGTGCGCGACCTCGCCGAGCGGCTCGACGTTCCCGCCCCGTCCGCCATAGCGCTCACCCCGGACTGCGACAGCTGGCTGGAGGACCGCACCCACCGCACCCACCGGGCGCACGGCCGCCCCCCGCCCCCGGCGGACCACGCCGACCCGGCGGCGATCCACGCCGGCCCGCCGAACCGCCGGCCCGCGGCCTCCTCCGCTGCTTCCGCCGGTTTCTCCGCTTCCTCCACCCCTTCCGCCCCTTCCGCCCCCTCCGCGCCTTCCGCTTCCTCCACCGCCCCCGTCCTCGTCATCGGCTCCCCCTTCCTCTGGTGGATGCGCGTCGGTGAACTGCGCGCGGTCCTCGCCCCGGTCGTCGCCGGTACGGGACCGTCCGCGCACCCCGACATAGCCGCGGCCCGGCGCTTCGTACGGGGCCTGGACGCGGCGGTGGCGGTGGCCTCGGAGCCGAGCCGCCGGCCGCTGTCCCGTGCCGCGCGGGCGGGCGTCGGCTGGGTG
>NZ_JAGGOO010000136.1 GCF_018614415.1 Streptomyces sp. ISL-12
GCCGCGGAACATGGCGTCCCGGAGGGCGAAGACATCGGTGGCGGCGGCCAGCTCGCGCAGCAGCCGCAGCGTCTCGTCGGTGATCAGGTGCTTGGAGTAGTCGACGTACAGATCACCCACCCGGAGGGTGTACCCGGTGCCGCGTCCGGGGTCTGTGGTGAACAGCTCCCGCAGGTGCGTCTCGCCCAGCTCCTCGCGGTGCTTGGCCAGTGCGGTCCATTCGGGTGTCTGGTTGAGCCTGGTACGGCCGTCTGCGTTCATTTCGGACTTCCGCCTTCTTTCCTGCCAGTCCCTGCTGCGTGTCCCTGCCGCGTGTCCCTGCCGCGTCTTGCCCCGCTGCCGGTCCCAACCTAATTGATCAGCGGTTGCCCTGACCTGTCGTCGGCATGGAGCCCGGGTATCAGCGCGGCGACGGACAGGACGAAGCAGGCGGCGGCGAGCAGCGCCGGGGTGTTCGCGCCCCAGGCGGCGGCGACGGCTCCGCCCAGGAGCGCGCCCACCGGCGCGCCGGCCACGCCCAGGGTCCGGAAGGCCGAGCTGACCCGGCCCAGCATTTCGGCGGGGCTGCGTCGCTGCATCAGCGTCTGTGAACTGACGTTCCACACCATGCCCATGAACCCGAACACGGCCAGCGTCGCCGCCAGCACGGGCAGGCTGCGCACCGAGCCCATCACGATGAGCGCCCCGGTCTGCACGGTCCCGGCGAGGAGCATCCCGCGCGCGTACCCCGTACGGGCGACCAGGCGGCGATGGACCGCTCCCCCGGCCAGCGAGCCGACGGTGTACGCGGTGATCACCGCCGCGTACCCGGTCGTGCCCGCGTCGAGCCAACCGGTGACCAGGAGGACGAGGGTCGCGATGAGGGCGCCCATGCCGATGTTGCACAGGGCGGTGGCGGCGCACAGTCCGCGCAGCAGTCGGTCCCGGGCGAGGGCGCGCAGCCCCTCGGCTATCTCCCTGCGCAGGGTGCTGCCGGCCGCTCTGGGTTCCCGCTGCCGGGGCGCGGCCGGCCGCAGCGAGGCCACCAGCGCGGCGGCGGCCAGGAAGGTGGCGGCGTCGACCGCGAAGGGGGCGGCGACACCCGCCGTGAGCAGCAGGGCGACGACCGGCCCGCCCAGCAGTCCGCCGGCGACGCGCTGTCCGGTCAGCAGGCGGGCGTTGGCGCTGCCCAGTTCGTCGGGGCCCACCAGGGTGGGCAGCAGGGCGGTGGCCGCGTTGTCGAAGAGGGTCTGGAGGGTGGTCAGGGCGAAGGCCAGGGCGATGAGCAGCGCGATGGAGCCGTGGCCGAGGCCCACGGCCACCGCGAAGCCCGCGACCGCCAGTCCGCGTACCGCGTCGACGGCCCACATGGCGCGCCGCTGGTCCACCCGGTCGGCGACCGCGCCGCCGAGCAAGCCGAAGACGAGCCAGGGCAGATAGCCGCAGGCGGTGACCGAGGCGATGAGCAGGGGGTCGTCGGTCAGCGACACGGCCAGCAAGGGCAGCGCGGCCGTGCGCAGCGCGTCGCCGAAGGAGGAGAGCACCGCGGCGCTCCACAGCCGCCCGAACCCCCCGCGCCACGCGGGCGCGCACTCGCCCGCCGCCTCGACCGTCGCCATGCCCGTCCCCCCACGATTCGTCCGATGCACAAACCGTAGACGGCACCACTGACAACGGACCGCGAGCGGCGGCTGGGCCGAGGCGCGGAACGGACCCGGCCGGGCACCTCGTGGGCACCCGGCCGGTGTCGACTCCTAGATCTCGCCCCGCAGTTTGGCGAGCGCCTCGGCGAGGATCGCCTCGCCGTCGGCGTCGCTGCGCCGTTCGCGCACGTACGCCAGGTGGGTCTTGTAGGGCTCGGTGCGCGGTGGGTCCGGCGGGTTGTCCCGGTCCTGTCCGGCGGGGAAGCCACAGCGGGGGCAGTCCCACGTGTCGGGCACCTGCGCGTCGCTGGCGAAGCTCGGCTGTGTCTCGTGCCCGTTGGAGCACCAGAAGGAGATGCGCAGACGCGGCGCGGACTCGCCGCGCTCGGCCTCGCCCATCGGCCCCGCTCCGACCCGGCTTCCCCGGATCGCGTTGCCACTTGCCACGGTCGTAACTCCCTGCGTGATGGTGCCGCAAAGCGAGTCGGCGTTTCGCTTCGCTGCGAGCGCCTCAGTCTACGTAAGGCCCAACGCGCGTCCAGTGATGGGAGTTACCGGCCTCACACCAAGACGCAAGCCCATCAAGACGCACGCCCCATGATAGGCCGCGCTCAGGAGCGCGTACCGAACATGGGGCGTTACGTGAAGAACTGCGAAGTGTGCCGCGGGTGCGTCCTGGTCAGGTGTTCGCCTTCATCAGGAGGGCGAGGACGATGATGCACGCGAACCAGAGCAGACCGACCACCACGGTGATCCGGTCGAGGTTGCGCTCGGCGACCGAGGAGCCGCCGACGGACGACTGCATGCCGCCACCGAACATGTCGGAGAGGCCGCCGCCCTTCCCCTTGTGCATCAGCACCAGCAGCATCAGCAGCAGGCTGAAGACGATCAGGGCGATCGAGAACCCCAAAACCACGGCTGGACCAACTTCCTCGGATTCGGATGGACGACAGGGGCACAGCCACCGGGCTGTGCCCCCGCAAGGGTACGACGGATCCCGCCTACCAGGAACTCACTGGTCGCGGAAGCGGACGATCTTGACGAACTCGTCGGCGTCCAGCGAGGCCCCGCCGACCAGGGCGCCGTCGATGTCGGCCTGCGCCATGATCTCGGCGACGTTGCCCGACTTGACCGAGCCGCCGTACTGGATGCGGACCTGGTCGGCCAGCTCCTGGGAGTACAGCTCGGCGAGCTTGCCGCGGATCGCCGCGCAGACCTCCTGCGCGTCCTCGGCGCCGCAGACCTTGCCGGTGCCGATGGCCCACACGGGCTCGTAGGCGATCACGACCGTCTCGGCCTGCTCGGCCGGGAGGTCCTTGAGACCGCCCTCGACCTGGGCGAGGGTGTGGGCGACGTGGTTGCCCGCGTCGCGGACCTCCAGCTCCTCGCCGACGCACAGGATCGGGGTCAGGCCGTGCTTGTAGGCGGCCTTGACCTTGGCGTTCACCTGCTCGTCGGTCTCGGCGTGGTACTGCCGCCGCTCGCTGTGGCCGATCGCGACGTACGTGCACTTCAGCTTGGCGAGCATCGGGCCGGAGATCTCGCCGGTGTAGGCGCCGCCGTCGTGCGCCGAGATGTCCTGGGCGCCGTACTTGATCTTGAGCTTGTCCCCGTCGACCAGGGTCTGCACCGAGCGCAGGTCGGTGAAGGGCGGCAGGACGGCGACCTCGACGGCCTCGTAGTCCTTGTCCGCGAGGGCGAAGGCGAGCTTCTGGACGTGGGCGATGGCCTCCAGGTGGTTGAGGTTCATCTTCCAGTTGCCCGCCATCAGCGGCGTGCGAGTGGTCATGCGGGGTCAGTCCTCCAGTGCGGCGAGACCGGGGAGCGTCTTGCCCTCGAGGTATTCGAGGGAGGCGCCGCCGCCGGTCGAGATGTGTCCGAATGCCTTTTCGTCGAAGCCGAGCGTGCGGACGGCCGCGGCGGAGTCGCCGCCGCCGACCACGGAGAAGCCCGGGGCCTCGACGAGGGCCTGGGCGACCGCCTTGGTGCCCTCGGCGTAGTCGGGGTGCTCGAAGACGCCCATGGGGCCGTTCCAGAAGACGGTGGCCGCGTCGGCGAGCTTCGAGGCGTACAGCTTGCGGGTCTCGGGACCGATGTCCAGGCCCTCCTGGTCGGCGGGGATGGCGTCCGCGGCGACGGTGGAGGGGTGGGCCGGGGCCTTGGTCTTCAGGTCCGGGAACTCGGTCGACACCAGCACGTCGACGGGGAGCACCAGCTCCACGCCGTTCTTCTCGGCGCGCTCGATGTACTCCTGGACGGCCGGGATCTGGTCCTCCTGGAGGAGGGAGATGCCGACCTCGTACCCCTTGGCCTTGAGGAAGGTGTACGCCATGCCGCCGCCGATGAGCAGCCGGTCGGCCTTGCCGAGCAGCTGGTCGATGACGGCGAGCTTGTCGGAGACCTTGGCGCCGCCGAGCGCGACGACGTAGGGGCGCTGGACGTCGTCGGTGAGCTTCTTCAGGACGCCGACCTCGGTGGCGATGAGGTGGCCGGCGTAGTGCGGCAGCTTCTTCGGCAGGTCGAAGACGGAGGCGTGCTTGCGGTGCACGGCGCCGAAGCCGTCACCGACGTACACGTCCGCGAGGCCCGCGAGCCTGTCCGCGAAGGCGGCGCGCTCGGCGTCGTCCTTGCTGGTCTCGCCGGCGTTGAAGCGCAGGTTCTCGATGACGGCGACCTGCCCGTCGGCGAGGCCGGAGACGACGGCCTCGGCGGCGGTGCCGACGGTGTCCTCGGCGAAGGCCACGTCGGCGCCGAGCAGCTCACCGAGGCGGGCGGCGGCGGGGGCGAGGGAGAAGGCGGGGTCCGGGGCGCCCTTGGGGCGGCCCAGGTGCGAGGCGACGATCACGCGCGCGCCCGCCTCGGCCAGGGCCTTGACGGTGGGCAGCACGGCGCGGATGCGGCCGTCGTCGGTGATGGTGGTGCCGCCCAGCGGCACGTTCAGGTCGGCGCGGACGAAGACGCGCTTGCCCGCGACGCCTTCGGAGAGCAGTTCGTCGATCGTCTTCATACAGCAACTCCTGGGGCTGGTGATCGCTCGTGATCCTACGAGGGCCGGTCGTACCGGACGCGCGTCAGGGCCCGGACGGCGCGCACACCGTCCGAGCCCTGCCGGCGCATCGAGAATGCCTGCTCAGTGGGTCAGAGCTGGTTGCCGACGAAGACCGTGAGGTCGACGAGGCGGTTGGAGTAGCCCCACTCGTTGTCGTACCAGCCGAGGATCTTCACCGTGTTGCCTTCCTGGACCATGGTCAGGGAGGCGTCGAAGGTGCAGGACGACGGGTCGCTGACGATGTCCGAGGAGACGATCTCGTCCTCGGTGTAGGTCAGGTAGCCCTTGAGGTCGCCGTCGTCGGCGGCCTTCTTGAACGCGGCGTTGACCTCGTCCTTGGTGACCTCGCGCTGGAGCGTGACGACCAGGTCGGTGGCCGAGCCGGTCGGGACCGGGACGCGCATGGCGATGCCGTCCAGCTTGCCCTTGAGCTGCGGCAGGACCAGGGCGGTGGCCTTGGCGGCACCGGTGGTGGTCGGGATGATGTTCTCGGCGGCGGCACGGGCGCGGCGCAGGTCCTTGTGCGGGAAGTCGAGGATGCGCTGGTCGTTCGTGTACGCGTGCACCGTCGTCATCAGGCCCTTGACGATGCCGAAGTTCTCGTCGAGGACCTTGGCCATCGGCGCCACACAGTTGGTGGTGCAGGAGGCGTTGGAGATGACGTGGTGGTTCGCCGGGTCGTACTTGTCCTGGTTGACGCCCATCACGATGGTGATGTCCTCGTCCTTGGCCGGAGCCGAGATGAGGACCTTCTTGGCGCCACCGGCGATGTGCTTCTCGGCGTCGGCCTTCTTGGTGAAGATGCCGGTCGACTCGATCACGATGTCGACGCCCAGCTCGCCCCACGGGATGTCGGCGGGGTTGCGCTCGGCCAGCACCTTGATCGTTTTGCCGTCGACGGTGATGGTGTCCGCCGTGTGCGACACCTCGGCCTTGAGGCGTCCGAGGATGGTGTCGTACTTCAGCAGGTGGGCGGTGGTCGCGGTGTCACCCAGGTCGTTGACAGCCACGATCTCGATGTCTGCACCCTGCTCCAGCAGCGCGCGGAAGTAGTTACGACCGATGCGGCCAAAGCCGTTGATGCCTACGCGGATCGTCACGAACCGATCTCCTCGTTGGTACGTCGGCGGCTCGACGCCGACGAGCTGTATGGGATGTCCCCGACCGCCTCCGACCCTACCTCTCCGACGGCCCCGGGGTGACATCGAGAGGGCCGTCCACGGCATGGCGTTCCGTACCCGCCGGTACGGGTACGGAACACCATGTGAGCGGGTGACTGATCACCTGATTTCGCGACAAGGCGTCAGCCCCTCGCCGACCGGTTCGTCACTCGTCCAGGGCACTCAGTGCCGTGCCGAGCAGCGCTGTCCGGTCAGCCGCCGAGGTGAGGTGTTCCAGGCCGAAGCCGAGCAGCACGGTGTCGTCCGTGGTGACGGCTCCGTAGGTCCGGAACAGGGTTCCGGCACGGGTCCAGTCCCGCGGCGCGGCCGGGCTGCCCTCGGGCGGCCCGGGTACCCGCCAGACGCCGAGCGACGCCTCGAAGCCCTCGGTCCCGGCCGCCGTGCCGTCCACGACCAGGGACGCCTCGTCGGCCAGGACGCCCCGGCCGCCGGTGCCGGGGTCGGTGACGTAGCTGATCGACACCTCGACACTCTTCCCGGCGTACGCGCTCAGGTCGAAGGAGACCTGCCGCCAGCCGCTGGAGGAGCCGGTGAGGGCGTTCCAGGACCCGGTGGTGCCGGTCGCGGCGCAGCCGTCGTCGGTGAGGGTCAGGTAGTGCTCCAGCCAGGGGTGCTCGGCCAGGTAGTAGCCGGCCGAGCAGTCCGCCGGTACGGCGGTGCCGGTGGCACCGCCCGCCTCCGGGAGCGTCGTCCAGTCGTCGCCGCCCGCCGTGCGGGCCTCGATCAGCACGTTGTCGTAGCCGTCCTCGGTGTCCCACAGCAGCTGGGTGCGCAGCGTGGGCGCCTGGCCGGCCGTGGTGCCGGTGAGATCGACGGTGCGGGTGAGGCGCTTGTAGGCGTCGTCGGTGTGGACGGCGGCGGCCATCCAGTCGCCCGCGTAGGGCCCGTACGGGTTGGCCGTCCCGGCGAACTGTCCCGCGCCCTCGCTCGCGAACTGCGGGTAGGTCCCGACCGGCAGCTGGTCCGAGGTCACGCTGTAGGTGCCGGCCCGGTCCAGCGGGTTGCCGGGCGCGGCGCCGAGCGGGCCGCCGGTGCCGTCGAGCGCGCCGGAGCCGGTGAAGGCGCCGGCCCCGGAGGTGGCGGTGCGGGTGTAGGCGCCCAGGTAGTACTGGCTGAAGTCGTCCGACAGGTTGCCGCCGCCGAGGTCGACGCTGCCGCCGGCCTCTTCGCCCGCCTCGATCAGTTTGCCGCCCTCGTTGAGGAAGGCGCGCAGCTGCAGCTGGGCGGCGTTGCCGGGGGTGGCGGCGCCGGTGTGGTGGACGACGGTGTCGAAGTGGGAGAGGACACCGAGCGCGTCGGGCGGGCCCTGCGACGCGACGTCCCATACGGCGGCCCGGTGGCCGTTGGCCTTGAGCGCGTCCACGTAGGTCTGTGCCTGCGCGGCTCGGGCGCCCTCCTCGGCGACGACGAGGACGTCGGCGCGGGGCCGTTCGGCGATCGTGTAGGTGAAGTGCTCGCTGGTGACCCGCTTGCCCTGTCTGCTCTCGCCGGTGAACCAGACCTCGACCTCGTCGCCCGGTGCGCCGTCCTTCACCTCGGCGCGGTACTCGTCGAAGTAGAGGTTGTCCTCGCCGCCGTAGGTCTCGCCGCCCTTCCAGGGTCGCAGCGCGGTGTCGTGGACGCGGCCGCCGTTGACGCGGTACTTCAGCTCCTTGTCGCGCACCGACTTGCGGGCGACGACCGCGACCTCCTGGTCGGCGCCGCGGGAGTAGGAGGTGGTGAACGCCTTAGGGGTGAAGTCCGCGGCCCGCAGACCGACCGCCGAGGACGGCCGGTCGGGGTGGGAGGCGGTCTCGGCGACGGAGAGCGCGAAGGGGACGTTCTTCTCGAACTCCTGCTGGATCAGCGTCTCGTCGTCCGGGAAGTTGAAGACCGACTGGCAGTCGCCCGCGTTCCACTCGTCGTCGGGGTCGGCGTCCGAGACCGTCTGACAGGTCGACATCTCAGGGGTGAACATCGCCATGCCGTTGACGTTGGCGGCGTGTCCGTCCGCCTCGCCGTTGGTGGTGTACAGCTCCGAGGAGACCTGGGGCCGGTAGCCGGGGATCGCGGAGTCGCCGGGGGTGCCGGCGAGGGCCCGGTAGAGGACGTCGTCGGGGCTGTCGGTGGCGACCTGCCAGCCGACGCCGTAGAGGAGGAGTTCGGCGGCGGAGTGGTAGTTGATGCCGTACGTGAAGCCGATCCGCTTCTCGAAGGCGTCCAGGGCCTGGGTCTCGGGCTCGGAGTTCGGGCCGGCGCCGCGGTAGGTCTGGCTGGTGGGGTTGGGGGACGAGCCCTCGTCGTCGTAGCCCCACTTGTAGGCGAAGTTGCGGTTGAGGTCGACGCCGTCACCGGTGCTGATGGCGCCGTCGCCGTTGACGTCGCGCAGGTTCTTGCGCCACAGGCGGTTGTCGGTGCTCTCGAAGGTGTAGTCGTAGCCGTCGGGGTTGGCCGAGAGCAGGAACCACAGTTCGGTGGAGTCGACGATCTTCTTGACGCGCGGGTCGGTCTTGTAGTTGTCCAGGTAGTGGTGCATCAGCCGCCGGGTCATCTCGGGGGTGATCCACTCGCGGGCGTGCTGGTTGGAGGCGTACAGGACCGACGGCTTGGTGCCGTCCTTCGTCTTCTTCGCACGCTTGGTGAGCTTCAGGGCGAGGATGTCCTGGCCTTTGACGGTCTTGCCGATGGAGACGACTTTGGTCAGGCCGGGGTTCTCCTGGGCGGTGCGGAGGATCTCCTCCTTCAGCCCTCCGCTGCCGCTGTACGGGCGGAAGACCCCGTCGGCGGCGGCCTCGGCGCGCTGTGCGGCGCGGACGGAGAGGGTGTGTTCGGTGAGGTCGACGCCCTGTTCGTCCAGCTTTCGGGCTTGCTGGTCGGTGAGGTAGACCTCGACGGAGGCCGTGCCCTTGTCGGGTACCTGCTCGCCGAGCTCATGGGCGTCCTGGCCGGCGGCCAGCAGGAGCGGCACCTGTCGCTGGGTCACCTCGGCGCGGAAGACCTTCACTTCCTGCGGGTCCGGGGCCGGGTCCGGCGCTGCCGGCTGCGCCTGGGCGACGGGTGCGAAGCCGGCTGCGCCGATCAGGAGTGTGCCGACGGCGAGGATCGATCTCGCTCTGTGTCGTGCGGGTCGTCCGGGTTGTCCCTGTCTCATGAACCCCCCTAGCGGTGGTTCGCCACAGCAGCGAACAGGTTGCCAGGCTCATGACACTCGATGATCGAGTCAAGAGCACCGTCACGACACGCGGTCGCCGGTGCGGACCACCCAAGTGGCGGTCGGCACGGCCGCGGGCGTCCCTTCGAGGCGGGCGGGCGGGCGGTTGCGGCGGAGGGGAGGCGTCTCCTCGGGCCGGGCGGTCCCGGCGTTTCGGCGGTCCCGGCGGTCTCGGCGGTTTCGGCACTTCGGCCGGGGCGTGGCCACCCGGGGGGGCGGCGCAGCCTCCGGTCCCGGCGGTCTCGGCACTTCGGCCGAGGCGTGGCCACCCGGGGGGGGCGGCGCGGCCTAACCGACCAGCTCCCGGCGAGCGGGGGCAGCGGCGCGGCCTGCGGCCGAAGGCCTACGGTGACCGGGGGCAACGGCGCGGCCTCCGACCGACCTCCGGTGACCCGGGGGCGTCGGCGCGGCCTGCGGCCGGCCTCCGGTGACCGAGGCAGCGGCGCGGCCTCCCGACCGGCCTCCGGCGGCCGGGGCTCGCTCCGTCGGCAGTGGTCGGCGTCGGCTGCTCCCGGTCGCCTCGCGCCGGCTTGGTGGCACGGCGTCCGGTCAGCCCGCGAGGTTGTCCGCGAGATCCTCGGAAAGGTTGGCCTCGGTGCCCGGGATGCCGAGGTCGGCGGCCCGCTTGTCGGCCATGGCCAGCAGCCGGCGGATACGGCCCGCGACCGCGTCCTTGGTCAGCGGCGGGTCGGCGAGCGCGCCCAGCTCCTCCAGGGACGCCTGCTTGTGCTCCATCCGCAGCCGGCCGGCGGCCGCGAGGTGCTCGGGGACGTCGTCGGCGAGGATCTCCAGCGCACGCTGGACACGCGCACCGGCGGCGACGGCCGCGCGGGCGGAGCGGCGCAGGTTGGCGTCGTCGAAGTTGGCCAGCCGGTTGGCGGTGGCCCGGACCTCGCGACGCATCCGGCGCTCCTCCCAGGCCAGCACCGAGTCGTGCGCGCCGAGCCGAGTGAGCAGGGCTCCGATCGCGTCGCCGTCGCGGACGACGACCCGGTCCACACCGCGCACCTCACGGGCCTTCGCGGCGATCGACAGGCGGCGGGCGGCGCCGACCAGGGCGAGCGCGGCCTCGGGGCCGGGGCAGGTCACCTCCAGGGAGGAGGAGCGGCCGGGCTCGGTGAGCGAGCCGTGCGCCAGGAACGCCCCGCGCCAGGCGGCCTCCGCGTCGCAGGTGGCCCCCGAGACCACCTGCGGGGGCAGGCCGCGGATGGGGCGGCCCCGGCCGTCGACCAGGCCGGTCTGCCGGGCCAGCTGGTCACCGCCCGCGACGACCCGGACGACGTAGCGCGAGCCGCGGCGCAGTCCGCCCGGGGCCATCACGATCAGTTCCGAACTGTGGCCGAAGATCTCCAGGATGTCCCGCTTGAGCCGCCGGGCCGCCGCCGAGGTGTCCAGCTCCGCCTCGATCACGATGCGTCCGCTCACCAGGTGAAGGCCGCCGGCGAACCGCAGAATGGCGGAGACCTCCGCCTTCCTGCAGCAGGTCCGGGTGACGGGGAGCCGCGCAATCTCGTCCTTCACCGCTGCCGTCATCGCCATGGGCCGATCCTTCCATGCATCCGAAAAATACGGTCGTACGCGGCGGCCAGCAGCTCCGGATCGTGCCTCGGGGTTCCGTCGGTCCGGGCGACCGGAGCCAGCTCGACCGCGGCGCCGAACCGTTTCGCGGCTTCGGTGAGCGAGTCACGGTCGGGCACGGCGGCCTCGTCGGCCAGCACCACGTCCAGGGCGAGTTTAGGGGCGTGTCGTCCCAAAACCTCCAAATGACGCTGCGGGGAGAAGCCCTCGGTTTCTCCGGGCTGCGGAGCGAGGTTCAACGAGAGCACCCGGCGGGCTTTGGTCTCGGTGAGCGCGTCCAGCAGATCGGGCACCAGCAGGTGCGGGATGACCGAGGAGAACCACGACCCGGGACCGAGCACCACCCAGTCGGCGTCGAGGACCGCGTCGACCGCCTCGGGGACCGCGGGCGGATCGGCCGGCACCAGGTGCACCGACTGCACCTCGCCGGGCGTGAGCGCCACGGTCGCCTGTCCCCGGACGGTGTCCACGTCCTCGGGCCGGTCCGGGTCGTGGCCCTTGACCAGGGCCTGGAGTTCCAGCGGCACCGCGGACATGGGCAGCACCCGCCCGTGCGCGCCGAGCAGCTTGCCGACCAGGTCCAGGGCCATGACGTGGTCGCCGAGCTGCTCCCACAGGGCGACGATCAGCAGGTTGCCGACCGCGTGTTCGTGCAGGTCGCCCTTGGACTGGAAGCGGTGCTGGATGACCCGGGCCCAGGTCTGGCCCCAGTCGTCGTCGCCGCACAGCGCGGCCAGCGCCTTGCGCAGGTCGCCGGGCGGCAGCACCCCCAGCTCGTCGCGGAGCCGGCCGCTGGAGCCGCCGTCGTCGGCGACCGTGACGACGGCGGTGAGGGCGCCGGTGATCCGGCGCAGCGCGGCGAGCGAGGCGGACAGGCCCATGCCGCCGCCGAGGGCGACGACCTTGGGCTGGGCGCCCCGGCGGCGCGGCTTGCCGCCCCGGGCCTCGGCGGGGCGGCTGCCGCGTCCCTCGGGCACCGCCCGGTCCAGTCTGCCCAGCCTGCTCAGCCGCGGAGTACGTCCTGTCATTCCCGTCCCATGTCCCGGTGTACGACCACCGTCTCCACGCCCTCGGCCACGAGCCGGGCGGCGAGCTTCTCCGACATGGCGACGGAACGGTGCTTGCCGCCGGTGCAGCCGACGGCGATGGTCACATAGCGCTTGCCCTCACGACGGTAGCCCGCGGCCACCAGCTGGAGGAGTTCGGCGTAGCGGTCCAGGAACTCCTTGGCCCCCGGCTGGTTGAGCACGTACGACGACACCTCCTCGTTCAGGCCGGTGAAGGGGCGCAGTTCCGGGACCCAGTGGGGGTTGGGCAGGAACCGCATGTCCACCACCAGGTCGGCGTCGACCGGCAGGCCGTACTTGAAGCCGAAGGACATGACGGTGGCCCGCAGCTCGGGCTCCTCCTCGCCGGCGAACTGGGCGTCCATCTTGGCGCGCAGCTCGTGCACGTTGAGGCTGGAGGTGTCGATCACCAGGTCGGCGTCGCCGCGCAGCTCGCGCAGCAGCTCGCGCTCGGCGGCGATGCCGTCGACGATGCGTCCGTCGCCCTGGAGGGGGTGCGGGCGGCGCACCGACTCGAAGCGGCGCACCAGGGCGTCGTCGGAGGACTCCAGGAAGACGATGCGCCGGGTGACACCCCGGGCGTCGAGGTCGGCCAGCGATTCGCGCAGGTTGTCGAAGAAGCGGCGTCCGCGCACGTCGACGACGACTGCGATCCGGGCCACGTTGCCCTGGGAGCGGGCGCCCAGCTCGACCATGGTGGGGATCAGCGCGGGCGGCAGGTTGTCGACGACGAACCAGCCGAGGTCCTCCAGACACTTGGCGGCCGTCGACCGGCCGGCCCCGGACATGCCGGAGATGATCACCAGCTCGGGGATGGCCGCCTCGGGGACCCCGGCCGGCTCGCTGCCCGTACTCACCTGTGCTCCGTCTTCCTGGCGTGCGTCTTGCTCGTGGTGCTCGTCGTCCTCACCCCGCTCGTGAGGCTCCTCCTGTTCGTGTTCGAAGCGTTCGAGGCGTTTGAGGTCTTCGGGGTGATCATCGCCCCTCTTCTTGTGCGCCGCCTGGCTCTCCGCTGGGTTTTCCGCCTGACGTGCTTCCCGCTCGGTCATCTCTCCTGCCCCCGTCGTTCGTCCGCGGGGCCCGCGATCACGGGCTCCCCCAGGGTGTCCGCCGTCGTCTCGGACACCCCGGCCGTCTCGTCTGCGTCATCCATGATCTCTCCGGTCGCCGTGTTCACGGCGGGTGCGGCCGGGGCCGCGACGGCGAGCGCCGCCGCGACGGTCTCGGCCGTCTTCCGGCCTATGCCGGGTACTTCGCAGATCTGGTCGACGGTCGCCGACCGCAGCTTCTTCAGCGAACCGAAGTGCTTGACCAGTGCCTGTTTACGGGTCTCACCCAGACCCGGCACGTCGTCCAGGGGGCTGGCACGGAAACGCTTGGCGCGCTTGGTGCGCTGGTAGGTGATCGCGAAGCGGTGGGCCTCGTCGCGGACCCGCTGGAGCAGGTACAGGCCCTCACTGGTGCGGGGCAGGACCACCGGGTCGTCCTCACCGGGCACCCAGACCTCCTCCAGCCGCTTGGCGAGACCGCACACCGCGATGTCGTCGATGCCCAGCTCGTCGAGGGCCCGCTGGGCCGCGGCGACCTGGGGCTGCCCGCCGTCGACGACGACCAGCTGCGGCGGGTAGGCGAAGCGCTTGGGGCGGCCGTCGTCGTCCTTCAGGTCCTGACCGGCCCGGAGCGCCTCCCCGTCCGGCAGGGCCTCGTCGGCGGCCGGTTCCTCGACCCACTCGCCGGTCTTCTCCTTCGCAGCGAGGTAGCGCCGGAAACGGCGGGTGATCACCTCATGCATGGAACGGACGTCGTCCTGCCCCTGGCCGTGCCACAGCTGTGTGTCTCCGGCACGGCCCTTGATCTGGAAGCGGCGGTACTCGCTCTTGCGGGCGAGCCCGTCCTCGAAGACGACCATGGAGGCCACGACGTCGTCGCCCTGGAGGTGCGAGATGTCGTAGCACTCGATGCGCAAGGGGGCGCTGTCCAGGCCGAGGGCCTCGGCGATCTCCTCAAGGGCACGCGAGCGTGTGGTCAGGTCGGAGGCGCGCTTGGTCTTGTGCAGGACCAGCGACTGCTGGGCGTTGCGCTGCACCGTCTCCATCAGGGCCTTCTTGTCGCCACGCTGCGGGATGCGCAGCGACACGCCCGAGCCGCGGCGGTCGGTGAGCCACTGCTGGACGGGCTCCACCGGGTCGGGCAGGGCCGGGACCAGGACCTCCTTGGGAACGGCGTCGCCCTTCTCCTCGCCGTAGAGCTGCTGGAGGGCGTGCTCGACGAGGGCGCCGGTGGTGATCTCCTCGACCTTGTCGGTCACCCAGCCGCGCTGGCCGCGTACGCGCCCGCCGCGCACGTGGAAGATCTGGACGGCCGCCTCCAGCTCGTCCTCGGCGACGGCGATCAGGTCGGCGTCGGTCGCGTCGGCGAGCACGACCGCGCTCTTCTCCATGGCCTTCTTCAGGGCGCCGATGTCGTCGCGCAGGCGGGCCGCCCGCTCGTACTCCATCTCCTCGGCCGCCTCGGCCATCTGCCGTTCCAGGCGCCGCAAGTAGGTGCCGGTGCGCCCGGCCATGAAGTCACAGAACTCCTCGGCGAGCTCCTGGTGGTCCTCGGCGGAGATCCGCTCCACGCAGGGCGCCGAGCATTTGCCGATGTAGCCGAGCAGGCAGGGGCGGCCGGTGCGGGCGGCGTTCTTGAAGACGCCGGCCGAGCAGGTGCGTACCGGGAAGACGCGCAGCAGGAGGTCGACCGTGTCGCGGATCGCCCAAGCGTGTCCGTACGGGCCGAAGTAGCGCACGCCCTTCTTCTTGTGGCCGCGCATCACCTGGACCCGGGGGAACTCCTCGTTCATCGTCACCGCGAGGTAGGGGTAACTCTTGTCGTCGCGGTATTTGACGTTGAACCGGGGGTCGTACTCCTTGATCCAGGAGTACTCCAGCTGGAGCGCCTCGACCTCCGTGGACACCACCGTCCACTCCACGGACGCGGCCGTGGTGACCATGGAGCGGGTGCGGGGGTGCAGGTTCGCCAGGTCCTGGAAGTAGCTGGCCAGGCGCTGGCGCAGGCTTTTCGCCTTTCCGACGTAGATCACCCTGCGGTGCTCGTCACGGAACCTGTACACCCCGGGCGAGTCCGGGATCTGTCCCGGACTGGGGCGGTAGCTGGAGGGGTCGGCCATGACTCACACCCTACTGGCGAGGGCCGACAGACCGTCCGGCCTGTGGATAACGTGCCGGGCGCCCGTCGGCCGCGCCGGGTCCCACCGTGAGGGGGGCTGTGCCGCGGTCCCGTGGCGGGATGGCGGACGTCCGGCCGGAAGTGTTGTCGGGGCTTGGTCAACACGCTTCAATGCGGGGGAACTCGGGGACCCTGGCACGCGGCACAGGGGACGGGGCCCGCGCCGTGCCGGGGGCGGTCCCGGCCGATGCGCGCCCGGGCGGCCGAGCGGCCGGGGCGTACCGTCACAGAGAGGTTTCCGCATGCCGCACGCCACCCAGCACTCGGACGCCGCCACCGCGGAGCTCGACTCCGCCCTGCGCGGCGGCCCCTTCCACCTCGCGCTGCGGACCGCGATCGCCGCCCGGGGGCTGCCGCTCCAGCGGGTGCAGCACCATCTGTCGCGGCACGGGGTGAAGGTCGGCGTCACCAGCCTGAGCTACTGGCAGCAGGGGGCGCGGCGTCCGCAGCGCCCGGAGTCGCTGCGGGCCGTGCGGGCGTTGGAGGAGATCCTCCGGCTGCCCGCGGAGTCGTTGCTCAGGCTGCTCGCCGAGAGCGACGGGCCCCCGCCGGCGCGGCGGGCCGGAGCGAGGGACTCCGGTGTTCTCGGCCGACTGCTGGCCGAGCTGGACCAGCCGCCGGACGACGGGCTGGACACCGTCGGGCACCACGAACGGGTGCGGATCGGTCCCCGCCGCGAGCTGGCGGGACGCGAGGACCAGCACATAGTCCGCGCCCTGCGGGACGGCGTCGACCGCTTCGTGGCCGTCCACCAGGGTGATCCGGGATGCGCACCGGAACGGATGACCGTCCACGCGCTGGAGAACTGCCGCGCGGGACGCGTCCGCAGGCACCACGACTCGGGAGTGCTGGTGGCCGAGCTGCTCTTCGACACCCGACTGCGGGCCGGTGACACCTGTCTCTTCCGGTACGCCGTCGAGGACGGCACGGCGGAGCCGTCCCACGAGTACGCGCGGTTGTTCGACATCGCGGGCGGACAGTACGCCCTCCAGGTCCGGTTCGACGCCGCCGCCCTCCCGGCCCGCTGCCACCGCTTCACCCGGCCGTCGCCGACGGGCCCGCGCGGCTCACGGCGCGACCTCTTCCTCGGCGACCGGCACCACTCGGTGCATCTGGTGGAACCCCGGGTGCGGCCCGGGGTGATGGGCATCGGGTGGGAGTGGACGTGAGCGGACCGGGCCGGTTCCTGCCGGCTCCTGTCTGAAACGATCAGTCAGTCGCCGGTCCGTCCGTCGAGGAGTTCGCGCACGATGTCGATGTGCCCGTTGTGCCGCGACGTCTCCTCTATGAGGTGGAGCATGATCCAGCGGAGGTCCACGTGACGGCCGTCACGGATGGGACGCCGCGCCCTCTCGCTCAGGTCGTGTCCGGCCAGCAGGTCACGGTAGCGGGCGCTCTGCTCCTCGTACTCGGCGAGCAGCCGGGGCAACGGGACGTCGACCGCCGTCCGCATCTCGGGATCGGGGTCGTCGGCGGTCGCCTCCGCGAACGGCCCCGAGAGTTCCTCTCCCAGGAACACCACTTGGACCCAGTAGTGCTCGACCCACCGCAGATGGCCGATCAGCCCGCACAGGGTCATCAGCGGCGACCCCGGGAGCGGGGCCCTGCGGGCGTCTTCCGCGGACACGTCCTCGCACTTGGCCCGCGCCGTGTCACGGGCGTAGTCCAGGAAGGTGGTCAGCTGCGTGCGCTCGTCCCAGGCGGGAGGCGTATCGGTTCGTCGGGTCATCGTGCGGAGCTTGCCGTGCCCCGTCAGGCGTGTCGAGCGATTAACGGACGCGTCAGACAACAGGCGTGTCAGACGCCGGGTCCCGCCACGATCCTGCCGTCACGGGCCTCGACCGGCAGTTCCTCCAGGGGGACGGTGGCCGGAGCGTGCAGTACCTCTCCGGTGCGGGGGTCGAACGCGCTGCCGTGGCAGGGGCAGACGAGCCGCTCCTCCTCCAGGCGGTCGATGGCGCACCCCGCGTGCGTGCAGACCGTGCTGTACGCCGTGAGGGAACCGTCCTCGGACCGGCCGACCACGACGTTGTGATCCCGGTACAGCTTGACGCTCCCCCGGGCCACCTCTCCCTCGGCACCGAGATCGACGGGCGCGGTCGGGGCCGCCGCGATGCCGCTCTCACCGCCCGGCCCGCAAGCGGTCGCGCCCAGTCCGGTGACGGATACGGCGGCCGCCGAGCACAGAACGGTACGACGGCTCGGGACGGGGCGGCCGGACATGGGTGTGTCTCCCCTGCTCAGGTCTGGAACGGGCATGCCGACGATACCGATCGCGCCGACGCGCGTTGAGATCAGGGCGGGGGTGAGGGCGAGGCGGGGTGGGGTGGGGTCAGGGTGAAGGTGGGGCGGGGTCAGGGTGAAGGTGGAGTGGGTCGGGGTGAGCTGCGGGCGAGGCCGGTGGCGCGACGGGTCTGCGCGGTGCGCGCGACGGGTTTGCACGATGCAGGTGGGCGGTGACGTAAGCGATGACGTAAGCGATTGCGCAAGCGTTTACGTCCATCACCGGATGCGATACCGTCCGCCCAGCCCCACAGGGAGCGCGGGGACAGCCGAGAGACCGGGGAAGGCCCAGAGGCCGGGACGGGGCGGGCGGGCGAAGGCCGAGAGGCCGGGGAGGGATCGGGTCGATGGCGACGATGGCCGACGTGGCGCGGAGCGCCGGTGTCTCGATCGCGACCGTCTCGCACGTCCTGAACGACACCCGGCCGGTGCTGCCCCGTACCCGTCAGGCGGTCCTGGACGCGATCGAGGAGCTGGGGTACGCCCCGAACGCCCTGGCGCGGTCGCTGGTCACCGCGCGCACCCGTTCCATCGGGCTCGCGGTCTCCGCGATCAGCAATCCCTACTTCACCGAGATCCTCCAAGGGGTCGAGGCCGCCGCTGTGCGGCAGGGCTACGGCGTGCTCATCGCCGACCCGCGCGACGACCCCGGGCACGAACTCGAGGTCGTCCGACTCCTGCACGAACGCCGCGTGGACGGCGTGCTCGTCGCCCCCTCGGCCGACCCGGGCGCCCTCGTCGCCTACCTCGGCAGGCACCGGGTACCGACCGTGTTCCTCGACCGGGTCGTCGACGTCCCGGCGGACGCCTCGCCGCGCTTCGACCAGGTCTGCGCCGGCGGCGCGGAACCTACGGCCCGGCTGGTCCGGCACCTCGCCGAACTCGGCCACCGGCGGATCGCCCTGGTGGCCGGCCGGCCCGGCTTCAGCACCACGCGCGAACGGGCCGCCGGGTACCGCGACGGCCTGCGAGCGGCGGGTCTGGCCTACGACGAACGGCTGCTGACGCACGGCGACTCCGAGTCGGCCGGCGCCGAACGGGCCACCGGGAACCTGCTCGCCCTGCCCGCACCGCCCTCCGCGCTGATCACCGCCAACAACGCGATGACCATCGGCGCGCTGCGCGCCCTGCGCACCCGTGGCCTGTCCGTGCCCGGCGACATCGCGCTGTGCTGCTTCGACGACTTCGCCTGGGCGGACCTGTTCACGCCCCGGCTCACCGCCGTCGCGCAACCCGGCAGGGAGCTGGGCACGCATGCCGTCCGGCTGCTCCTGGAACGCCTGGCGGACCCTGACCTGCCCGCCAGAACCGTACGGCTGACCTGCTCTTTCATGCACCGCACCTCGTGCGGGTGCCCCGACCCGTCCGAGGCACCCGCCCCGCCCGAAGCACCCGCCCCATCACAAGCACCTGCCCCATCCGAGACACCCGACCCATCCGAGGCTAAGGAAAGGACCGCACCGTGATCGTCGTCGCCGGTGAGGCACTGATCGACCTGGTACCGCAGGCCCCGGGCGCGCTGGCCGCCCTCACGCCGGCACTCGGCGGCGGCCCGTACAACACCGCCGTGGCCCTGGGCCGCCTCGGCTCCCCCGTCGCCTTCTGCTCCCGGGTGTCGTACGACGCCTTCGGTGAGGCGCTGCTGGACCGGCTCCGGCAGACCGGGGTGGACGTCTCCCCGGTCCAGCGCGGGACCGAGCCGACGACACTCGCCGTCGCCACGGTCGGCGCGGACGGATCGGCCGCGTACTCCTTCTACGTGGAGGGCACCGCGGACCGGCTGTTCCGTACGCCCGCCGCGCTGCCGTCCGGGACCCGGGCGGTCTCCTTCGGCACCTGTTCGCTGGTGCTGGAGCCGGGGGCGAGCGCGTACGAGGAGCTGATGCGGGAGTCCGCCGCGCGGGGCCTGTTCACGGCCCTGGACCCGAACATCCGGTCGGGGCTCATCGCCGACCCGGACGGGTACCGGGCCCGGTTCAAGAGCTGGCTGCCCTCGGTGTCCCTGCTGAAGCTGTCCGCGGAGGACGCCGAGTGGCTGGGCGGCACGCCCCGGGAGTGGCTGGCCTCGGGCCCGGCGGCGGTCGTGGTCACCCTGGGCGGTGACGGGCTGACCGTCTTCACCCGCGACGGGAGCGTGTACGCGGTGCCGGGTGAACAGGTCGACGTCGTCGACACCATCGGCGCGGGCGACACGGTGAACGCCGCGCTGCTGCACGGGCTCGCGGCCCGCGACGCGCTCACACCCGAGGCGCTGGCCTCACTGGGAGCGGACGGCTGGACGGACCTCCTCGGCTTCGCGGCCCGCGCAGCGGCGGTCACCTGCTCGCGTGCGGGCGCGGAACCGCCGTACGCACACGAAGTGGCGGCCTGACGCCGTAGTTCAGCCGACCTCCCGCGCCGCCAGCGCGCGCGTGGCCGCCGGGCGGCGAGGTGGTCCAGGGCGGCGGCCGTGGAGTCGTCGGCGGGCAGGTGGACGACGATCCACAGGCCGGACTGCACGTCGGTGAGACCGTCAGGATGTGGTGACGCGCTGTGCGCACGTCATGGCGGGGGGATGGCGACGCGGCCGGATCACGTCATCGCGCGCGGGCATGGCGACGCGCCGGGTTCACGTCATCGCGTGTGCCCGGCGCGTCGCCGTGCCGCTGCCGTTCCCGTTCCGCCGGGGCGGTCAGGGCTTGCGGGTCCCGGTCGCCTTTTTGACGGGGGCCTTCCTGGCGGGGGCCTTGGCCGCCGCCGTCGTCTTCTTGGCGGCCGTCTTCTTCGCCGCAGTCTTCTTCGGCGCGGCCTTCTTCGCCGTTCCTCGTGCGGTGTCCACGGGGTCCGCGTCGCTGATCCGGTCGGCACCGAGGGTGTCCCGCAGGAACTTGCCGGTGTGGCTGGCGGGCACGCTCGCGACCTGCTCCGGCGTGCCTTCGGCGACCACCAGGCCGCCGCCCGCGCCGCCCTCGGGGCCCATGTCGACGACCCAGTCGGCGGTCTTGATCACATCGAGGTTGTGCTCGATGACGATGACCGTGTTGCCCTTGTCGACCAGGCCGGACAGGACGGTCAGCAGCTTGCTGATGTCCTCGAAGTGCAGACCGGTGGTCGGCTCGTCCAGGACGTAGACCGTACGGCCGGTGGAACGGCGCTGCAGTTCGCTGGCGAGCTTGACGCGCTGTGCCTCACCGCCGGAGAGGGTCGTCGCGGACTGGCCGAGGCGGACGTAGCCGAGGCCGACGTCCTTCAGCGTCTTCATGTGCCGGGAGATCGCGGGCACCGCCTCGAAGAAGTCGGTGGCCTCCTCGATCGGCATGTTCAGCACGTCGGCGATGGACTTGCCCTTGTAGTGGACCTCCAGGGTCTCCCGGTTGTACCGGGCACCGTGGCAGACCTCGCACGGGACGTAGACGTCCGGGAGGAAGTTCATCTCGATCTTGATCGTGCCGTCGCCCGAGCAGTTCTCGCAGCGGCCGCCCTTGACGTTGAAGGAGAAGCGTCCGGGCAGATAACCGCGGACCTTCGCCTCGGTCGTCTCGGCGAACAGCTTGCGGATGTGGTCGAAGACACCGGTGTACGTCGCCGGGTTCGACCGCGGGGTGCGGCCGATGGGCGACTGGTCGACGTGGACGACCTTGTCGACGAGGTCGTCGCCGTCCACGCGCGTGTGCCGCCCGGGAACGTTGCGGGCGCCGTTCAGCTCACGCGCGAGGTGGGTGTACAGGATGTCGTTGACCAGCGTCGACTTGCCGGAACCGGAGACGCCGGTGACCGCCGTGAAGACGCCGAGCGGGAACGACACGTCGATGTCCCGCAGGTTGTTCTCCCGGGCGCCGTGCACGGTGAGCTGTCGGGACGGGTCACGGGGGCGCCGTACGTCGGGCAGCGGGATGGCCTTCTTGCCGGACAGGTACAGGCCGGTCTGCGACTCGGCGTTGTCGAGCAGTTCCTTCACGGAGCCGCTGTGCACCACCTTGCCGCCGTGCTCACCGGCGCCCGGGCCGATGTCGACGATCCAGTCGGCGACCTTGATGGTGTCCTCGTCGTGCTCGACGACGATGAGCGTGTTGCCCATGTCGCGCAGCCGCACCAGGGTCTCGATGAGCCGGTGGTTGTCCCGCTGATGCAGGCCGATGGACGGCTCGTCGAGGACGTAGAGGACGCCGACGAGGCCGGAGCCGATCTGGGTGGCCAGGCGGATGCGCTGGGCCTCACCGCCGGAGAGGGTGCCCGCCGCGCGGTTGAGCGACAGGTAGTCCAGACCGACGTCGACCAGGAAGCGCAGCCGCTCATTGACCTCCTTGAGCACGCGCTCGGCGATCTTCTTGTCGCGGGCGGTGAGCTTCAGCTCGCCCAGGAAGTCCGCGCAGTCGCTGATGGACATCGCGGAGACCTCGGCGATGGACTTGCCCATGACCGTGACGGCCAGGATCAGCGGCTTCAGGCGGGTGCCCTCACAGGTGGGGCAGGGCACCTCGCGCATATAGCCCTCGAAGCGCTCGCGGCTGGAGTCGCTCTCGGCCTCGCTGTGCCGGCGCTTGACGAAGGAGACCGCGCCCTCGAAGGCCGTGGTGTACCGGCGCTCGCGGCCGTACCGGTTGCGGTAGCGGACCTCTACCTGCGTCTTGTGGCCGTACAGCAGGGCCTTCTTGGCGCGCTGCGGGAGACCGGCGAAGGGGATGTCGGTCCGGAAGCCCAGGGCGTCGGCGAGGGCGCCGATCAGCCGGGCGAAGTAGTCCTTGGTGTGTCCGTGCGACCAAGGGTGGATGGCGCCCTCGTCCAGGGACTTGTCGGGGTCCGGGACGATCAGCTCCGGGTCGACCTCCATGCGCGTGCCGATGCCGGAGCAGTCGGGGCAGGCACCGAAGGGCGAGTTGAAGGAGAAGGAGCGGGGCTCCAGCTCCTCGAAGGACAGGTCGTCGTACGGGCAGTACAGGTGCTCCGAGAACATGCGCTCGCGCTCGGGGTCGTCCTCGGGGAGGTCGACGAAGTCGAGCACGACCATGCCGCCGGACAGGCCGAGCGCGGTCTCGACCGAGTCGGTGAGTCGGCGCTTGGCGGACTCCTTGACGGTGAGGCGGTCGATGACCACCTCGATGGTGTGCTTCTCCTGCTTCTTCAGCGTGGGCGGGGTGGCGAGCTGGATGGTCTCGCCGTCCACGCGCGCGCGGGAGTAGCCCTTGGTCTGGAGGTCGGCGAAGAGGTCGACGAACTCGCCCTTGCGCTCACGCACCAGCGGCGACAGCACCTGGAAGCGGCTACCCTCCGGCAGCTCCAGCACGCGGTCGACAATGGCCTGCGGCGACTGGCGGGAGATCGGCCGGCTGCACTGGGGACAGTGCGGCTTGCCGATGCGCGCGAAGAGCAGGCGCAGGTAGTCGTAGACCTCGGTGATGGTGCCGACCGTGGAGCGCGGGTTGCGCGAGGTGGACTTCTGGTCGATGGAGACCGCCGGGGAAAGGCCCTCGATGAAGTCGACGTCCGGCTTGTCCATCTGGCCGAGGAACTGCCGGGCGTAGGAGGAGAGCGACTCCACGTAGCGCCGCTGGCCCTCGGCGAAGATCGTGTCGAAGGCCAGGGAGGACTTGCCCGACCCGGACAGGCCCGTGAAGACGATGAGCGAGTCACGCGGCAGGTCGAGCGAGACGTTCTTCAGGTTGTGCTCGCGCGCGCCACGGACGATGAGACGGTCGGCCACGCCGGTCCGCACCTTTCTTGAGAGAAGTGACAGGGGCGGGGCCCCCGTCCTTCTCAGACTAGGGGGAGCCACTGACAACGCCGGTCGGATTCACGGGTTGTCAACAAACCCCGGCTATCCAGCATGCCCGACGCCACGTCCGACCATATAGCACGTGCATTCGATTTACGGGTGCGGGCCGCCTCCTTCACTCGAAGGGGTGGCGCGCCCTAGGGTCAGTGGCATGACGGATCACGCGCATGACCTGGCGTCTGTACGCGACGCTACCGAGCGGCTGCTCAGCGCGGTCGGTGAACTGGACAACGCGAAGGTGACCGACCAGTCACGACTTCCCGGCTGGACCCGGGGGCACGTGCTCGCCCACCTCGCCCGCAACGCGGACGCGCTCGTGAACGTCCTCGAAGGACGGCCCATGTACGCCTCCGCCGAGGCTCGGGACGCCGACATCGAGCGGGACGCTCCGCGCCCCCTCGACGTGCAGATCGCGGACGTGCGCGAGAGCGCGGCCCGTTTCCAGCGGGCGGGAGCCGTACCGGCGGACTGGTCACGCACCGTCGTGCTGCGCAACGGGATCACCGACGCCGTTTCCCAGTTGCCGTTCCGGCGGTGGGCCGAGGTCGAGCTGCACCATGTGGACCTGGGGATCGGGTACGAGCTGGAGGATCTGCCGGCGGAGTTCACCGAGCGGGAGATCGGTTTCCTCACCGAGCGGTTCGCGGGGCACCGGGACGTGCCGCCGACGCGGATCACGGACGGCACGCGCGCGTGGCGCACGGGGCGGGAGGGCCTGGCGGAGACGGAGGCCGTCGAAGTCACCGTCGCGGGCGAGCGGGCCGACCTGCTCGGCTGGCTCGCGGGCCGCCGTGACGGCTCGGGCCTCACGGTGACGGGCGGGCCGCTGCCGGCCCTTGCCCCGCTGTAGCCGCGCCGCCCCCGCGAGTCCCCGGCCGGGCCTGGGCGGCACTAGGCTGGCGGCCATGACGTACAGCGGAGAGGTGAGGGTCGGCGGCCCCGCCGACGTGCACGAGCTCAAGGACCTGATGATCACCAAGATCGCGGTCGGCCCGATGAACAACAACGCCTATCTGCTGCGCTGCCGGGCCACTGACGAGCAGTTGCTGATCGACGCCGCCAACGACGCCGAGACGCTGCTCGGCACGATCGGTGCCGACGGCGTCGCGTCCGTCGTCACCACCCACCAGCACGCCGACCACTGGCAGGCGCTGGCGGAGGTGGTCGCCGCCACCGGCGCCCGCACCTACGCCGGCCGGCACGACGCCGAGGGCATCCCCGTCCCCACCCACGTACCGGTGGACGACGGGGACACCATCCGAGTGGGGCGTGTACGGCTCACCGCGCGCCACCTCGTCGGGCACACGCCGGGCTCGATCGCCCTCGTCTACGACGACCCCCACGGGCATCCCCATGTGTTCACCGGGGACTGCCTCTTCCCGGGCGGTGTGGGCAACACCTGGAAGGACCCGGAGGCGTTCGCGAGCCTGATCCACGACGTCGAGACGAAGATCTTCGACCCGCTGCCGGACGAGACCTGGGTCTACCCGGGACACGGCAACGACACCACACTGGGCGCGGAACGCCCGCACCTGCCGGAGTGGCACGCGCGAGGGTGGTGACTCCCAGGGCGGCGCGGGAACCGAACGAGGCGCGGTGCATGGTGTGCGCCCCGCGCGAGCACCGCGCACGCCCCGTGTGAATCCTTCGCACACGCCCGTCCCGTACACGCGCTACCGGCGCACACCACCGCGCGGTCAACTGGTGCCGGTTCCGCGCGGAAGACCTGTCCCGCGTTGCACCCCGGGCCGCCGGTCTCTCTTCCCCGTTCCCTTCCCCTCCCCCGGCCGGCGGCCCGGCGGGGTCACACCAGCGGCACCGGCGTCACGCCTGGGTCCGCCCCGCCCCCGCCAACGCGGCGATCCGCTCCACGCCGAACACGTACCCCTGCACACCGCAGCCCGCGATGACACCGTCGGCACGCTGCGACACGTAGGAGTGGTGCCGGAACTGCTCACGCTGGTGGATGTTGGAGATGTGGACCTCCACCACCGGAAGCCCGTCGCAGGTGTTGAGCGCGTCCAGGATCGCGACGGACGTGTGGGAGTAGGCAGCCGGGTTGATCACGATGCCGCAGTGGTTCAAGCGGGCCTCGTGGATCCAGTCGACCAGTTCGCCTTCGTGATTGGACTGGCGGAAATCCACCGTGCCGCCATGTGCGCCCGCCGCCTTGACGCACAGCGTCTCGATGTCGGCCAGGGTGTCGGACCCGTAGATCTCCGGCTGGCGCTGGCCGAGCAGGTTCAGGTTGGGGCCGTTGAGGATCATGATCGGTGCGTTGGCCAGGGTGCGGGGCACGGTTCCTCCGGTCCGTCGGGTGGGCGGTCCGCCGGACCGCTGTCCGCCCCGGTTTATCACGGCGCCCGCCCGGCGCATCGCCGCCGTCCACTGCCCCGCTCACCCCTTGAGCGCCCCGTAACCGCCCATCACTGTGGGTAGTTGGCGCAGCATGCACCAAGTACACGAAGGACGCGCCGCGAAGGCGCCCTCCATGCCGCGACTGGCCGGCGCCGCGCTCGCCGGCACGGCGATCGAGTTCTACGACTTCTTCGTCTACGGGACCGCGGCGGCTCTGGTCCTGGGCCCGCTGTTCTTCCCGACGATCTCCCCGCTGGCGGGAACGCTGGCCGCCTTCGGCACGTTCGGTGTCGGCTTCGTGGCCCGGCCGCTCGGGTCGGTGCTGTTCGGGCACATCGGGGACCGCCACGGACGACGGCCGGTCCTCGTCCTCTCGCTGCTGCTGACCGGGGCGTCGACAGTCGCGGTCGGCTGTGTGCCGACGTACGGCACGATCGGGGTGGCGGCACCGCTGTTCCTCATCGCGCTGCGCTTCCTGCAAGGGCTGGGGCTGGGCGGGGAGTGGGGCGGCGCGGTGCTGCTGACCGCGGAGCACGCGCCGGCCGGGCGGCGCGCACTGTGGGCGAGCTTTCCGCAGGTCGGGCCCGCGCTGGGTTTCCTGCTCGCCAACGGCGTGGTACTGGTGCTTTCCGCGTCACTGTCGGAAGCCCAGTTCGCCCAGTGGGGGTGGCGGGTGCCGTTCTGGGCGGCGGGCGTGCTGGCCCTGGTCGGGCTGTGGCTGCGGTCGTCGCTCGCGGAGAGTCCCCGTTTCCTGGAACTGGACGGCCGCGCGCGCGTCCCGTTCGCCGAAGTGGTGCGGGACCACTGGCGGCTGGTCCTGCTGACCGCCGGAGCCCTGGCGATCGGGTACGCCATCTTCTACACCGTCTCGACCTGGTCCCTCGCCTACGCGACCGAGCGGCTCGGGGTGGAGCGGAGCGTGATGCTGGTCTGCATCATGGCCGCGGTGGTGGTGAAGGGCGCTCTCACGCCGGTGTTCGCGCTGCTCGGCGACCGCTACGGGCGCCGGCCGGTGTGCCTGGCCGGATGCGGAGCGGCGGCGGTGTGGATGTTCCCGATGATCGCTCTCCTGGCCACCGGCGAGCCGCTGCTGATGTTCCTGGGCTTCCTGGTGGCGATGATCGCCTTCATCACGATGTTCTCGGTGATCGCGGCGTATCTGCCGGAGCTCTATGAGGCGCGGGTGCGCTGTACGGGTGCCGCGGTGGGGTACAACCTCGGCGGGGTGGTGGGCGGCGCCGTCACACCCATCGTGGCAACGGCCCTCGCGGAGCAGGGCGGCCGTGTGCCCTGGGCCGTGGGCGCGTATCTGACGGTGATCGCGCTGCTCAGCCTCGGCTGCTTCGCGCTGCTGCCGGAGACGCGACCGGCATCGGTGCCGGTCGCGGCGCCCGTTTCGGGGTGACGGGCGGTCTGCCCGTGAGGCCGATACAGGCGGGAAGGCCCCGGGAGCAGTGCCGGCGATGTGCCGTGCGCCGCTCCCGGGGCCGATTCCTCTGCCGGTCGTATCGCCCTTACGTCTGAAGGGCTCAGCACGGTCCCGTGATTGGCCTGCTGTGCGGAGATTCAGGCTGCCCGGGGATCCTGGGATACAGGCTGCCCTGGACGCGGACTCTCCCGCAGGCGGACCTTCCTGGAGGTCAGACGTCGACGCTGTCCTTCGGTGCGTCTTCGTCGCGGGCGTCGGCCGCTTCGGCCGCCGCCTGCTTCCTGGTCGCCCGCAGGCTGGTGATCGTGGTGACGATCAGGACCGAGCAGATCACGCCGAGCGAGACCGGGATGCTGATCTCGGGGACGTGGACACCGGACTCGTGGAGCGCGTGCAGGACGAGCTTGACCCCGATGAAGCCCAGGATGATCGACAGGCCGTAGGAGAGGTGGACCAGCTTCTTCAGCAGGCCGCCGATGAGGAAGTACAGCTGCCTGAGGCCCATCAGGGCGAAGGCGTTGGCCGTGAACACGATGTACGGGTCCTGGGTGAGACCGAAGATCGCGGGGATCGAATCCAGGGCGAAGAGCACATCGGTGGTGCCGATCGCGAGCATCACGACCAGCATCGGGGTCATGACCCGCTTGCCGTTCTGCTGGATCCACAGCTTGGTCCCGTGGTAGCGGTCGGCCACGCCGAAGCGACGCTCGGCGGCCTTGAGCAGCTTGTTCTCCTCGTACTCCTCGTCCTCTTCGTCAGCCCTGGCCTCCTGGATGAGCTTCCAGGCGGTGTAGATCAGGAACGCTCCGAAGATGTAGAAGACCCAGGCGAAGCTGGCGATGATCGCGGCGCCTGCGGCGATGAACACGGCCCTGAGCACCAGGGCTATGAGGACGCCTATGAGGAGCACTCGCTGCTGGTACTGCGAGGGCACCGCGAACTTCGCCATGATCAGGACGAAGACGAAGAGGTTGTCGACGCTCAGGGACTTCTCGGTGATGAAGCCCGCGAAGAACTCACCGGCGGGCTGGCCGCCGCCGAAGAGGAGCAGACCGAGCCCGAACAGCGCGGCCAGGGCGATCCAGACGCCCGTCCAGATCCCGGCTTCCTTGATTGATACGTCGTGCGGTTTGCGGCCGATGAAGAAATCGACCGCGATGAGGGCGGCAAGGCCCACGATGGTCAGGACCCACAAGGTCGTCGTAACTTCCACTGCGCCTCCGGCAGTACGTAACGGCAGGTGTCAGCGTCGTCGCTGCCGGAGGTCTCTTCCACCCGGGATCCGGTGTGCGAGACGCACTCGGAACCACGGGCCGACGCCCCGGGATCTGGCCTGATCCGTATTGACGGGCACGCCGCAGCAGACAGGGAGTACTCCCCTCCGTAGGAAAAACAGTACCCAATCACCAAGGATTGGTAAAGGGTTTCGCTAATTTTGCCCAAAGTGCCAGGTGGGAGCTTTTTACCAGCTCTTGATCACTCGACCTCCGTCGGCGGCCGGACGCCGCCCGCGAGCCTCCGCGACCTGGTCGAGCACCTGCTGCAGCGCCTGGCTGCCGGGCGGCACGAGCGAGGATCTCGGGTCCTGACCGCCCGCAGATCCAGACGTGCCTGACCCCGGTGGCCGA
>NZ_JAGGOO010000137.1 GCF_018614415.1 Streptomyces sp. ISL-12
GGCGGGGTCGGTGGGGTCCCAGCGCGGGCCGGGGGTGCCGGACGGCTGCTCGGGACCGTTGCCCGGGCCGCCGGGGCGCTCGCCGAAGCCGCCGGGGGAACGGCCGGGCTGCCGGTCGCTCCACCGACCGCCCCACGGCCGGTTGCCGTCACCCCGGCCCGAGGAGCCCCGCGAGCCGTCGCCGCCGGACCCGTGCCGCGGCTGCCAGGGCTGGTCCGGGGAGCCCTCGGGCGGCGGGGCGAAGGGGTTGTCGTCCTGCTGGGCGCCCTCCCGGCGCCCCTGCCGGGCACTGTCCCGGGACCCCTTCCGGCTCTCGCCCCGCCCCTCGCCGGACCCGTGGCCGCCCGGCGCGTCGGGCGGCGAGGACGGGCGCTCCCGCAGCAGCACGACGGCGCTGTGCTCCCTTCCCTGCGCCGACTGCTGGGGGAGCGTGAGCAGTCGCGGGCTGCGGTCCGGCATCAAGTGAGCGTCTTCCCCTTGGCTGTGCGGATCGGGCGGTTACGAGTGGTGAACGCGCGGTGCGCGGACAGCGTTCCCGGCGCGCCCTCGACCCGACGCTACCTTCCGGCCACGCCCCCGTCCCGAGGGGGCCGCCCGGAGTGCCGGTATCGTTGCTGCCGGTCGGCTGCTTCGTAGGCTTCCCCGTATCCGGGGGCGTGAAGCATTCGTATGACCGCACAAACGCGGTGGTACGAGCCGCCCGTACGCACCCGTTTCCCCGAGAAAGGGCCCCATCGTGGCCGCCAAGCCCGTGGCCGAGGGCGTCGCACGCCTCGTCGTCCTGGTCTCCGGATCCGGCACCAACCTCCAGGCGCTCCTCGACGAGATCGACGCCACCGGCACCGCGGCCTACGGCGCCGAGATCGTGGCCGTCGGCGCCGACCGCGACGGCATCGAAGGGCTCGCCCGCGCCGAGCGCGCCGGGCTGCCGACCTTCGTCACGAAGGTCAGGGACTACGCCACCCGCGAGGAGTGGGACGTCGCGCTCGCCGAGGCCGTCGCCGCGTACGAGCCCGACCTCGTCATCTCGGCCGGGTTCATGAAGATCGTGGGCAAGGAGTTCCTCGCACGGTTCGGCGGGCGGCTGATCAACACCCACCCCGCCCTCCTGCCCAGCTTCCCGGGCACCCACGGCGTGCGCGACGCGCTCGCGTACGGCGCGAAGGTCACCGGCTGCACCGTCCACTTCGTCGACGACGGCGTCGACACCGGGCCGATCATCGCGCAGGGCGTGGTGGAGATCCGGGACGAGGACGACGAGAGCGCTCTGCACGAGCGCATCAAGGAAGTCGAACGAAAGCTGCTCGTCGACGTCGTGGGGCGGATCGCCCGCAACGGCTGTTCGATCGAGGGACGAAAGGTAGTTATCCCGTGACCGCCGAGAGCAACAAGCGGGCCATCCGCCGCGCACTGGTCAGCGTCTACGACAAGACCGGTCTCGAGGACCTCGCCCGCGGCCTGCACGAGGCGGGCGTCGAACTCGTCTCCACCGGGTCCACGGCCGGCCGGATCGCCGCCGCCGGGGTCCCGGTCACCAAGGTCGAGGAGCTCACCGGCTTCCCCGAGTGCCTGGACGGACGGGTCAAGACCCTGCACCCCAAGGTGCACGCCGGCATCCTCGCCGACCTGCGCCTGGAAAGCCACCGGCAGCAGCTCAACGAGCTGGGCGTGGCCCCGTTCGACCTGGTCGTGGTCAACCTCTACCCGTTCCGCGAGACCGTCGCCTCGGGCGCCACCCCCGACGAGTGCGTCGAGCAGATCGACATCGGCGGCCCCTCGATGGTCCGCGCCGCCGCCAAGAACCACCCCTCGGTCGCCGTGGTCACCAGCCCCGAGCGCTACGCCGACGTCCTGTCGGCCGTGCGGGACGGCGGGTTCGACCTGGCCACCCGCAAGCGGCTGGCCGCCGAGGCGTTCCGGCACACCGCCGAGTACGACATCGCGGTCTCCTCCTGGTTCGCCTCGTCCTACGCCCCGGCCGACGACTCGGCCTTCCCCGAGTTCCTCGCCACCAGCCTGGAGCGCTCGCACACTCTGCGCTACGGCGAGAACCCGCACCAGCCCGCCGCGCTCTACACCGCGGGTACCGGCGGTCTCGCCGAGGCCGAGCAGCTGCACGGCAAGGAGATGTCGTACAACAACTACACGGACACGGACGCCGCCCGCCGTGCCGCGTACGACCACGCCGAGCCCTGCGTCGCGATCATCAAGCACGCCAACCCGTGCGGCATCGCGGTCGCCGCGGACGTCGCCGAGGCGCACCGCAAGGCGCACGCCTGCGACCCGCTGTCGGCCTTCGGCGGGGTCATCGCCGTCAACCGGCCCGTCTCCAAGGAGATGGCCGAGCAGGTCGCGGAGATCTTCACCGAGGTCATCGTCGCGCCGGACTACGAGGACGGCGCCCTCGAAGCCCTCACCAAGAAGAAGAACATCCGCGTCCTGCGCTGCCCCGAGACCCCGGCCCACCCGGTCGAGGTCAAGCCGATCGACGGCGGCGCCCTGCTCCAGGTCACCGACCGGCTCCAGGCCGAGGGCGACGACCCGGCCACCTGGACCCTCGCCACCGGCGAGGCGCTGTCGGAGGCGGAGCTGGCCGAGCTGGCCTTCGCCTGGAAGGCGTGCCGGGCGGTCAAGTCCAACGCCATCCTGCTCGCCAAGGACGGCGCCTCGGTCGGCGTCGGCATGGGCCAGGTCAACCGGGTCGACTCCGCGAAGCTCGCCGTGGAGCGGGCGGGCGCCGAGCGCGCGCGGGGGGCGTACGCCGCCTCCGACGCGTTCTTCCCCTTCCCCGACGGCCTGGAGATCCTCACCGAGGCCGGTGTGAAGGCGGTCGTCCAGCCGGGCGGCTCGGTCCGCGACGAGCTGGTGGTCGAGGCCGCGAAGAAGGCCGGCGTGACCATGTACTTCACCGGGACGCGGCACTTCTTCCACTGACGTGGCCGCCGGCGGTACGGGGGCGAGGGCGGGGACGGCGAGAGTGCCCCCGTTCCCGCCCCGTACCGCCGGACTCGTCTCTGCGGCTCGCCGCCGCCGTCGACGTACGGATCGGCCCCGGTGGCGAAGCCGCTCTGCCCGGCCTTCGCCGGCCGTGCGGCGCCGGCCGGCCCGATCGCAGGACGTCCAGGCTCCCCGCGTCCGCATCTTCCCGCCGGCCGGGAGCCCTGAGAAGTCTCAGGGTCACGTCCGGCCCGAAGGCGTGTATTCCTTGAGGTAGTGAGCGACGCGGTCGGCGTAGTCGCGGTACTTCGGGGGAACACCGGCCGCGTCGTTCACCGTGTCGTACGACGTCCGGTAGGCGGCGGCGATCAGGACGCGGCGGTCGCCGGGCAGGTCGTCGGCCAGGCGGGGGGCGATCCAGCACAGGTAGCGGCCCATCGCCGGGATGGACTCGGCCGGGGGGAACGGGGGTTCGGGCACCGTCTCGGCGGGGGTGCCGTCGTCGTTCATCCACCAGCGCAGCACCTTCGGCGTCCACCGGGCGATGCCGTACTCGTTGAGTTCGTAGTCGGCCAGGTCCGGGTCGAAGTCGCTCTCCACCTTCAGCATGGCGGCGATCAGCGCCGGGGTGACGTCCTCGTCCGCGCAGTCGTGCGCCGTCTCCACGATCAGCAGCCGGTAGGCGGACGGGACGCCCCGGTCGGTGCGCAGCTCGGCGGCGCCGTAGGAGGCGGCGGCGACGGCCGCGGCGCCGGCCGTTCCCGTGCCGCCCCCGCCCTGCCGGTCCGGTCCGGCGGCGGTCAGGCCGACGACGCCGTACACCAGCGCCGCGACGGCCGCCGTGGCGGCGGCCGCCACGGCGAGGACGCGCCGGCGGCGTGGTCCGGGCAGGTCCCGGCGGGCGAACGGGTGGGTCGGCCAGGGGAAGCGCCGGCCGGCCGGTGCCGTGGCCGTGGCGTCCGAGACCCGGCGCAGCAGCGCCTCGGTGCCGACGCGGCCGGCGTGCGTACGGGTCAGACAGGCGCGGACGATCTCCCGCCACGCGTCGGGCAGTACGGGCGACAGGCGCAGCTCGTCGGTGCCGCGGGCGTAGGCGACGGCCGCGTCGCGGCGGGCCGTCGGGGTGCCGCCGGGCAGCGGGAAGGAACCGGTGAGCACCAGGTGGGCGAGGACCCCGAAGGCCCAGACGTCGGCGGACGGGCGGGTCTGCCGGCCCCGTTCCCCGACCTCGGACCACAGCAGCTCGGGCGGGGTGTAGTCCGGGGTCGAGAAGGCGGGCGTGTAGGCGTGGGTGCCCTCCAGCTCCGCGGCCATGTTGAAGTCGGCGAGGCGCACCGAACCGTCCGCCATCAGCAGCACGTTGCCCGGCTTCAGGTCGCCGTGCACCCAGCCCGCCCGGTGCAGCTGGGCCAGGCCCTCGCAGACCTGGGCGAGCAGGACGGGACCGGACGGCGGGCGCGGGGTGGCGGCCAGCAGGCCGGACAGGGAGCCCTCGGCCCGTTCCAGTACGAGCACGGTGGCGCCGTCGAGGCGGGGCGCGCCGGGGTCGTCCACGGTGAGGGTCTCGTACATCCGCACCAGCCGGGGCCGCCGCAGCCGGCCGAGCAGCCGCACCTCACGGTCGATCAGTTCGCGCAGGTGGGCGAGTTGGCGGGGCGTCCCCGTGCCGGTGGGCAGGAACTTCAGGGCGACCGAGTCCGGCGCGTCCGGCCCGCCCTCGCCGGCACCGGCCCGGCGGGCCGCGTACACGCTGCCGAAGGCGCCGGTCGCGATCGGCTCGCGCACCTCCCAGCCGCCCACCCGGTACCCCCGGGGCACCGGCACGGCGTACGGCTCGGTCACCGCGGCACCCGTCGGGACGGCGCCGAGAGGACCAGCAGGTCGTCCTCGCGGACCAGGTCGAAGCGGAGCGCCAGCGACACCAGCGACTCCTTCTTGCCGTTCAGCCGCGGACCCGGCTCGGCCGTCTCCGGGCCGGGCTTGAGGCGCAGCTTGACGGCCAGGTAGTCGATGTTCCACTGCACCGAGGTGCGGGACGCGGCCGGCCAGGTGGGACGCAGCCGCTCCACGACCTGGTCGACGGTGGGCAGCGGGGCGTGCGGCGCGCCCCGCAGGCGCGGCTCGCACAGCGCGGCCAGGACCGCGAAGTACCGCTTGGTGCGGTCCACGGAGAAGGCGGGCGCGGTCGGGTCGCCGTCGGTTCCGTCCTCGGCGCGCAGGCAGTCGTCTCCGTCCTCGGCGCGCAGGTAGTCGTGGCGCGGCGCCCACACCTCCACGGGGAGCAGGTCGCCCGCCGCGGGCAGCACGATCCGCGAGAACTCGAACGGCACCGGCGCGTCCAGCCGGTCCGGCGCCACCTTGATGTGCTCGCCCGCGCCCTCCGGGTTCTCCACCACGTACGTCTGGTGGCCGGAGAGGTTGCTCAAGGTCCAGAACGCGCCCTGGGCGGTGATCTCACCAGCTCTGCGGGACACCCCGTCGTGCGGGATCAGCAGGCCGTCCGCGCCCACCGCCCGCCCGAAGGCGAGCCGCTCGCCGGGAGCGAGCCGGACCTGGGCGCGGTCGACGGGGCCGGCCGGACCCCGTCCGTCCTCCGTGGTCGGCGGAGGTACCACGATGATGCTGTACAAGGTGCGTCTCCCCGTGCCTGACGGCTGCCTCGGCCAGCCTAGGGGGACACGTGAGGGCCGTGTCCCCCTCGAAAGGGTGGAACACGGCCCTCACGGTTGAATGGCGAGAACGGGACCCCGGACGGGTACGGGGGTCAGTTCTGGATGACCATCGTGCTGGCGGCCTTGTCGTGCCAGCCCTGCTGGCGGCCGGACTTGTCCCAGAACGGGGACAGGTAGACGAGCAGCTGGCCGATGCCGCAGGCGAAGCCGCCGACCACCGGGATGATGTAGCGGATGAACGACGACCCCAGGCCCGGCTTCTGGCCGGTGTCGACCTTCACCACGCGGATGCCGACGCAGAGCTTGCCGAGGGTGGCGCCCACCAGGCCGGTCATCAGCCACTCGTAGAGCACGCCGATGAGCAGGAACACGCCGAAGATCGCGCCGAACGAGCTCACGAAGTCCGAGCCGGCGTCGTTCATGCAGCTGTCGTAGTTGACGGAGGCCGGGTCGCAGTCCTGCATCGCGTCGACCGAGCCGGCCACACCGATGAAGGCGAGGACGGCGTAGATGATGACGAAGGCCACGCTGTCGATCAGGCGGGCGCTGAAGCGGCGGGCCATGGAGGCGACGCGCGGTCCGCCCGGGTAACCGCCCTGCTGCGGGTAGCCGTACCCCTGCTGCGGCGGAACGCCCGGCGCCTGCGGGTAGCCGTAGCCGGCCTGACCCTGCTGGGGGTACTGGGGGTAGCCGTAGCCGGGCTGCCCCGGCTGACCGGGCTGCTCCTGCGGCGCGCCGTAACCCGGCTGGCCCGGCTGCCCCGGCTGACCGGGCTGGCCCTCCTGGGGGGCGCCGTACCCGGGCGGGGGGTTCTGCGGCTGACCGTACGGATTGTTGGGCGAGCCGAAACTCATGGCGGATTTCCTCCGTTGCGCAAGCGGGGACGGTGCGGACGCCGCGGAGGAACGTCAGGACGTGAGCGGTTCGCCCCCCGAGCTTGACCGCGGTACTGCGCCGTTCATCGTCCTTGGCGGGCCGATCCCTTGTCCAGCCGATCGCCGCACTGTTGTGCAAGTGCAACATCCCTGATCAAGGACGGATACGGCAGGACAAGCCGGCCGCCGCCGCCCGGGGGCTGCCCGGATGGTGGCCGGATTGGAACAGGAGGGCGGTCATCCGCGAGGATGGAGGCATGACCGCCCAGATTCTCGATGGCAAGGCCACCGCAGCCGCGATCAAGTCCGAACTGACCGCCCGCGTGGCGGCCCTGAAGGAGAAGGGGGTCACGCCGGGGCTCGGCACGATCCTCGTCGGGGAGGACCCCGGCAGCCAGAAGTACGTCGCCGGCAAGCACCGGGACTGCGCCCAGGTCGGCATCGCCTCCATCCAGCGTGAGCTGCCCGCGACCGCGACGCAGGAGGAGATCGAGGCGGTCGTCCGCGAGCTGAACGAGGACCCGGCCTGCACCGGCTACATCGTCCAGCTGCCGCTGCCCAAGGGCATCGACGAGAACCGCATCCTGGAGCTGATGGACCCGGAGAAGGACGCGGACGGCCTGCACCCGATGAACCTCGGCCGCCTCGTCCTCAACGAGCCGGCGCCGCTGCCCTGCACCCCCAACGGCATCCTCACCCTGCTGCGCCGCCACGGCGTGGAGATCAAGGGCGCCGAGGTCGTGGTCGTCGGCCGCGGGGTCACCATCGGCCGGCCGATGCCGCTGCTGCTCACCCGGCGCAGCGAGAACGCGACCGTGACCCAGTGCCACACGGGTACGCGCGACCTGGCCGCCCACCTCAAGCGCGCGGACATCATCGTCGCCGCGGCCGGTTCCCCGCACCTGGTCCGGGGCGAGGACGTCAAGCCGGGCGCCGCCGTCCTGGACGTCGGTGTCTCGCGCAACGCCGAGGGCAAGATCGTCGGCGATGTCCACCCGGACGTCGCCGAGGTCGCCGCCTGGATCTCCCCGAACCCCGGCGGCGTCGGCCCGATGACCCGGGCCCAGCTGCTGGTCAACGTGGTCGAGGCGGCGGAGCGCAGTGCCGGCCGATGAGAAGGCCGCGGACACGGTCGACGAGGAACGGGGCGCGGACGCGGTGACGGAGGCCGGGATGGCGCGGAAGGCGACCGAGGGCGGTGCCGGTGCCGGTGACGCTCGTCAGGACGGTGTCGGTGCCGGTGACGCTCGTCAGGCCGGTGCCGGTGCCGGTGCCGGTGCCGGTGACGCCGACGCCCGTGTGAGCGGCTTCGGTGACGGCGCCGGCGAGCTCACCGTGCGGGACCCCGTCAGTGCCCCCGACGCCCAGGGCCGCCCGCGTCGCGTCACCCGCCGCTTCCCCCTGTTCACCAGGGACACCGCGCGTCCCGAGGGCGGCGGCCGGGCCGCCCCCGGTGACGCCCCGGCGCCCGCCCGGCAGTGGCCGGTGCTCACCGTGGCGGGACTGGTCGGGCTGGGCCTGCTGCTGACCGCGCTGGACGTGTTCCGGTACGGGACGCTGCTCATCGGCCTCGCGCTGCTGGGCGGCGCTGTGCTGCGCTGGTTCCTGCCCGACGTCGGCATGCTCGCCGTGCGGTCCCGCTTCACGGACATCGCCACGTACGGCTTCCTGGGCCTCGTCATCGTGCTGCTGGCGTTGATGGCGCAGCCGAAGCCGTGGCTGGAGATCCCGTTCCTGAAGGACACGCTCCACTTCACGGTGAGCAACGGATAACGCGCGCAGCCGCCCGCGTCGCGGAACGGCTGTCACGGAACGGCGGCCCGTCCTCTCGCCCCCCGGCGTGAGGACGGGCCGCCGTCCGCTGTCCTGGTCCCGCGCCCCGGCGCCGTTCGTCTACCAAGACACCCGCCGAACACGTGACCGGAGAGAGTCGTGCGCCGGGCGTGACAGGGCGTGCGCGGGCGTGTGCATTCGGTGTGATGATGTGGCGACAAGTTCGCGGATGTGTGGTCAACTCGTCCGAGAACCGCTTCACTTGGTCAATCGGGACGGTCCGGGGCGTCCCGACGGAAAAACAGGTCTCCGTGATTGGGACCACGGGGGCCTCGGTGGGAGACTGGTCCGCGATCCAGCGGGCGTGCGACGGTGCTCGCCCGCGGTTGCTGTGCTTCTGTGCGCCCCCACCCCGGGAAACCGAGTTCCACGCCGGGCGCATCCCTGTGGGTAGCCAGAACGGGACTCGGCGGAGCGCATGCGCACGGGGGAACGACCAGTACGACCCAGCAAGACATCCGGGGGGAAGAGGGGGAAGCAATGCCTCGTTGGAAGGCCTTGCCCGACGAACTCGATCCGCAGATCAAGGAGTTCGCCGGCCAGTTGCGCAGGCTCGTCGACCGCAGCGAACTGAGCATCGCGGCGGTGGCCGACGCCACGGGCTACAGCAAGACGTCCTGGGAGAGGTATCTCAACGGCCGGCTGCTCGCGCCCAAGGGGGCCATCGTGGCCCTGGCCGAGGTCACGGGGACCAATCCGGTCCATCTGACCACCATGTGGGAGCTGGCCGAGCGGGCGTGGAGCCGCTCGGAGATGCGGCACGACATGACCATGGAGGCCATCCGGATCTCCCAGGCACGCGCGGCGCTGGGCGAGTTGACCGCGCCCCAGCAGCAGGCCAGGAGCGGCCGGGGCACCACGGAAGCCGCGGGGGTCAAGGCGGCCGCGGAAGCCAAGGGCGGCGCGGGAGCCAAGAGCGGCCGGGCGGTCGGCCGTGGGGTGCTCACGCCCGGGATCGCCGGTCCGGCCGGGGTGGCGCCCACCGTGCCGCCGGTCCCGGCGCAGCCGACGGCCGCCGACAGCCAGGACTGGGCCGGTGACCGGGGTGGCGTTCGGGGCGGCGTCGCCCGGGACGCCGGGGCCCGGGACGGCGATGCGGCCGCCGAGGTCTCCGGCGCGTCCTCCGGTGTCTCCTCGGGCGCGTCCTCGGGGGGCAACTCCTGGGGCATGGCCGGTTACCGCGGACCGGCGCCCTCCGGCAACCGGAGAGCCACGCCGCCCGGCGAATCCGGGCCGGACGCCACCGTGGCGCTGGGCACCTTCGGGAGTGCCCGGCCCGCGGGCACGCAGCCGCAGGGCGGACCGCCGCCCGGCGACCACGGGCCGGGACAGGGCTCCGGGAGCGGCGGCAAGCGGCTGACGACCTTCGTCGCGGGCGTGGTCGGCGTCCTCGTCGTGGTCGCCGGCGCCTTCTTCCTGCTGAACGACGGCGGCGAGAAGGAAGCGGACGCCCGTCCGTCCCCGTCGCCCACCGTGTCCACCGGCCCGGAGCTGCCGGCCGGCGTGAAGTGCAGCGGCGACCAGTGCACCGGCAAGGACGCCGAGACGATGGGGTGCGGCGGAGACCTCGTGACCACCGAGCGGACGGCGACCGTCGGCACGGCCGTCGTCGAGGTCCGGTACAGCAAGACCTGCGGTACGGCATGGGGCCGGGTCACCCAGGCCGGCCAGGGCGACGAGGTCGAGGTGAGCGCCGGCGGAGCCGAGCAGACCGGGTCGATCACGGTGGCCGGCGACACCATCGCGTACACGCCGATGGTGGCCGTCGACAGCGCGGCCGACGCCAAGGCGTGCGTGACGCTGGCGTCGGGGGAGAAGGGCTGCACGGAGTAGCGAGCGGACCGAACAACCGGAAAACCGAACAGCCGGAAAACAATCCGTCGGGCAGGCATGGTCGGCGGCTTCGGGGGCACGCGAACAGTACCCCCACGGGATCCGGCAACGGGTGTCCCATACGGCGGCCGCTCACGTCCCCCCTCTCCCGGACGGGCGGCCGCCTCTTTTTCGCAGGCCCGGGGGGTTGTGGGCCGGGGATCTGTGGGCTGGGCCACACGCACCCGGAGGTCCGGGTTGCCGGATGCGCGATAGCCTGACGGCTGGATGGATCTCTTGATAACGAGAGATCGATCAAACGTAGCGGGGCAGGGACGCCGCCCCACCGCCAGCTGTCATACGGAGAACGCCATGACCCGCACTCCCGTGAACGTCACCGTCACCGGCGCGGCCGGCCAGATCGGTTACGCCCTCCTCTTCCGCATCGCCTCCGGCCAGCTGCTCGGCGCGGACGTGCCGGTGAAGCTGCGCCTGCTGGAGATCACCCCGGCGCTGAAGGCCGCCGAGGGCACGGCGATGGAGCTGGACGACTGTGCGTTCCCCCTCCTCCAGGGCATCGACATCACCGACGACCCGAACGTCGCCTTCGACGGCGCCAACGTCGGTCTGCTCGTCGGCGCCCGCCCGCGCACCAAGGGCATGGAGCGCGGTGACCTCCTGGAGGCCAACGGCGGCATCTTCAAGCCGCAGGGCAAGGCCATCAACGACCACGCCGCGGACGACGTCAAGGTCCTGGTCGTCGGCAACCCGGCCAACACCAACGCGCTGATCGCGCAGGCCGCCGCGCCCGACGTACCGGCCGAGCGGTTCACCGCGATGACCCGCCTGGACCACAACCGCGCGCTGACGCAGCTCGCGAAGAAGACCGGCTCGACCGTCTCCGACATCAAGCGGCTGACCATCTGGGGCAACCACTCCGCCACCCAGTACCCGGACATCTTCCACGCCACCATCGCCGGCAAGAACGCCGCCGAGGTCGTCGACGACGAGAAGTGGCTCGCGGACGAGTTCATCCCGACCGTGGCCAAGCGCGGCGCCGCGATCATCGAGGCCCGGGGCGCGTCCTCCGCCGCCTCCGCCGCCAACGCCGCCATCGACCACGTCCACACCTGGGTCAACGGCACCGCCGACGGCGACTGGGTCTCCATGGGCATCCCGTCGGACGGCTCCTACGGCGTCCCCGAGGGCCTCATCTCCTCCTTCCCGGTGACCTGCAAGAACGGCACGTACGAGATCGTCCAGGGCCTGGAGATCAACGACTTCTCGCGCGCCCGCATCGACGCCTCCGTCAAGGAGCTGGCCGAGGAGCGCGACGCGGTCCGCGGCCTCGGCCTCATCTGAGCCGCACCGCCCACGACGTCCGACGGGCCCCCTTCCGGTACTGACCGGAAGGGGGCCCGCTGCGTCCGCAGTGACATACCGCACTTTCAGCCATCGATTCGGCATGCAAACAGGCGACCGGGGCAGGGCTCCCGGTCGCCCGGACGCGACACCCGGACGCGATGCCCGGGATTCGTGACACCCCGACGCGACACCCGGGATCGCGACACCCCGACGTGCCACCCAAGTGACACACGGGCGCTGAACAGGACCGAAAGGCGGACATCAGGCATGGCGGCAGGTACGGCGGCAGGCATGGCGGACAGAGCGGAACCGTCGGCGGAGCGCACGCGGCGCAGCATCCACGCGGGAGGCGAGTGGCGGGAAGCGTCCTCCGGGGCCACCCGGGAGGTCGTCGACCCCGCGGACGCCCTGCCGTTCGCCGTCGTCGCGGAGGGCGACGCGAAGGACGCCGACCTCGCGGTGGCCGCCGCGCGCCGCGCCTTCGACGAGGGCCCGTGGCCGCACACCCCGGTCGCCGAACGCGCCGCCCTGCTGCGCCGCGTCGCGGATCTCCTGGTCCGCGACCGGGAGCGGATCGGCCTGCTGGAGAGCCGGGACGCCGGCAAGACCGTCGAGGAGGGCCGTGTCGACGTCGACTGTGTCGCGGACGCCTTCCGCTACTTCGCGGACCTGGTCGCCGCCGAGGCCCCCGGCCGGGTCGTCGACGCGGGCACCCCGGACGTGCACAGCGTCGTCGTCCACGAACCCGTCGGCGTCTGCGCGCTGATCACGCCCTGGAACTACCCTCTGCTCCAGGCCAGTTGGAAGGTCGCCCCGGCGCTCGCGGCCGGCAACACCTTCGTGCTCAAGCCGAGCGAGATCACCCCGCTGACGACCATCGCCCTGATCGAGCTGCTCGTCGAGGCGGGGCTGCCGGCCGGTGTCGCCAACCTCGTCACCGGCCCCGGTGACACCGTCGGCGCCCGGCTCGCCGAGCACCCCGACGTCGACCTGGTCTCCTTCACCGGCGGCCTGGCCAGCGGCGTCAAGGTCGCCCGGGCCGCCGCCGTCACCGTCAAGAAGACCGCCCTCGAACTCGGCGGCAAGAACCCCAACGTGGTCTTCGCCGACGCCTGCGCCACCGCCGAGGGCTTCGACACCGCCGTCGACCAGGCCCTCAACGCCGCCTTCATGCACAGCGGCCAGGTCTGCTCGGCTGGCTCCCGTCTGATCGTCGAGGAGTCCGTCCGCGACCGCTTCGTGGCCGAACTCGCCCGCCGCGCCGAGCGCATCCGCCTCGGCCGCGGCACCGAGGAGGGCGTCGAGTGCGGCCCCCTGGTCTCCGAGCGGCAGCGCGCCCGCACCGAGGAGTACGTCGCCTCCGCGCTCGCCGAGGGCGCGGTCCTGCGCTGCGGTGGCAAGCGCCCCGCCCCCTGCGCCGTACGCCCCGAGGCCGGCTGGTTCTACGAGCCGACCGTCCTCGACCACTGCCACCGCGAGATGCGCGTCGTGCGCGAGGAGGTCTTCGGCCCGGTCCTCACCGTGGAGACCTTCCGCACCGAGGACGAGGCGGTCGCCCTCGCCAACGACACCGAGTACGGGCTCGCGGGCGCCGTGTGGACCGCCGACGCGGGCCGCGCGCGCCGGGTCGCGGGCCGGCTGCGCCACGGCACCGTCTGGATCAACGACTTCCACCCCTACCTGCCGCAGGCGGAGTGGGGCGGCTTCGGCAAGAGCGGCACCGGCCGGGAACTGGGGCCCGCGGGCCTTGCCGAGTACCGCGAAGCGAAGCACGTTTATCAGAACCTCGCGCCCGCGCCCGTCCGCTGGTTCGCCGGCTGACACCGCGGCCCGCCACCCCCTCCACCCACCCCAGCCCCACCTGGAGTACCCCCATGCCCGAGACCCCCCACGTCTACGACTACGTCGTCATCGGCGGCGGTACCGCCGGCTCGGTCATCGCCGCCCGTCTGACCGAGAACCCCGACACCACCGTCGCCGTCATCGAGGGCGGACCCAGCGACGTCGGCCGCGACGACGTGCTGACCCTGCGCCGCTGGATGGGCCTGCTCGGCGGCGAACTGGACTACGACTACCCCACCACCGAGCAGCCGCGCGGCAATTCGCACATCCGGCACAGCCGCGCCCGCGTCCTCGGCGGCTGCTCCTCGCACAACACCCTCATCGCCTTCAAGCCGCTGCCGTCCGACTGGGACGAGTGGGAGGCGGCCGGCGCCAAGGGCTGGGGTTCGGTGCCGATGGAGGCGTACTGGGCCCGGCTGCTCAACAACATCGTCCCGGTCGACGAGAAGGACCGGAACGCCATCGCCCGCGACTTCGTCGACGCCGCCCAGAAGGCGCTCGAAGTCCCCCGGATCGAGGGTTTCAACAAGAAGCCGTTCACCGAGGGCGTCGGCTTCTTCGACCTCGCCTACCACCCCGAGAACAACAAGCGCTCGTCGGCGTCGGTGGCGTACCTCCACCCGGTGATGGACGAACGCCCCAACCTCACGATCATGCTGGAGACCTGGGCCTACCGGCTGGAGCTGGACGGCACCCGCGCCGAGGGCGTGCACGTGCGCACCAAGGACGGCGAGGAGATCCTCGTACGGGCCCGGGGCGAGGTCGTCCTCTGCGCCGGCGCCGTCGACTCCCCCCGGCTGCTGCTGCACTCCGGCATCGGACCGCGCGCCGACCTCGAAGGGCTCGGCATACCCGTGGCGCACGACCTGCCCGGCGTCGGCGAGAACCTCCTCGACCACCCCGAGTCCGTGATCGTCTGGGAGACCAACGGTCCCATCCCGGAGAACTCCGCGATGGACTCCGACGCCGGCCTGTTCGTGCGCCGCGACCCCGAACGCCAGGGCCCCGACCTGATGTTCCACTTCTACCAGATCCCGTTCACGGACAACCCCGAGCGACTGGGCTACGAGCGCCCGGAGTTCGGCGTCTCGATGACCCCGAACATCCCCAAGCCGCGCAGCCGCGGCCGGCTCTGCCTGACCAGCGCCGACCCGTCCGTCAAGCCCGCCCTGGACTTCCGCTACTTCACGGACGAGGACGACTACGACGCCCGTACCCTCGTGGACGGCATCCGGATCGCCCGCGAGATCGCGCAGACCGAGCCGCTGGCCGGGTGGCTCAAGCGCGAGGTGTGCCCCGGCCCGAACGTGCTGGGCGACGCCGAGCTGAGCGAGTACGCCCGCAAGGTCGCGCACACCGTCTACCACCCGGCGGGCACCTGCCGGATGGGCGCCCCCGACGACCCGCTCGCCGTCGTCGGCCCCGACCTGCGGGTGCGCGGCCTGGAGGGCCTGCGGATCGCCGACGCCTCCGTCTTCCCGACGATGCCCGCCGTCAACCCGATGATCGGCGTGCTGATGGTGGGGGAGAAGGCCGTCGAGCTGATCGGCGGTGACGCCCGGTGAGCGCCGTCACCCAGACCCCGGCCGAGCGTCCCCCCGTCTTCTCCGTGGACGGCCTGTGGAAGGTCTTCGGCCCGAAGGCCGACCGCGTCCCCGGCGACCCCTCCCTCACCTCCCTCAGCCCGGCCGAACTGCGCTCCCGTACCGGCTGCACGGCCGCCGTCCGGGACGTCGGCTTCGAGGTGCGCAAGGGCGAGGTCTTCGTCGTCATGGGCCTGTCCGGCTCAGGCAAGTCCACCCTCGTACGCTGTCTGACCCGGCTGATCGAACCGACGGCCGGCACCATCGCCATCGACGGCGACGACGTACGCGCCATGGACCGCGCCCGGCTGCGCGCCCTGCGCCGGCACCGCACCGCGATGGTCTTCCAGCACTTCGGCCTGCTCCCGCACCGCACCGTGCTGGACAACGTCGCCTACGGCCTGGAGATCCAGGGCGTGGGCCGCGCCGAGCGGCGCGAGCGGGCCGCCGCCGTCATTTCCAAGGTCGGCCTGGAAGGCATGGAACGGCGCCGTCCGGCCCAGCTCTCCGGCGGCCAGCGCCAGCGCGTCGGCCTCGCCCGCGCGCTCGCCGTCGACCCCGAGGTGCTCCTGTTCGACGAGCCGTTCAGCGCGCTCGACCCGCTCATCCGGCGGGACATGCAGGAGGAGGTCGTCCGGCTGCACCGCGAGGAGGGCCGCACGATGGTCTTCATCACCCACGACCTCCAGGAAGCCCTGAAGCTCGGTGACCGCATCGCCCTGATGCGGGACGGCCGGGTGGTGCAGCTCGGCACGCCGGAGGAGATCGTGGGCTCGCCCGCCGACGACTACGTACGGGAGTTCGTGCGGGACGTGCCGCGCGAGCAGGTCCTGACGGTCCGTACGGCGATGCGGCCCGCCGCCGACGCGGGCGAGGCGGGCCACGGCCCGGCGCTGCGCCCCGACGCCACCGTCTCCGAGGCCATCGAGGCCGTCGCCCGCGCCGGATCGGCGGCCCGGGTGATGGCCGACGGCCGCTGCCTGGGGGTGGTCGACGCGGGCGCGCTGCTCGGCGTCGTCGCCGGGACCGGAGGAGGCTCAGGAACCGGCCCTGCGGTCCCTGAGGGCCCTGCGGTCCCTGAGGGCCCTGCGGTCCCTGAGGGCCCTGCGGTCCCTGAGGGCCCTGCGGTCCCTGAGAATCCCGCCGTCCCCGAGGACCCCGAGGACCCCGACGATCCCGAGGACCCCGAGGAGACGGAACGGCCGAAGGAGGCGGTCTGATGGCGACCGCCACGGCGTCCACCGCCCCGCGTCCCGCCCTGCCGGCCCTCCTGCGTCGCCGCCCCGTCGGCAAGCTGCTGCTCCTCGCCGTCGCCGCCGCCGTCCTCGCCCCCCTCGCCCACGCCCAGTGGTCCAGCGGAACCTGGCCGGCCGCCCTCACCGTCGACGTCTCCGCCCCGCTCGGCGACGTCAGCGACTGGATCATCGACAACCGCGACAGCCACCCGCTCTTCCTCTACTTCTTCGGCCACGTCAGCAACGCCGTCGTCCTCTCCGTACGCGCCGTCTACCTCGCCCTGCTCGCCGTCGGCTGGGCGGGCGTCACCGCGATCGGCGTCCTGGCCGCCTGGCGGGTGGCGGGCGCCCGGCTCGCGCTCGGCACGGCTGCGGCGTTCCTGGCCTGCGGCCTGCTCGGCATGTGGGTGCCGACGATGCAGACCCTCGCCCTGATGGTCGTAGCCGTCCTGGCCTCGGTGGTCGTGGGCGCCCTGCTGGGGCTGGCCGGCGGGCTGTCCGACCGGATGGACCGGCTGCTGCGCCCGGTCCTGGACACCATGCAGGTGCTCCCCGCCTTCGCCTACCTCCTCCCGGTCGTCCTGGTCTTCGGCATCGGCGTCCCCGCCGCCGTCCTGGCCACCGTCGTCTACGCCGCCCCGCCCATGGCCCGGCTCACCGCCCTCGGCCTGCGCGGCGCCGACAAGGAGGTCCTCGAAGCCGTCGAGTCCCTCGGCACCACCGCCCGCCAGCGGCTGCTGACCGCCCGTGTCCCGCTGGCCCGCAGGGAGCTGCTGCTCGGCCTCAACCAGACGATCATGATGGCGCTGTCCATGGCCGTCATCGCCTCCGTCATCGGTGCCGGCGGGCTCGGCGACCGCGTCTACCAGGCGCTCGCCTCGGTCGACGTCGGCGCGGCCCTCGTCGCCGGCATCCCCATCGTGCTGCTCGCCGTCGTCCTGGACCGGGTGACCGGCGCGGCGGGGGAGCGGACGGGCCAGGAACCGACGTCCCCGGCGGGATGGCTGTCCGCGCTCGCCGCCGCCGTGGCCGTCGCGGTCGCCGGTCGCCTCGCCGGCCGCCTGGAGTGGCCGGAGTCCTGGGAGCTGGGCATCGCCGGACCGGTCAACCGCGCCGTCGACTGGATGACCGCCCACCTCTACTCCGGCGTCCCCGTCGTCGGCGGCACCGCCGACTGGGCGGGCCGCTTCACCACCTGGGTCCTCGACCCGCTCCGCGACGGCCTGCTCTGGCTGCCCTGGTGGTCCGTGCTCCTCCTCGTCGCCGCCCTGGCCTGGCTGATCGGCACCTGGCGCACCGCGCTCACCGCCGTCCTGGCCATGGCCGCGATCGGCGTCCTCGGCGTGTGGGAACCGTCCCTGGACACCCTCTCCCAGGTCCTGGCGGCCGTCGCCGCCACCCTGGTCATCGGCTTCGCCACCGGCATCGCGGCGGCCCGCGGCGACCGCTTCGAACGGCTGCTCCGCCCGGTCCTGGACGTCTTCCAGACGATGCCGCAGTTCGTGTACCTGATCCCGGTCGTCGCCCTGTTCGGCGTCGGCCGTGCCCCCGCCGTGGCCGCCGCCGTCGTCTACGCCCTCCCCGCCGTCGTCCGGATCACGGCCCAGGGCCTGCGCGGCGTCGACCCGGGCGCCCTGGAGTCGGCCCGCTCGCTCGGCGCCACCAGCGGGCAGCAACTGCGCCAGGTCCAGCTCCCGCTGGCCCGCCCGGCCCTGCTGCTCGCCGTCAACCAGGGCGTCGTCCTGGTCCTCGCCGTCGTCATCATCGGCGGCCTGGTCGGCGGCGGAGCCCTCGGCTACAGCGTCGTCTTCGGCCTCGCCCAGGGCGACCTGGCGACCGGTCTGGTGGCCGGCGCGGCCATCGTCTGCCTCGGCCTGATGCTCGACCGGGTGACCCAGCCCACCGAACGCCGCGCACGGAAGGGAGCCTGACATGCGCCGTCGTGTCATCGCCCTGGCGGGCTCGCTGCTGCTGACCGGCTGCGGCGCCGCCGACATGACCAAGCAGGCGTCACCGTTCGCGAACGCGCAGGGCGCGAAGACGGTGACGCTGTCCGTGCAGTCCTGGGTCGGCGCCCAGGCCAACGTGGCCGTCGCCCGGTACCTCCTGGAGCACGAACTCGGCTACCGCGTCGACACCGTCCAGGTCGACGAGGTGCCCGCCTGGGACGCGCTCAGCCAGGGCCGCGTCGACGCCATCCTGGAGGACTGGGGCCACCCCGAGCAGGAACAGCGCTACGTCGAGGACAAGCGCACCATCGTGAACGGCGGCGACCTCGGCGTCACCGGCCACATCGGCTGGTTCGTCCCGACGTACTTCGCGAAGGCGCACCCCGACGTCAGGGACTGGAAGAACCTGGACAAGTACGCCGGTCAGCTCCGCACCCCGGAGAGCGGCGGCAAGGGCCAGCTCCTGGACGGCTCCCCGTCCTACGTCACCAACGACAAGGCGCTGGTGGCCAATCTGGACCTGGACTACCAGGTCGTGTTCGCCGGCTCCGAGGCCGCGCAGATCACCCAGATCCAACAGTTCGCGAAGGAGAAGAAGCCCTTCCTGACGTACTGGTACAGCCCGCAGTGGCTGTTCGAGAAGGTCCCGATGACCGAGGTGAAGCTCCCCGCCCGCGAGGACGGCTGCGACGCCGACCCCGCGAAGGTCGACTGCGCCTACCCGGTCACGCCCCTCCAGAAGTACCTCAACGCCGACTTCGCCCGGGACGGCGGCAAGGCGGCCCAGCTGCTGAGGAACTTCAAGTGGACCACCGAGGACCAGAACGAGGTCTCCCTGATGATCGCGGAGCAGAAGCTGTCACCGGAGGAGGCGGCGGAGAAGTGGGCGGACAGCCACGCGTCGGTGTGGCGGACGTGGCTGCCCTGACCCGTGGCCCTCAGCCGCGCAGCGGCCCTGGCCCGTGGCCCTCAGCCCAGTAGCCGCGCGGCCGTCTCCCGCAGCGCCTCGGCCGCCCGCCGCTGGAACCCCGGCCCGAAGGTGACCCGGGTGGCCCCGAGTCCGCCCAGCTCGGCGGGCGAGGGGCCGTCCCCGACCAGGGCGCCGACGTTCAGCGGCCCCTCGATCCCGGCCCGCAGCAGCGGCAGTACGGCCACGGGGGCCATGATCGGATAGACGCAGTCGGCGCCCGCGGCCACGTACAGCGCCGCCCGCTCCACGGCCCGGCGGGGATCGGTGACCCCGCGGACGAACGTGTCGACCCGCGCGTTGACGAAGAGCCGGTCGCCGGCCGCCTCCCGGACCCCGGCCAGCCACTCCGCGTGCTCCCGGGGGTCCTTGAGGACGCCGTCCACGGAGTCCTCCAGGTTGCAGCCCACGACTCCGGCTTCCAGCAACCGCCCCACCAGCTCCCCCGGCGCCAGCCCGTACCCGTCCTCGACATCCGCCGAGACCGGCACGTCCACCGACCGGACGATCCTGGCCACCGCCGCGAACATCTCGTCGGCCGGGGTGTGCCCGTCCTCGTACCCGAGGGACGCCGCGACCCCCGCGCTGGGCGTCGCCAGCGCCGGGAACCCGGCGGCCTCGAACACCCGGGCGCTCGCCGCGTCCCACGGTCCGGGCAGCACGAGGGGGTTCTCCGGGGCGCGGCGGCGGTGCAGGGCGCGGAACCGCTCGGCCTTGGTCACCACGGGCTGCCCCCTGCCGGGACGCGCCGGGCGACCATCAGCCGGTTCCAGCTGTTGATGGCGGTGATCAGCGCGAGGAGGTGGGCGAGCCGGTCCGCGTCGAAGTGCGCGGCGGCCCGCGCGTACACCTCGTCGGGCACGAACCCTCCCCCAGAGCCGAAAGCCCGGGAGGGACCCCCAGTCAACACGGTCACCGCCTCGGTCAGCTCCAGCGCCGCCCGTTCCCGGCCGTCGAAGACGTCGTCCCCCGCCTCCTCCCAGGCGGCCAGCAGATCCAGCTGCCGCTGCCCGACCCCGTGCTTCCGGGCGATCTCCAGATGCATGTCGAGGCAGAACGCGCAGTGGTTGAGCTGCGAGGCGCGGATCTGGACGAGCTCGGCGAGGGCGGGGTCACCGAACCCCTGCTTGGCGGCGGCGCTCACCGCCTGGAGCGCGGACCGCACCCCGGCGTCCAGACGCGACGTACGAGCCGTACGGGCCGTACGGGCCGTATCGGTCGTCGTCACGCGTACTGCCCCGGCGTGTAGTGCCCCGGCGTCATCCGGCAGGTCACGCCGAACCGGTTCCAGGCGTTGATCACCGTGATGGCGGCGATCAGCTGGCTCAGCTCCGCCTCGTCGGGGAAGTGCGCGGCGGCCCGCGCGTACACCTCGTCGGGCACGAAACCGTCCGTCAGCACGGTCACCGCCTCGGTCAGCTCGATCGCCGCCAGCTCCTTCTCCGTGTAGAAGTGCCGCGACTCCTCCCAGGCGCTGAGCTGCACGATCCGCTCCACGCTCTCGCCCGCCGCGAGCGCGTCCTTGGTGTGCATGTCGAGGCAGAGGGCGCAGTGGTTGAGCTGCGAGGCACGGATCTTGACCAGCTCGTACAGCTTGGGGTCCAGGCCCTTCTTGGCGGCGGCGTCGAGCCGGACCATCGCCTTGTAGACCTCGGGGGCGTGCTTGGCCCACTGGAGCCGGGGCTGGTGTTCGTCGGCGTACGTCGTGGTGTTCTCGGTGTCCGTCATGCCTCGACCCTAGAGAGCAAGCAGCCCACGGGTATGGTCCACTTCCGTGACGGAAACGCGGGCCAATCTCGGCATCGACCTGCACCTGGAACCGGCCGGTCCCGGCCTGCGCCGCGGCCTGACCGACGCCCTGCGCGAAGCCGCCCGCACCGGCCGCCTCGCCCCCGGCACCCGGCTGCCGTCCTCCCGCGCCCTCGCCGCCGACCTGGGCATCGCCCGCAACACCGTCGCCGACGCCTACGCCGACCTGGTCGCCGAGGGCTGGCTCACCGCCCGGCAGGGCTCGGGCACAAGGGTCGCCGACCGCCCCGTCGCCGCCCCGCCCGCCGACCCCGTACCCCAGGGCCGCGCCCTCGCCCGCCCCGCCTACGATCTGCGCCCCGGCACCCCCGACCTGGCCTCCTTCCCTCGCGCCGAGTGGCTCAAGGCCGCCCGCCGCGCCCTGGACAGGGCCCCGCACGACGCCCTCGGCTACGGCGACCCCCGAGGCCGCCCCGAACTCCGGCTCGCCCTCGCCGGCTACCTCTCCCGCGCCCGTGGCGTGCACGCGGACCCGTCCCGCGTCCTGGTCTGCAACGGCTTCGTGCACGCGCTGTCCCTGCTCGCCTCGGTGCTGCGGTCCCGCGGCGTCCGCACCGTCGCCGTCGAGTCGTACGGCCTCCACATCCACCGCGACCTGCTGACCGCCGCCGGCCTGCGCACCGTCCCGCTGCCCTTCGACGACCAGGGCACCGACCCGAGCGCCCCCGCCGACGGTGCCGGGGCCGTCCTCCTCACCCCCGCCCACCAGTTCCCGATGGGCATGCCCCTGCGCCCCGACCGCCGCGCCGCCGTCGTGGACTGGGCCCGCCGCACCGGCGCCCTGGTCCTGGAGGACGACTACGACGGAGAGTTCCGCTACGACCGCCAGCCCGTCGGCGCCCTCCAGGGCCTCGACCCCGACCGCGTCGTCCACCTCGGCACCACCAGCAAGGCCCTCGCCCCCGGCCTCCGCCTGGCCTGGGCCGTCCTCCCACCGCCGCTCGTCGACGAGGTCCTGGAGGCCAAGAACAACCTCCCCACCTGCTCCGCCCTGGACCAGCTCACCCTCGCCGAGTTCCTCACCTCCGGCGCCTACGACCGCCACGTCCGCGCCTCCCGCCTGCGCTACCGCCGCCGCCGTGACGCCCTGGTCGCCGCCCTCGCCGCCCGCGCCCCCGGCGTCCGCCCCACCGGCATCGCCGCCGGCCTGCACGCCGTACTGCTCCTGCCGCCCGGCACCGAACAGTCCGTCGTCCAGGCCGCGACCTGGCAGAACCTGGCCCTTTACGGCCTCTCCCTCTTCCGCCACCCCACCGCCACGACACCCCCCACCGACGCCCTCGTCGTCGGCTACGGCACCCCACCGGACCACGCCTGGACGGGGGCACTGGACGCGTTGTGCCGGGTGCTGCCGTAGTGGATCCGAGAGAGGCGCGCGGGCGGGGGCGTCGTTCCAGCCGCTTCCCGTCCCGCGTTCCCAGGCGCCCGCGTGGTTCTGGCCGGCCCCGGCCCGCTGGACGCCGCCCTCACCGGCCCGGACGAAGAGCGCGTTGCTCAACCACCCGCGCAGGCACGCCCATGATCTCCATCACCCGCTGCACCAGCCACGCCACGTCGGCCTGCCGCAGCTCCCACAACCTCTGAACCGGAGGATCCAGCAGGCAGCACAACACCCACGCCACGCCGTCACACGCCGGCCGGCACCCCTGCCCCAGATGGCCCTGGCAGGTCAACGACCCCAGACGTCTGCGGGAGAGCACCTTGATGGCCGTCTGCCGAAGCCGTTCGTCCGGTGCTGCGTCCAGCAGGCTGTGCACCATCGCCGGATCGGTCCATCCCCGATACGAGTCGGCCAATGCCGCGTCCGTGATCCCTTCCCGTTCGGCGATCAGGTCCCGCAGAACGCTTGTCCGGTCGCGGAGCCGTGTCATGTGCAGCGCCAGGTCAGCCCGACTCTCATCTGAGATCGGGCCACCCAGGGATCGGGAGAACGCGTGGTGCAGCTCACGCACCGCGGCAGCGGCCGACCGACGCCGAGGGTCCAGCTCCACCGGGAACAGCGTTCTGATCGCCGCCAGTGTCTCCTGGCGTTGTTCCTCCTCATCCATCTGGTCCGCCAGCGGCATCATGATCTGTCTCGCATCGGCGGACGCTCGGCGGATCAGGGCGTCCCGCTCCTCGCTGAAGTTCGGTTCGGCCTGCGTCGGTAGCTTCGGCACCGCGAGCCCGCGCTTCTCCACCCGCCCGAGCGCACCCCGCAACCGCGTGCGCAACTTCTCGGTGGCGCCCGGCTCCGGATTGAACGCCAACAGGTACCAGCGGATCGCCGGACACAGACGACCGGTCTCGGCCCGCGCCGTCGCCGCGACGAACATCGACAGCACCGCGTCCTCGGCGCTCGCCCCGCACCGGCCGGGCAACGGCACCAGCTTCTCGGCGTAGTAGTCCACGCGCAGACGCTCTGCGGTGTAGCGACCCGCGGTCAGCCCCTTGCGCTCCAGTGCGGCGTCAACGGCCGGCAGAAGATCCAGCAAGACCTTTGGCGGCTGCTTCACTCCCATGGTCCGTGACCTTAGGCAGCCGGGGCCGCTTCCATGGCCGGGATGCAGTTTTTCCGGCGATCCCCAACTTCCTTCCGCCGGCCGCCAAGGTGGTCGGCGTCACCAGATCACACCGGCACCGACGGGAAGGAGGTGCGGGGCATGGAGATCATCTCCGGGATCATCATCGCCACCGGATCCATCATCGCCGCGGTCATCACGACGCGGAAGAAGTAGAAGAAGGACGAGAGGGAACGGGCGTTCCCCAGGGGCGCAGCCGTATTGGCGTGTGGGCATGCGCCCACTAAAGTGACCGCATGCCCACTCCATCGCGAGAGCAGCCAGAGCCGGTGCGCCCGCATCAGGCTCGCCAGACCGCCGAGTCGTTCGGCGCCGACGCGCGACGCTACGACCGGGCCCGCCCCCGCTACCCCGACGACCTGGTGGCGCGCGTCATCGCCGGAAGCCCGGGGTCCGGCGCGTCCGGTGCCCCCGACGTGCTGGACGTCGGCTGCGGCACCGGCACGGCCGCCCGCCAGTTCCAGGCCGCCGGATGCGCCGTGCTCGGTGTGGAGCCGGACGCGCGGATGGCCGACGTCGCGCGCGCCCGTGGCCTGCGGGTCGAGGCGGCGACCTTCGAGGCCTGGGAGCCGGCCGGCCGGACGTTCGACGCGCTGACCGCCGCCCAGTCGTGGCACTGGGTCGACCCGGCCGTCGGCGCCGCGAAGGCGGCCCGCGTGCTGCGTCCGCGCGGGCGCCTGGCGATCTTCGGGCATGTCTTCGAACCCCCGGCCGAGGTGGCCGAGGCGTTCGCCGCCGCCTGCCGTCGGGTGGCGCCCGACTCCCCGTTCAGCGGCCAGCCGGCGCGACGTCCGCTGGAGATGTACCGAGCGGGGTACGCGAAGATCGCCGGCACGATCCGCGAGACCGGGCGGTTCGACGAACCGGAACAGTGGCAGTTCGACTGGGAGCGGCCCTACACCCGCGACCAGTGGCTGGACCTGCTCCCCACGACCGGCGGCGTCACCCGGCTCCCCGCAGGTCGACTCGCCGAGGTCCTGGGCACGGTGGGTGACGCCATCGACGCGCTGGGCGGCGGCTTCACCATGCGGTACACCACCCTGGCGACCACCGCCGTACGCGTCGCGACTCCCTGATCCGCCACCGCACGCCCGTGCGCGTTGCCACCCGCACGGGCTCCTGCCGTAGCATCCACCTCCGACGGCGGCCGTACATCCGAGCGACCCAACGGCCGTACGTCCGGACGGACATCGGCAACAGCAGCGGGGGATGGGGACATGGCAGAGACTCGGCGACGGCTGCGGTCGAGCACCGTCGTACTCGGCGGTATGGGGGTCCTCGCGGCGGCCCTGACGTCGTGCGGCTCGGAGCCCGACCGGCGCTGTGTGGACCGCGACAACTACACCTTCGCCGACGGCTACAAGGTCGTCGCCGACAAGAACTGCAAGTCCTCCACCAGCCTTTCGAGTTCGGACTGGTACTACGACTCCGAGGTCACCCGCGGCCGGGCCGACTACGGCACCTTCGACCGCGACGAGGCCGTCGACCGGGGCGGCTTCGGCTGCTCCTCCGGCAGCAGCGGCGGCTGAGCGGCCGTGGAGCGCCGCACCACCGAGCCCCGCCCCGGCTGGCAGCAGACCGTCGAGGGGCAGGGGCTCGTCTACCCCCTCACCCGCTACCCCGACGGCTCCCTGCGCCCCTACTGGGACGAGAGCGCCTATTACGTGTTCTCCCTCCCCGAGGTCGAGGCGCTGGAAGAAGTCGTCGAGGAACTGCACCGCATGTGCCTGGCCGCCGCCGAGCACATCGTCACCGCCGGCCGCTTCGCCGACCTCGGCATCACCGACCCCCGGGTGGCCGGGGCCGTCGCCGAATCCTGGCGGCGCCGCGCCGAACTCCCCTCCGTCTACGCCCGCTTCGACCTGCGCTACGACGGCACGGGACCGGCGAAGCTCCTGGAGTACAACGCCGACACCCCGACCTCCCTCGTCGAGGCGGCCTCCCCGCAGTGGTTCTGGATGGAGGAGCGCTTCCCCGGCGCCGACCAGTGGAACTCCCTCCACGAGCGCCTGATCGACGCCTGGAGGAAACAGGCCGCCCTGCTGCCGCCCGGCAGCCCCCTGTACTTCGCGCACTCCACCGCCGACGAACTCGGCGAGGACCTGATGACGGTCGCCTACCTCCAGGAGACCGCCGAGCAGGCCGGCCTGAAGACGGAGTCGATCTCCATGGAGGAGATCGGCTGGGACCGCCTCTCCGGCCGCTTCGTCGACACCAGGCTCCGCTTCATCCGCAGCTGCTTCAAGCTGTACCCCTGGGAGTGGCTCACCACCGACCGCTTCGCCGGCCACGTCCTCGACACCCTCGACAACGGCGGCGGCACCGGCTCCACCCTGTGGATCGAGCCCGCCTGGAAGATGCTGCTCAGCAACAAGGCGCTGCTCGCCGTCCTCTGGGAGCTGTACCCCGGCCACCCCAACCTCCTCCCGGCCTACCTCGACGGCCCCCGCGAACTGGCCGAGGGCCCCGGCTGGGTCGCCAAGCCGCTCCTCGGCCGCGAGGGCGCCGGCGTCACGGTCCACGAGCCCGGCAGCCCGGCCGCCGTCCGCGACGAACCCTGCTGCTACCAGGCCCTCGCCCCGCTCCCCGACTTCGACGGCAACCACGTCGTGCTCGGCGCCTGGGTGGTCGAGGACGAGTCGGCGGGCCTGGGCATCCGGGAGTCGTCGGGCCTGGTGACGGACGAGTACGCCCGCTTCCTGCCCCACGTGATCCTGTAGGCACCCACGGGGCCGGCGGGCGGACCGGGAGCGGGTCAGGCGGCCAGGCGGGCGCTGAACCAGGACGAGACGCGTGCGGCGACGGCGCGGCCGGTGCGGGGGCCCATGGTGTCGAAGCCGTGGACGCCGCCCGGCCAGACGTCGAGGTCCGCGTGGTTGCCCGCGGCCCGCCAGCGGGCGGCCATGAACAGGCTGTCATCCAGCAGCGGGTCGAGTGCGCCGACGGTGAACAGGGCCGGCGGCAGGCCGTCGAGCTGTGCGTAGAGCGGCGAGAGGGCCGGGTCGCGCAGCCGCTCGGCGTCGAGGTCCGGGAAGGTGTTGGCGGCGAAGCCGCGGATCCAGTGGGCCGGCAGGACGAGGGTGTGGTCGTCGGCGAGACGCTGGCTGGGGGTGCCGCTCAGGTCGTATGCGCCGTAGAGCAGGCCGGCCGCGGCGATCCGGGCGGCCACCCGGGGGTGCTCGTCGCGCAGCCGCAGCAGGGTCGCCGCGGCCAGGTGTGCGCCGGCCGAGGCGCCGTGCAGCAGGAGGCGTTCGGTGCCGAACGCTGCGGCGGCGTGCTCGGCGACCCACAGGACCCCGGTCAGGCAGTCGTCGACCGCCGCGGGCATGGGGTGCTCGGGGGCGAGCCGGTAGTCGATGGCGACGGTCGCGACGTGGGAGTGGCCGGCGTAGTAGTCGTTGAGCCAGTCGTCTTCGGCCGGGGTGCCGGTGCACCAGCCGCCGCCGTGGATGCCGATCATGACGGCCTCGGGCGGCCCCTCGGGCCGGATGATCCGCAGCGTCAGCTCCCCGCCCGGGCCGGGGACGGTCCGCTCGCTGACGGGATGGCTCAGGTCGCCGCCGGGCGAGAAGTCGGTCGCGCGTACCGCTGCCAGGCCCTCGGGGGTGGTGAGATCGGGGTACCGCATCATCGTGGCGATCCGTCGGTTGACGGCGGCGAGCTCGGCCGCGTCGGGGTTCGGGACGAATCCGTCGGAGCTGGTCACGGGCTTTCTCCTTCCTGGCACGGTCAGGTCTGCGGGACCGGGAAGGTGACGCCGGTCAGCCGTTCGCTCTCGCGCCACAGCCGGGCCCCCACGCCGGGGTCGTCGGCCCCGGCGGGCAGCCGGACCGGCCTCGGCGTACCGGAGGTCTGGTCGCGTCCGGCCGGGCCGAGGTAGGCCCCGTTGGCGACCTCGGGGTGGGTCGCGGCGTACAGGGACGGCCAGGCCGCGCCGTCGGGGGAGCCCATCAGCGTGCGGGAGGCGAGGGCCACGAGCAGGCGCCCCGTCCGGCTGGCGGAGGTGTGGCGCTGCAGGTTGGTGACGGCCGAGCCCGGATGGACGGCCACGGCACGGTGCGCACCGCCGGCGAGGCGGCGGGCGAGTTCCTGGGTGAAGACGACGTTGGCACGCTTGGACTTCGCGTACGCGCTCATCGGGCGGTAGCCGCGCTCGCTCATCAGATCCGCGAGATCACCGGAGCGCCAGGCGGCGGCGACGGCGCTGACTGTGACGACCCGGGCGCCCGCGGAGCGCCGCAGGGCGGGCATCAGGTGCGCGGTCAGCGCGAAATGGCCGAGGTGGTTGGTGCCCACCGTGAGTTCCAGTCCGTCGCGGGTCAGCCGGCGCTCCGGGACGTCCATCACACCGGCGTTGTTGACGAGCAGGTCGAGGGTCTCGGCCGCGGCGAGCGGGGCGGCGGCCTCGCGGATCGCGGCGAGGCTGCCGAGGTCGAGTTCCACCGTCTCCAGGCGGGCGCCGGGCACCTCCGCGCGCAGACGGCGGGCGGCATCCGCCAGGGAGTCGGGGCGCCGGCCCGCGAGCAGGACGCGGGCACCGTGCTCCGCCAGCACCTGGGCGGTGCGGAAGCCGATGCCGCTGTTGGCGCCGGTGATCAGTGCGGTACGGCCCGAGAGATCCGGGATGCCGGCCGGGGACCAGTGTGAATCGACCATGTCACTTCCTAAATGAATGTTCATTTACTCCGCTCAGTATGCGGAAGCCGGTCCGAGTTGTAAAATGAACGTTCAGTAAGGAAGGTTGACGGCATGGCAACACGCGACCCCGACCGCAAGCGTCAGCAGCTGATGGAGGCGGCCCTCGCCGAGTTCGCCGAGTTCGGCGTGGCCGGAGCCCGCGTGGACCGGCTCGCCAAGCGCGCGGGGATCAGTCCCGGTCTGGTGTACTCCTTCGCCGCCGGCAAGGAGGGCCTGTTCGAGGCCGTCTACGAGGCGATCGCCGAGCAGACCGTGAACGCGGTCCCCCTCGACGCCGACGACCTGCCCGAGTACGCCGGCCGACTGCACGACGCCGGACAGCGGCACCCCCAGGTCATGCGCTTCCTGACCTGGTACGCGCTGGAAAGCGCCGAACGGCCGGCGTCCGACCTCGTGGCCCGCTCGATGCGGGACAAGATCGCCGCGGTCGAGGCCGCCCAGCGGCGCGGCAGCGTCCGGCGGGACAAGCCGGCGGCGGAGATCCTGGCGCTCGTCCTGACGCTCGCGAACATGTGGCAGCACCACACCGAGGACGTCAACTCCCTGGTCCCGCCCGCACAGCGGCGCACGACGATCACGGACGCCGTACGCCGTCTCGTCACCCCGCCCGGATGATGGACGCCGTACCTCCGCGCTTCTGTCCCCCGGGTACCCTTGCCCCGGGCCGTGACTGGCGCGCTGGGATGGGACCGACCATCGGGAAGCGGCCCGTACGGGAACGAGTGCCGTGCGCCTGGGCCGAACCGTGTACGCCGAACGCCCCCGTCCGGAGGTCCCCATGTCAGCCGAGCAGCCGTCCCTCTCCACCGAGTCCACCGCCTACCGCGCCGCCCTCGACGTGATCCGCGCCGTCGAGCCGCGCGTCGCCGACGCCATCGGGCAGGAGGTGGCCGACCAGCGCGAGATGCTCAAGCTGATCGCCTCGGAGAACTACGCCTCCCCGGCCACGCTCCTCGCGATGGGCAACTGGTTCAGCGACAAGTACGCCGAGGGCACCGTCGGCCGCCGCTTCTACGCCGGCTGCCGCAACGTCGACACCGTCGAGTCGCTCGCCGCCGAGCACGCCCGCGAGCTGTTCGGCGCCCGCCACGCCTACGTCCAGCCGCACTCCGGCATCGACGCCAACCTCGTCGCCTTCTGGGCCGTCCTCGGCGCCCGCGTCGAGGTGCCCTTCCTGGAGAAGACCGGCGTCCGCCAGATCAACGACCTCACCGACGAGGACTGGGCCGAGCTGCGCCGCGCCTTCGGCAACCAGCGGATGCTCGGCATGTCCCTGGACGCCGGCGGCCACCTCACCCACGGCTTCCGCCCGAACATCTCCGGCAAGATGTTCGACCAGCGCTCGTACGGCACCGACCCCGCCACCGGGCTCATCGACTACGAGGCCCTGCGCGCCTCCGCCCGCGAGTTCAAGCCGCTGATCATCGTCGCCGGGTACTCCGCGTACCCGCGCCTGGTGAACTTCCGGATCATGCGCGAGATCGCCGACGAGGCCGGCGCCACGCTGATGGTCGACATGGCGCACTTCGCCGGTCTCGTCGCGGGCAAGGTCCTCACCGGCGACTTCGACCCCGTACCGCACGCCCAGATCGTGACGACCACCACGCACAAGTCGCTGCGCGGCCCGCGCGGCGGCATGGTGCTGTGCGACGACTCCCTCAAGGACCAGGTCGACCGCGGCTGCCCGATGGTCCTCGGCGGCCCGCTCCCGCACGTCATGGCCGCCAAGGCCGTCGCCCTCGCCGAGGCCCGGCAGCCCGCCTTCCAGGACTACGCCCAGCGCATCGTCGACAACTCCCGCGCGCTCGCCGAGGGCCTGATGAAGCGCGGCGCCACCCTGGTCACCGGCGGCACCGACAACCACCTCAACCTGATCGACGTCGCGTCCTCCTACGGCCTCACCGGCCGCCAGGCCGAGGCCGCCCTGCTCGACTCCGGCATCGTCACCAACCGCAACGCGATCCCCGCCGACCCGAACGGCGCCTGGTACACCTCCGGCATCCGCATCGGCACCCCCGCCCTGACCACCCGTGGCCTGGGCACCGCCGAGATGGACGAGGTCGCGGGCCTGATCGACCGCGTGCTGACCGCCGCCGAGCCCGGCACCACCAAGTCCGGCGCCACCTCCAAGGCCTCCCACGTCCTGGACGGCAAGATCGCCGACGAGATCTCCCGCCGCGCCACCGACCTGGTCGCCGGGTTCCCCCTGTACCCGGAGATCGACCTCGGCTGAGGCGCCCCGAAGGGGCGCGGGGAACCGCGCGACCGGCCACGACGGTCGCGCGGTCCCACCCGCCGAAACCATCCATGACCCTCTGAGACAATGGTGGGCATGGCGAATGACCGACCTCGTGTGCTCTCCGGAATCCAGCCCACCGCAGGCTCGTTCCACCTCGGCAACTACCTGGGCGCGGTCCGCCAATGGGTGGCCCTCCAGGAGACCCACGACGCGTTCTACATGGTCGTCGACCTGCACGCGATCACGGTCCCGCAGGACCCGAAGGAGCTGCGGGCCAACACCCGCCTGGCCGCCGCCCAGCTCCTCGCGGCCGGCCTCGACCCGGACCGCTGCACCCTCTTCGTCCAGAGCCACGTCCCCGAGCACGCCCAGCTCGCCTGGGTCATGAACTGCCTCACCGGCTTCGGCGAGGCGTCCCGGATGACCCAGTTCAAGGACAAGTCCGCCAAGCAGGGCGCCGACCGCGCCTCCGTCGGCCTGTTCACCTACCCGGTCCTCCAGGTCGCGGACATCCTCCTCTACCAGGCGCACGAGGTGCCGGTCGGCGAGGACCAGCGCCAGCACATCGAGCTGACCCGCGACCTCGCCGAGCGCTTCAACGGCCGCTTCGGCGAGACCTTCACCGTCCCCAAGCCGTACATCCTCAAGGAGACGGCGAAGATCTACGATCTCCAGGACCCGACGGTCAAGATGAGCAAGTCCGCGTCCACGCCCAAGGGCCTGGTCAACCTGCTGGACGAGCCGAAGACCACCGCCAAGAAGGTCAAGAGCGCGGTCACCGACACCGACACGGTCATCGTCTACGACGCCGAGAACAAGCCCGGCGTCAGCAACCTCCTCACCATCTACTCCACCCTCACCGGTGCGGGCATCGGCGAGCTGGAGGAGAAGTACGCGGGCAAGGGCTACGGCGCTCTCAAGACCGACCTCGCCGAGATCATGGTCGACTTCGTGACGCCGTTCCGGGAGCGCACCCAGCAGTACCTGGACGACCCGGAGACGCTGGACTCGGTCCTGGCCAAGGGCGCGGAGAAGGCGCGGGCGGTCGCGGAGGAGACCCTCTCCCAGGCGTACGACCGCGTGGGCTTCCTGCCCGCCAAGCACTGAGCGCCACCCCGAGCGCCGCACATCACTCCGGTTGCGCCTGCCCGCTGCCGGGCCGTGGCCGTACAGTCGGAGAACAGGTGGCCGCACCGGCGGCCACTTCCGGAACGACGACAGGTCAGAACAGGAGACGACGTGGGGACCGTAACGATCGGCGTGTCGATCGCGGTCCCGGAGCCTCACGGCAGCCGGCTGCAACAGCTGCGCGCGGGCTTCGGCGACGCCGCTGCTCACGGCATCCCCACGCACGTCACCCTGCTGCCGCCGACGGAGGTCGACGCCGCGACGCTGCCCGCGATCGAGGCGCACCTCGCGGAGGTCGCCGCCGCCGGGCGGCCCTTCCCGATGCGGCTGTCCGGCACCGGCACCTTCCGCCCCCTCTCCCCGGTCGTCTACGTCCAGGTGGTCGAGGGCGCCGAGGCCTGCTCCTGGCTGCAGAAGCAGGTCCGTGACGCGTCCGGGCCGGTCGCCCGCGAGCTGCAGTTCCCGTACCACCCGCACGTCACCGTGGCGCACGGCATCGAGGAGGCGGCCATGGACCGCGCCTTCGAGGAACTGGCCGACTACGCGGCCGAGTGGCCCTGCACCGGGTTCGCCCTCTACGAGCAGGGCACCGACGGCGTCTGGCGCAAGCTGCACGAGTACGTGTTCGGCGGTACCGTCGTACCCCCACAGCCCGGTGCCCCGCGCGCCCGGGGCGGCCTGCCCGCCCGCTGACCGACGCGGCCCGGGCGCACAGGCACTCATGGGGGAGGGCGCGAGGGTGGGGGTGACGGGGCTCAGACCCGAGGACCCGGCCACGGTGGGGGACTTCCGGCTGCTGGGCCGGCTCGGCGCGGGCGGTTTCGGCACGGTCTACCTGGGGCTCACCGCGGGCGGCCGCAGGGTCGCGGTGAAGACGGTGCACCGGCACATCGCCGACCACGACGGCTTCCGGGCCCGGTTCCGCCGCGAGGTGGAGGCGCTGCGCCGGGCCGGGGGGTTCTTCACCGCCTCGCTCGTGGACGCGGACCCCGCCGCGCCGCTGCCCTGGCTCGCCACCGAGTACGTGGCCGGGCCCGACCTCGGCACGGTCGTCGCCCGCGGCGGCCCGCTCGCTCCCGACGCCGTCTGGCGGCTCGGGGCCGGGCTCTGCGAGGCACTGGCCACCCTGCACGGCGCCGGGCTCGTGCACCGCGACCTCAAGCCGTCCAACGTGCTCCTGGCCGAGGACGGCCCCCGGGTCATCGACTTCGGCATCGCCTCCCTCGCCGACGCCACCCGCCTCACCGTCACCCACGAGGCGGCGGGCACCCCGGGCTACGCCGCCCCCGAGCAGTTACGGGGCATGCGCGACGTCGGCCCGGCGGCGGACGTGTTCGCGCTGACCTGCCTCCTGGTGTACGCGGCCGGCGGCCGGAGCCCGTTCCGCGGCGGCACGCTGGTCGAGTACATCGCCCACGTCCTGCACGAACCGCCCGATCTCCCGGACGGTCTCGACGCGTCCTTCGCCGCCCTGGCCGAGGCCGGACTCGCCCTCGACCCCGCCGCCCGCCCCGCCCTGTCCGACCTGGCGGCGCTGTGCGCCGAGCGGATCGGCCGGGCCGGGCCGCCGCGCCCCTTCGCCGGCCTGCTGGCACCCGCCGTCCGGGACCTCCTCGCGGGCGCCGAGTCGCAGGCGGCGACGGCGGTGGCCTCGGTGGCGGTGGCTTCGGTGGCGGTGGCGTCCGCCGGGCAGAAGGGAAACGGAGCGGCCGTACGGCCCCGGCCGTGGGAGTGGACGGCGCCCGAGCGCGCGGGCACGGAGTGGGTCCCGCTGCGCGGCCCGGCCCTCGCGTACACCGGGGACGGAACCGGCGTGGTGTGCGTCGCGGCCGGCGGCCGGCTGTACGGGCTGGACGCGGTCGCCGGCACCGTGCGCTGGAGCCTCCCGACGGGCTGGAGGAGCCTGGCCGCGGGCCCCGTGGCGGCCGGGGACGTCTTCGTGGTCGCCGACGCCGACGGCCGGATCAGCGGCCACCGGGCGGCGGACGGGGCGTGCCGGTGGAGCCGCCAGGAGAAGGGGGAGGGGTCCGGCGTGCCCCTGGGGGCCCGTCTCTTCGTCACCGACACCCCACGGCACTGGGTCGCCCTGCGCCACACCCTGCGCGACCCGGCCCCCGAGACGCCCGATCACTCGGTGCCGACCTGGGAGCACCTCTACCTGCTGGACCCGGCCACCGGTGAGCCGGTCATGACCCCCCGGCTGAGCAACGACCCGGGCACCGCGCTCTGGGGCACGACCGTCTGGGCGGCCCACCACCGGCTGTTCGTCCAGGGCTACCGGTGCCTGGAAGCCGTGGGGCTGGCCACCGACACGGGCACCTGGTGGCGGGAGCGGGCGGAGGCCTCCGCCTCCCTCGGCGAGCGCGTCTTCACCTGGCGGCCCCACTGGGGGCTGGCCTGCCGGGACGGTGTCACCGGCACCGTCCTGTGGCGCAGCCGAAGACCCCGGGGGGCCAACGGCGCGGTGAGCGTCGATCCGGACCGGGACGTGGTCGCCGTGGTGACGACCAAGGGCACGTGGGCCTTCGCCGCGCGCACCGGCCGGCTGTTGTGGTCGGCGCCGGCGTACGGCGACCGCGACACGCTGTCGCACACGTACACCGGAGCCGTGGACGGTGTGCTGTGGGCCGTGGCCGGCGGGGTGGCGTTCGCCCGTGACACGGCCCGCGGCGAGCTGCTGTGGCGGGCGGAGGCCGGGCGGAGCGTGGGCACCCCGCAGTTCGCACCGGAGCGGCACGGCGGTCTGCTGTTCCTGTACGACGGGCTGCGGCTGCGCGCGGTGCGGCCGGCGGACGGTCACGAGGTGTGGTCCGCGGAGTCGGTCCACGAGCCCGCGGCCTGCGACACCCAGCCGCACTGGACCTACGGCGACCTGCTCTACCTGCGCGGCCCCGGCGGCGTACGGGCCTGCCACGTCCCCGGCCTGTCACCGGACGGTTCATAACCACACAGCGGGCCGGGGCCCTACACCGGCAGCCGCCGGAACACCGTGCGGGGCAGGTGGCGCAGGGCCGACATCACGACCCGGAGCGCGCCGGGCACCCACACCGTCTCCGAGCGCCGCCTCAGGCCCAGCTCGATGGCGGTGGCGACGGCCTCCGGCGTCGTCGCCAGCGGCGCCTCCTCCAGACCGGCGGTCATCTTCGACCGCACGAACCCGGGGCGTACGACCATGACGTGCACGCCGGTGCCGTGCAGCGCGTCGCCCAGGCCCTGCGCGAAGGCGTCCAGGCCGGCCTTGCTGGAGCCGTAGATGAAGTTGGCGCGGCGGGCCCGCTCCCCGGCGACGGAGGAGAGGACGACCAGGGAGCCGTGGCCCTGGTCCTGGAGCGCGGCGGCGCAGACCAGGCCGGCGGAGACGGCGCCCGTGTAGTTGGTCTGCGCGACCCGCACGGCGCTCACCGGCTCCCGTTCGTCGTGCGCCTGGTCGCCCAGGACGCCGAAGGCGAGCAGCACCAGGTCGATGTCGCCCTCCGCGAAGACCTTCCCCAGCACCTCCTCGTGCGACTCGGGGTCGAGGGCGTCGAAGGCGACCGTGCGTACCTCGGCGCCGAGCCCGCGCAGCCCCTCGGCGGCCTCGTCCAGGGCGGGGGAGGGGCGCCCCGCGAGCCAGACCGTACGGGTGCGGCGGGCCACCAGGCGGCGGGCGGTGGCCAGCGCGATCTCGGACGTACCGCCGAGGACGAGCAGGGACTGGGGCAGGCCGAAGGCGTCCTTCATGGCGGTCTCCTAGAGATCGAGGCGGCGGGAGAGGTCGGAGACGAACACCCCGCGCGGGTCCAGCTCCGCGCGCAGCGCGCGGAAGTCGTCGAGACGCGGGTACATCGCGGCGAGCAGCTCGGGCCGCAGCCGGGAGTCCTTGGCGAGGTAGACCCGGCCGCCCGCCCCCGCCACCTCCTCGTCCAGCGCGTCGAGGAGGGCGCCGAGGCCGGGCAGGTGGGCCGGGATGTCCAGGGCCAGCGTCCAGCCGGGCACCGGGAAGGACAGCCAGCCCGGGTCGGCGTCCCCGAAGCGCTTGAGGACGGCCAGGAAGGACGGGCAGCGGTGCGCGCGGATGCGGTGCACGATGCGGCGCAGGGCCTCCTCCTGGCCGTGGCCGACGGCGAACTGGTACTGGACGAAGCCGCCGCGGCCGTAGATCCGGTTCCAGTGCGGGACGCCGTCCAGGGGGTGGAAGAAGGACGGGATGCGCTGGAGCCGGCCGGTGCGGGCGCGGGGGGCCTTGCGGAACCAGGCTTCGTTGAAGAGGCCGACCGTGGACCGGGTCAGCAGGCCCTCCGGGACGTACGCGGGGGCGGCCGGGAGGCGGGCGGTGCGGAACGCGAGGGGCTCCCGGCGGGCGCGGCGCGGCAGGGCGTGGGGCGGGGCGTGGTCGCCGCGGGTGAGGACCGCGCGGCCGGTCGCGGCACCGCGGGCGAGCAGGTCGATCCAGGCGACGGAGTACCGGTAGCGGTGGTCCCCGTCGGTCAGCCGGGCCAGCAGGTCGTCCAGGTCGGCGGCGCGCTCGGTGTCGACCGACATCCACGAGGAGCCGACGCGGTGGAGGCGGACCGTCGCGGTGAGGATCACGCCGGTCAGGCCCATCCCGCCGGCGGTCGCGTCGAACAGCGGCGTGCCCGGTGTGACGGTCCGCACCCGCCCGTCGGCGGTGAGCAGCTCCAGCGACCGCACGTGCCGGGAGAAGGAGCCGCTGACGTGGTGGTTCTTGCCGTGGATGTCGGCGCCGATCGCGCCGCCGACGGTGACGTAACGGGTGCCCGGCGTCACCGGCACGAACCAGCCGAGCGGCAGCAGCACCTCCATCAGCCGGTGCAGGGAGACGCCCGCGTCGCACAGTACGGTGCCGCCCTCGACGTCGATGGCGTGGATCTTGTCCAGGCCGGTCATGTCCAGCACGGCCCCGCCCGCGTTCTGCGCCGCGTCGCCGTACGCCCGGCCCAGGCCCCGGGCGACGGCACCGCGCCGGCCGCAGGCGCGGACGGCGAGCGCCGCCTCCTCGTACGTCCGGGGGCGGACCAGGAGGGCGACGGTGGGGGCGGTACGGCCCCAGCCGGTGACGGGGCCCCAGTCGGTGTCGGCAGACATGCCGGTGACCGTATCGCCCCTTTATCCAACATCAATTCTGAAACCTCCGGTTTATCCCCGAAATGGGTGATTAATGGGATGTCGCTCAATAGTTCCGGAGTTTTGCCGGAGTTCCGCCGCCACCGGCATGAACAGTGAGTCCGTATGGACCACCACCTCGACCACCGCGACGGCATGGACCACCGGATCGTCTCCGCCCTCAGAGCGTGCGGCGGCGACCCGCGCGTGGCGGGCGCCGCCCGCGCCCTGTCCTTCGTGGGGGAGCACGGGGCGCTGTGGCTGGCGGCGGGCCTCGCCGGGGCCGCCGCGGACGGCGCCCGGCGCGGCGCCTGGCTGCGCGGCACCGCGCTCACCGCGGGCGCGCACCTGGCCAGCATGGGCGTGAAACGGGTCGTGCGCCGTCCGCGCCCCGCGCATGTGCGGCCCCTGGTGCCCACCGTGGGCCGGCACTCCTTCCCCAGCTCGCATGCCACCTCCGCGGTGGCCGCCGCCGTCGTCTTCGGCACCCTCGGGGTCCGCGCCGCCTGGCCGGTGGCCGCCGCGGTGTGCCTCTCCCGGCTGGTCACCGGCGTCCACTACCCCTCGGACGTGGCGGCCGGCGCCGCCCTGGGCGCCCTCACGGCCCGTCTCGGCGCCGGCTGGATGCGAGGAGGCGCCGCACGTGGCTGACACCACCGCCGTCCTGCGCCGGCGCACCCCCGAGCGGTCCCCGGCACCACCGCCCGGCGCGGGCGGCCTGCTGACCGGCCTGGTCCGCACCGCGCGCCCCAAGCAGTGGGTCAAGAACGTCCTGGTCGTCGCCGCCCCGGCCGCCGCCGGAGAACTGTTCACCACGGCCGCCCTGGCCCGGCTCCCCCTGACCTTCCTCCTGTTCACCGCCTGCGCCGCCGCCGTCTACCTGGTCAACGACGCCCGCGACGCCGACGCCGACCGCGCCCACCCGGTCAAACGGCACCGCCCGGTCGCCGCCGGACAGGTCCCCGTCCCCGTCGCCTACGCCGCCGGCGGCGCCCTCGCCCTCCTCGCGCCCGCCACCGCGCTCTGGCTCTGCCCGCCCGCCGTCGCCGCCCTGCTGACCGCCTACCTCGGCATGCAACTGGCGTACTGCGTCACCCTCAAGCACGTCCTCGTCGTCGACCTCGTCGTCGTCACCACGGGCTTCCTGATGCGCGCGGTGACCGGCGGACTGGCGCTCGGCATCCCGCTCTCCCGCTGGTTCCTGATCACCACCGGCTTCGGCGCGCTGTTCATGGTCTCCGCCAAGCGCTACTCCGAGGCCGTGCAGATGGCCGGGGCGGCGGGCGCCACCCGCGCGCTGCTCACCGAGTACACCGTCGGCTACCTGCGCTTCGTCTGGCAGCTCGCGGCCGGTGTCGCCGTCCTCGGCTACTGCCTGTGGGCCCTGGAGGAGGGCGGCGTCCCGCACGCCGGCCTGCTGCCCTGGCGCCAGCTCTCCGTGGTCGCCTTCGTCCTCGCCGTGCTGCGCTACGCCGTCTTCGCCGACCGGGGCACGGCCGGCGAACCCGAGGACGTGGTGCTGCGCGACCGCGCGCTCGCCGTCATCGGGGTGGTCTGGGCCGCGATGTACGGGGCCGCGGTGGCCAACTGGTGAGCGCGGCGGGCGGTGGCATGGCGAGCGGGACGGGCGGCATGGTGAGCGGGACGGGTGACGCGGCGAGCGGGACGGGTGACGCGGCGAGCGGGTGGGCCGAGTCGGCGGGCGCGCCGGGCGGTACGGCGAGCGCGCCCGGTCCCCGCCGGGAACTCCTCGGCTTCGCCTCCGTCGGCCTGCTCGCCTACGCCGTCGACCTCGCCCTCTTCACCTGCCTGCGCGGACCGGCCGGACTCGGCCCGCTCACCGCCAAGGCGCTCTCCTTCGTCGCCGGCTGCTCGGTGGCGTACGCCGGCAACGCGCTCTTCACCTACCGGCACACCCGGCCCCGGGGCCCGCGCCCGTACGCCGTCTTCTTCGCGGTGAACCTCGCCGGGGCCGCCGTACAACTCCTCTGCCTCGCCGTCAGCCACTACGGCCTCGGCCTCACCTCGCAGCGCGCCGACACCGTCTCCGGCGCGGGAATCGGCATGGCGCTGGCCACGCTGCTGCGTTTCTGGGGCACAAGGACACTGGTTTTCCCGACCGGGGGCAGAGACGGACCATGGACTGGCTGAAAAAGCTTCCCGTAGTGGGCCCGTGGACGGCGCGGCTGATGGCCACGCACGCGTGGCGGTCGTACGAGCGCCTGGACCGGGTCAAGTGGACGCGGCTGGCCGCCGCCATGACCTTCAGCAGCTTCGTCGCGCTGTTCCCGCTGCTCTCGCTGGGCGCCGCGATCACCGCCGCCACGCTCAGCGAGCGGCAGCAGAAGGAGGTCCAGGAAGCGATCGCCGATCAGTTCCCCGGCCTCGGCGACCAGTTGGACATCGAGGGGCTGGTGGCGAACGCCGGCACCGTCGGGCTGATCGCCGCCGCCCTGCTGCTGTTCACCGGCATGAACTGGGTCGACTCGACCCGGGGCTGTCTGCGGGCGGTGTGGGAACTGCCCGACGAGGACGACAACCCTCTCCTGCGCCGGGCCAAGGACGGCGGTGTCCTGATCGGCTTCGGCGGCGCGCTGCTGGTCACCCTCGCCCTCTCCACCGTCGCCTCCGCGCTGGCCGGCTGGCTCGTCCGGCACCTGGGCATGGACGACGGCGGCGTCGGCGGGGTACTGCTGTACATCGCCGCGTTCGCCGTCGCCGTACTCGCCGACTTCCTGGTCCTGCTCTACGTCCTGACCCTGCTGCCCGGCGCCGAGCCCGAGCGCCGCCGGCTGCTGGTGGCGGCGCTGATCGGCGCGGTCGGCTTCGAACTGCTCAAGCTGCTGCTGAGCAGCTATGTGCGGGGCGTGGCCGCGAAGAGCGTGTACGGCGCGTTCGGCGTGCCCGTCGCCCTGCTGCTGTGGATCAACTTCACCTCGAAGCTGGTCCTGTTCTGCGCCTCCTGGACGGCGACGGGCGGCAAGGAGACCGAACCCGCCGACGTCACGGACGGGTCCGGCGACGCACCAGGTCCGGCAGCGGCCACCGGCGGTTGACCAGGAACGCGGCGCCCGCGAGCAGCACCAGCACCCCGCCGGTGATCGCCAGCGCCGTCCCGGCGCCGCCCGAGCCGCCCGCCGCGGCGGCGCCGACGGTCTTCGTGCCCGTGGCCGCGTCACCGCTGCCGCCGGCCTCGCCCCCGCCCGTCGCCGGGGAGGCGCTCGACTCGGCGCCCTTCGGGGCCACCAGCTCGCCCACCGGCTCGACCTTGCCGGCCGCCTTGAACCCCCAGTCGAAGAGCTTGGCGGTCTCCTTGTAGACCTCGTTGTGGTCGTTCTTCTCCGGGTTCATGACCGTGACCAGGAGCACCTTGCCGTCGCGCTCGGCGACCCCGGTGAAGGTGGCGCCCGCGTTGGTGGTGTTGCCGTTCTTGACGCCGGCGATGCCCTCGTACTGCTCTATGTCGTAGTCGCCGGTCAGCAGCCGGTTGGTGTTCTGTATCTCGAAGGACTTGCGGACCGTCTTGCCCTTCTTGTTCTTCGTCGTCTCGCCCGGGAACTTCGCGCTGACCGTCGAGCAGTACTCGCGGAAGTCCGCCTTCTGCAGCCCGGAGCGGGCGAACAGGGTCAGGTCGTACGCGGAGGAGACCTGGCCGGGGGCGTCGTAGCCGTCGGGGCTGACCACGTGGGTGTCGAGGGCCTGTAGCTCCTCGGCGTGCTCGTTCATGTCGGCGACCGTCTTGTCCACGCCGCCGTTCATCGCGGACAGCACGTGCACGGCGTCGTTGCCGGAGCGCAGGAAGACACCGAGCCACAGGTCGTGGACGGTGTACGTCTCGTTCTCCTTGATCCCGACCATGCTGGAGCCGGAGCCGATGCCCTCCAGGTCGGAGGGGGCGACCTTGTGCTCGGTGGTCTTCGGGAACTGCGGCAGCAGCGTGTCGGCGAACAGCATCTTCAGGGTGGACGCCGGGGCCAGCTGCCAGTGGGCGTTGTGCGAGGCCAGGACCTCGCCGGACTCGGCGTCGGAGACGATCCAGGAGCGGGCGGTGATGTCCTTGGGCAGCACGGGCACGCCGCCGGCGAGATTGGCCTGCGTCCCCGGCTGCCCGAGGCGGGCGCCGCCCACGGACGACATGTTCGCCGGGGGCGTGGCGGAGGGGCTCGCCGAGGAATCCGGGCTCGGCGCGGCGTACGCGGCCGGTGAGGCCAGCGCGAGGGCCGAGACGGTGGTCAGGACGGCGGGAGTGACCAGCAACGATCGCCGGACGGTCTTCTTGGGTGCGGGCACGGTCGAGAACGTACCGCCCGTTCCCCGCGCCGTCCCACCCGCCTCCCCACCCCGGACACGGAACCGGACACGCGGCGGCGATACTGGCTGTATGAAGCTCAGCCGTCCCGTCTCGTGGTTCCTGCTCATCTTCGGGGTGTGGTCCTGGATCATCTGGATCACTTTCGTCAAGAATCTCGCCAAGGACAGCAGCGGGCTCGCGTTCGAGGACGGCGACCCCACGGCGTACTTCTGGGTCCACCTGCTGCTGGCGGTGGTCTCCTTCGTATTGGGGACGGTCGTCGGGGTCATCGGGTTGCGCGGTCTGCGCGCACTGCGCCGCACGTCATAGTCGCGGTTTCACAAGGGGTGGGGTAGGGACACGATGGTGATCGTCTTGGCGCTGGTCGCGCTGCTGGTGGTGGGCGTCCTGGTGGCGGCCAACTGGTATGTGTGGCGGCGCCTGTTCCGCGACACGACCCGGCGCGCGGGCGGCGTGCGCCGGGCGGGCGCGGTACTGGTCGCGGGCGGCTGGCTGCTGGCCGTCGGCGCGCTGGTCGCCGAGCGCTCGGGCGCGCCCTTCTGGCTCCAGCGGGTCCTGGGGTGGCCGGGCTTCCTGTGGATGGCCCTCTCGGTCTACCTGCTGCTGGCGCTCCTGGTGGGGGAGGCGGTACGGCCGCTGGTGCGGCTCCTGCTGGAACGGCGGGCCGCGGGGCGGGCGCCCGCCCCGGCCCCGGCCCCGGAGTCCCGCGCCGACGTGCCGACGGAGCGCGTGGCGGCGGGGGCCGCGGCCCCGTCCCCGGGCGGCGACGGCACGGCCACCACGTCCGGTGCGTCCGGTGCGGCGGCCGTGGAGGCCGCGCCCCCCACGTCTCCCGGGACCGGAACCACTGCCACCACCGCCCCCACGCCCACCTCCGCCACCCCCCTCGCCGTCCCCTCCCGACGCCTCTTCGTCTCCCGGGTCGTCGGCGGGGCCGCCGCCGCGGTGGCCGTGGGGACGGTCGGGTACGGGACGTACGGCGTGCTGAACGGGCCGACGGTCAAACGCGTCACCGTGCCGCTGGCCAAGCTGCCGCGCGCCGCGCACGGGTTCCGGATCACCGTGGTCAGCGACATCCACCTGGGCCCGGTCCTCGGCCGGGGCTTCGCGCAGAAGGTCGTCGACACGGTCAACGGCACCCAGCCCGACCTGATAGCGGTCGTCGGCGACCTGGTCGACGGCAGTGTGAAGGACCTCGGTCCCGCCGCCGCGCCGCTCGCGCAGCTCCGCGCCCGGCACGGCGCGTACTTCGTCACCGGCAACCACGAGTACTTCTCCGGCGCCGAGCAGTGGGTGGACGAGGTGCGGCGCCTGGGCCTGCTGCCCCTGGAGAACGCCCGTACCGAACTGCCCCACTTCGACCTGGCCGGCGTCAACGACATCAGCGGCGAGGACGAGGGCCAGGGCCCCGACTACGAGCGCGCTCTCGGCGACCGCGACCGCAGCCGCGCCTGTGTGCTCCTCGCCCACCAGCCGGTGATGATCCACGACGCCGTCGACCACGGCGTCGACCTCCAGCTCTCCGGCCACACCCACGGCGGCCAGCTCTGGCCCGGCCCGCTCCTGGCCGCCGCCGCCAACCCGACCGTGGCCGGCCTGGAGCGCTACGGCGACACCCAGCTCTACGTCAGCCGCGGCGCGGGCGCCTGGGGCCCGCCCACGCGCGTGGGCGCCGAGTCCGACATCACCGTGATCGAACTGGCCTCCCGCCAGGCCTGACGGCCCCATCCGGGTCGGGTCCGTCTCCTCTGCCGGGGGGTGCGCGAACCGGGCCGGTTTCCTCCGTCGGGCCGGTGTGCGCAAACCGGGCCGGTTTCCTCCGTCGGGCCGGTGGGCGCAAACCGGGCCGGTTTCCTCCGGCCGGGCGGGTGTACCCGC